>PIUA01000021.1 GCA_017577405.1 Bacillota bacterium
CCCCGAGGCCCAGCAGTGGGTGTTGGAGCGGGGCCTGGCCATCCCCAGCCGGGCCGCCCTGGCCGACAACCCCTACTTCGATGAGGCGACGGCCGAAGCCCAGGCCAACCGGATCATCTTCGAGGGCGCCTCGGACGGCTTCGTCTATCCCTTCAAGTTCCGCCAGTACGGCGGCGACTGGATGCGGCCCATCGACGATGCCCTGAGCGCGGTGATGAACGGCGAGCTCTCGGCTGAGGAGGCCCTGCGGGAGGCCCAGGAGCGCCTGGATCGCCTCACGGGCCGGTAAGTCCTGGGGGCCGCCCCGGGGCGGGGCCCGGGGCGGCCCCTCCCGCTGCTGAGAACGTTGGAGAAGGGAGGCCTGGAGATGCGCCTGTCGCGCCGGGCCCGGGAAGCCGCCTGGAGCTACCTGTTCCTGGCGCCCTTCCTCTTCACCCTGGGCGTCTTCTTCCTGTACGCGTTCCTCCGCACCCTCTACTTCAGCTTCACCGAGTATGACCTCTTCGCCGCGCCCCGCTGGATCGGCCTGGAGAACTACCGCCAGCTCTTCGGAGAACGGCTCTTCCTCACCGCCCTGCGGAACACCATCCTCTACTCGGTGGTGGTCACCCTCAGCCAGACGGTGCTGGCTCTGGCCCTGGCTGTCGCCTTGAACCAGAAGCTCCGGGGCTTGACCTTCTTCCGGTCTCTGTACTACATGCCGAGCATCACCTCCAGCGTGGTCATCACCCTCATCTTCATGTGGCTCTTCCAGCGGGGCGGCGCCATCAACTACCTGATCACCGTGGCCCGCCAGCACGGGCGCACGGTCCTGGTGTTCGTCGCCCTCGTGGCGGCAGCCCAGTTCATCCAGGTGGTCTGGGAGCGCCGGCGAGGGCTGCCCGCCCGGCCGCTGGATCCCGCGCTCCTGGTCGTCTCCCTCCTGGTGGGGCTGGCGGGCACCTGGCTCCTCTCCACCTGGGTCTACCAGCCAGCGGAAGGGGTGGCGGCGCAGCAGATCAACTGGCTCAACACCCGACGCCGGTGGCCTGCGGCCTGGGGGGCGCCCATCCCCCTCATCGCCATCATGATGCTCAACATCTGGACGACGGCGCCCACCTTCATGCTCCTCTTCTTAGCGGGGCTGCAGGATGTGCCCCGGGAGCTGTACGAGGCGGCGGCGGTGGACGGGGCCACCCGCTGGGTCGCTTTCACCCAGGTGACCCTGCCCCACCTCCAGCCCGTCATCTTCCTGGTGGTCACCCTGGGGCTCATCGGGACCCTCCAGATGTTCGACCAGGTAGCCATTCTGGGCGACCAGGCGCCCCTGGAGTCGGTGATCACCCTGGCCTACTACGTCTACCACTGGGTCTTTCCCGGCGGCGCCATGCCCCGGGTGGGGCTGGCCGCGGCCGGTGCGGTCTTCCTGGCCATCCTCACCCTGATCGTGGTGCTCATCCAACGCTGGGTGCTCCGCGCCCAGTAGGGAGGGAGGCTCTTGCCCATGGCTCAGACCACACCTGTCGCCCCAAGCCTCCAACTGACCCCTGATCCCGACTGGATCGCCCGGCGCCGGTGGGCCCGGGCGGGTCTGGTCTACACCCTCCTGCTCCTCCTCTCCATCCTGTTCATGGGGCCCCTCCTCTTCGCCACCCTTTCCAGCCTGAAGGACAACCCCACCGAGTGGCCCCCCAGCCTCACACCTCACCAGCTGTCGCCCCGCAACTGGGTGGCCGCTTACCGGCTGGGCCGGCAAGGCGGGGGCAGCGGGTGGTTCGGAAGCTTCCACCCGGGCCACACCCTCACCATGGAGGTGACCTACCTGGTGCCGGCGGGCTCCCAGGAGCAGATGATCCAGGTGGCCGTCCCCCGCCGGGTGCCGGGAGCGGGGGCGGGGGCGGTGCGGACGGGCCCCTTCGCCTCGGACGTGGCCGTCGTCTCACCCGTGGAGGTCATCCGGCGGGAAGAGCGGGAGGATGGAGTGGCCGTCACCTACCGCTTCAGCATCACCAACGGCTCGGAGGATGTGGTGGTGGACCGGGTGCCCCTGGACGTCACCAAGCCCCAAGAGTACGTCCTCCTGGACAGCACCCTGCCGCCCAACCGGGTGGAGCGGCGGGGGCGGGTCCACAGCTGGAACAACGTGACCAGCGGTGTGATCCCCTACGTCTTCTACAACTACCACCGGGTCTTCACCGAGAACTACTCCCGCACCACGGGGCGCAACCTCTTCCTGACCTGGATCGGCAACTCCTTCCTGGTGGCGGGCATCAAGGTGCTGAGCACCCTGGCCTTCGCCTCCCTGGCCGGCTACGCGCTGGCCCGGATGCGTTTCCCGGGAAAGAACGCCCTCTTCGTCTTCATGCTCTTCTCCATGATGCTGCCCAACCAGGTCCTCTTCATCTCCAACTACCTGGTCCTGCGGGATGGCATCTTCGGCCTGAGCCGGCTCTGGGGCGGCGGAAGCCTCCTCAACACCTTCACGGGCCTGATCCTCTCGGGGCTGGTGGGCTCCAGCGCCGTCTTCATCATGCGCCAGTTCTTCATCTCCCTCCCCCGGGAGCTGGAGGAATCGGCCCGGATCGACGGCGCCACCCCTTGGCAGACCTTCACCCGGGTGGTCTTGCCCCTGGCCAAGCCGGCCCTGGGCGCGCTCACCATCTTGACCTTCCAGGGGGCCTGGAACGATTTCTTCTGGCCCCTGGTGGTGCTGACCGCGCCCCAGGACAAGTTCACCCTGACGGTGGGACTCCTCTCCTTCCGGCTCACCTACGGGGTCGCCTTCGATTGGGGGCCCATCCTGGCCGGTGCCGTCATCTCCGCGGTCCCCATCATCATCCTCTTCGCGGTCTTCCAACGCTCCTTCGTGGAGGGGATCAGCTTCACGGGCATCAAGGGCTAGGCGAACGCAGGAGCGGGCCAAAGAAAAGGGTCGGCCCAGGCCATCACCCGGCCTGGGCCGACTTCTCCCCATGCTGCTGCTTCGGTGGTCCCAACCAGGACTACTCGCCGCCGGAGCCTCAGGCGATCAGGGTGAGCGCCCCCCTCCCCGACAGGGTGCCGAGGACCGCGCCCGCGAGGACGTCCGAGGGGTAATGGTGCCCGAGGTACATGCGGGAGAAGGCCACCAGGGAGGCGAGAAGGATCAGGACAGGCGCCAGGCCCGGGTTGGCTGCGGAGAGGACCACCGCCATGCTGGTGGCGGAGGTGGTGTGCCCGCTGGGGAAGGAGTGGTCGAGCAGCGGCGCGACGATCCCCCGGCTCCCCTCCACCACCAAGTAGGGCCGGTCCCGCTGGACCAGATGCTTCAGAAGCTGGACCAGCAGGTGGCTCCCGCCCACGGCGGCCACCATCCGCCAGCCCCACGGGTGGTGGAGCCGGGGATGGAAGAGGTAGAGGGCGCAAAGACCGATGCTGGGGAGCGGGCCGGCCAGCTCTGTCACCAGCCGCATGGTGCGGTCCAGCCACCGCCGGGCCAGGCGGATGTGCAGGGTGGCGAAGAGGGCCAGCTCCCGCTGCTTCAGCCACCGGGTGAGCCCCTGCACCCGGGGCGCCCCTGGCTCATACGGCTTTTCCAGCGCTGCTCCCCACTTTCGCTCAGAATGGGGCCCCTCCCGCCGGGGACGCCGGCCGGGGGCCTCTGGCCTCCATAAGGATGGCCGGCGGGCGGGCTGACTCATCGCGGCCCGGGAAGGTCGCCCCGCCCAGCCCGCCCGGTGGCGGCCGTCCGGCTGGGCCGGGTCCAGGCCCCGACTAGAAGCCCCGACCCAGGCCGAAGGCGAACCCGGCGTAACTGGTGGCCTCCACGAAGGTGTACAATTGCGGGTTCAGGTTGTAGCGGAGGCCCATGAGGAGGTAGAGGGCACCGCCCCCATTCTTTTCCTGGACCGTCAGGTTGAAGCCCCCGCCCACATACAGGTGGAGGTCCTGGCTGGCGAGGTTGGGGTCCATCAGCTCATCGAGCTGGTAGACCGCACCCAGACCGGTCATGAGCCCGTCCTTGTGGATGCCGAGGTGGATCCGGCCCTCCAGGGGGTCGAAGCTCGTGGGGAATTCCACCGAGCCGTGAAGGGCCAGATCGTAGGTCAGCCCGATCTGCCCCCGCGCCGCCGACGCCCCGGCGGGGGCGCACGCGAGAAACACCATCAGGGCCAACACCAGAACGGCAGCACGGCGAATGGCCAGCTCTGCTCCCTCCCACCCAACTCCCCGCCCAGCCCCGGGGGTGGCATGATGCTCCCGTAAAACTACGCCTCAGGGGGGGTCGATTCCTTTCATACACCGGGGAAGGGGCGGTGAGGGGCCAGCCCGGGCCGCAGGCCAGCCGGGCCCGAGCCGGCCCGGGGGCTCAGATGGTCCCCAGTTGGACCAGCTTGGCCACGTAGAGGGCGTACGCGGCCAGGACGGCGGCGGCCAAGCCCCGCCCCATCCGCCGCCGGCCGACGGAGAAGGTGACCAAGAGGACCAGGCCAAAGAGGAAGCTGACGGGGAGGTCCAGCCGGAGGGTCTGGTCCAGGATGGGCAAGGGCGCGGCAAGGCTGGCGCCCGAAAGAACCCAGGTCAGGTCGAGGATGTTGGCCCCCACGATGTTCCCCGCGGAGAGGTCGGGATGGCCTTTCCGGGCCGTGGAGATGGCGGTGACCAACTCGGGCAGGGAGGTGCCCACCGAGACCAGGGTGAGGGCGATAAGCATCTCGGGCACCCCCAGGAGCTCCGCCAGGGTCACTCCGTTGGTGACCACCAGACGGCTCCCCACCACGACCAAGATCCCGCCCAGGAGGAAGAGGGCCACGTTCCGGGGCAGATGGGCCCGGTCCGTGTGAACTAAGACATCCACGTCAGCCTGCTCCTCCCCACTCTTGGCCCGCCAGTACTGGTACCCCAGGTAGGCGATGGTGGCCACGAGCAGGATCAGGCCGTCCCTCGCTGAGAGGAAGCGGTCCCGACCGAGGAGCCAGATGAGCGCCATGGCCCCCAGCATGAGAACGGTGTTGATCCGGAAGCCCCGGGTCTTGATGACGATGGGGTGGATGATGGCCGCCACGGCCAGAATCAGCCCCATGTTGGCAATGGTGGAACCCACCGCGTTCCCCACCGCGGTGTCGGGCGAACCTGAGAGGGAGGCGATGAGGGAGACGGTGAACTCGGGGATGGTGGTGGCCAGGCTGACAATGGTGGCGCCGATCAGCACCTTGGGCAGCCTGGTATACGACGCGAACCAAATGGCCGAGTCGGCGAACCAGTCACCACCCTTGACGATGAACAAGATGCCCAGCCCGAAGAGAAGAATGGTTAGTATGATGGATTCCAATGAAATGCCTCCATATCGTTGTGAAGTAAAATAGAGGTAAAGATGCCAACCTCATCCTATCCCTCCAACCCCCACGGCGCAAGCGCCAGCCCGTGGCGGTGGCCCCGGGGCCCGATGGGGCCAGGACGACAGGGCAGGAGGTTTGCCATGGACCTGCGCCAGCTCCAGAAAGAGGTCGCCCGGTGGATTGAACGCACCCCCGAGGGGTACTGGCCGCCTCTGGCCAACCTGGCCCGGCTGGTGGAAGAGACGGGCGAACTGGCCCGTGCCCTCAATATCGGGTACGGATCCAAAACCCTGAAGCCTGGTGAACCACCGCCCTGTCTGGCAGAAGAGATGGGCGATCTCCTCTTCACCCTCCTGGTTCTGGCCAACCAGACGGGGGTCGATTTGGAGCAGGCCCTGATCGCCACCCTGGACCGGTACGAACGACGGCGCCAGTCGGGAGGCGGCTCCCGGAACACCGAGACCCCCCGGTTCTTACCCTAAGGTGAGGCAGCACCACTCGGGGGGATACCTGGATGAAGTTTGATGCGGCGGCCGACCTGCTTGCGGCCATGAAACCCTTCGTGCGGACCGACATGGAGCCCCGCCTGGATGGTCTGGAACGGCTGGTCCGCACCAGCACCCACCTGAGAGGCCAACTCCACGCCGTGCGGGATGTCCTGCCCCCACCCCGGCGCCGGGCCTCGCGGCGCCTTCTGGCCACCGGCAACCCCTCGGATCCGGGGGCCCCGGAGGCGGCAGACGAAGGCTCCCTGGCGGTCGCCGCCCTCCCACCGGAAGAGGACGAGGCTGGCGGCCTTGAGGCGGCCAGCCAGCCTGACCCGCCCCGCGCCGAGCGCGGAACCCCGCTGCTCTTCCTCCTGCTCCTCCTCCTCTTGGCCCGGTGAAAGCCCTGCCCGTTGGGGCCCTGGGCTCCCCGGTCCGAGGACCCAGCGGAGCCCGGGCGCGCTTCCCGTCGCTCCGGGCCACCACCCGCGGCCCTGCCTCGCCCAAGGGCCCCCAGCATACTTGACCATTCCGGGCTGGATTCATAGAATAGCCCTGAACCACCAGCACCGAAGATCCCATACAGAATTGTAGGCGATGATATGAAACCTGCGGAACACACCCAACCTCACGTGCCAGATGCTGCGACCGAGTACCCAACCATCCTGGACACCATCGGCCGGACGCCCGTCGTCCGCCTGCAGCGGATCGGCCCGAACCCGCCCGGCACCCCGGGCCCGACCATCTTGGTCAAGCTGGAAGCCCGGAACCCGGGGGGCAGCGTCAAGGACCGGCCCGCGTTGGCCATGATCTCTGCCGCCGAGGCCGCCGGCCGGCTCAAGCCCGGCGACACGGTGATTGAGCCCACCAGCGGCAACACCGGCGTGGGGCTGGCGGTGGTCTGCGCGGCCAAAGGCTACCGGCTCATCTTGACCATGCCCGAGGGGATGAGTGAGGAGCGGCGGAGGCTCTTCCGGCTCCTGGGGGCCGAGCTGATCGAAACGCCGCGGATTGAGGGGATGGCCGGCGCCATCCACAAGGCCAACGAGCTGGTGGAGAAGCATGGGTACTTCATGCCCATGCAGTTCGAGAACCCAGCCAACCCCCAGATCCACCGGGAGACCACGGCCCAGGAGATCCTGGAGGCGACGGGGGGGAAGCTGGACGTCTTCGTCGCCGGGGTGGGTACGGGCGGCACCCTCACCGGGGTGGGCGAGGTGCTGAAGGAGAAGATTCCCGGCGTCCGGGTGGTCGCCGTGGAGCCAGCCCAGTCCGCGGTCCTTTCGGGTGGTCCCCGGGGCCTCCACCGGATCCAGGGCCTGGGGGCAGGGTTCGTCCCTGGGGTGCTCAACCGGGAGATCATCGACCGAATCATCCCGATCAGCGACGAAGACGCCTTTGAGATGACCCTCCGCCTCGCCCGGGAGGAGGGGATCCTGGCCGGGATCTCCTCCGGCGCCGCGGTGACGGCAGCCGTGGAGGTGGCCCGGGAACTCCAGCCGGGCCAGACGGTGCTGGCCGTGCTGCCGGACACGGGCGAGCGTTACTTGAGCGTACTGGAGGCCTAAAGGCATGAAGGTGACGGAGGAGGTCCACCGGCAGATGGTCCAGCATGCCTACGCCGGGAGCCCCTTGGAAGCGTGCGGCATCCTGGGTGGGCACGGGGACCTGGCCGACCGCTTCTTCCCCACCACCAACGCGCAGCAGAGCCGGGTGGGCTACGCCATCCCGGAGAAGGAGATCCTCCAAGTGATGCGCACCCTCGACCGGGAGGGGGCGGACCTGGTCGGCATCTTCCACTCCCACCCGGCCACGCCCGCCTATCCGTCGTCCACCGACATCCGGCTGGCCTACTACCCCGACGCCTTCTACGTCATCTGCTCCCTTCAGAATCCCCGCCGGCCGGTGATCCGAGCCTTCCGCATCCGCAACGGCACCGTCAAGGAAGAGCCCATCGAGATCATCCGCCAGCCGCCCCTGGTTTCCGGGCGGGGGGAGTGAAAGGGAGGGCGTCGTCATGGTCGAGGTGTACATCCCCACACCCTTCCGGGTCCATACGGGGGGCACGGCCCGAGTGCAGCTGGAGGCAGCCACCGTCGGCGAGCTGCTCGCCCGGCTGGTCGACCAGTTCCCCGCCCTGGCCAGCCACGTGCTCACCGAGGAGGGGACCCTGCCCGAGCACCTGAACGTCTTCCTCGACGAGGAGGAGGTGCGGAGCCTCCAGGGCCTGGAGACCCCGCTGGTGGGCGTCCGAGAGGTGGCCCTGGTGCCGGCCATGGCCGGCGGGGCGGCCCCCTTGCTCTCAGCGGCCCAGCTGGTCCGCTACGACCGCCAGATCCGCCTGGATGAGGTGGGGGTCGAGGGCCAGCGGAAGCTCCTGGATGCCCGGGTGCTCCTGGTGGGTGCCGGCGGCCTGGGGTCGCCGGCAGCTATCTACCTGGCCGCGGCCGGAGTGGGCACCCTGGGTCTGGTCGACGGGGACCGGGTGGACCGGAGCAACCTGCACCGCCAGCCCCTGCACTTCGACGAGGACGTGGGCCGCCCCAAGACCGAGTCAGCCCGGGAGCACCTGGAGCGGCTCAACCCCGACGTGCGGGTGATCGAGCACCGGGAGGTCCTCACCTCGGAGAACGCGCTCCAGATCCTTCGCAACTACGACGTGGTGGTCAACGGGTGCGACAACTTCCCCACCCGGTACCTGGTCAATGACGCCTGCGTCCTCTTGGGCAAGCCCCTCGTCGACGCGAGCATCCTCAAGTTTGAAGGCCAGTGCACCGTCTACCTGCCGGGGCAGGGGTGCTACCGCTGCCTCTTCCCCAGCCCGCCGCCGCCGGGTTCGGTGCCTAGTTGCGCGGAGGCGGGGATCATCGGCGCCCTGGCCGGACACATGGGCACCCTCCAAGCCCTGGAGGCCATCAAGGTGATCTTGGGGATCGGCGAGAGCCTGGCGGGCCGGATGGTCGTCTTCGACGCGCTGGAAGGCCGCTACCGCCAGCTCCGGTTCCGTCGGAACCCTGACTGCCCGGTCTGCGGCGACCGGCCCACCATCACCCAGCTCATCGACTACGAAGCCTTCTGCGGCGTCCCCCAGCCGAAGGCGACGGTGGAACCCCTGGCCGCCCCGAACGGGCAGGCGGCCCCGAACGGTCACGGGGAGGCGCCTCGGCCCCAGCCCCGGCCCGCCCCCGAAGGGGCGCCCGCGGTGGTCCTGCCCGATGAGCCCCCGGAGGTGGTGGCCGTCCGCCGGGCGGGTTGGAGCCTGGAGCCCGAGGCCGCCCAGGCCAAGCTCGCCGATCCCCAGGTCCTGTGGCTGGACGTCCGGGGGCCCGATGAGCACCGCCTGATCCGGATCCCCGGGGCCACCCTCATCCCCCTGGACCAGCTGCCCGCCAAGCTCGCCGCCCTGGATCCCCAGCGGGAGACGGTCGTCATCTGCCGCACCGGGCACCGGAGCGCGCTCGCGACCCGGTTCTTGCGGGCCCGGGGCTTCACCCAGGTGTACAACCTGGAGGGCGGCCTGGTCCAGTGGGTCAACTACGGCTTCCCCACCGAACGAGGAGCGCCTGCTGCCGCTCAGCGGCCGTCGTCCTGACCCGACTTTTCCGCCGCTAGCCGGGCCCGGGTCGCCTCGATCCGGGCCTCGGCCCGGGCCACGTACTCGGGCTCGATCTCGTAGCCGACGAAGCGCCGGCCTGTCTCCAGGGCGGCCACCGCCGTGGTGCCCACGCCGGCGAAGGGATCCAGCACCACCTCGCCCTTGTAGGTGTACAGGCGGATGAGGCGCCGGGGGAGCTCCACGGGGAAGGGAGCCGGGTGACCCACCCGACGGGCCGACTCGGGATTGAAGCTCCAAATGCTCTGGGTCAGCTCGAGAAACTCATCCCGCTCCAGGGTGGGCTCCCGGCCTTGCCGGGGCCGGTCGAAACGCTCCTTGCTGAAGACCAGGATGTACTCGTGGACATCCCGCAAGGTGGGGTTGGAGGGCGAGAGCCAGCTGCCCCACGCACAAGAGCCCCCCGGCGCGGCGGCCTTGCTCCAGATGATCTCGCCCCGCATGAGGAAGCCGATCCGGAGCATCACCTGGGTGACGTACAGGTGAAGGGGCACGTAGGGCTTCCGTCCCAGATTGGCCACATTGACCGCCGCCCGCCCGCCCGGCACCAAGACCCGGTAGGCCTCCCGGAAGACCGCCTCCAAGAGCTCCAGGTACTCGCTCAGGGAGAGATCCTCATCATACTCCTTCCCCACGTTGTAGGGCGGGGAGGTGACCATCAGGTGGACCGAACGGTCGGGAAGCTGGGTCATCTGGCGAGCATCCTGGCAGAAGATGCGGTTGGTGGCCTCGGGAGGCAAAGGCGTCTCCCCCGGGGAAGGAGCCTCGCCCTGGCCGCTGGCCGGCGGGGACGCCGGCCGCCCGGGCCCGATTCCCTTAGGGAGGGGGATGCCGTCTGGGCTCGATTGGTAGAGCTGGCGGGCGTAAAATGGGCTGGAATCGTGCCCTTCCCGCCGCGAGACGCCGAAGGCGCTGGTCCGGGTGCCCCGGCGGGTCCGCTCCCTCACACCCCTCACCTCGTCCGTTCTCCCGTTATGGGGTTCGTCGTGCAAACAGGCTCTCCCAGGGCGCACGCCACGCCCCGGGAGAGCCTTTCGCGACCGGTTCCGCCCTTTCCTGCCTCGCTCAGGAGAACCCACCCTCACCGGCGGGAGAGGTGGGTGATCCAGCGGGCGATGGTCTCCACCACCTCCGGCGCCACATGCCCCGGATCCTCGTACTCCCCGGGGTGGGAGGGCCCCGTGCCCACCATGAACAGGTGGTTCAACTCGGGAAAGAGGTGGAACTGGACCCCGGCGCGACTGGCCAACCCGGCCTGGAACCGCCGGAAGTCCGCCTCGGTCACCTGGTAATCCCGCCCACCCTGGAGGACCAGCATGGGGAGCTCCAGCTCGCGGGCGACGGCGACCGGGTCCAAGGCGTCCAGCTCTTGCCAGTACGCGGCCGGCGCCCCCAAGATCATGGCCTCCGGCGCTACCGCCCCGCTCACCGCCTGGGCTAAGGCGGTACGGAAGGCCTCCACCTGCGCCTCTTCCTCAGGCGTCACCTGCCCGTCCACCTGGGCCAGGTAGGCGAGCTGCTCGGGCAGGACCTGGGAGACGGGCCGGGCCATGGGGGCCAGGAGGATCACCCCCGCCAGCTCAGGGGCTCGCCGGGCGATGACCGGAGCCAAGGTACCGCCCAGGCTGTGGCCGGCCAGGTAGATGGGGCCGATCTCCGGCCGGCCCGCCAGGAGCTCCACCGCGGCCAGCGCGTCGGCCACCACCTCGTCTTCCAAGGTGACCTGGGTGGGGTCCAGGCGGGGCCCGTGGACGAAGGTTCGCTTATCGTAGCGGAGCACCGCGATGCCCCGGGTGGCCAGGCCCCACGCCAGATCCCGGAAAGGACGGTTGGGGCCGATCCGCTCGTCCCGATCCTGGGGCCCGGACCCGTGGACCAGCACCACCCCGGGGAAGGGCCCTTCACCCCTGGGGAGGGTGAGGGTCCCGGGCAGCTCGTAGGGCGGCTGGCCGACGGTCACCTCCACCTCGACGAACCGGGACGGGTCGGCGTAGGGTGGAGGCGAAGCGTCCGCCTGAGCCTCGCCGGGCGGGTCTTGGCGGGGCACAACCCAGAACCCGGCAAGCCGGCCCCGGTCGTCGAACGCGTAAAGGAGATCCACCTCGCCGCCGGCGAAGGTGGCCGGCTGGCGCACTTGGACTACTGGCTCCTCCCCGGCCACAAAGGCCTCACCCACCGCCTGTAGGGGTCCCAGCTGGGCCTCCAGGGAGGCCCACACCACGGCCAGCTGGCCCGGGGGCAAGGCCGCGGCCAGGGCCGGGTCGAAGCGGGCTTCCACCTCCTGGAACCGGCCGGCCCGCAGCTGGTCGGTGATCTGGACCGCCCAGGCCAACGGGTCACCCAACGCCTCCGCGGCCCCGGTTAGGCCCGGTCCGACCAGAATCACCATAGCCCACCCCAGAAGGATCCGCCCGAACCGCAGGTCCATCCCCATTCCGCTCCCTCCTGGCCCGGCGTTACCGGGCGTTGATCCGTTGGAAAAGCACCGCCGAGTAGACGGTGGTGACCAGCACCACCACGAGGCTCCCGCCGATGAGCGCGTAGAGGGCCGCAGCCCGGGAGAAGGGCCAGGCCAGCCAGGGGAGGAGGCCGGCCAGCACAAAGAGCCGCCCGCCCAGCCGGTGGGTCCGGCGCCAGACCTCTTCATTGGCCAGGGTCCAGGGGGTGCGGATCCCGACGAAGTAGTTGTGGCGGATCCGCCCCAGGGAGTTGCCCAGGTACACGAAGAGAAGGCTGACACCTAGGGTGACCACCAGCCCCACATCGATGGGCCGCCCCAGGGCCGCGTACAGGGTGACGCCGTGGAGACCGGCGAAGAAGAAGGCCATGAAGACCCGGAACCCCCGGTAGAACCGGATGAAGCGGGGGTAGTTGGCCCGCTTGGGATCCACCAGCGGGAGGAAGAGCAACATGAGGTAGATCCCCACATTCAGCAGGGGAAGGCCGATGGCCCCCCAGAACTTGCCGGCAAACCCATCGGCCTCCCCGTGGAGGTTCCAGTGGATGGGCACCTGCTCCGGCAGGTGGGGGTAGAGCATCAGGCTTGCCACGAAACTGGCCAGAAGGGCGAGCCAGGCAGGCCAATCCCGCCGGGCTTCCTGCCAGTCCACCCGGTACGTCGACGGCTCACTCGCGGACATGGTTGGATCCCTCCCCATGGTCAGATCGGCCCGCTCCGTCCTCCTTCGAGGTGGCGGGGGCCTCGCCTGCCCCGACCAGGTCCATGACCCAGGCCATCACCTCGGCGAAGACGGTGGTGTCCAGGGAGTAGATAATGTGCTGGCCTTCGCGCCGGTCCTCCACCAGCCCCGCCTGTTTCAGGACAGCCAGGTGATGGCTCACGCTCGGCTTGCTGATGGAGAAACCGGCGGCAATCTCGCCGGCCGAGAGATCCCCCTGGGCCAGCATGCGCAAGATCTGGCGGCGGATGGGATCGGACAAGGCTTTGAACACCTGGGTGAGGGACATGGGTGCCCCCCTTACCAAGATAGATATTTAGCTACATGTCGAATCATCGTCCCCAGCATACCACAGGCCCGGGCCACCGTCCAGGCCAGGATGGAAGAGGAGCTCCCGGCGAGACGTGGAATTTGGTACCTCATACCCCGGAGGGCGTCATACGTCGAGCAGGTGTCAGATAAATCTTCCTATAAAAAGGAACCGTTCCGGTTCGCGACGAATCTTATTCGCCAAGTCGCACCTTCGCGATGAAGTCCGCCGGTTCTCCATCATCTTGACGAGGAGGGGCAACGTGACCCAGTACCGTTGGCACGCAGCAGCATTGGTGGTGTTCTTGGCGGCCTTCATGGCTGGCGTACCGACTGTGGCCGCGCAGCAGCACTTCATCAGCATCGCCACGGGTGGCACGGCAGGGACCTACTACCCGCTGGGAGGCGCCCTGGGCGAGATCTACAACCAGCACGTCCCAGGCGTCAACGCGAGCGTGCAAGCCACCGGGGCCTCGGTGGCCAACATCAACATGCTGGCCCAGGGCCAGGTCGAGTTGGCCCTGATCCAGAACGACATCGCCTATTACGCCGCGAACGCCCAGGAGATGTTCCAGCGGCCGGTCACGGCGGTCCAGGGCATTGCCACCCTCTATCCCGAGGTGATCCAGATCATCGCGCGGGCCGACGCGGGGATCCGGTCCATCGAGGATCTGCGCGGGAAGCGGGTGGCGGTGGGTGACGCCGGCTCGGGCACTGAGGCCAACGCCCGCCAGATCCTGGGCGCGGCCGGGATCACCTACAATGACATCAGCGTCCGGTACCTCTCCTTCGCGGAGGCCTCCAGCAACCTGCGGGATGGGCACATCGACGCCGCCTTCGTCACCGCTGGGCTGCCTACCGCGGCCATCCAGGACATTGCGGCCCAACGGGCCATCACCTTGGTTCCCGTGAGCGACGAGCTGGTGGCTCGGCTTCAGGAGGAGTACCCCTTCTACACCCAGGTGGTGGTGCCGGGCGGCACCTACCGGGGCGTGGACCAGGACGTTCAAACGGTGGCCGTCAAGGCGATGCTGGCAGTCCGGGCCGACCTGCCTGAGGACCTGGTCTACAACCTGACCAAGGCCATGTTCGAGAACCTGCCGCGTCTGGCCCAGGCCCACGCCCGGGGAGGCGACGTGAGCCTGGAGACGGCCTTGGACGGCATGTCCATCCCCGTCCACCCCGGTGCGGCTCGGTATTACGCTGAGGCTGGCCTGTAACGACGGATGAGCCTGTTCGGCGCCGGCGGCCGCTGGGGGCCGCCGGCACCCAGCCCGTTGGGCAAGGTGGGAAGCCTGCGGGAGCGGCTCGCCCACCTTGCCCGTCTCCCGGTCAGGGTGTGGCTGGCCGGCCTCTTCAGCCTGGTGGTGACGCTGCAGGCGGGCCCCGTCCTCGTGGCGGCCTCGGCCGATGGGGCGGGTTGGGTCGTGGTGGTGGACGGGGCGGTCCCGATCCCCGCCCCCGGGTTGGAGGCCGACCGGGACGGGTCAACCCTGGTCATCCCCCTGCCCGCCACGTGCCCCCGGTTTGGGATTCTCTTCCGCCACTCGGTCGAGCAGACGCCGGTGATTGAGTGGTTTGAGCCGGCCGGTGACGGCGATGGGCTCCTCTTGGTGGCGACCGAGTACCGTTCCTACGGGGCAGGCCTCCCCACCGAGGCGCCGCCCGGCGCCCGTTTCGTCCGTTTGCCCGACCGGTTCCGCATCGAGGGCCTGGCCGTCCCCGTGGGGGAGCTGAACCTCCGGATCCTCCCCCTGACCGAACACGCCCTCCTGGTGGGCGGGGAGGCGTACGACCTCACCCAGTGGGCCGGCCCGGACGGGAGGCTGCGGGTGCGGGTGCTCGCGGCTGGCCTTGTGAGGAAAGACGACGAAGAGGAGGGCCGTTCGTGAACCGTCAACATTCCGAGTCTCAGAAGCGGCTGGATCCCGGGCCAACCCCGGCCCACCTTCCGTCGGACCCAGGGCTGGCGGCCTCACCTGGCGAGGAAGGCTTTGACCTGGATGAGGTGCTCGCCAAGTACGACCGCGAGTCGGCCTTCCGGCGCCTGGCTGGGCCTGTCGGCCGCCTGATCGCGCTGGTCCTGATCGGGTTCTCCCTCTTCCAGCTGTATACCGCCGCCTTTGGCGTCCTGGACGCCCGCATCCAGCGGGCCATCCACCTGGCCTTCGGCATGAGCCTGGTCTTCCTGCTCTACCCGGCCCGGAAGGGCGGCTCCCGGACCAGTCTGCCCTGGTGGGACGTCCTCCTGGCCGTGGCCTCGGCGGCTGTCTCCCTCTACCTGGTGGTCTTCTACCACGAGATCGTCATGCGGGCGGGGATGCCGACCACCGCCGACCTGGTGGTGGCCACCCTGGCCGTCCTCCTGGTGCTGGAGGCAGCCCGGCGGGTGGTGGGCCTGCCCATCGTCATCATCGCCGGGGCCTTCCTGGTCTACGCTTTGGTGGGCCGCCAGCTGCCCGGCTTCCTCGCCCACCGGGGGTACAGCTTCAGCCAGATCGCCAACCACATGTACTTCACCACCGAGGGGATCTTCGGCCTCCCGTTGGGGGTCTCGGCCACCTTCATCTTCCTTTTCATCCTCTTCGGGGCGTTCCTGGAGAAGACGGGCATCGGCCGCTTCTTCATCGATCTGGCCAATGCGGTGGCCGGCTTCGCCTCAGGAGGCCCGGCCAAGGTGGCCGTCATCACCAGCGCTCTGGAAGGGACCGTCTCCGGCAGCTCGGTGGCCAACACCGTCGGCTCGGGCAGCTTCACCATCCCCATGATGAAGCGCCTCGGCTACCGGCCTGAGTTCGCGGCCGCGGTGGAAGCGGCCGCCTCCACCGGCGGCCAGCTGATGCCGCCCATTATGGGCGCGGCCGCCTTCCTCATGGCCGAGTTCACCGGCATCCCCTACATCCGCATCGCCACCGCGGCCCTCTTGCCCGCCATCCTTTACTTCACGGGCATCTTCATCGCGGTCCACTATGAGGCGAAGCGGCTGGGTCTGAAGGGGATCCCCCGGGACCAGCTGCCCAGCGTCTGGTCGGTCATCCGGGAGCGGGGCCACCTCTTCCTCCCCCTGGTGGCCATCATCGTCCTCCTGGTCCAGGGGAACACCCCCATGAAGGCCGCTTTCTACGGCATCGTCCTGGCGGTGGTGGCAGCCATGATCCACCCCTCGACCCGGATGAGCCTGCGGGACATCATCGCAGCGCTGGAGCAGGGCGCCCGGGCCGCCCTGGGCGTGGTGATGGCCACGGCCGCCGCCGGCATCATCATCGGGGTGATCACCCTGACGGGCCTCGGCCTGAAACTGGCCAGCGGGCTGGTGAGCCTCGCCCAGGGGCAGCTCTTCCTCACCCTCTTCTTCACCATGATCGCCTCGCTCATCCTGGGCATGGGCTCGCCCACCACGGCCAACTACGTCATCACCTCCACCATCGCGGCCCCGGCCCTGCTCCAGCTGGGCTTGCCCGTGCTGGTGGCGCACATGTTCGTCTTCTACTTTGGGATCCTGGCCGACATCACCCCGCCGGTGGCCCTGGCCGCCTACGCCGGCGCCGGGATCGCCGGGGCCCAACCCATGAAGACAGGGGTGACCGCCACCCGGATCGCGGTGGCCGCCTTCCTGATCCCCTACATCTTCGCCTACAACCCGTCGATGCTTCTCATCGACGTCACCTGGCAGCAGATCCTCCAGATGGCGATCACGTCCATCCTGGGCATGTTTGGGGTGGCGGTGGCCATGGGCGGCTTCTTCCGTACCAACCTGACGGTGCCCGAGCGGATCCTTTTCGCCCTGGGCGGCGTGCTCATGATCGATCCGGGGCTCGTCACGGACCTGGTCGGCCTCATCCTGCTGGCTGGCGGCATCGGTCTCCAGCTCTGGCGGGTGCGCCAGCAGCCCCACCGGCCGGTGGGCGCGTCGGTCTAGGGGGCCCCGAGGCCTCAAGGGCAGCATGGGCGACCAGGCCCGCGGGAGGCTCCCGCGGGCCTGGTCGCGCCCGGTCGCCCGACGGTTGGGGCGGCGCAGGGCGGGAACAAGGGCCGCAAACACAAAGCGGGAAGGCCGTCCTGGCCTTCCCGCTGGTGCGCCCGAGAGGATTCGAACCCCTGACCTTCTGATCCGTAGTCAGACGCTCTATCCAGCTGAGCTACGGGCGCCTGCTTGGCCGCCAGGGTAACCCCTGGCGCATCGCTTAGTATACCAGCCGGAAGGGTTCCCGTCAATCCGCCGGGAGGGGCAAAGCCCCTGGCGAGGCCCGCACCGCCTCCTCGTTGTACGCCCGCAGCACGTCGCCCTTGGTGATGATCCCCAGGATCCGGCCCCGATCCTCCCGCTCGACCACCACCACCCGGCCCACATCCTGGCCTGTCAGGGTGGCGAGCACCTGGTCCAGGGTCTCGTCCGGGAAGCTGACGATGGGCCGGGAGCTCATCACCTCCGCGACGGGGCGTTGCAGGCGGCCCTCCAGGGGTGTTTCCCGCACATCGTCCAGGGTGACCATGCCCACCAGCCGATCCTGGTGGTCCACCACGGGGATCCCGTGGTAGCGGTACTCCCGCATGAGGGCCACCACATCGGCCACCGTCTGGTCGACCCGGACCGTCCGCACCTCCCGGGTCATCACCTGGGCGGCGGTCACCCGCTGGAGCACATCGATCTGGCGGCCAGACCGCCACTCGATGCCCGCCTCATAAAGGCTCAGGGTGTCCAGGTTGTACGGGCTGAAGGCCCGGGAGACCCGGTAGGCCGCGGCGCACGCCAGCATGGTGGGGAGGATGACGGCGTAGTCCCGGGTGAGCTCAAAGAGGAGGAGGGTGGCAGTGAGGGGCGCCAGGGTGAAGCTGGCCAACATGGCCCCCAGCCCGACCAGGGCGTACCCGCCCACCTCCCCGGTGATGGCCGGGAAGAGCTGGCCCATGAGGGTGCCGTAGCCGCCCCCGAGAAAGGCCCCGATCACGAAGCCAGGAGCGAAGGCGCCGCCGGCCCCGCCCGAGCCCAGGGTGATGGCCGTGGTCGCCACCTTGACCAGCGCCAAGGCCAGAAGGACCTGCCAGGCGAGCCCCCCTTGGGCGGCGACGGCGATGGGGGTGTACTCCGCGCCCAGGGTGATGGGAAGGAAGGCGCCCACGGTACCGAAAAGGAGCCCGCCCACCGCCGGACGGAGCCAGGACGGACCGGGCAGGCGCTGGAAAAGCCGGCCGCTCCCCCGGATGGCGGCGATGTAGAGCCGTCCCATGAGGCCGGCGGCCAGGCCCAGGCCCGCGTAGAGGAAGAGCTCGGCCCAGTGGTGGAAGGTGTAGGCGGGCACCTGCAGCACGGGCTCCCCGCCCAGGACCCCGTGGGCCAGAACGGTGGCCGCCACCGCCGCCAAAACCACCAGGCTGAAGGTCCCCGCGGCGAAGTCGCCCAGGATGATCTCCAGCGCGAAGAGGGAGCCCGCCACGGGGGCGTTGAAGGCAACGGCCACACCGGCGGCCACCCCGGCCGCGAGGAGGGTCCGCATCTCCCGGCCCGACAGTTTCATGAGCCGGCCCAAGGTGCCGGCCAACCCGGCGCCGATGATGACCACCGGGCCCTCCCGTCCCGCGGAGCCGCCGGTGCCAATGGTGACCGTCGACCGGATGAAGATCCCCAGCGCGTCCCGCAACCCCACCAAGGGCCGACCCAAGGCCGCACCGTAGATCACCCGGGCCACCCCGTCCAGCCGGTCCCGAGGGCCCAGGAGCCCCAAGAGCCCCACCACCAGACCGCCCGCGATCGCGAGGAACACCACCCGAGGCCCGGTTCCGGCCACCAGGGCCTGGCCCCAGCGGACGGCGGCCTGGGTCGCGGTGTAGTAGGCCAGGGACCCCAAACCGGCCAGCAAGCCAGCCAGGACCACCAGCGCGAAGAAGAGGTTGACCCGGAAACCGGCCCGTCGCAGGTCGAAGAACTCCCTCCACCTCCCCCGGGTCGGGGGCTGAAGGGGGTGGGGCATGCAGCTCACCTCGTCTGTGGGCAAACCAAAAGATTGTGAACGGCGTCTCAGAACAAGCGGGTTCAGCCGACCAGCTGGCTCGTCTCCGCCTGAAAGATCAAGGAGAGGGTTCCGTTCAAGTTATCGATGGCATCCGTTTGGTCGAAGCCCAAGTCCCGCAGGACCTGGACCGTCTCCTGGTCTTGGTCCAGGACCTCCACCATCAGCCGCTCCAGCCCCTTCTCCTCCCGGGCATACCGGGCCAGGGTCCGGAGCGCGTCGGCCAGCACCTCGGGGCGGCGGGCCTGGGGATCGCCCAGGAAGGGGATCACCCACGCCTCTCGGGCCACAGGGTTGATCCCGTGGAGGTCCAGATCGCCCACGTACCCCGCCTCAGGGAGGTCGATGGCCCACTGCTCACTCCTGGGATCCTGGGCCAGGGTGGCGAACCACCGGCGCAGGTCCTCCTCAGTCCGGGCATCCACCTCGATGCCGATGGTCCGCCGGTGGATCTCCGGATCATTGGTCCAGACCACCCGGCGGGCCATGTCCGCCTCCCGGAGCGGGCGCAGGGTCACGAGCCGGCCCCGGAGACAGGGTTGACCCATGGGTCTTCCCCCTTTTGCTGGCTGCCCTAGGGGCTGGAACGCGGAAACGCCCGCCCTCGACAGGCGGGCGCCGTTGCCGATCTTGGCGGAAGGGGAGGGATTCGAACCCTCGCTAGGGCCTTTCGACCCTACTAGCGGTTTAGCAAACCGCCCTCTTCGGCCACTTGAGTACCCTTCCACGCTCCCGACCCAGACCGGTCGGCTTTCTCACTGTACCACAAGGCATGCGAAACTGTCAACGGAGCGGCCGCCCCCTCCCGGCCCGGATCCGCCTTTTCCAGCCAGTCCCACCCGGTATTCCCGTGCCTTCCGTTGCCAACGCTAAGGACGCTCGTTTATCATGGCGGTGAGCCATCCTCGGCTCTCCTGGCCGTGTGCAGGAGCCTTCCCGACAGGCGACGGGGTAGGAAGGCGGTGACAGCGTTGGAGCACGCCTGGGGCGGCCAGGTCGATTGGACGCTCTTGGGGGGTCAGGCCAGCCTCGGCCTCCTCCTCGGGTATGCCGTGGGTTACACCACCAAGAAGGCCCTGAAAGTGGGGCTGATCCTCGTGGCCCTCCTCCTGGTCATGGGCATCGCCCTGGAGGAGTTGGGTTTTCTCGTCATCAACTGGGGTGTTCTCGAGGAGACCTATCGGGGCTCGGTGGAGCAGATGGGGGGGCTGGGCGGGATGCTGCGCCAGTGGTCGGAGCGCCTCGCGGCCTACCTCCCGGTGGGCGCCGGCTTCAGTGTCGGCTTTCTCCTCGGCCTGCGGAACGGTTGACCCTCACCGGATCGCCTGGCCCTCGCCCTCAGTCAGCCCCTCCACCACCAGCCGGATCACCGGCAGTTCCACCTGGGCCGACCGGTTCGCCTCCTTGAACAGGACCTGGTGGAGGCACGCCTCCAGCTGAGGCAGCAGGGCGTCGATCGCCATCCCTTGGTAGCGGGGGGCAAACTCCCGCAGCATCCGGGCCGCCGAGTGAAAGAGGCTGGCCGCGCCAAAGAGGTTCCCGTCTTCCCAGTGGCGATACGCGCCCGCCACCTGGATGAGGCCTTTGTAGAACCGTTGGGTGGTCTGGCGCTGCCAGAGTTCCAGCAGCGCCTCGTACGCCTGATGGTACTCGCCTTGGTTGAAGCGCCGGACGAACCTTTCGTACTCTTCTGGGTACACCGCCCGCGGTGCCCCCTTTCCCTCCTGGTCCCCGGCCGGGGCTGCCGCCCGGCCTGCGGCTTACGGTCATTCTAGCACGCCGCAGCCTGAGCGGCAGCCCCGGGGACCGCTGCCCGCCGGAGATCTTCCCGGGCTGGGGGCCCGGGGCTCACCACGCCTCTCTCAGGGCCTCCCAGTCGGCCAGGTCCGCCCGGAAGAGCAACCGATCGTCGCCCGCGGCCCACAGGAGGCGGATCGCCCCATCCTCACCGTCGGGCAGGCGGGTGATGGTGACGGGGGTAGACGGCTCAATCCCAGCGGCCGGCTCCAGCACCAGTTGCTCCGCTCCGGCCGGCAGGGCCTCGCCCGGCCGGTACCCGGCCTGGCGTTCCGCGTCGGCGCCGGCGGCCAGGACCTCCTGAGCCCGGAAACTCCGGATCTGCTGGAAGAGGGCCCGGACCTCGGCCTCGTCGGCCCAGCCCGCCTCATCCCGGACGAGGCTCCGGGTCTCCCCGTCGCCGGTCCACCGCACCGCCGCCAGGGCCTGGCTCAGGTCGCTGGGCCAGGTGGGGGGCAGCAGGCTCCGCTGGGCCAGGCGGAGGGGCTGGGCCGTCACATCGAAGAAGGTTTGGATCCGGTCTCCCCGGATCCGGTAGACGGTCCGCTCCCCCGCCAGGCGGACGGTGACGCCAGACCCATCAGGAAGGAAGTTACCCACCCAGAGGACCTGAGCGTGGGGCAGGCCCGCCTCCGCCCCCGTCGGCGGGGAGGTCTCGGAGGGCTCGTCCTCCGCCGAGGAGCTTGCCGGGCTCAAAAGGATGAGCGCCTCCCCCCGGGGGTTCTCCAACCCGTAGTGGGCCAAGACCTCGTCGGTCGCCTCCTCGGCCAGGATCTCCTCGGCGCGCATCAGCTCCAAGTCAAAGAGGAGGTCTTGGACCGCGGACCGGTCGGCAGGGGCCTGGACCGGCTGGTGCAGCCGCCAGGCGTCCCCGGACCGGCTGAGCTCAACGGGGGCCTTCCCCTCCCAGAGGAGCCGGATCCCTTCCGCCCGCTCGGGGCCGAAACGGGCGAACTGCATCAACCGGAACCCCTGGTGCTCCCCCAAGAGGGTCTCCAGGGGATAGGCCGAGAGGGTGTAGACCCCCTCTCGCTCGGGGGTGGCCACGTAGTAACTCTGAATGCCCCCAGTGGAGCTCCGCAGCGGGGTGGCCTCGCCCACCAGGAGCTCCCGGATGATGGGTTCCGCCTCCCCCTCTTGGGCCACATGGAGCCGGACCGTCGCCTGAGGCGGCTCCAGCCCGTAGGCCGCCCGTTCCGCGGCGCTCTCCGTGACCTGGGCCAGGGGCCGGGGTTCGGCTAAGGAGAAGAGGAGGCTGGCCAGGGTCCCTGGATCGGCGGGAACCGGCTCGGGCTCCACCAGCCACCACGCGGTCTCGGGTCCGGGCGGCAGGAACTGGTCAAAGGGCGCCCGCGCCACCCCCTGGAAGCGGGCGGGCAGCCGATACGCCACCGGCTCCGGCTCCACCGTCATCCGGTCGAAGACCAGCCGCTCCCCATCGGACCGGAGGACCTCCACCCGCCTCACCGCGTTCCGGTCCTCCTGCCAGAAGGCGTCCAGAGTCAGGGCATCGGAGGGTTGCTGGGGCCGGCCGCTCCAGAGGGTGTAGGCCAAGAGCCCCGCGAAGACCAGCACCGTGCCCAGAATCCCCCAGGTTCGCCGGTTCACAGCGCCCGCCTCCTCCACCAGACCAGGCCGCCCGCGAGCAGCACCACCAAGGGGAGCCCCACGACGAAGCCGTAGAAGAGGTGCCTCATGAAGGAAGGGGTCAACTGGACGGTGGGCGGGCTGATCACCTTCGGCCGGATGCTGATCAGGTGCTCCTCCCCCACCAACCAGTTGAGGGCGTTGAGGAAGAAGTCCTGATTGCCCTGGATCCCCAGCATCTGGCCCTCCACAAAGGAAGCGTTGCCCACCACGACCGCGACGGGCTCGGGGACGGCCTCACCCGCCTCCCCCGTGTCAGCCGCCTCACCCTCGTCCTGGGCCGCCCCGTCGGCGCCGGCCCCGTCCTGGGCCGCCGGGCGGGTGATGGCCACCGCCAGGGTCAGGGGGCCGGGCGTGTCCTCCTCATCCTTCCGCAGGGTGGTGCCCTGCAACGTGGTCTCACCCCAGGCGTCGAAGCTGCTTTCGAGGAGGGTGGTCACCCGGTAGGGCGCCGGGTCGTCCAGCCGCTCCAGGGAACGGGCCCGGGGCAGCATCACCCGCATCTGCCGCTCCTGCAGCTCCCGGGTGATGGCATGGTACCGGAGGGTGGGCATGGGCGAGAGGGGGTCCAGGAAGAAGGACTGGGCCGGGTCCACCACCACGTCGGTCCGGAAGCGGACCCCCAGTCGCTCGGCCAGCTGGTTCCACCCGTCGATGGGCCGGTTGGAGGGATCGAGCAGGAGGATGAGCCGGCCGCCTGCCTCCAGATAGGCGGCGATGGTCTCCTCCTCTTGCGGGCCCAGGTCGCTCTGGGGCCCCACCGCCACCAGCACCGTGGCATCCTCGGGCATCCCGCCCTCCTGGGCGAGGTTGAGGGTGGCCACCGTATACCCTTCGCCCTCCAGGTAGGTGGCCAAGCGGCCCAAGCGGTCGGCGGGGGTGGCCTCACCGTGGCCGGTCAGGAAGTAGACCTTCAGCTGCTGTTCCCGGCCCAGCTCCACCAGGGCCCGGGTGATGGCCTGCTCGCCCCGGAACTCCAGCTCCTCCCGGGCGGTGCCGAAGCCGTACAGGTTGCTCGGCTCGATCCGCCGGCTCCGGCTGCCCATCTCCAAGATCACCGTGTCATACTGGGTGACCTCGTACTGGCGGGCCAGCGACGGCTCCTTGACCGGATCGACCAGGCGGAGCTGGAAAGAGCTGCTCGCCCGGTCATACTGCTGGAGGAGGTCGGTCAGGAGCCCGCTCGGGCCGTCCCGGACAAAGGCCGTCACCTGCACGGGAGCCGGCAGGCGCTCCAGCACCTGGCGGCTCAGGGGCGAGAGGGTAAAACGTCCTTCGGCGCTCAGGTCCGCCTGCCAGCCCGTCCGGCCGGCCAGGATGTTGAGCAGCACCAGGATGCCGAGCACAGCCACCGTCAGCACGGCCGACTCGCTGCCCCGCCGGATCCGCCTCCTCCGGCCGAGGCGCCTGCTTCCGGAGTCTGCGGGTGGTCCCGCCGTCGGTCCACGGTCGTTCATCCCCACAACCTCCGTTCCAGGTTCCGTTCAGCCAAGAAGAGAAAGCCGGCGATGACGCTGAGGAAGTAGGTCACGTCCGCGGCGCTGATCAACCCCCGGGTGAAGGGCTCAAAGTGGGTGAAGGCCGACAGGGCCAGGAGCACCTGCCGGAGGGTCCCGGTCACCGAGCCTGCCGCCAGGTCGATGAACCAAAAGAGCAGGAGCAGGCCGAAGCCGGTCACCGCCGCGATCACCTGATGGTGGGTGAGGGTGCTGGTGAAGAGCCCCACCGCCAGAAAGGCGGCCCCCAAAAGGAAGAAGCCCAGATACGAGGTGAGGATGGTGGGCAGGTGGGGGTCGCTCCGGAGGATCAGGACCAGGGGGTAGCCCACGGTCAAGAGCAGGATGCCGGCAAAGAGGGTCGCCACCGCCAGGAACTTGCCCACCACCACCTGACCCAGGCTGACGGGGCTGGTGAGGAGCAGTTCCGCGGTCCCCCGGGCCTCCTCCTCGGCCCAAAGGCGCATGGTGAGCACGGGCACGATAAAGACCAGGACGATGGAACTGTTGCCGAAGTAGCCGCTCAGGGAGGCCAGCGCCGTGTTGGCCAAGAACAGCCAGAAAAAGTACCCCCCCAGGGCCAGGAAGACGGCGGCCACCACGTAGGAGAGGGGGGAAGCCAGAAGGATCCGGAGCTCTTTCCGGTAGATGGTGCCCAGTCCACTCATGCCGAACCCTCCCCTGCCTCGGCCGGCTCCTGCGTCACCAGCTCCATGAAGACCTCCTCCAGGGAGAACCGGGGCCGGGTCAGCTCCAGGATGGGCCACTGGGCCTCGGCCAGGGCGAAGAAGATGGCCGGCCGGGCGTCCATCCCGGGACGCTCGTCCACCTGCAGGCGGACCTGGCCGCCGGTCTCCGGCTCCAGGATCCGGACACCGGCCACCTCAGGCACCTGCTCGAGCCTCTGGGCCACCGCCGGAGCTGGAGCCTGGACGACCAGCTCCAGGCGGCCGCCCGCCTTGCTGGCGCTCAGGTTCTCCGTCCGGTCCTCGGCCACCAGCCGTCCCCGGTTGATGATGATCACCCGCTGGCAGAGGGCCTGCACCTCCGGCAGGATGTGGGAGCTGAGCAAGACCGTGTGGGAGCCGGCCAGCTCCCGAATCAGCTCGCGGATCTCGATGATCTGCCGGGGATCCAGGCCCACCGTGGGCTCATCCAAGATGAGGACGGGCGGCTCGCCCAAGAGCGCCTGCGCGATCCCCACCCGCTGCCGGTACCCCTTGGAGAGATGGCCGATGAGGCGGTGCCGCACCCCCGTGAGGCCGGTCCGCTCCATGGCCTGTTCCACCTGCTTGGTCCTTTGGGACCGGGGCACCCGCTTCAGATCGCTGACAAAGGTGAGGTAGGTCAGCACGCTCATCTCAGGATAAAGGGGAGGTGACTCGGGCAAGTACCCAATCCGGCTCTTGGCCGCCACCGGGTCTTCCACCGGATCAAAGCCGGCCACCTCCACCCGGCCTTCGGAAGGCGGCATGTAGCCAGTGATGATGCGCATGGTGGTGGTCTTCCCCGCCCCGTTGGGCCCGAGAAAGCCGACCACCTCGCCCTCCTCCACCGAGAAGCTCAAGTCCTCCACCGCGGCACGCCCCGCGTACCACTTGGAGACGTGCTCCAGATGGATCACACCACGCCACCTCCTCCTAAGGGTTCATTGTAGGAAAGGCCCTCGGACCGATTCAAGAGAGGGGCTCCCCAAGCCCCCGTCAGCGCCCGAGAGGGCGGCCGGGAGGCTTCCGCCAGATGTTTCTCGGTTCTTGCAGGAAATGGCCTACCTCAGGAGAAATCTGTTTCTGAAAGGATTGGTGCATGTTTCATGGCGACCCTTCGTCAGGTAGCGGAACTCGCCGGCGTCAGCGCCGCCACGGCCTCCCGGGTGATGAACGGGGATCCCCGGGTGCGGCCGGAGCTGCGCCGGCGGGTGGTCGAGGCGGCCACCCGCCTGGGGTACCAGCCCGCCCGGCCCCGCCGGTCCCGGGCCACCTCCCGGATGGTGGCCCTCCTGGTCCCCAACGTGAGCTCCCCTTTCTACTGCGCGGTGCTCATGGGGGTGGAGCAGGAAGCCTTCGCCCGGGGGTACGACCTGGTGCTCTACACCACCGAGGGTCGCTCCCAGGAGAACGTGGTGGAGCGGATCCAGCAAACGGACGGGCTGGCTGGGCTGGTGGTGATCACCCCCCGACACCGGGAAGAGGAGCTCTTCGCCAGCCAGAAGGGGCGCCTCCCCATGGTGGTCGTCGACCACCGGAATGCGGGCAGCCGCTACCCCCATGTGGGGGTCGACAACCTGCGGGGGGCCCACCGGGCGGTCCAGTACCTCCTCAGCAAGGGGTACGATCCCATTGGGCTGATCACCGGTCCCCTCACCATCCAATCGGCCATCGACCGGGTCCGGGGAGCCCGGCTCGCCCTGCAGGAGGCCGGCCTGGAGCTCGATCCCGACCTGGTCTGGGAGGGCGACTTCACCCAGCCGACCGGGTACCGGCTGGTGGCCGAGCGGCTCCGGTCGGGCCGGCCCCTGCCCCGGGCGATCTTCTGCGCCAACGACCTCATGGCCCTGGGAGCCCTGGCCGCCCTGCACGAGCACGGCGTGTCCGTCCCTGACGATGTGGCGGTGATGGGCTACGACGACCTGCCCCTGGCGGCGACGGCCATCCCGCCCCTCACCACCGTGCGCCAGCCGGTGGCCGAGATGGGCGCCATCGCCTTTCGCATGGTGATCCGCCTGGCTGCCGGTGAGGATCTGGAGACCGAGCGGGTCCTCTTGGAGACCCAGCTGGTGGAGCGAGCCTCCGCCTAGCCGGGCCGGCCCCTCGGGCCTGGAGGTGGACTGCAATGACAAGGCTCCGGCCTCTGGAGGCAGCGACGCCATCCCGGGCTCGCACTCCCGCCTCCACCCGGTGGAAGGCGCACCTCCGGCGCTTCGGCCCCGCCTACCTGCTCATCCTGCCCGCCGTCCTGGGGATGCTCTTCGTCCACTACATCCCCATGCTCTCGGGCATCATGGTCGCCTTCCGGGACGTCAACCTGTACACGGTCACCCAGTGGACCAGCGCCCCCTGGGTGGGCCTGCAGAACTTCATCGACGGCTTCGACCCGGCCGGCCGGTTGGGGGCCCGCTTCTGGCGGTCCCTCTGGAACGTGACCCTCTTCGGCGTGGTCACCATCGTCCTCGGGTACGTCATCGGCATGGCCGTCGCGCTCCTCCTCAACCGACCCTTCCCTGGCCGGAACCTGGTTCGGGGGCTGATCCTCCTCCCCTACATCACCCCCGACTCGGTCGCCTACAGCGTCTGGCGTTTCATCTTCCAAGCCCGGATCGGGCTGGTCAACAAGTGGCTCTTGGGGTGGGGGCTGGTGGAGGAGCCCATCATCTGGCTGGTGGGCAGCCGGGCCCTCTACGCGGTGATGATCGCCGCCCTCTGGAAGGGGTGGCCCTTCGCCGCCCTGATCCTGGGGGCGGGCCTCCAGAGCATTCCCAAGGAGCTCTATGAGGCGGCCCGGATCGACGGGGCCGGCCGGTGGCAGCAGTTCCGCTACATCGTCCTGCCCCTCCTGGCCCCCATCAGCCGGACCTTGATCCTGATGTCCGTCCTGTGGAACTACAACGCCTTCAACCAGTTCTACGTCATGCTGGGCAAGGATCCGGGGTGGGCGGCCGACGTCCCCTCCACCCTCATCCACCGGGAGAGCTTCACCACCTTCGACTTCGGGGTGGGGGCGGCCATGTCGTTGGCGCTGATGGCCATCATGTTGATCTTCACCGCGATCTACCTGCGGGCGGTACGGCGGGGCAGCAGCCTCGCCGAGGGGTGAGGTGAGACGCATGGCGACGCGGTCCAACACCCAGCCGCGCAGGCGGCAGCGCCTCCGGCGGGCTTTGGGATGGGTCCTCTTCTCCGGCGCGGTGGCGCTGGTCCTCTTGAGCGTCCTGATCCCCTACGGGTGGATGGTCTCCGGCTCCTTTAAGACCTCCTTGGAGCTGCAGGGGGCCGATGTGACCCAGCCGGGACGGGAGCCCTCGTGGATTCCCCGGTCCTTCACCTGGGAGAACTACCTGAACGTCAACCGGACGGTGCCCATGCTGGATTACTTCAAGAACAGCCTGATCATCAGCAGCGGAACCATGGTGCTGGCCACCTTGCTGGCCTTCCTGGCCGGGTACGCGCTCAGCCGGTTCCGCTTCCCGGGCCGGGAGGCGTACGTGGTCTCCGTCCTCTCCACCCAGATGCTGCCGGGCATCCTCTTCCTCATCCCCTACTTCATCCTCTTCACCTGGATCAACCACCGCTTCGGCATCCAGCTGCGGAACACGTACCCGGGCCTCATCCTGACCTACACCTCCTTCGCCCTGCCCTTCTCCATCGTGATGCTCTGGAGCTTCCTCGACACCATCCCCAAAGAGCTGGATGAGCAGGCGCAAATCGACGGGGCCAGCCGCCTCCGGACCCTCTTTTCCGTCATCTTGCCCCTGGCCCGGCCCGGCCTGGCCGCGGTGGGCATCTACGCCTTCATCATGGGCTGGAATGAGATCCTCTTCGCCTCGGTGCTGACAGGACGGGGTACCCGGACGGTGGCGGTGGGGCTCCTGGAGTACATCACCGCCCAGGAGGCCCACTGGACGGGGATGATGGCCGCCTCGGTGCTGGTCAGTCTGCCGGTCGTTGTCCTCTTCACCCTCATGCAGCGGGCCATCATTGACGGTTTGGTCGCGGGCGCGACCAAAGGCTGACGCGGGTCTCCCGCGGGATGAGGTGATGGAGGCCGTCGAGGGCTGGCTGCCCGTGCAAACACCCGGAAGATTCCAGCAAGGGAGGGCATCTGTGTGCTGAGCAACCGTCTCATGCGAGGTCTGGGAGCCCTGTTGCTGCTGCTGGCTTTGGTCGTGGCGGGGACGGCGGCGGCGGCCGCCCAGGAGATCACCTTCTGGGTCATGCCCAACGCGCCCGACGCCATCCATGTTCCCTGGCTGCAGAAGAAGGCGGAGGAGTTCCACGCGGAGACGGGCATCCGGGTCCACTTCGAGGTGATCGGCTGGGACGTGGCCTGGAGCCGGATCTCGACCGCCATCATCACCGGTGAGGGCGTCGACGTCTTCCAGGTGGGCACCACGTGGAACCCCCAGCTGGCGGCCACCGGCGGGCTGTCCCAGCTGGACATCAACGAGTTCGGCGGCGCGGACGCCTTCATGGCCGCCAACCTGGCTTCCACCACCTACAAGGGGGACTTCTACGGCGTCCCGTGGTTCGCTGAGACCCGGGCCCTCTACTACAACAAGGACATGTTCGCGGCCGCCGGCGTGGAACCCCCCCAGACCTATGAGGAGCTGGTCGCCGTCGGCCAGAAGCTGATCGCCACCCACGGCGCGGGCCGGGCCATCGCCATCGCCGGCACCAACGCCTACGACCTCATCCACAACTGGGCCATCATCCTCTGGGCCTTCGGCGGCGAACTGGTGGACATCGACGCCCGGCGGGCCGTCTTCAACGGGCCGGAGGGTGTGGCCGCCATGGAGTACTACGTCGATCTGGTCCGGCAAGGCCTCGCCTCCCGGGCAACGGCTGAGTATAACCAGGACCAGGCGGACGCTGCCTTCATCAACGGCAACGTGGCCATGGCCTTCATGGGTCCGTGGAACATTGCCGACATCGAGATCGAGAATCCGTCCCTGAACTACGGCATCGTGCCGCCTCCTGCGGGGCCGGCGGGGCGCGCCGCCTTCTCCGGCGGGAGCAACCTGGCCATCCTCCGCCAGAGCCCCAACCAGGAGGCCGCCAAGAAGTGGATCCAGTTCCTCCTGAGGGACGAGAACCTGGTCGATTACACCAAGAACCTGACCAAGATGCTGCCCGCCACCCTCTCTGCCTTCGAGGACCCCTACTATGAGCAGGGTGTCTGGCAGACCTTCAAGACCACCCTCGGCTTCGCCCGGGCCTACCCGCCCCTGGCCACCTGGGGGACCATCGAGAACGCGATCGTGGGCGAGTTCCGCAACGTCCTGGCCGCGTACGTCGATGGCACCCTGGAGCGCCAGGGCGGTGTCCAGGCCTTCCTGAACCGGGCGGCAGAACAGGTGGACCGCGCGCTCCGCGACGAGCGGTGACGGACGCGGCGGGCGGCCGGGCTCCGGCCCGGCCGCCCCTCCCTCCGGTGCAGGGCGACCTTCAACCCAGGAAGGAGATTGTGACCATGCTCGCTTTCCCAGAAGGGTTCCTGTGGGGAACGGCCACCTCGGCCTACCAGGTGGAGGGGAGCACCCGGGCCGACGGCCGGGGTGAGTCCATCTGGGACCGTTTCACGGCGGAGCCGGGGCGCATCGACGACGGCTCCAGCGGTGAGCCGGCCTGCGACCACTACCGGCGCTGGCGGGAGGACATCCAGCTGATGCAGGCCCTGGGGCTCCAGGCGTACCGGTTCTCCATCAGCTGGCCCCGGATCTACCCCACCGGGGAGGGCGCGCCCAACCCCGCCGGCCTGGACTTCTATGACCGGCTGGTGGATGGCCTTCTGGACGCACAGATCGAGCCTCTGGTCACCCTCTACCACTGGGACCTGCCCCAGGCTCTGCAAGCCCAGGGGGGCTGGGCCCGCCGGGAGACCGCCGCCCGTTTCCGGGACCTGGCCGTCACCGTCATGGAACGGTTGGGCGACCGGGTGAAGCTCTGGCTGACCATCAACGAGCCATGGGTGGTCGCCTTCCTGGGGCACCTGTACGGCGAGCACGCGCCGGGCCTGCGGGACCTGGCCACCGCGGTCCGGGTGAGCCACCACCTGCTCCTCGCCCACGGGCTCGCCCTGCAGGCCTTCCGCCAGCTCAACCTGCCGGGCCGGATGGGCATCAGCCTGGATCTCCACGCCTACGTCCCCGCCTCCTCGGCTCCGGAGGATCAGGAGGCGGCCCAACGGGCCCTGGCCCTCGAGAGCGGGTGGTTTCTCGATCCCCTCTTCCGGGGCCGCTACCCCGACACGGCCCTCGCCTGGTACCAGGCGCGGCAGGTCGAGCCGCCGGTGGAACCGGGAGATCTGGAGCTGATCGCCCAACCCATGGACTTCCTGGGAGTCAACTACTACACCCGGCACGTGGTGGCCCACGACCCCTCGGAGCCGTGGACCGGCATCCGGAACGTGGCCGGTCCCGGTCCCGTCACGGCCATGGGGTGGGAGGTCTACCCCCAGGGGCTCCAGGAGGTCCTGACCTGGGTTCACCGGACCTACCTGGCTCCCCGCTTGGCGGCCGTTCCCGCCTCCTCTCGGGCACGGGAAGAGGTCCCGTCCGCGGGGAGCCAGCCCTCCCCGTGGGACCACCCCTGCCCCCTGATCATCACCGAGAACGGCGCGGCGTACCCCGACGAGCTGGTGGAGGAAGGGGGCGAGCTCCGGGTGGCCGATCCCGAGCGGATCGCCTACCTGGAGGGGCACCTGCGGGCCATCTGGCAAGCCCTTCAGGAGGGGGCACCCGTGGCCGGCTACTTCGCCTGGTCCTTCCTCGACAACTTTGAGTGGGCCCGGGGCTACACCCGCCGCTTCGGCCTGGTCTACGTGGACTACCCCACCCAGCGGCGCATCCCCAAGGCCAGCGCCCTCTGGTACCGAGACGTGATCGCCCGGCACGGCCTCGACGCCTGACGGGAGGCCGCCCTTGCCGGCCGGGGCCAGGCCCTGGGAGGCTCGGGCCTTCTCCACGCGCCGGCGGAAACCTGCCCCCCACGGAAGAAGGCCGCCTGCTCAGCCCTTGAGCAGGCGGCCTCACGCTTCTCCGGGCCGTCCCCTGGGATGGGGAGAGGGTGGGGCGTCCCAAGCTTCGCCCCGCAGAGGATGCCCCAGGGGCGGAGCCCCACTGGCGGAGGGGGTGGGATTCGAACCCACGGGGCCTTGCGACCCTGCGGTTTTCAAGACCGCCACGTTCGGCCGCTCCGTCACCCCTCCACGAGGAGCCCCGCCCGGTCGGCTTCAGCCTAACACGGTCTCTTCGGCCCTGTCAATTCAGGCCGGGGGCTGCAGGACCTCCAGCCCGCCCATGTAGGGCCGGAGCACCTCGGGGATTCGGACCGAGCCGTCCTCCTGCTGGTAGTTCTCCAGGAGCGCGGCCAGCGTGCGGCCCACAGCCAGCCCTGAACCGTTCAGGGTGTGGACGAACTCGGGCTTCGCCTTGGGCTCGGGCCGGAAGCGGATGCCCGCCCGCCGGGCCTGGAAGGCCTCGAAGTTGCTGCAGCTGGAGATCTCCACGTAGCGGCCGTAGCTGGGCATCCAGACCTCCAGGTCGTAGGTCTTGGCGGCAGCGAAGCCCAAATCACCCGAGGAGAGGCAGACCACCCGGTAGGGGAGGCCGAGGCGCTGGAGCACCGCCTCCGCGTCCTGGACCAGGGACTCCAGCTCCTCATAGCTGGTCTCGGGCCGGACCAGCTTGACCAGCTCAACCTTGTCAAACTGGTGATTGCGGATCAGGCCCCGGGTGTCCCGGCCAGCCGAGCCCGCCTCAGCCCGGAAGCAGGCGGTGTAGGCGGTGTAGCGCAAGGGGAGCTGGTCGGCCGCGAGGATCTCGCCCGCGTGGAGGTTGGTCACCGGGACCTCCGCCGTGGGGATGAGGTAGTAGTCCGTCCCCTCGCACTTGAACATGTCCTCTTCGAACTTGGGCAGTTGTCCCGTGCCGATCATGGCCGCCCGGTTGACCAGGAAGGGCGGGAAGACCTCGGTGTAGCCGTGTTCCTGAGTGTGGAGATCGAGCATGAAGCTGATCAGGGCCCGTTCCAGACGCGCCCCCGCCCCCCAGTAGAGGGCAAACCGGGCCCCGGTGATCTTGGCCGCCCGCTCGAAGTCGAGAATGCCCAGACGGGGGCCCAGCTCCCAGTGGGGCTTGGGTTCAAAGGCGAATCGGGGTGGCTCGCCCCACCGGCGGATCTCCTGGTTGGCCGTCTCATCGGGGCCGGTGGGGATGCTCTCGTGGGGCAGGTTGGGGATCTGGAGGAGGCGCTCCTCGATCTGAGCCTCCACCGCCTTGACCTGCTCGTCCAACGCCCGGATGGTCTCGCCCAGCTCCCGCATGGCCTGCATGCGGTCGGCCACATCCTCGCCCGCCTGACGGGCCCGGCCGATCTCCTGGGAGACCCGATTCCGGTAGGCCTTCTTCTCCTCGACGGTGGCCAAGAGCCGGCGCCGCTCTTCGTCCAGGCGGAGGAGCTCATCAATGGAGGGGAGCGCCTCCTCCCCCCGCCGGGCCAACGCGGCACGGGTCTCCTCGGGATGCTCCCGGATCCACTTGAGATCCAACATGGACGTCACCCTCCTGCTCGCCCCGGCGACGGCCCCGGCCGCCGGTGGCCCGCCGGGAACAAAGAAAAAACCGCCCGACTTCAGGGGCGGATTGGACCGCGGTGCCACCCTGATCCTTCCGGACGCGCCTCGCCGGAGGATGGCTCGTGCGGGCTGTATCGGGCCCAACCGGTTGGCTTCACCGCCCCGCGCTTCAGACGGGGGCGGCTGGCCGCCTGCTCCGGGGTGGATTCCCCTTCCCGCCCGACCGGCTCGCAGCACCCGCCGGCTCTCTGGACGGGCTGGGCGAAGGGTACTGGTCCCCATCATCGCCTCTGCCTTCTCCCTTGGTTTCCATTATATCCGGACCTGGTCGGGCCCGGCAAGGCCAGCGCCGGCGGGCGCAGGCTCGCCTTGGACGGCGGCCGCCTCCCGGACAACCTGCCGGTAGATCCCCTCCACCGCCCCCAGAGTCCGCTCCAGGGAGAAGGTCTCCCGGGCGAAGGCGGCGGCCGCCTCCGCCTGGCGGGCTGTCCGCTCGGCCTGGTGGAGGCAGAGGGCGCAGCGGCGGCTGAGGGCCGCCCGGTCTCCGGGCGGGACCAGATGGAGGAGCTCCTGGCCACCAGGCCTCCCGGGCCTAGCCACCACCTCGTCGATGGCCGGCAACCGGTACCCAACCACGGGCACCCCCGCCGCCATGGCCTCCATGATGGTGTAGGGGAAGCCGCCCTCGCCCCGGGAGGGATGGAGGAGGAGATCGATGCGGGCGAAAAAAGGCTCCGGTTCCTGCCAGCCCAGGAGGTGGAGCCGCTCGGCGACCCCTCGGTTCCGGGCCAGCCGGACAGCGGCCTCCCGATGGGGACCCTCCCCGCCCACCACCAAGACCGCGGGCCATCCTGCTTGGACCAGCCGGGCCAGAACCTCCACCGCATCCAGGACGCCCTTGGGCGCCCACAGGCGCCCCAAGTACCCCAGGATCGGGATAGGGATGGGCGGCTCTCGGGGCCCCACGGGATGCTCAGCCGGCCCTTCCGGCGCCTCACCCTGGGCCTCCGACGCTGCCGACCAATCGAGCCGGGCTGCCTGCTCCCGCCGCCGGCGCTGGGCCAGGGCGTCCATCTCCTCCCGGGCCAGGCCGTTCCGCACCACCTGGAGCCGCGCCGCCCCGCCAGGCCAGAGCTGGGCCACCTCCCTCGCCAGGCTCTCGGAGACCGCGATCACCCGCAGGGGACGGCCCTCCGCCGCGCGGAAGAGCCGCCCCAACCAGAGCCTCGCCAGCACCCCGGCCGGCGGGCGGGTGTGGAGGGTCCACACCGTCGGCCAAGAAGGGGCCATCTTCCGGAAGACGGCCCACGCAGGCCGCCAGCCGTGGACGTGCACCAGGTCGAAGGGCGGGCTCTGGCCGTCCCCCGGATCAGCCCAAGGCTCCCGGCCGTGCCCGGCGGGGGCCCAGGAACCGCCGCCTCCCGGCAGGGGCCAGAGAGCCTCCACCGCCGGAAGGGCGTCAAGGCCGGCCAGAACCGCCGGGGGACCGGCCACCACAAAGCGGTGGCCCGCCAGGCCCCGCAGGAGCTGGACCAGGTGCCGGCGGAGGCCCCCTTCGGCTGAACCGACCACCTGCAGGACGCGCATGGGCATCCCCCCCACGGGGGCAGTTTGCCCCGGCGCGCCCCGGCACCCCCAGGGGCGGCCCTGACCCGGGAGAGGGTAGGAAAGGGCCGGGGCCGTGGCTTTCGCCACGGCCCCGCTTGCCATCGAACCCAACCGGCGCCTGTTCGCCAATCAGGCCCGATGCCTCGAAGGTGGCGCCTTCCCAGCGGAATGATGGTGCATCACCGAGAGAGATGGAACAAGAGCTGCTGCCAGCCGCTGGAGCACCACGCTCAGGGGCGGAACGCCCCATTATGATTGTATTTACCTTACCATGGCGCTCCGCGGAGTGTCAAGGCAGGTCCTGGCCGCCTTCTCCCGGAAGAACCGGGGCCGCCGGTGGCCGCACCCGCAGCGGGCCGCTTGTTCCCCCGGGACAAGGAGCCCAGCGGGCCGTCCCGAACAGAGGGAGCAGCTGGCTCTTGGAAGGAGGCGTCTGCGTGACCTTGCGCTGGGGTCGGACCTTCTTGCTGGGTTTGGGATTCTTCGCCATCTCAGGGGCCTGGGCGCTCTTCAACGTCCAGGTCCCCCTCTACCTGCGGGGGTTCCTGGCGCCCCGGTTCCCCGAGCAGGTGAACACCTTGGTGGGCACCTTCATGATCCTGGACGAGATCGCCGCCCTCTTCCTGGAACCGTACGTGGGCGCCCTCAGCGACCGGACCCGGACCCGCCTGGGCCCCCGGCTGCCCTACGTCCTGGTGGGCATGCCCCTGGCGGGCCTGGCCTTCCTCTTCCTCCCCTACCACACCAGCCTCGTCAGTCTCATCGCCCTCGTCATCCTCTTCGACTTCTTCATGGGGATTCACCGCTCCCCCACCGTCGCCCTCATGCCCGACGTGACGCCGGAACCGCTGCGAAGCCCGGCCAACGGCGTGATCAACCTGATGGGCGGCCTGGGCGGCGCCGTCGCCTTCGGGGTGGGGGCCCTCTTCCTGCCCGACCATGACCGGACGGCCTTCGCCATCATGGGCGGCCTCTTGCTCGTGGTGCCCTGGATCCTCCTCATCTTCCTGAAGGAGGCCAGGACCCCCCTGGGGTGGCGGGACGGGCCGCCAGAGGAGGAAGCGCCTGGGCTTCTCACCACCGTTGGAGGCCTGATCCGCTCCCGAGACCGCCGGCCCCTGGCGCTCCTCTTCGGGCTCCTCTTGATCTGGGGTTCCTGGAACGCGCTCAACCAGCTGTTCAGCACCTACGCCACCGTCCGGCTGGGGATGACCTCGGGCGCCGCCTCTCAGGCGCTCCTGGCGGCCGCGGCCATGCTCATTCTCCTGGCCATCCCCGGCGGCCTGGTGGGAGCCCGGCTGGGCCGGCACCGGACCATGGCCACCGCCGGCGGGCTGCTGGTGCTGGTTCTGCTCGTGGCGCCCCTCCTCCGCCCCGGCCTTCCCCTGCTCCTGGCCCTGGCCGCGGTGGGGATTCTCTGGGCCTTCATCGTCGTCAACGCGTACCCCTCGGTGGCCGCCCTCGGCCAGAATGTCCAGACGGGCACCTACACGGGCCTCTACTACCTGTTCACCACCACGGGGGCCATCCTCACGCCCCCTGTCCTGGGCGCCCTCATGGACCGGTTCGGTGAGGCCTTCCTCTTCACCGGGGCCGCGCTCCAGACCCTCCTGGGCGTTCTCCTCCTCTGGCTGGCCGCGCCCCGGGCCGCCCAGGCCCCGGAGGTCCGGCCCTAGCGGGCGGCCGCCGGCAGGGGCAAACGAGAACGGGCCGGGGAGACCCGGCCCGCTTCCGTCCCCACCTTGACCTGGAGCGGATCAGAGGATGGGGCTGGCGTGCTTGGCCTTCAGCTGCTCCCAGCGGAAGTCGACCTCCCGCTGGATTTCCTCCAGCATCTCGGCATATTCCGGCTTGAGCAGGTGCCGGGTCTTGCCCATCATCTTGAGCCACTCGCTGACGGGCACCTTCTTCTCCCGGTCCTCGGGATTGTAGGTGATGGTGGTCTTCCCCTGCTCCACCTCGTAGAGCGGGAAGAAGCAGCTGTTGACGGCCGCCTCCAGGATCTTGGTGCCCAGCCGCTCCTCGCTCCGCCAGTTGAGGGGGCAGCTGATGAGGATCTTGCCGTAGGCCGTCCCCTCGTGGGTGGCGTAGTACTGGGCCTTGGCCGCCTTCTTGACCAGATCCTGGGGGAACGCCTCGGAGCCCGTGAAGACGTACGGGATGCGGGTCGCCGCCATGATCTGGGCCGTGTCCTTGTGGTGGAAGGTCTTGCCCCTGCCCACCGAACCCACGTTGCTGGTGCTGGTCCGGTGCCCGTAGGGCGTCGAGTACGACAGCTGGGCGCCGGTGTTCATGTACCCCTGGTTGTCGTACTCCAGGATGATCAGCCGGTGGTTCCGCAGGGCGGTCCCCAGGGCGGAGCCCATGCCGATGTCCATCCCGCCGTCCCCGGTGATCATGATGAAGGTGAGCTCATCATCGGGCGGAAGCTCGCCCCGACGCTGCCGCTCCCGGAAGGCCTCCAGCGCACCGGCCAGGGTGGGGGCCCCGTTCTGGAAGAGGTTGTGGATGAACGAGACCCGGTGGGCGCTGTAGGGGTACCCGGTGGTGGTCACGTAGGCGCAACCCGTCTGGTAGAGGACCACCACGTCGCCCTCGATCCCCTTCAGGAAGGTGTCCACCCCAGAGAAGATGCCGCAGCCGGGGCAGGCCCCGTGACCCGAGAGGATCCGCTTGGGCCGCGCGGTGAGCTCCCGCGGCCGGGCGATCTTCACCTCAAGGCGGCCCGTCTCCTCGTTCTTGGTCACCTCGACCAGGCCCTGGTTGACCTCTTCCTTGGTGAGAGGATCGACGACCCGCACGGGCGTCTTCTCAGGATCGCCCGGCGTCACACCCAGGTAGTCGAAGGGCTTCTCCACCTTGCCCGTCTTGGCCGTCTCGATGGCCAGCTCGAAGAGAGCACGGGCGTCCTCCGGGTAGAACTCCTTGCCGCCCAGGCCGTAGATCCGGGAGAGGACCAGGGTCTTGTTCTCCCGGTCGTCCCAGAGAGCCGACTTGATCTCGTGGGTGAGCTGGGACCCGTCCTCGCCAAAGGAGGTATCGGCCCGCTCGCCCACCACCAGGGCCTTGACGTTCTTGAGGGCACGGCGGATCTCCTCAGCCGGGAAGGGCCGGAGCACGTTGGGGCTGATGACGCCCGCCTTGATGCCCTCTTCCCGCAGCGCGTCCGCCACGTCCTTGGCCGTCTCCGCCGCGGAGTTGACCAGGAAGAGGGCGACCTCCGCATCCTCCATCCGGTAGGTGTCCAGGATGGGGTAGTGCCGGCCCGTCAGCTTGCCCCACTCGGCGAAGATCTCCGGGATCACCCGGCGGGCCTCGTCGAAGGCCAGCTTCAGCTGGTACTTGTTGTTGATGAAGTCGGGCTCGTTCATGTAAGGCCCGATGCTCACCGGGTTGCGCGGGTCGACGGAGGTGAACTCCTGGTGCCGCTCACCCAGGAAGTCCCGGACCACCTGGGGATCCTCAAAGTACTGGACCCGGCGCTTCTGGTGGCTGGTGAAGAAGCCGTCGTAGGCCACGATCACCGGGAGCTGGATCTTGGGGTGCTCGCCGATCTTGACGGCCAGCACGTTCATGTCGTAGACGGCCTGGGGGTCGCGGGCCAGGAGGACGATCCAGCCGGTGTGGATGGCAAAGTAGAGGTCCGAGTGGTCCCCGTGAATGTTCAAGGGGCCGCTGATGGACCGGGTGACCAGGTTGAGCACCATGGGCATGCGGGTGCCCGACTGGACGGGCAGCTGCTCCAGGGCGTACATGAGCCCGTTGGCGCTGGTGGCGTTCAGGACCCGGGCCCCTGCCGTCGCGGCGCCGTAGCAGATCCCCGCCGCGCCGTGCTCCCCGTCCCCGGGGATCATGACGATGTCGTGCTCCCCTTCCGCCTTCATGGCGTCAAGGAACTCGGCAATCTCCGTGGACGGGGTGATGGGGTAGTAGCCCATCACGTGGAAGTTGATCTGGCGGGCGGCCACCGCGGCCATCTCGTTGCCGCTCAGGAAGTCGACCTTCTGCTTGGGGCGCCCGGCCTCGCGCAGGGCCTCTTCGGCAACAGCCATCAGGCAATCACCCTTTCCGCGTGGACGAAGCGATGGGGGACCCGGCGGCTCGCGACCAGTTCGGCGGTCTCCCTGGCCTCCGTCAGGGCGCCGGGCACCGGGCAGGCTTCAACACACTTGAGGCAGCCCTTGCAGTACTGGTAGTCGATGCCCACCAAGCGCTGGGCCGGGCGGCCCTTCTTGTCGGTCCCCTGTTCCCAGACAAAGCAGTAGTCGGGGCAGACGAAGTCGCACTGGCCGCAGTCGATGCACTTCTCCCGATCGAAGACAGGCACGAAGCCCTCCCGGGAGGCGCTCAGATCCTTCAGCATGCTGTTGCCGGGATCGGCGACCACGCCGCCCAGGGGAGCGTTCAGGTACCCCCACTTGGGAGCCGGACGGTGGTAGGGCTTGCCTTCGCCCGTACCGTCGCCCAAGGTCTTCAGCTCCAGCTCCTCGTAGCCCCGGTCGAAGCTCCGCAGGTTCCGCTCGACCAGATGGGGGTACTTCCGTTCAAAGGTGGAGCGGATGACGGCCTTGACCGCCTCGGGATCAATGAAACCCGAAGCCCGGGTCAGCGCGCCCATCATCACGGTGTTGATGCGGCTCTTCTCCTCCACCGCGATCTGGAGCGCATCCACCACGCCCAGGGTGCCGCTGGTCATCTTCAGGTCCTGGGCCAGCTCATCCAGGCTCCGGGCGGTGTTGACGACCACCACGCTGTTGGGGTAGATGCCCCCGGCGGGGTCGCCCGTCCGGATCAAGGCCTCGTGGAAGATGGCCAGAAGGTGCGGCCGCTCCACGGGCGCGCTGGTCCGGAGCTTGATCTCCGGCGGGCCCAAACGGATGAAGCTTTTGACAGGCGTTCCCTTCTTTTCGGAGCCGTACGAGGCGAAGTTGGCCCCGTTGAAACCCATGTGCAGAACGGCGGCTTCGGCGAGCATCTTGCCCGCCAGGTTGGCCCCCAGCCCCCCGATGGATTCCAGACGAATCTCGTAGAATCCCTCTTCGTTGGTGACGGGCAACGTCGCGTTCATCGAGTTCCCCCTCTCCCTCACGACAGAGACACGCTCCGGGCGGCACCAAACCCACGCGTGTCCCACTCGATCGTACCATTGATCACAAGATCACACAACCGACGAACCGACCGATCCAACAATCCCCATCACCTTCTCCGCAAATAGGGTCAAAGTTCACGGGTCATCTGTCCCAAGGGTCGGCTCGTCCCCGGCAAGGTTGAGTCCCCGGGTGAGACCAGCGCGGCGCGTGAAAAAGGGCCCTGCCGCGGGCAGGGCCCTAGATCCCAGGCCGGCTCAGGGCCAGCCGGGGTAGAGGGGGAAGGCGTCGGTCAGCTGCCGGACCTGGTCGGCGATGGCGGCGGCCTCGGCCGGCGCGGTGAGGGCCCGGTCGATCAGGTCGGCGATGAGGACCATCTCCCCTTCTTTCATCCCCCGGGTGGTGACCGCCGGGGTCCCCAGCCGGATCCCGCTGGCGATGAAGGGCTTCTCCGTGTCGAAGGGGATGGTGTTCTTGTTGACGGTGATCCCCACCGCCTCCAGCCGCTCCTCCGCCTCCTTGCCCGTCAGGCCCCGGGCCTTCACGTCCACCAGGAGGAGGTGGGTGTCGGTCCCGCCCGTCACCAGGCGCCAGCCCCGCTCCTGCAAGGCCTGGCCCAGGGCCCGGGCGTTCCGGACCACCTGTTCCTGGTAGGCTCGGAACTCCGGCGTGAGGGCCTCCTTCAAGGCCACCGCCTTGGCCGCGATGACGTGCATGAGCGGGCCGCCCTGGATGCCGGGGAAGACCGCCTTGTCCACCGCCGGGCCCCACTCGGCGGTGGTGAGGATCAACCCACCCCGGGGCCCCCGCAGGGTCTTATGGGTGGTGGTGGTGACGAAGGTCGCATGGGGCACCGGGTTGGGATGGAGCCCCGCGGCGACGAGCCCGGCGATGTGGGCCATGTCCACCATGAGGAGGGCGCCCGCTTCCTGGGCGATGGCCGCAAACCGGGCGAAGTCCAGCTGGCGCGGGTAGGCGCTGGCCCCGGCCACGATCAGCTTGGGCCGGTGCTCCAAGGCCAGGCGGCGGACCTCGTCGTAGTCCAGCTCCTCCGTCTCCCGGGAGACATGGTAGGGGATGACCCGGAACCACTTCCCCGACAGGTTGACGGGGCTGCCGTGGGTCAAGTGGCCCCCGTGGGGCAAGGCCATACCCATGATGGTCGCCCCCGGCTCCAGAGCCGCGAAGTAGACGGCCTGGTTGGCCTGGGCCCCCGAATGGGGCTGGACGTTGACGTGCTCCGCACCGAAGAGGGCCTGGGCCCGCTCGATGGCCAGCCGCTCCGGGATGTCCACGTACCGGCAGCCGCCGTAGTAACGGCGCCCTGGGTACCCTTCGGCGTACTTGTTGGTCATCACCAGGCCCTGGGCAGCCATGACGGCCCGGCTGGCGAAGTTCTCGGAGGCGATCAGCTCCAGGGTCTGCTGCTGGCGACGGACCTCGGCGGCGATGGCCTCCGCCACCTCCGGGTCCACCCGCCGGATCTGCTCCAACGCTTCCGATCGGTAAAGAGCTTCCTCGTCGGCCACGATCCTCAGCCTCCTGCTGGCCCGGCCTGCCCGGCGGCTACCAACCGGGATGGGCGGCCTCGTACGCCCGGATGGCCGCCTCATGCTCCAAGGTGATGTCGATGGGGTCCAGCCCCTCCAAGAGCATGCGCCGCCGGAAGGCATCCAGCTCAAAAGGCTGGACCAGCCCGTGATCGTCCCGCACCTGGCAGGCCTCCAGGTCGACGGTCACGTAGTACCCCTCCTCCTCCGTGGCGCGGCGCATCAGCTCCCCAACCACCTCAGCCTCGAGCCGGACCGGAAGGAGGCCGTTGTTGAGGCAGTTGTTGTAGAAGATGTCCGCGAAGGAGGGCGCCAGGATGGCCCGGAAGCCGTACTCCTTCAGGGCCCAGGGGGCGTGCTCCCGGGAGGAGCCGCACCCGAAGTTGGCCCCGGTGATGAGGATGGTCGCCCCCTGGTAGCGGGGCAGGTTGAGGACGAAGTCGGGCCGGGGCTGGCCCTGCTCATCGTACCGCCAGTCGTAGAAGAGGAACTGGCCGAAGCCCGTCCGCTCCACCCGCTTGAGGAACTGCTTGGGAACGATCTGATCGGTATCCACATTGATCCGGTCCAAGGGGACCGCCAAGCCCCGGTGGACCCGGAACGGTTCCATGCGCACCGACTCCCTTCAGGCCATAAGGTCAGGCTGTGAGCACCCCGAGTTCCCGCACATCCACAAAGTGGCCGTAGATGGCGGCCGCAGCGGCCATCACGGGGCTGACCAGGTGGGTCCGCCCGCCCCGCCCCTGCCGGCCCTCAAAGTTCCGGTTGGAGGTGGAGGCGCACCGCTCGCCGGGTTGGAGGATGTCCTGGTTCATGCCCAGGCACATGCTGCAGCCCGCCTCCCGCCACTCGAAGCCCGCCTCCTTGAAGATCTGATCCAAGCCTTCCTGCTCGGCCTGGTACTTGATCCACTGGGAGCCGGGCACCACCATGGCCCGCACGCCCGGGGCCACCTTCTTCCCCCGGACCACCTGGGCCGCCGCCCGGAGGTCCTCCAGCCGGGCGTTGGTGCAGGACCCGATGAAGACCCGGTCGATCTTGATCTCCTGGATGGGTGTGCCCGGCTCCAACCCCATGTACTCCAGGGCCCGCTCCGCCGCCCGGCGGGTTTCGGGGTCGGCAAACTCACTGGGGTCGGGCACCCGGCCGGTCACGTCGGTCACCATGCCGGGGCTGGTCCCCCAGGTCACCTGGGGCGCGAGGCGGGAGACGTCGAAGACCACCCGGTGGTCAAAGGTGGCATCGGGATCGGTGGGGAGGGTCTCCCAGTAGGCGACGGCCCGCTCGAAGGCGGCGCCCTTGGGCGCGTACCGCCGTCCCTCCAGGTAGGCGAAGGTGGTCGCATCAGGGGCGACCATCCCCGCCCGGGCCCCGGCCTCGATGGCCATGTTGCAGATGGTCATCCGCTCCTCCATGGTCATCCGTTCCACCACGGGGCCCCGGTACTCCACCACGTAGCCTGTCGCCCCGTCGGTGCCGATCTGGCCGATGAGGCCCAGGATGACGTCCTTGGCCGTCACCCCCAAGCCCAGCTCCCCCTCGATCCAGATCTCCATGCTCTTGGGCTTCCACTGGGGGAGGGTTTGGGTGGCCAGCACATGCTCCACCTCGCTGGTCCCAATCCCAAAGGCCAGCGCACCGAAGGCCCCGTGGGTGGAGGTGTGGCTGTCGCCACAGACGATGGTCTTCCCGGGCTGGGTGAGGCCCAGCTGGGGGCCGATGATGTGGACAATCCCCTGGTCCGGGCTGTACAGATCAAAGAGGGTGATCCCGAACTCCCGGCAGTTGCGGATCAACGTCTCCATCTGCTGGGCCGCAATGGGGTCCGGGCTCAGGGGCTGGCCGGGAATCCTGGGGGTGGTGGGCACGTTGTGGTCCATGGTTGCAAAGGTGAGGTCAGGCCGCCGCACCCGGCGTCCGGCCAGGCGCAGGCCTTCAAAGGCCTGGGGGGAAGTCACCTCGTGGAGGAGGTGGAGGTCGATGTAGAGAAGGGGCGGCTTGCCCGGCTCCTCCACCACCACGTGGGCTTCCCACACCTTGTCGAAGAGGGTCTTTCCCGCCACCTTGGTCACCTCGATTATACCGGCGGTCGCCAGGGTTTCAGAATGAGTACGGCGCCCGGCGGGAGAACCCTGCCCGGGCGCCGTCACGAAGGCTCTCAGGCCTACACCAGCGGGGGCGCCTCGGGCAGCTCTGCCAGGGCCCGGGCGATGGCCTCGCCTGGATCCCTCACATCCTCCAGCTGGCCCGAGCGGTAGGCGTCGTAGGCCGCCATATCGAAGTGGCCGTGGCCCGACAGGTTGAAGAGGATGGTGCGGGCCTCGCCCTGATCCTTGCAGCGGAGGGCCTCGTCGATGGCGGCCCGGACCGCGTGGGCCGACTCAGGCGCAGGGACGATCCCTTCGCTCCGGGCGAAGAGGACAGCAGCCTCAAAGACCGCCCTCTGGGGATAGGCTCGGGCCTGGATATGGCCCTCATGGTAGAGCTGGCTGACCAAGGCCGAATCCCCGTGGTAGCGGAGCCCGCCCGCGTGGATGGCCGGCGGCACGTAGGTCCGGCCCAGGGTGTACATGGGCAAAAGAGGCGTCAACCCCGCCACGTCGCCAAAATCGTAGGCGTACCGGCCCCGGGTGAGGGTGGGGCAGGCTTCGGGCTCCACCGCCAGCACCTCCACCTCGTCCCCGGCAAACCGGTCGTAGAGGAAGGGGAAGGCGATCCCCCCGAGGTTGCTGCCCCCGCCGCAGGAGGCGATGACCAGGTCCGCCTTCTCCCCCACTAAAGCCAGCTGCTCTTTGGCCTCCAGCCCGATGACCGTTTGGTGAAGGAGGACGTGGTTGAGGACGCTTCCCAAGGCGTAGTTGGTATCCTCGTGGGTGGCCGCATCCTCCACCGCCTCGCTGATGGCGATCCCCAAAGAGCCGGGCGAGTCGGGCTCGGCCCCCAGCACCCGCCGCCCCGCCTGGGTGTGGGGGCTCGGGCTGGGGTGGACCGTCGCCCCCCAGGTCTCCATCATGGACCGACGGTAGGGTTTCTGGTCGTAGCTCACCCGCACCATGTAGACGGTGCACTCCAAACCGAACAGGTTGCAGGCCAGACTCAGCGCGCTCCCCCACTGGCCCGCCCCCGTCTCGGTGGCCAGCCGCCGGATACCAGCCTCCTTATTGTAGTAGGCCTGGGCCACCGCGGTGTTGGGCTTGTGGGAGCCCGCCGGGGAGACGCCCTCGTACTTGTAGTAGATGCGGGCGGGCGTCCCCAAGGCCGCTTCCAGCCGGTGGGCCCGGAAGAGGGGCGTCGGTCGCCAGAGGCGGTAGACCTCCCGAACAGGCTCGGGGATGGGGATCCACCGTTCGCTGCTCACCTCCTGCTCGATCAGGGCAGGAGGGAAGATGGCCGCCAGATCCTCGGGACGGACCGGGGCTCCCGTCTGGGGGTTGAGGGGCGGCTTGGGGGGCGTGGGCATGTCGGCCAGGATGTTGTACCAGTGGGTGGGCAAGCGTGACTCGTCGAGCAGGATCTTGGTGGGCACCTGGGACATCCTCAGCTCAGCTCCTCTCAGACGATGGCCCGTCTCAGCCTCTCGCTCACGGGGTCGGCCGCGCTGCCCTCTGGGGGCAGGTCGGCCGGATAATATCAGCACCTATTCGCCGCACCCCATCCAAGTCCTGCCAAGGCCGGTTCTGCCGGCGGCTCCGTCCGGCGTAGGGTAGGACGGGAACGGTCGGGCGCTGGGGGTGGGGTGGGTGCCGGGGGACGGCGAGATCGTCCGGGGGATGGCCCTGCTCAGGGTGCTTTCAGGGAGCTTGGAACTGGCCGCCGCCTACCTGATGATCCGCTGGGGCCGGGTGGACCACGCCATGCGGATCAACGGGCTCTTGGGCCTGGTCGGGCCGACGGTGCTCCTCTTGGTCAGCCTCCTGGGCCTGGCCAGCCTGTCGGTCCACCTGCCCTGGCCACGCCTGGGGTTGATCGCCTGCGGGGTGGCCCTCATCCTCCTGGGAACGCGGTAGGCCCGGCCGCGCGGCCGGGCCCTGGAGAGCGTTTCCCGGGAAATAGGGCTTGGGTCAGGGTGTGAGGCGGTTGAGCATTCGGGGGAAGGGGATGGTCTCCCGCACGTGGGGGAGGCCGCAGATCCACGCCACCACCCGCTCGATGCCCATGCCGAAGCCCGAGTGGGGAACGGTGCCGTAGCGGCGGAGGTCCAGGTACCAGTGGTACCGGTCCACCGGAAGCCCATGCTCCCGGAGCCGCTCCTCCAAGAGCGCCACGTCGTGGATCCGCTGGCCGCCGCCGATGATCTCGCCGTACCCTTCGGGGGCGAGGAGGTCGTCGCAGAGGACCACCTCGGGCCGCGCGGGGTCAGGTTGCATGTAGAAGGCCTTGCACTGCCGGGGGTAGCGCTCGATGAAGACGGGCCGGTCGAATTGGCTGGCCAGCCAAGTCTCCTCAGGCGCTCCGAAGTCGTCACCCCAGGTGAAGCCCTCGGGCCGCTTCTTGAGCATTTCCACCGCTTCATCGTACGTGAGGCGGGGGAAGGGCGGCTCCACCTTCTCCAAGGGGGCCAGATCCCGCTCCAAGACCTCCAGCTCCTGCCGGCGGTTCTGGAGCACCTGCCGGACCACGTGGGTGACCAGCTGCTCTTGGAGGGCCATGTTCTCCTGATGCTCCATGAAGGCAGCTTCGGGCTCCACCATCCAGAACTCCGTCAGGTGGCGGCGGGTCTTGGACTTCTCCGCCCGGAAGGTGGGGCCGAAGGTGTAGACCCGGCCGAAGGCCATGGCCGCGGCCTCCGCGTAGAGCTGGCCGCTTTGGGTGAGGTAGGCCTTTTCCTCAAAGTAGTCCGTTTCGAAGAGGGTGGTCGTTCCCTCCACCGAGAGGGGCGTGAGGATGGGCGCGTCCACCAGCAAGAAACCCTGATCGTCCAGGAACTGGCGGGTGGCGCGGATCACCTCGGCCCGCACCCGCAAGATGGCGTGCTGCCGGCGGGAGCGGAGCCACAGGTGGCGGTGATCCATGAGGAACTCCACCCCGTGCTCTTTGGGGGTGATGGGGTAGCCCTCGGCGGCCTGGATCACCTCCAGGCCCGTCACCGCCAGCTCGTACCCGCCGGGCGCCCGGGGGTCCGCCTTGACCACGCCCCGGACGATGATGGAACTCTCCTGGCCCAGGCGCTCCGCCCGCTCAAAGATCTCGGGCAGCTCAGGCCGGAAGAGGACGGCCTGGACGATCCCCGTCCCATCCCGCACCTGCAGGAAGAGGAGCTTGCCCGAGGAGCGCTTGTTGTACAGCCAACCCCGGAGCTCCACCTCCTGGCCCACGTGTTCGCCCAAACGCTCCACCCAGCTCCGCACCACGGCAGACTCTGCCACCCCAAAAGCCTCCTTGCCCACAGTCTCCTGCCCTTAGGGGGCGCCTTGGCCCGGCACCCAAAGCTTGCTCTGCACGGCGTCGACCGTCTTCCGCCCGCCCCCGTCCCCCGCGGGCCGGTCTGGCCCCTGGGGCGGGGCCTGACCTTCCATAAGGCCCGCGGCTTCGAGGAGCTCCCGCTGGATCTGGTTGAGCAAAGCCAAAAGTTCGGCCTCCGCCTCGAAGAGCTCTCGGATGTAGGGGTTGTAGGCGGCCAGGCTGGTCACGTGCTGGTAGCGAGCGACCAGCTCCTGGGGCACCTCTTCGCCCCGCTCGGTCCGTTCCAGGATCTCCTGCTGGACCTCTTGGACATCTTTGAGCATGATGCGGGCCGCCTCTCGGGACGCCACCATTTGGCGGGCCTCCCGCACCCGGGCGACCGCCTGGGATGAGGCCAGCGCCTCCCGCAGCGACCGGAGGGCCCCTGCCACCTGGGGCTCCATCCGCCTCCCTCCCCTCCCTCTTCGCTTCCCGCCAAGGCCTTCCTGGACGACAAAGCGCCCGACCCTCTGGCCGAGCGCTCCTCAACTCGCCTCAGTTTCTGGTGGAGATGAGCGGGCTCGAACCGCCGACCTCCTGCGTGCAAAGCAGGCGCTCTCCCAACTGAGCTACATCCCCACGCACACCGCCAGTGGCGGCGCGCCCATTCTAACATGTGGTGCCAGGGAGGTCAACGCCGCTCGGGCCAGATCAGTCTTCCGGTTCCTCGTCATCCACCAGGGTCCCGGCAGCAACCACCGTCTCGTCCTCCTCCAGGCGCATGAGCCGCACCCCTTGGGTGACCCGTCCCTGGACCGAGATCTCGCTCACTGCCATCCGGATCATCACCCCTTGGGAGCTGATCAGCATCACCTCGGCCTGGGGCTGCACCACCCGGGCGTCGATGATGGGCCCCGTCTTCTCCGTCAGGTTGAGGGTGCGGATGCCCTTGCCGCCCCGGCCCGTCCGCCGGTACTGGTCCAAGGGTGTCCGCTTGCCGTACCCGCGCGCGGTGATGACCAGGAGGTCGCTGTCGGCCAAGACCTCATCGGCGGCCACCACCTGATCCCCGGGCTCCAGGCGGATCCCCCGCACCCCTTGCGCGGTCCGTCCCATGGGCCGGACCTCGTCCTCCTGGAACCGGATGGCCTGCCCCTGGGCGGTGACCAGGATCAGCTCCTGCCGCCCGTCGGTCAGGAAGACATCCACCAGCTCGTCGCCCTCGGCCAGGGTGATACAGATGATGCCGTTCCGGGGCGTGTCGAACTCGGAGAGCGCGGTCTTCTTCACCGTCCCCTGGCGGGTGACCATGACCAGGTAGCGGTCGTCGTCGAACTGGTCGATGGCCAAGGTGGCCGTCACCTGCTCCTCCGCCTCCAGGGGGACGACGTTGACCGCGGCCGTCCCCCGGGCGGTCCGGCTTCCTTCAGGGATTTCGTAGGCCCGCACCCGGTAGACCCGGCCCCGGTTGGTGAAGAAGAGGACGTAGCTGTGGGTCGAGGTGACAAAGAGCCGCTCCACAAAGTCCCCTTCCCGGGCGTGGACGGCGGTGATCCCCCGGCCGCCCCGCCGCTGGCCCCGGTAGGTGTCGGCCGGAACCCGCTTCACATAGCCAAAGCGGGTCAAGGTGACCACCACCTGCTCGTCGGCGATGAGGTCCTCGGGCTCCAGCTCGGGCTGGGCGGGGACGATCTGGGTCCGGCGAGGGTCCGCGAAGCGCTCCCGGATCTCCAAAAGCTCTTTCCGGACCACGCCCATCAGCTTCCGCTCGTCGGACAGGATAGCCTTCAGCTCCCCGATACGGGCCACGAGCTCCTGGTACTCCTGCTCGATCTTCTCCCGCTCTAGGCTGGTCAGGCGGCGGAGCTGCATCTCCAGGATGGCTTGGGCCTGGCGCTCGGTGAGGCCAAACCGCTCCATCAGCTGGCTCTTGGCCGTCGCCTCATCGGGTGCCCGGCGGATCAGCTGGATGATGGCATCCAGGTTGGCCAGGGCGATGCGCAGGCCTTCCAGGATGTGGGCCCGCTCCTCCGCCTTGCGGAGCTCGAAACGGGTCCGGCGCTCCACGACCTCCCGCTGGTGCTTCAGGTACTCGACCAGCATCTCCCGGAGGGTGAGCACCCGGGGCTCGCCGTCGACCAGGGCGATCATGATGGCGCCAAAGGTGTCCTCCAACTTGGAGTGCTTGAAGAGCTGGTTGAGGACCACCTGGGGGTTGGCGTCCCGCCGGAGCTCGATGGCGATCCGCAGCCCCGAACGGTCCGACTCGTCCCGCAGGTCGGTGATCCCCTCCACCCGCTTCTCCCGGACCAGGGCGGCGATCCGCTCGATGAGTTGGGCCTTGTTCACGTTGTAGGGGATCTCGTGGACGACGATCCGGTAGCGGCCCCGGTCCATGGGCTCAATCTCCGTCTTGGCCCGAACCCGGATGTGGCCCCGGCCCGTCAGGTACGCCTGGCGGATGCCCTCCTTCCCCAGGATGAGGCCGCCGGTGGGGAAGTCCGGACCCTGGATGATCTCCAAGAGCTCCTCGGCAGTGGTCTCCGGCTTGTCGATGAGCCGGACCAGCCCATCGATCACCTCGCCCAGGTTGTGGGGCGGGATGTTGGTGGCCATGCCCACCGCGATGCCCGCGGCGCCGTTGACCAGCAGGTTGGGCAGGCGGGCTGGGAGGACGGCGGGTTGCTGTTCGGTCTCGTCGAAGTTGGGAACGAAGTCGACGGTCTCCTTGTCCAGATCCCGCAGAAGCTCCATGCCCACGGGCGAAAGGCGGGCCTCGGTGTACCGCTGGGCCGCGGGAGGATCGCCGTCGATGCTGCCGAAGTTGCCGTGGCCGTCGACCAGCGGGTAACGGAAGTTGAAATCCTGCGCCATGCGGACCATGGCGTCGTAGATGGCCGCATCGCCGTGGGGATGGTACTTCCCCATGACGTCGCCGGTGATGCGGGCCGACTTCCGGTGGGGCTGATCGGGGCGGAGGCCCAGTTGGAGCATGGCGTAGAGGATCCGCCGCTGGACCGGCTTCAGCCCGTCACGAACGTCGGGAAGCGCGCGGTCGACGATGACGCTCATGGCGTAGTCCAAGTAGGACCGGCGCATCTCCTGTTCCAAGTCAACGGGGACGATCCGTCCGCCGCTCTCCGTCACGGCCACCCATCATCGTCCTTTCCAAACGGCCCGGCTTCCCTCAGATGTCCAGGTTTTCCACCTCGCGGGCATGGGTCTGGATGAACTCCCGCCGGGGCTCCACCTTCTCGCCCATCAGCACCGTGAAGATCTCATCGGCCGCTGCCGCATCACCCAGGGTGACCTGCTTGATGGTCCGGGTTTCGGGGTTCATGGTCGTCTCCCAGAGCTGCTCCGCGTTCATCTCGCCCAGACCCTTGTACCGCTGGATGGTGGCGCCCTTCCGCCCGATCTCGGCCAGAACCTGCTCCAACTCCTCGTCGCTGTAGGCGTAGTACATGGCCTTCCCCTTGCGGATGCCGTAGAGCGGAGGCAGGGCGATGTACAGGCACCCGTCCTCCACCAGCTGGGGCATGTACCGGTAGAAGAAGGTGAGAAGCAGGGTGCGGATGTGCGCGCCGTCCACGTCGGCGTCGGTCATGAGGATGATCCGCCCGTAGCGGAGCTTGCTGGCGTCGAACTCTTCGCCGATCCCGGTGCCCAAGGCGGTGATCATGTTTCGGATCTCGGCGTTGGCCAGCATCTTGTCCACCCGGGCCTTCTCCACGTTGAGGATCTTGCCCCGCAAGGGCATGATGGCCTGGAAACGCCGGTCCCGGCCCTGCTTGGCCGTCCCGCCCGCCGAGTCCCCCTCGACGATGTAGAGCTCGCACCGGTCCGGGTCGGTCCAGGTACAGTCGGCCAGCTTCCCCGGCAGCGCGCTGACCTCGAGGGCGCTCTTCCGGCGGGTCAGTTCCCGGGCTCGCCGGGCCGCCTCCCGGGCCCGGGCGGCGGTGAGGGCCTTCTCCACAATCCGTCGGGCCTCGTTGGGGTGCTCCTCAAAGTAGGTGCTCAGCTGCTCGGCCACCACCGACTCCACCAGGCCCCGGATCTCGCTATTGCCCAGCTTGGTTTTGGTCTGACCCTCAAACTGGGGCTCCTGGAGCCGGATGTTGAGGATGGCCGTCAGGCCTTCCCGCACATCCTCCCCCGTAAGGGTGGTCTCCCCATTCTTAATGAGATTGTTCTTGCGGGCATAGTCGTTGACCGACCGGGTGAGGGCCGCCCGGAAGCCGGCCAGGTGGGTGCCGCCCTCGCTCGTCCGGATGTTGTTGGCGTAGGGCAGGACCGACTCGCCGTACCCGGTGGTGTACTGGAGGGCCACCTCGACGTAGGTGCTCCCCACCGTCTGCTCAAAGTGGATGGTCGGGTGGAGCACCTCGTGGTTTCGGTTCAGGTGTTCCACGAAGGAGCGGATCCCGCCGTGGTACTGGAAGAAGTGCTCCCGCTGGTCCCGCTCATCCAAAACATGGAAGAAGACGCCCCGGTTGAGGAAGGAGAGCTCCCGCACCCGGCGGACGATCCGATCCACCTGCCAGGTGGTGTTGGGGAAGATCTCGGGATCGGGTTGGAAACGGATCCGGGTCCCTCGCCGCTTGGTGGGGCCCACCTGTTCCAGGGGCGTGACGGGCTGCCCCCGCTCGTAGCGCTGGCGGTAGTGGACCCCATCCAGGAAGACTTCGGCCACCAGCCAGGCAGAGAGGGCATTGACCACCGAGACACCCACCCCGTGCAGACCGCCTGAAACCTTGTACCCCCCCTGGTCGCCGAACTTGCCGCCGGCGTGAAGGACGGTCATCACCGTCTCCAAGGCGGATTTGCCCGTCTTGGGGTGGATCTCCACAGGGATGCCCCGGCCGTCGTCGGTGACCGACAGGCTCCCATCCTCGTGGATCACCGTCTCGATGGATGAGGCGAAGCCGTTCATCGCCTCATCGATGGAGTTGTCGATCACCTCAAAGAAGAGATGATGGAGGCCGCTCTCGTCGGTGCTGCCGATGTACATGCCGGGCCGCCGGCGGACCGCCTCCAGGCCCTCCAAGACCTGAATCTGGGCGGCTCCGTACCCTTCCTGGCCCGGCGTCGGCGAGGCGCCGTTCCCCGTCAGGGATGGGTTCTCCAGCATACATGGCGACCTCCAGCCACTAAGATGGGCTGTCACCGGTCCTGGCCGGCGGTGGACCGCTTCCGGGGACAACCGACAAGTATTCTACCATTCACGCCCAGATCCAGCAAAGGCAGGTGCGGCCGCCTTTACCGCTCCCGGCGCCCCCCGGCCCCCTGCTCCGCCCGCCGGGCCAAGGTCGTCGTGGAAATGGGCGAAGCGTACACCCGATCCCGGGTCACCACATAGGCATGGACCGGCTCCTCGGGACTCGGCACCAGGCGGCCCTGGGCCTCGGCTTGGGCGGCGTAGGCCCGGGCTGCGCTCCCCTCGGCGCTGAGGATGGCCACGATCTCCCGCAGCCGTACCACCCGATCGCCGCCGAGATGGAGATACACCGGCGTCACCCCCCAACGCTTCCGTCCCTCAGGGCCTCCTCTTCAGGCTGGATCTGCCCCGCCCGCACCCGGTAGCTCCGGCCCTGTTCCCGGAGGCCAGCAGGCAGGCTGGTCGCCTCGGTGCTGGTGACCAGGGTCTGGGTGCGGCCCATGGCCACCTCGACAAAAGCCGCCTGCCGGACCGGGTCCAGCTCCGAGAGCACATCGTCCAGCAGCAAGACGGGGTACTCGCCCAGGTAGGAGGCCATCAGTTCCAGCTCCGCGATCTTGCACGCCAGGACCACGGTCCGCTGTTCTCCCTGGGAGGCGAACCGCCGGGCCGACCGGCCGTCCAAGGTCATCTCCAAATCGTCCCGCTGGGGTCCGACCAGGCTGGTCCCCCGCCGGAGCTCCAGGGGCCTCGCCTCCCGAAGACTGGCTTCCACCCGTTCCCGAATGACATCGAGGCTCGTGGGCGCCTCGTCTTCTGTCTCCTCGAGAAAGTACGGCCGGTACCGTAAGGAGAGCTCCTTGCTCCCCGCTACCCGCTGGTGGGCCTCAGCCGCCAGGGGCGAGAGGGCTTCCACCGCCAGGGCGCGCCGGTGGATCACCCGGCTCGCCTCCTCCACGAAGGCGGCATCCCAGACCTCCAGGCTCCCCGCTGAACCCTCCCCTTGCCCGATCCGGTCCAAGAGCCGGTTCCGCTGGCGCAGGATCCGCTGGAACTTGGCCAGGGCCTCCCGGTACGCGGGCAGGGCCTGGACCAGCTGGCCGTCGAGGTACCGGCGCCGGGCCTCAGGCCCGCCCTTGACCAGGTGCAGATCGTCGGGGACGAAGAGGACCGCACTCAGGTACTCCAAGAGCTCCCCCAGCCGCCGGACCCAGTTCCCATTGACGTAGGCCCGCTTGCCCCGAGGGGTGAGCACCACCTGAAGCTCGTACCGTCCCCGCAGGCTCTCGGCTTCCAGCCGCACCTCGGCCTGAGGCGCGCCCCAACGGATCATCTCCTCATCCCGGCCCGCCCGCATGGACCGCCCCGTGGCCACCAGGTAGATGGCTTCCAGGAGGTTGGTCTTCCCCTGGCCGTTGCCGCCAAGGAAGAGGTGGAGGGAACCGGGCAGGGAGAGGGCCAGGCGGGTATAGTTCCGGAAGGAGATCAGTTCCAGCCCTTCGATGCGCACCGCCTCACCCCACACCCGCCGTCGTCACGCCAGCCGGATCCGAAGCCCCCCCACTTCCACCTCTTGGCCCTTGAAGAGCTTCCGGCCCCGCCGCTCCTCCACCTGGCCATCCACCCGGACCTGGCCTTGGGCCAGAAGCTGCTTGGCCCCGCCACCGGTCCCCACCACCCCCGCCAGCTTGAGCAGCTGGCCGAGGGTGATGGGCTCCCGCTCCAGGTGAATCACCCGCACCGCCGCCTGTTCGGCCATCGAACCCACGTGCCCCCTCGCCCGAGCTAAGGAAGCCTGACAGGCATGACGACGTAGGTGTAGCCTTCCTCACCCACGGGCTCGATGGTGCCCGGGTGATCCCCCTCGGAGAAGGCGAAGCGGACCTGGGGAGTGGAAAGGACCCGCAAGACCTCCGTCAGGTACCGGACCTGGTAGGCGGTCCGCCCCGCCCCCTCCAGCTCCTCCACCGGCACCGACTCGCTCGCTTGCCCCGCTTCCGCCCCGTGGCTCTCCAGCTGGAGCTCCCCGTCCACCTGGAGCCGGACGACGGCCGGTCCCTTCCGGCTCACCAGGGCGATCCGCTCCAAGGCCTCCAGGAGGGCCAGGCGGTCGACCGTCAAGCGGACCTGCTGCTCCTTGGGGAAGACCCGCCGGTAATCGGGGAAGACCCCTTCGATCAGGCGGGAGAAGAAGAGAAAGGTGCTGGTCTGGAAGGAGACGTGGTGCTCCGAGACCCGCAAGACGACCGGCTCCTCCAGGCCGGCCAGAAGTCGCCGCACCTCGCCCAGGGAACGGCCGGGCACCAGGACGTGGAGCGGCTCGGCCGACACCTCCGCGCCCTCCTCCGGCGGGACCAAGGGGACCTGGTAAAAGGCAAGCCGGCTGGAGTCGGTGGCCACCGCGCGGAAGTGGCCCCCTTCCACCTCCACCAAGACCCCGCTCAGGACGGGACGGCTTTCCTCCGGCGAGGCAGCGAACTCGGTCCGCTCCAAGCCCTCCCGCAGGAGGCGTGCGTCCACCTGCCAGGGCCCTCCCTCCACCTGGGGCAGGGTTGGGAAGTCCGAGGGATCCAGGGCCCGCAGCTGGAACCGGCTCGCCCCCGAGGTGAGGTGGACCACCCCCGACCCGTCGGTGGCCAGGCGCACATCCCCGCCCGGGAGCCGGCGGACGATGGAACTGAGGAGCCGGCCGGGAAGCAGGACCCGACCCGGTGCCCGGACATCGGCCTCGATCTGGGTGGTCACCCCCATCTCCAGGTCGGAGGCCGTCAGGCGAACTCCGGAACCCCCACCTTCACCCGCCTCCAACAGGATACCTGTAAGGGCGGGGATGGTGTCCCGGGAGGAGACCGTCCGTTCGACCAGGGCGACCGCGGTGCTGAACCGTTCGTGGTCGAGGAGAAGCTCCACCGGCGTCACTCCTTCTTCTTCGACGACGACAATCATCAATCGATCGATTGATAGAATCGGTAGTCGTCGTAGTCGTCGGGCTGTGGATTCAGGGGAAAAGGGGACCAAAGGCCGTCATAGCGCCCTTTCTCCCCTGTGGGCAGGGTGGGGACGGGCTGGGGAGGGCGGTCCACCCTGTCCCCAGAGGGGACCACGCACCCACCCAGGGCCCCGGGGCCGTCCCCAGATCTCCCCAGGGGCTCCACACGTCGTCCACAGCTTGTTCAGATCTTGGCCAGAAGGCCCTTGATCTCCTGGACCGCTCGGGCCAGGGCGGGGTCCATCTCTTGCTCGGCGCGGATCTTGTCGCAGGCGTGGATCACCGTGGTGTGGTCCCGCCCGCCGAACTCCTGGCCGATCCGGGGCAGGGATTCGTCGGTCAGCTCGCGGGCCAGGTACATGGCTACCTGCCGGGGCAGGGTGATGTTCCGGGTCCGCCGCCGGGAGAGCAGGTCGTCCACGGTCACGCCGAAGTAGTCCGCCACCGCCTTCTGAATGGCGGCGATGGTGGTCGGTCGGGGCTGGGAGGAGCGGACCAGATCCTTCAAGGCTTCGGCCGCCACCTCCAGGGTAATGGGCGCGTTCCGCAGGGAAGCGGTCGCCACCACTTTAATGAGAGCGCCCTCCAGCTCCCGGATGTTGGAGTCCACCTGGGAGGCGATGTAGTTGAGGACCTCATCGGGAAGGTCGAGGTTCTCAGCCATCGCCTTCCGCCGGAGGATGGCGGTCCGGGTTTCGAAGTCGGGAGGCTGGATGTCGGCCGTCAAGCCCCATTCGAACCGGGAGCGCAGCCGCTCCTCCAGAGTGGGGATCTCCTTGGGCGGCCGGTCGCTGGAGATGACGATTTGGCGGCCAGCTTCGTAGAGGGCGTTGAAGGTATGGAAGAACTCTTCCTGGGTGCTCTCCTTGCCCGCCACAAACTGGATGTCGTCCACCAAGAGGACGTCCACGCTCCGGTAGCGGGCCCGGAAGTCCACCATGGACTTGCGTCCCAGGCTCCGGATCAGGTCGTTGGTGAAGGTCTCAGAGGAGACGTAGACCACACTCAGATCCCGGTTATGGCTGAGGACGTAGTGGCCGATCGCTTGCATGAGGTGCGTCTTGCCCAGCCCCACGCCCCCGTAGAGGAAGAGGGGGTTGTACGCCTTGCCGGGAGCCTCAGCCGCCGCCAACGCCGCGGCGTGGGCGAACTCATTGCTTGGCCCAACCACGAAGGTTTCGAAGCGGTACTTGGGGTTGAGCTGGGTGGAGCGAGGGCGGAAGGCGGGGGCAGGCGTGACGGTCCGCTGGACGGGCGCCACTCGGGGCGGTTCGGGGCTCCTGGGCGGTGAAAAGGTCGCCGGGAAGGGACGCCGCTCGGGGAGGGGCGGCTCCGGCGGCCCGGGAAGAACCCGACCGGCGGTCAGATCGCCGGCCACCATGCGGACCGTCCAGGGCTGGCCACTGACGGACTGGAGGATCGCGTTCAGCTCCTCCTGGTACCGAGCCGCGACCCAGTCTCGGGCGAACTCGCTGGCAAAATGGACGATGAGAGCATTGCCGTCGATGCCCAATACCTGCGTCTCCCCGAGCCAGGTGGCGAAGCTGGGTCGCGCCATGCGTCGTTGGAAGACCGTCAGGGTTTCCAGCCACAGGGCTTGGAGATCGTCTTGATGCACGGCGGTTGGGTGTGGCATGAAGGCGCGCGCAACCTCCTTTCGCAGGTCGGGGAGCAGGGTCGAGTGGATGGTCGGATTCCCCTGACGCGAAGCAGGGAGTCCCCGGTAGAAGTGCGTTCCTGGAATTCGGCCCCTAGCGAAGGCAGTCCTGCCCGCGGTCCCTGGCGACTTATCCACTTCGCGTCTACAGGAAACCCACAGGTTGTCCACAGGGTCTTGTGGATAAAGGCGATCATCCCCAAGGGGGAGGAGGACGATGGCAATGGGCCTGCCAGCGCGCGGGAACACGCGTCTGGTAGGCCCTCGCGCGCGTCGGGGCCCGCGCCGGAAAGGCCGCGCGACGGCGATCCGAAGCGGTTCGCGGGCCCTCGGCTGTCCACACTATCCACAGCTTTTCCACACGAGCTCACAGCTGGGGACAAGGGGTGAAGAAGACGTATTCCGATTCCTGGTGTGGGTCGGCGGGGCACGGTAGTTGGAGCGCGCTCGGGTCCCCGATGCCTGAGGGTGCCGGGGCGGCCTCCGGGGCGTGAAGGGGATTCCGTTGACACCCTCTTCGGGGCTCGACTATAATCGTGGGTGCACTGCGACGGGATCGTTGTTGGGCGGGCCCGCCCCGAGGAGGCATGGAAGGTGAAGCGGACATACCAGCCGAAGCGGCGCCGCCGGCTTCGTCGGCATGGGTTTCGGGCGCGTATGGCGACGCCTGGCGGCCGGAGGGTTCTGAAGCGTCGCCGGGCCAAGGGGCGGTGGCGCCTGACGGTGGGCGCGTCCCGATAGGTCCGGTGGAACGGCTCCGGCGGCGGGATGAGTTCCGCCGGTGCTACCGCCACGGGGCGAAGATCGCTGGTCGCTGGATCGTGCTCCACCGGCTGGCCCCTTCCCCGGGCAGGGAGAGGGTCCGGGTCGGCTTTACCGTGAGCCGGCGGGTGGGGAAGGCCGTGGTGCGCAACCGGGTGAAGCGACGCCTGCGGGAGGCGTGGCGACGGTGGATCAAAGAGCTCCCGGTGAGCGGAGATGTGGTGGTCGCCGCCCGGCCCCAGGCGGCGGAAGCATCGTACGCGGAGCTGGAGGCGGAGCTGGGATGGCTTCTCCGCAAGGTCTGCCGGACGGGCGGCAACGGAGGAGGGGCCCCTTCCGCCTCGAAGCCTTCAGGGCCGGCCTCTCCTTAGTGGGGGTGGCCGCGGTGCGCGGGGTGATCCGCGCGTACCAGCTGGCCCTTTCGCCTTTGTTTCCTTCAAGCTGCCGCTACTACCCCACCTGTTCGTCGTACACGATGGAAGCGGTGGAAAAGTATGGGGTGACGCGTGGCCTCATCTTGGGCGCGAAGCGGTTGGCCCGTTGCCACCCGTGGCACGAGGGCGGCTATGATCCCGTGCCATGAGCGGCCGCGATGGTCAGGCGTCCCGCCCGCGGGGGAGTCCTAGGCGATGCAGTTGCTGACCAATTTCATGGAGTTCTTGCTGGAAGGGGCCTACGCCATCACCCATAATTGGGGGCTGGCCATCATTCTCCTCACCATCGGCGTGCGGGCGGCCATGTACCCGCTGACCGTCCGGCAGAGTGAGGGCATGGAGATCATGAAGCGCCTCCAGCCCAAACTGCAGGAACTCCAGAAGAAGTACCAGGACCGCCCGGAGGAGCTGCAGCGGCGGATGCTGGCCCTCTACAAGGAGCACAATTACAATCCCTTCTCGGGCTGCCTGCCTGTGCTCATCCAGTTTCCGATCCTCATCGGCCTGTTCAACGTCCTGCGCACCTACCAGTTCGACAGCGGCTTTCTCTGGTTGGACCTGGGAGCGCCCGACCCTTATTACATCCTGCCCATTCTCGCCGCGGTGACCACCTACACCCAGATGATGCAGACGTCGACAGGGGACGCCTCCCAGCGGATGATGATGATGCTGATGCCCATCTTCATCGGGTGGATCAGCCTCGGCTTCCCTGGGGGGCTGGTCCTGTACTGGGTGGTCAGCAACCTGTTGGGCATGCTCCAACAGTGGCTCATTGCCCGCCGCATGGCGGTGCAGCAGAGGAGTAGTGAAGCGTCGTGAAGATGGTGGAAGTCTCGGGACGGACGGTGGAGGAGGCTGTCGAGGCAGCCCTGGACCAGCTGGGAGCGACCCGAGACCAGGTGGACGTGGAGGTGCTCGACGAGGGGACCCGGGGATTCCTCGGTATCCTGGGCTCCCGGGAGGCCCGGGTGCGGGTCCGGATGCAGTTCCGGCCCGAGGAGCAGAACCGGAAGGCGCGGGAGTTTCTCGAGGGCCTGCTCCGTCGGATGTCGATGGAATGCGGCCTGGAGACCCGGTTTGGGGACGATGAGATTCTCCACATCAACATCACCGGCGGCGATACGGGGATCCTCATCGGTCGCCGGGGCCAAACCCTCCAGGCCCTGCAGTACCTGGTCAACGTGGTGGCCAACCGGGGCGAGGAGCGCTACCAGTCGATCCTCCTCGATGTGGAGGGGTACCGGGATCGCCGGGCCGAAGTGCTCCAGCGGCTGGCCCGGCGGAAGGCCCGCCGGGTTCTGGAGACGGGCCAGCGGGTCGCCCTGGACCCCATGAACCCGTGGGAGCGACGGGTGGTCCACATGGCCTTGCGGGATATGGAGGGTGTGGAGACCCACTCGGAAGGGGAGGAGCCGGCACGCCGGGTGGTCATCAGCCCGGCTCAACGGGGCTGACGCCCCGGAAGTTTGCCTGGAAGGGGAGGACGGGCACGTCCTCCCATTTTTGTATTTGGCGCCGGCCAGAAGACGGCCGGGGAGGAGGGGAGCCGCGGTGGAGGGGACGGAGAGGCTGGCGGAACGGCTCAGGGCCTTGCTCGAACGGTTGGGGCTGTCCATCCATGGGGAGACGGCCGTCCAATTGGTCGCCTATGGGGAGCTGGTCTGGCAGGGCCAGGCCCGGGCCCGGCTGACGGGGGCGACCAGCCTGGAGGAGCTGGTGACCAAGCACATCGTCGACTGTGCCACCCTCTGGCTGGTGGAGGGGGTGGAATGGGATGGGTGGATCGACGTGGGCAGCGGCGCCGGACTCCCCGGCCTGGTGCTGGCCGTGGGACGGCCGGAAGGCCAGGGGACCCTGCTGGAGGCGACGGGAAAGAAGGCTGACTTCCTGCGCCAGGCGGTCACGGCCTTGGGATTGGAGGCCAGGCTCCAGGTGGTTCACGGGCGGGCCGAAGAGTGGGGACGGGGGCCCGGCCGCGAGCGGTACCGGGTGGCCGTGGCCCGGGCGGTCGCACCGGCCCGGGTCTTGGCCGAGTACCTGCTGCCCCTGGTGGAGGTGGACGGGGTCGCGGTGATGATGAAGGGACCGCAAGCGGAAGCCGAGCTGGCCGAAGCGGAACGGGCGCTCCACGTCCTCGGGGGGCGGGTGGAACGGGTGCACCGCCTCACCCTGCCCGAAGATCAGGGCGAGCGGCGGCTGGTGGTGGTGCGGAAAGACCGGCCCACCCCCGAGGGGTACCCCCGCCGGGCAGGCTTGCCGGCCAAGCGTCCGCTGTAGCGGGACCGGCCAGGGGGCCCGGTCCGGCGAGGAGGAAGCTTGTACGAAAGGAACGAAAGACACGGTGCTGGAATGGGGTGGAGGAGGCAGGTCCGTGAGTAGGCTGGGAAACTTGCTCAGGGGGCGGCAGCGGGCGGCTTCGGAGGACGGGGAGAAGGAGCAGGTCCAGCAGCTTCCCATCGCCCGTATCGATCGGAACCCATACCAGCCCCGGGAGGTCTTCGACGACGAGGCGCTGGCCGCGCTGCGGGCGTCCATCGAAGTGCACGGAATCCTGCAGCCTATCGTGGTCCGGCCCGCCGAGGAGGAAGGCCGGTACCAATTGGTGGCTGGGGAGCGGCGGCTGCAAGCAGCCAAAGCCCTGGGCTGGGAGCACGTCCCGGCCATCATCCGGACCGTTGGCAACCAAGAGCTGGCCGAACTGGCCCTGATCGAGAACCTGCAGCGGGAGGACCTGCACTTTCTGGAAGAGGCCCGAGCCTACCAGCGATTGGTTGAAGAGTTTGGCCTCACCCAGCGGGAACTGGCGGAGCGGGTGGGGAAGGGACAGTCGACGGTCGCCAACAAGTTGCGGCTGCTCCAGCTGGCCCCCAAGGTGCAGGAGATCGTCCGGGAACGGGGTCTGAGCGAGCGCCATGCCAGGGCCCTCCTCCAGCTGGAGGGTGCCGAAGCCCAGGAGGAGGCGGCCCGGATCATCGCCGATCGGGGGATGACCGTCCGGGAGGCCGAAGCCTGGATCGCCCGGCGCAAGGAGCGGGCCCAGCAGGCCAAGCAGCGACGGGTCTGGATTCTGAAAGATGTCCGCCTCTTTCTCAACGGGATCCAGCAGCTGGTGAAGCAGGTCCAGTCCAGCGGCATCCCGGTGGAGTGGGAACAGGAGCAAGACGGGGATTGGATCGAGGTTCGTCTCCGCATCAACCGGAAGGGGAATGAACGCCGTGGGTAGGGTGATCGCCATCGTCAACCAAAAGGGTGGGGTGGGGAAGAGCACGACGGCGGTCAACCTGGGGGCCTACCTGGCCGATGCGGGCAAGCGGACCCTCCTGGTGGACATCGATCCCCAGGGGAACGCCTCCAGTGGTGTGGGCGTCAACAAGGGCACCTTGAAGGCCTGCATGTACGACGTGCTCATCGAGGAGCAGCCCATTGAGGCCATCATTCAGCAGACCGCGGTGCCGGGGCTCGATGTAGCGCCGGCCAGCATCGAGCTGGCGGGGGCGGAGGTCCAGCTCGTCTCCACCATGTCCCGAGAGTACCGCCTGGAGCGGGCCCTGGAACGGGTTCGGCAGGCCTACGACTATGTGCTGATCGACTCCCCGCCGTCCCTTGGTCTCTTGACCATCAACGGCTTGACGGCCGCCGACGGGGTGCTGGTGCCCATCCAGTGCGAGTTCTACGCGCTGGAAGGGCTCAGCCAGCTGATGCAGACCATTGAGATCGTGCGCCACCACCTGAACCCGGATCTGGCCGTGGACGGTGTGGTCCTCACCATGTATGACGCGCGGACCAACCTGTCGGAGGAGGTGGCCCGGGATGTGCGGGCCTTCTTCGAAGGGCGGGTCCCGGTCTTCGAAACCATCATCCCCCGCAATGTCCGCCTCTCGGAAGCTCCCAGTTTTGGACAGCCCATTCTCCTGTACGATAACCGTTGCTCCGGGGCCGTCGCCTATCGGAATCTCGCGCAGGAGGTGATGGCTGGGTGACGCGGCAGGCGCTGGGGCGGGGTTTGCGGGCGCTGATCCCCGAGGCCGGCGAGGGGACCATGGAGATCCGGGAGCTTCCCGTGGACCGGATCCAGGTGAACCCGTACCAGCCCCGGCAACAGATGGATCCTGAAGGGCTGGAGGAGCTGGCCGAGTCCATCCGGACCCAAGGGGTGATCCAGCCGCTGGTGGTCCGTCCCGTCGGGGACGGGTACCAGCTGGTGGTGGGGGAGCGGCGCTGGCGGGCCGCTCAGATGGCAGGGCTGGAGAAGGTCCCCGTCGTGGTCCGGTCCCTCAGCGACCGGGAGGCGGCCGCGCTCGCCCTGGTGGAGAACCTGCAGCGGGAAGGGTTGAACCCCATCGAGGAGGCCATGGGGTACCGCCGGCTGATGCTGGAGTTCGGGTGGACCCAGGAAGAGGTGGCCTCCCAGGTGGGGCGAAGCCGGTCTGGCGTCGCCAACGCCTTGCGGCTCCTGCAACTGGCCCCGGAGGTCCAAGACCTGATCATGAGCGGCCAGCTTTCGGCGGGGCACGGCAAGGTCCTGGCGGCGGTTGAGAAGGTGCCTGAGCAGCTTCGGCTGGCCCAGCAGGCGGTGAAAGAAGGCTGGAGTGTCCGCCATCTGGAGCAGGTGGTGGCGGCTTTGAAGCGGCCCCGGACGCGCCAGCGGCAGCGGCAGCCGCTGACCCCGGAGGCGGCGGAACTCCAGTCCCATCTCGCGGAACGGTTGGGGACCCGGGTGACCGTCCGGTCCAGCGGTAAGCGGGGTAAGATCGAGATCGAGTTCTTCGGGTTGGAGGATCTGGAGCGGATCGTCCGGCTTCTGTTGGGTGAGGAGTAGTCTCGAGCCGCTTCGAAAAATGTTCCACGTGGAACATCAGCGTGCCGGCGCGGCGAGGGGGCGCGGGAGGAGGGACGCCAGAGATGCCGCGCATGGCACCGCCCCTGCGGGGGCGACGGGGTGGGCTGAGGCCAGGGGATGAAGTGCTCCTACGGACGGACGTGCCCGTCCGGGCCGGCGTCTACCGGTGCCGGGTCCTGGATGTGGGGAGCGCTCAGATCCGCCTCTCCATGCCTATGTTGGACGGGCGGGTGGTCTTGGTGCCCATCGGCGCCGCTGCCGAGCTGGAGACGGCCGACGGGGCCCGTCTCCGCTCCCGGGTGGTCGACCGGGTGACCGGGCCCGGCCGGTCCTTGGTCCTTGAACAGCCGGTCCCGCTTGCCGGCGGCGGGAGCGGACGGGCGTGCCCCTTGGTGGTCATCAGCAGCGGCAAGGGTGGGGTGGGCAAGAGCTGCCTGGCCGTCAACCTGGCCATCTTGCACGCCCGTGCGGGCTCCCACGTGCTCCTGATGGATCTGGATTTCGGGGCTGGGAATGTCGATCTGTTGCTGGGGATGGGGAGCGCTCCGGATCTGAGCCGGGTGGTCCGGGGTGAGCGGGCGTTGCGGGAGGTCGTGGTCGAACCGATCCCATCCCTCCGCGTCCTCCTCGCGGGATCGGGGACCCGGGAAGTCGTCGAGATGACCGGCCTCCAGTACGAGTGGCTGGCCAGTGAGCTTCAGGAGCTGGGCCGAGAGGCCGATCTGATGATAGGAGACGTGAGCAGCGGGGTGAGCCAGCGTGTGACGTCGACGCTGGCCGCCGCCAGCCACCCGGTGGTGGTGACGACGCCCGAACCCCACGCCATCACCGATGCCTACGCGCTGCTCAAAGTCTTCCGGGAGCGCCACGGAACCCGGCCCTTCCATCTGGTGGTCAACATGGCCCGGAATCGACGGGAAGGGGAACGGGTGGCGGCCAAAATGCAGTTCGCAGCCGAGCGGTTCTTGGGTCTGGAGCTCCAGCTGGCTGGGGTCCTCCCGTGGGATCCGGCCATGGCCGAAGCGGTCCGGCGCCAGCAGCCCCTGGCGGCTTGGCGGCCCCACGCTCCGGTGGTCCACGCTCTGGACCAGGTGGCGCGGACCCTCCTGGGGGGCCGAGCCGAGACCGCTCCCAGCCCTCGCTGGTCGGAGCGGATCGCGGCGTTCATGACCAGGAGGCCCCAGCGGAGCCTCTAGCCGGCCCTTGACCGGGAGGACGGCCGCTCACCAGGGCGCCCCGCGGAACTGGCCATGAGCAGGGGGAGACTTCGATGCAACCGGCCCATACCATACCTCCCTTACCTCAACCCTCCCGAGCCCGACGGCCCCGGGGTTACCAGATCCTCATCCTGAGCGATCCCGCCCGTCCGGCCCGCCGGCGCTATCTCTCCACCACCTTCGTCTACGCCCTCCTCTTTGGCGGCCTTCTTCTCCTGACGGCCCTGGGTGGCTTGGGCCTGGCCGTCACCTACCAGAGCCACCGGGCGACCGCCTGGCAGGCCGAGGTCCTTGCCCTGCAAGACGAGCGGGACCAGCTCACGGAGCTTCTGGCCCGGCAGGAAGAGACGGTGAAGGAGCTGGCCCTGGAGGCCCGGACCCTGGCCGAGCGCCTTGAGGCGCTGGAGCGCTTTGCGTCCCAGATGGAGGCCATCGTGGCGGCCAACCCCGAGGTTCTGCCCGAGGGCTGGTCGGCGGTCGTGGCCCTGGCCCGCCCCGAGCTGGAGGCGGCCGGCGCGGCCGGCGGCGCCCTGCCCACCCACGAGCTCCTGGATTGGACGGCCTCCACCCTGAGCCAGGCCCGGGAGACGGCCACCCTTCAGGATCGGAAGCTCTCCCACCTGCGGTCGAGCTTGGACAAGAAGGTCCACCGCCTGCAGCACACCCCCTCCATCTGGCCCGTGGAGGGGTGGGTCAGTTCGGGGTTCGGGTACCGCCTTCACCCGATTACGGGCCGGCGGGACCATCACGATGGCATCGACATTGCCGCGCCCCGCGGCAGCACTGTGGTGGCGACGGCGGCGGGCACCGTCATCCGGGCGGGTTGGGTCCAAGGGTACGGGTACATGGTGGAGATCGATCACGGCTACGGACTGCGAACCCTCTACGCCCATGGCGACCGGGTTCTGGTCAAGCGGGGCCAGAAGGTGACCCGGGGTGAGCCCATCCTCTTGGTCGGGAGCACGGGGACCAGCACCGGCCCCCACCTGCACTACGAGGTCCGGCTGAACGGCCAGCCGGTCTCCCCCTGGTCGTACTTGCCGTAACCGATGACCATGCCGGGGCGGGTGGCCGGCGGAGGCCGACCCTGCCCCAGACCGAAGACAGGGGAGAGTCGGGATGTTCAACAGCGGTGGTTCAAAGGAGCGGAGCGGCGTGGCAGTGGAGACGCTGATCGGGGCGAGCACCCATGTGGAAGGGAGCCTGCGGGTTCAGGGCAGCCTCCGGGTGGACGGCCGGGTGACGGGCCAGCTGTCCGTCGACGGCCGCTGCGAGGTTGGGGCCGACGGCTACGTGGAGGCGACGGTCTCGGCCACGGAGTTGATCGTCGCCGGCCGGATCGCGGGCGACGTGGAGGTGACGGGGAGGCTCCACATCCTCTCCACGGGCTCCATCGTCGGCGATGTCCGGACCCGGGTGCTGGTGGTGGAAGAGGGCGGCACCCTCGATGGACGCTGCTTGATGGCCAAAGAGGGGGGCTCCGCCCGCCAGGAGAAGGAGAAAAACGCCGCACCCAAGGATGCGGCGGCCTCCCAGCCAGCGTGACGGGGTTTGTCAGGGGTGTTGGGGCTCCCGGGACCGCCGGGACCGGGGAGGTGGGGGTGGCCCGCCGTCCGCGACCCGGGTGACCGCCGCGCCACTCAAGGACTCGGGAAGGACGGGGTTTGAGCGGCGGTCCCTGGGGCTGCGGAAGGGAAGGGGCCAGGCGCCCAGCAGGCCTGGCGGCCGCTGCAAGGTGAACCCCTCTTCGGCCGCCAGCCAGCTGATGGCGTGCCAGGTGGCGACGCTGACCACTTCCACCATCCGCATCACGGCGCTCAAGCGGGTGTTCTGCAGGACGAAGTACTCCATGAAGCCGCCCACGTTGACCACGCCCAGCACCTGCAGATCGCCGACGGGCGGGAGGGTCTTGTTCACCCCCGTGCCGGGGAGCAGGGGGCCCGGTCGCACCGTAAGGCAGCCGACGTTCTCCGCCCGGCCCAAACAGGCGTCAATGGCCACCACATAGGGCCGCTTGGGAGCCTCCCGCAGGGTCCGGACCACCTCGTGGAGATTGGAGGCGTGGACCGGGGCGTCGAGGGTGCCCTGAACCCGGACGCGGCCCCCGGTGGCCCCCTCCAAGGCGGCCAGCTGGCTTCCCGCGAGCGGGCCCAGAGCGTCGCCGGTGGACCGGTCGGTACCGATGCAGAGGAAGAGAATCTCCTGCTTCTGGCGCCAGGGCTCGGCCAAGCAGTCACGGAGCACCCGCCCCAGCCGGAGCTCGGCCTCCTCCTCATCGACGTGGATCCGCGGCACGGGACCTTGGCCCCTGGAGCCTTCCCATCCCACCAGCGAGCGCAGTGGGGACCACACTCGGACATTCCTCCGTTTCCCGGCAAAGTGGAGCGCTCGTGACCGGAGGGCTTCTGGCCCGAGTCTTCAGCAGTGGAGTATATGTCCCCGGACGAGAGGCTTATACCGTTGGAGGCTGAGCGGGGACCAGCGCCTAACGCTCGAGAAGACACCCCGTCGGGTCCGGTGCTATAATACTCCCCAGCCTGGGCGGGGTGCATCCAGCGGGTCTTGGGAGGCATGAACGGGTGAACCACGAGACGGAAAAGCCCCATCAGTCGCCGGGAGGGGCCGACAGCCAGGCCCTCCACGAAGAAGGGGAGCGATGGCTGGCCAGCGGCCACCTGGACGAGGCGGTGCGGGCCTTTGAGCTGGCCCTCCAGCAGGAGGAGCGGGCCGCCACCCACAACCGCTTGGGCGTGGCCCTGGCCCGCTTGGGGCGGACGGAAGAGGCCCTCGCGGCCTTCCAACGGGCCGTGGCGTTGGACGCCAACCAACCCTCCGCCTGGACCAACCTGGGGAACGCCTACCAGGAGCTGGGCCGCCTGGATGAGGCTCGGGAGGCCTATGAGCGGGCGTTGGCCCTCGATCCAGACCATCCCTTGGCCCACCACAACCTGGGCGCCCTCCTGCGGAAGCTGGGCCGCTATGACCAGGCGGTCCGCCACCTGAAGCAGGCGCACCGGCTGGAACGCCTCCGCCTCCGGGAAGAGGCCCGCCGGCAGGGGGCGGGGCGGAATTGGAGCTTGCTCCTGATCCTCCTCATCCTGCTCCTGCTCATCCTCCTCCGGCCCAACTGACCCCCTGGTTTGGGACGGCAAGGAATCTCATTACCGAGGGCGAAGAACAGGGACGCACAGGCCCTTGGGACCACCACGGGGGGTGGGATGGAGCACCATGCGGTTCTACGAGTATCAGGCGAAGGCGCTCTTTCGCGCGGCGGGGATCCCCGTCCCTGAGGGCCGACTGGTCCGCACACCCGAGGAGGCCCGGGAAGCGGCCACGGCCTTAGGCGGCAAGGTGGCGGTGAAGGTCCAGATCCCCATTGGCGGCCGGGGGAAGGCCGGGGGCGTCAGGCTGGCCCCCTCACCCGAAGGGGCCGAGGCCGCCGCCCGCGAGCTTTTGGCCAAGGAGATTCGAGGGTATCGGGTAGACCGGCTCCTGGTGGAGGAGGCGGTCCCCATCCGCCAAGAGTTCTACCTCAGCCTCACCCTGGACCGGGCGCGCCAGACCTCCGTGCTCATCGCCTCGGCTGAGGGCGGAGTGGACATCGAGGAGTTGGCGGCCACCAGGCCCGATCGGATCGGCCGGGTGTGGATCGATCCCCTCCTGGGCCTGCGTTCTTTCCACGCGGCCGATGTCGCGGCCCAGGCGGGCATCCCGTCGGAACTTCTGGGCCCCTTCGTGGAGCGAGTTCTCCAGATCGGCCAGATCCAGGCCCAGCACGACGCGCTCCTGGTGGAGATCAATCCCCTGGCCCTCCTGGAGGATGGCCGCCTCATCGCCCTGGACGCCAAGCTGGAAACCGACGACAACGCTGCCTTCCGGCATCCGGAGTGGGAGGCGGAGGAGTCCGCCGCCGGCGAACACCCCTTGGAGCGGCGGGCCCGGGAGGAAGGGCTGGCCTACGTCAAGCTCTCGGGGAACGTGGGCGTCATCGGCAATGGGGCAGGCCTGGTGATGACCACCCTGGACATGATCCAGCGCCAGGGCGGCCGCCCGGCCAACTTCCTCGACATCGGCGGCGGTGCCCAAGCTGACGTGGTCCGGCGGGCCCTGCGCCTGGTCTTGGATGATCCCGACGTGACTGCGGTGCTGATCAACGTCTTTGGCGGCATCACCCGGTGTGACGAGGTGGCCCGGGGCCTCCTCCAGGCCCTGGACGGCGTGGAGGTCCGGGTGCCTCTGGTGGTCCGGCTGGCTGGGACGCGGGAGGCGGAGGGCCGGGCCCTGCTGGAGGGAACGCCTCTGGAGCCGGCCGCCACCTTCCTGGAAGCGGCCCGGCTCGTGGTCCAGCGGGCCTCGGAGGGAAGGGGGGACCGTCCATGAGCATCCTTGTCAACCGGGAGACCAGGGTTCTGGTCCAGGGGATCACCGGGCGGGAAGGCCGGTTCCACACGGCCCAGATGAAAGCCTACGGCACCCAGGTGGTGGGCGGGGTCCGGGCGGGGAAGGGCGGGCAGGAAGTGGAAGGCGTCCCCGTCTTCGATTCGGTTCGCCAAGCCCGGGCCGAAACGGGGGCCAACGCTTCGGTCATCTTCGTGCCTCCCGCGGGGGCGGCCGACGCCATCTGCGAGGCGGCCGACGCGGGCATCGAGCTCATCGTCTGCATCACCGAAGGGATCCCGGTGCGGGAGATGGTGCAGGCGGCCGCCTACGTCCGGGCCCGGGGCAGCCGCCTGATCGGGCCCAACTGCCCGGGACTGATCACCCCGGGGGAGGCCCTGCTGGGGATCCTGCCGGGCGCCATCTTCCGGCGCGGCCCGGTGGGGGTCGTCTCCAGGAGCGGCACCCTCACCTACCAGGTGGTGGCCGAGCTGGGCGAGCGGGGCCTGGGGCAGTCGACCTGCATCGGCGTCGGGGGGGACCCCATCATCGGCACCCGCTTCGTCGATGTCCTCGCTCTCTTTGAAGAGGACCCCGAGACGGAGATCGTGGTCCTCATTGGTGAGATCGGCGGCTCGGATGAAGAGGACGCGGCCCGCTTCATCACCCAGATGACCAAGCCCGTCGTCAGCTTCATCTCCGGCCGCAGCGCGCCCGAGGGGAAGCGGATGGGCCACGCGGGGGCCATCATCTCCGGTGGAACTGGCACGGCTCAATCCAAGATCGAGGCCCTCACTGCGGCCGGGGTTCCCGTGGCCGAAACCATCACGGAGATCGTCGACCTGGTGGCGGCGCGCCTTTAGGCGTGAGGGCGGCCGGGGGTGGGGTTCACCGCCCCTGGCCGCCCCGCTTCCGGCTCCAGACGACCAGGACCGTCTTCTTCCTGCGGCGCAGGATCGGGCTCAGGACCCGCTCCAACCAGGTGGTCCACACGGAGCTAGCCTCCTTCCCGCCCTCGCCCGAGGCGATCGGTGCATTATATCAATGGTCCAGCAGGGGTGTGCGACCTGGTGGCGGCGGCAGGATTCAACCGCAACGCCGGTAACTTACTCAGAAGAGGGAGGCGACCCGGATGGTGGCCGGGCTGAAGAGCACGCCCCTGCGCGCGGCGCACGAGCTTCTCGGTGCCCGCCTGATCGACTTCGCGGGTTGGGCCATGCCGGTCCAGTACGCCAACGGCATCTTGGCGGAGGCCGCCCACGTGCGGCGCGAGGCCGGTCTCTTCGATCTCTGCCACATGGGCGAGATCTGGGTGACCGGGCCCCAGGCCGAGGCGTTCCTGCAAGGGATGCTGACCAATGACCTGACCCGGCTGCCGGTGGGCCGGGCCCAGTACACCCTCCTCCTCAACCCGGCCGGGGGGATCCTGGACGATCTGGTGGTCTACCGCCTGGCCGGCGGGTTCCTGCTGGTGGTCAACGCGGCGACCCGGGCCAAGGACCTGGCCTGGCTGGAGGAGCACCGCCCCGCCGGCGTGACGGTGGAGGACCGGTCCCAAGCCACGGGCCTCATCGCCCTCCAGGGCCCGGCGGCCGAGGCGATTCTGGCCCGCCTCGCCCAGCCCTCACCGGCCAGCCTCCCCTTCTACGGTGCCCAGGAGGCACGGATCGCGGGGCGGCAGGTGCTGGTCAGCCGGACGGGCTACACGGGGGAGGACGGCTTCGAGCTCTTTGTCGCCTGGGAGGAGACGCCGGCGGTCTGGGAAGCGCTTCTGGCCGAGGGAGGGGTCCAGCCCGCGGGCCTGGGTGCCCGGGACCTGCTCCGGTTGGAGATGGGCTACCCCCTCTACGGCGCGGACATCCACGAGGGGACCTCGCCCCTGGAGGCGGGCCTGGGTTGGGTGGTCAAGCCGGACAAAGGGCCTTTTGTGGGGCGGGAGGCCTTCCTCCAGCAGAAGGAGGCGGGGCCGGAGCGCCGGCGGGTCACCTTCACCCAGGAGAGCGGCCCTGTGCCCCGGGCCGGGTATCCGCTGATCGATGAGGCGGGGCAGGTGGTGGGCCAGGTGACCAGCGGCGGCTTCTCCCCTCACGTGGAGGCGCCCATCGGTATGGGGTACGTCCAGGCGGCCCTGGCCAGGGCAGGTCAGGCCCTGGCCGTGGAGGCCAGGGGGCGGCGGCTGGGCATCCGGCTGGCCCGCGGGGCTCTGGTCCTCGCGCGGACCAAGGGGACTACCCCCGGCGGATCAACCAAGGTGCGGTAGGGAAGGGAGGCCCTCGGGTGAACGTCCCTGAGGATTTGAAGTACACGGTGGAACACGAGTGGATCCGGCTGGAAGGGAACCGGGCGACCATCGGGATCACCGACTACGCCCAGGACCAGCTGGGTGACGTGGTCTTCGTCGACCTGCCGGCCGTCGGCCAAGAGGTCCAGGCGGGTGGGAACCTGGCGGTGGTGGAGTCGGTCAAGTCCGTCTCCGACGTCTACGCGCCCCTCTCGGGCCGGGTGGTGGCGGTCAACGAGCTCCTGAAGGACGCGCCCGAGACCCTGAACCAAGATCCTTACGGTCAGGGCTGGATCGCGGTGCTGGAGCTGACCCAACCCGACGAGGTCCAGGGCCTGCTCGATGCGGCGGCCTACATCCAGCACCTCAGCGGGGCCTAGGCGTCCGGGAAAGGAGGCGAGCCGGGGTGCGCTACCTGCCCCTGACCGACGGCGACCGCCGGAAGATGATGGACCGGATCGGGATCTCGTCCATCGACGAGCTCTTCCAAGCCATCCCTCCGGCGGCCCGCCTCCACCGGCCCCTGAACCTGCCGGGCCCCCTCTCCGAGCTCGAGCTGACGGCCCACATGCGCCGTCTGGCCGCCGCCAACCGGCACGTGGACGAGCTGGTCTCCTTCCTGGGCGGGGGCGCCTACGACCGGTTCGTCCCCGCGGTGGTCCGGCACGTGGTGGCCCGGTCGGAGTTCTACACGGCGTACACGCCCTACCAGCCTGAAGTGAGCCAGGGCGTCCTCCAGGTGATCTACGAGTTCCAGACCATGATCTGCCGCCTCACGGGGATGGAGGCGGCCAACGCCTCCATGTACGACGCGTCCACCGCCCTGGCGGAGGCGGCCGCCATGAGCTGTGGGGCCACCGGCCGCTCCCGGGTGCTGGTGGCCGGTTCGGTCCATCCCGAGTACCGGCGGGTGACGGCCACCTACCTGGCCCATCAGGACCGGGAGGTGGTGACCGTTCCCCTTCGGGACGGGCGGCTGGATCGGGAGCGCCTGGAGGCGCTCTTGGACGAGAAGGTGGCGGCCGTCCTCATCCAACAGCCCAACTTCTTCGGCATCCTCGAGGAGGTGGACGGCCTCGCCGACAGGGTCCACCAAGCCGGGGCCCTCTTGGTGGTGGCGGCCGATCCCGTCTCCCTGGGGATCCTCAAGCCCCCGGCCGCCTACGGGGCCGACGTGGCCGTGGGGGACGTCCAGCCCCTGGGCAACGCCCTCAGCTTTGGCGGGCCCTACGCCGGCTACTTCGCCGTGCGGCAGACCCTTCTCCGGCGCATGCCCGGCCGCCTGGCCGGGATGACCACCGACCGGGACGGCCGGCGGGGCTTCGTTCTCACCCTTCAGGCCCGGGAGCAGCACATCCGCCGGGAGCGGGCCACCTCCAACATCTGCACCAACAACGCCCTCAACGCCCTGGCGGCCACCGTCTACCTGGCCACCGCTGGTCCCCATGGCCTGGCCGAGGTGGCGACCCGCTCCACCCAGCTGGCGCATGTGGCCCAAGAGCGGCTCTGCCAAATCCCGGGCGTGCGCCTGGCCTGGGAGCAGCCCTTCCTCTTCGAGTTTGCCCTGGAGCTGCCCAAGCCGGCCCACGCTGTGGTCCGGGCCTTGCTGGACGACGGGTTCCTGGCTGGGCTCCCATTGGGCCGGTTCGCGCCCCAATGGGAGCGGTTGCTCCTGGTGGCCGTCACCGAGACCCGAACCCTGGCCGAGATCGAGCAGTTGGCCCACGCTTTGGAACGGGCCTTGCAGGCCTGAAGGAGGAGGCTCGCCATGGACGGGAAGACCCAGTCTCCCCCAGCCATCCCCCATCGCCCCGAACCCCTGATCTTCGAGCGGGGAGCGCCGGGCCGGCGAGCCCTCGATCTTCCCGCTCCGGACGGTCCCCTGCCCGAGTTGGACCGCCTGGTGCCCGCCTCCCTCCGGCGGGAAGCACCCCCTGCCTTGCCCGAAGTCTCGGAGCCCGAGGTGGTCCGCCACTACACCCGTCTCTCCCAGCGGAACTTCTCGGTGGACACGGGCTTCTACCCCCTGGGCTCCTGCACCATGAAGTACAACCCCAAGGTCCACGAGGAGTTCGTCAGCCTGCCGGGCTTCAGCCGCCTCCACCCCTACCAGCCGGCGGAGACGGTCCAGGGGGCCTTGCGCCTCATGTGGGAGCTGGAGCAGTGGCTCTGCGAGATCTCCGGCCTCCACCGGGCCACCTTCCAACCGGCCGCGGGCGCCCACGGCGAGCTGACGGGTCTGATGCTCATCAAGGCGTACCACGCCGCCCATGCCCAGCCAGGGGCGCCGCCCCGGGACGAGATCCTCATCCCGGACTCGGCCCACGGAACCAACCCGGCCAGCGCCAGCATGGCCGGCTACCGGGTGGTGGAGATCCCCTCCGATGCGCGAGGGGGTATGGACCTGGACGTCCTCCGCCGCTCGGTGGGCCCCCGCACCGCCGGGCTCATGTTGACCAACCCCAACACCCTGGGCCTCTACGACGAGAACATCCTGGAGATCGCCGCCCTGGTCCACGAGGCGGGGGGCCTTCTCTATTACGACGGGGCCAACGCCAACGCCATTCTGGGCATCTCCCGCCCGGGCGACATGGGCTTTGACATTGTCCACTTCAACCTGCACAAGACCTTCTCCACCCCCCACGGCGGGGGCGGCCCGGGGGCGGGCCCCATCGTGGTCACGGAGAAGCTGGCGCCGTTTCTACCCGTTCCCCTGGTCGAGAAGGAGGGCGACCGCTTCCGCCTGGTCTACGACCGGCCCCAGAGCATCGGGCAGGTGCGGGCCTTCTACGGGCACTTCGGGGTTCTGGTCCGGGCCTACGCCTACATTCTGGCCATGGGGCCCGAAGGTTTGCGCCAAGTGTCGGAAGATGCGGTGCTGAACGCCAACTACCTCCTCAGCCGGCTGCGGGAGCACTTTGCCGTGCCCTACGATCGCCCGTGCATGCACGAGTTCGTGGTGTCGGCCGCCCCTTGGCGGCGCCTGGGGGTGCGGGGGCTGGACATCGCCAAGCGCCTCCTCGACTACGGCTTCCACCCGCCCACGGTCTCCTTCCCCCTGGTGGTGGAGGAGGCCCTCATGGTGGAGCCGACGGAGACGGAGACCCTGGAGACCCTCGACGCCTTCGCCGACGCGGTGGCCGCCATCCGGCAGGAGGCCGAGACCGACCCGGACCTCCTCCGGGAGGCACCCCACCGGACGGTGGTTCGCCGGCTCGACGAGGCGGGCGCGGCCCGGCGCCCCAACCTCTGCTGGCCTCTGGCCGGGGGTGAGCTCACCCCGTGAGGTCAGCGCCCCAAGCCCTTCCCCAGGAGACGGGGATGGAGGGGTTGCGGGTCCGCCTCCTCCCCCCGATGACCGGATCGCCGGCCTGGAACATGGCCGTGGACGAGGCCCTCTTGCGGACCGTCGGCCAGGGGCGGGCCCGGCCCACCTTGCGCTTCTACCGGTGGCAGCCGCCCGCCCTGTCCGTCGGCCGGTTCCAGTCCCTGGGGGGGCAGGTCCGCCTGGAAATCCTCCAGGCCGAGGGGATCGGCCTGGTCCGCCGGCCCACCGGTGGCCGGGCCGTCCTCCACGGGGACGAGGTGACCTACGCGGTGATCCTTCCGGAAGCCGTGGGCCTGCCCCGGAGCGTCACAGCCGCCTACCGGATCCTCAGCCGGGGCCTGGCCGAAGGCTTGCGGCTCTTGGGAATCACCCCCGAGTTCCTCCAACCCACGGCCAAGCCCGCCTCCTCGGGAGCGGGCGCCAGCAGCCTCTGCTTTGAGGCCCCCAGCTGGTACGAGCTGGCCGCCCAAGGGAAGAAGCTGGTGGGGAGCGCCCAGCTCCGCCGCTTTGGCGGTCTCCTCCAGCACGGGAGCCTCCCCCTGCGGATCGACCGGGCCCAAGTCGCCCGCCTGGTGGCGGGGACCCATCAAGGCGTGCTCCAGGCGGCCACCAGCCTGGAGGAGGTCCTGGGCCGCCCCGTCCCCTTCGAGGAAGGGGCCGCCGCGCTTCAGGAGGGCTTCGCCCGGGCCCTGGGGTGGCGCCTCGAACCGGGGAACCTGACCGGGGAGGAGGCTCAGCTGGCCCGGCGGCTGGAGGTGGCGAAGTACGCCACCCCGGCCTGGACCTGGGACGGGATGGAGCCGGCCGAGGAGGAGGCCGCCGGTCATGGGTGAGTTCCGGGTGGGGTACCTGGGTCCCGAGGGGAGCCACAGTGAGGCGGCGGCCGAAGCCCTGCGGAGCCTGTGGCCCCATCTCCGGTCCCAGCCCCAGCCCACCTTGGACCGGCTGGTGCTGGCTCTGGTGGCTGGGGAGCTCCATGCTGCCGTGGTTCCGGTGGAGAACTCCATTGAGGGGAGCGTCGACCGGGTGCTGGATCTCCTGGCGGAAACACCCCAGGTGGCCGTCCGGGCCGAATGGGTGCTCCCCGTGGAGCACCACCTCTTGGGCCGGCCGGGCCAGCGCCTGACGGGGAAGGGGGCTCCCCTCCGGGTCCTCTCCCACCCCCAGGCCCTGGGCCAGTGCCGCAACACCTTGGCCCACCTCCTCCCCGAGGCGGAGCCCGTCCCGGTGGCCAGCACCGCCGAGGCCGCCCGGCGGGTCGCCTTGGGCTCGGGCCCCGAGGTCTGTGTGGCCGGCTCCCGGGCCGCCCAGCGGTACGGCCTGGTGGTCCTCCACCCCCACGTTCAGGACCGGCCCAGCAACCGGACCCGGTTCTGGCTCCTGGCCCCGGCGGCCTCCCCGGGGCTGCCCGGCGCCCCGCGCAAGACCGCCATCGTCTTCGGTTTTGAGCACGATCGCCCAGGCAACCTGTACCGCGCCCTGGCGGGCTTTGCCCGGTGGGGCGTCAACCTGACCCGCTTGGAATCCCGGCCCGTGGGTGACCGGTTGGGGCTCTACCGGTTCTTCACCGAGGTGGACGGCGCCTTGGGGGAGCCCCGGGTCATCCAGGGCCTTGAGGCATTACGCTCCGTCGCGGGGGCGGTCCGCGTCTTGGGCGAGTACCCCGTGTGGGAGCTTCAGGAGGGACGGATCGTGACCACCGAACGGGCAACGGCCGGCCTCCCCGGGGAGGTCCGGGAGAAGCTGAACCGCATCGAACGATGGCTCGACGAGAAGGGGTATGATGCCCTCCTCCTTCAACGCCGGGACAACTTCGCCTGGCTGACTGGCGGGGCCCGCAGCCACATCCCCAAGGCGACCGATCTCGGCGAGAGCTGGATCGTGGTCCGTAAGGGGAGCTGCACCGTCGTCACCAACAACATCGAGGCGGGGCGGATGCTCCAGGAGGAGCTGCCCGGCCACGGCTGGCAGGTGGAGGCCTTCAACTGGTGGGAGCCCGAGAGCGACCCCACCCCGGCCCTCCTTACGGGAAAGGCTGTCTCCGACGGGGGCGGCTACGGCACGCCCGTGGTCCATCAGGAGCTGCAGCGGCTCCGGGTGCCCCTGACCGTTGAGGAGCAGGCCCGCTACCGCCAGCTGGGCTTGGAGGCCTCGGAGGTGCTGGAGATGGTGGCCCGCCGGATCCTGCCGGGCCAGACCGAGTGGGAGATCGCCGCCCAGATGGAGGAGGCCTTCTGGGCCCGAGGCATCGAGCCGACGGTCATCCTGGTGGCGGGCGACGAGCGCCTCCAGCAGCACCGGCACCCCCTGCCGACGGCCAACCGGGTCCACCAGCGGGTGATGCTGGTGGCCTGCGCCCGGCGGCACGGCCTCATCGCCAACCTGACCCGCCTGGTCTCCTTCGTGCCCCTGGACGAGGAACTCCGCCGGCGGCACCGGGCCTGCTGCACCGTGGATGCCGCCCTCTTCCTCGCGACCCGGGTGGGCACGCCCTACGCGCACCTCTGGGAGACCATGACCCGGGCCTATGCCGCCGGAGGTTTCCCCGGAGAGTGGCAGCGCCACCACCAGGGCGGGCCCACGGGCTACGAGGGGCGGGATTGGCTCCTGATGCCAGGCCGGGAGGGGGAGGTGGAGGCCTACCAGGCCTACGCCTGGAACCCGTCCATCACCGGGACCAAGTCGGAGGACACCATGCTGGCCACCCCCGACGGGCCCCAGTGGCTGACGGAGCCCCAGGACTGGCCCACCATCGAGGTGGAGTGGGAGGGCCAGCGCCTCCGCCGGCCGGACATTCTGGTCCGGGCCGCGGCCCGAGCGGTTTAGAAGAGCCCCGAGATCCGGCCGGACCGGTCCACGTCCACCTTTTCTGCCGCCGGGTGGGCGGGGAGCCCGGGCATGGTCAGGATCTCCCCGGCCAAGCAGACCAGGAACCCAGCCCCCAGGGAGGGGCGGATCTCCCGCACCCGGAGCCGCCACCCGCTGGGGGCTCCTTTCAAGCTGGGATCGTCCGAGAGGGAGTGCTGGGTCTTGGCCACGCAGAGGGGGAGCCGGTCCCAGCCGCGGCGCTCCGCCTCCCGGATCTGGCGACGGGCGGTGGGACTGAGCTCCACCCCGTCGGCACCGTAGATCTGGGTGGCCAGCCGCTCCAGCTTGGCCTCTATGGGCAGGGACCAATCGTACAGAGGCTGGAACCGGGCCGGCTGCTGGTCCAGGGTCTGGAGGACGGCCTCGGCCAAGGCCACGCCCCCAGCGCCCCCGTGGGCCACCACCTCTGAGACGGCCGCGGCCACGCCCCGCTCCCGGCAGGCGGCCACAATGACCGCCACCTCCTCGGGCGTGTCGGTGGGGAACCGGTTGATGGCCACCACCACCGGCAGCCCGAACCGGTGAAGGTTTTCGATGTGGCGGATCAGGTTGGGCAGGCCTCGCTCCACCGCCGCGGGGTTGGGCCGGCCCAGGTCTTCCTTGGAGACACCACCGTGCATCTGGAGGGCCCGGACCGAGGCAACCAGGACGGCCACCTCCGGGGTGAGGCCCGAGAAGCCGTGCACGATGTTGAAGAACTTCTCCGCGCCTAGGTCGGCGCCGAAGCCTCCTTCGGTCACCACCAGGTCGGAGAGGCGCAGGGCCAGCTCCGTCGCCAGGATGGAGTTGTTCCCGTGGGCGATGTTGGCGAAGGGGCCCCCGTGGATGAACGCGGGCTGCCCTTCCAGGGTCTGGACCAGGTTGGGGCGAAGGGCGTCCCGCAAGAGCGCGGCCATGGCCCCGTGGACCCCCAGATCCCGGGCATAGACGGGCTCGCCGTCCATGGTGTAGGCGACCAACATCCGTCCCAGCCGCTCTTTCAGATCCTCCAGATCCCGGGCCAGGCAGAGGATGGCCATCACTTCCGAGGCGACGGTGATGTCGAAGCCGCTCTCCCGGACCGCGCCGTTGGCCGGGCCACCCAGCCCAATCACCACCTGCCGGAGAGCCCGGTCATTCATGTCCACCACCCGCCGCCACAGGATCCGGTTGGGATCGAGGCGGAGGGTGTTCCCCTGGCTGAGGTGGTTGTCGATGACGGCAGCCAGCAGGTTGTGGGCGCTCCCCACCGCGTGAATGTCCCCGGTGAAGTGGAGGTTGATCTCCTCCATGGGCACCACCTGGGCGTAGCCGCCGCCCGCGGCTCCGCCCTTGATGCCAAAGGTGGGCCCCAGGGACGGCTCCCGCAGGCAGACCGAGACCCGGTGGCCCAACCGTCCCAGGGCCTGGGTGAGCCCGATGGCGGTGCAGGTCTTCCCCTCGCCCGCAGGTGTGGCGGTGATGGCCGTGACGTAGATGAGCCGGCCCCGCCGGGGCTGGGCGAGGCGCCGCTCCAGCCCGCTCCAGGTGATCTTCGCCTTGTACCAGCCAAAGGGTTCCCACTCATCGGGCTCCAGGCCCAACGCCTCGGCGATGGCTCCGATGGGGCGCAGGCGCGCCTTTTGGGCGATTTCGATGTCCGTCGGCACGTGAGCCGCCTCCCCTCCCCTTCCTGTATACGGCAGGCGGCCAGATCGCCCCTTCAGGCCCCCGCCGATGTCCGGACCGACCGGAGGGCCATGAGCAGGGTGGTCATGGTGGGGATCATGGCCGTGGCCGCGGCCAGCACCCCCGAGTCGTTGGCCACCAGGGCCACCAGGGCCCCGACCAGGGCCGCCTCGATCCCCCGGCCCAGGTAGGGCTTCTGGGCGGTGAGCTGGCGGAAGAGGCCCACGGGCCGGTAGAGGAGGATGACGAAGGCGATCAGGGTGGCGATGAGCACCCGGCTCCAGATGGTGTACTGGACCAGCTTCAGGTTGGTCGCCGCCTTCCGGAGCGCGACCTCGCCCAGGGGCCGCCAGCCCTCCTGGAGGATCCGGGCCACCAGCTGACCCAAGTGGGACCGGCTGCCGGCCTCCACCAGCAGGGCCTCCACCAGGCCCACCAGCCCCACCGCCGCCAAGGTGCCGGTGGCCAGGAGGAGCAGGTGGGACCAACGGGGAGGCCGCCGGCCCAGGCGGAGGAGAAGGTAGGCGGCGCCGAAGAGGGAGGCGATGGTGCCGCCCACGTTGGCCCCCCAGCGGGGCGAGCCGAGGACCACCACCAGGCCTGCCAGGACCGCCAACCCGGCCAGGCGCGCCAGGACCGTCGGGCGCCACTCCCAGAAGGCGCCCGCCACCACCAGGCCGCTGCCCAGGAGAATCCCCATGTACTCGTTGCCGACCCCGTAGTAGCGGGCGCCGCCCAGGGGGTCATTGCCCAGGAAGGCGTGCTGCTGCAAGGGGGCCCCTGCGACGGTGTCGGCCAGCAGGGCGAGGAAGGTGGCCCCCGCCAGCACCGGAAAACGCCAGGCGGCCGGGACCCCGGCGCCCAGAAGGCCGGCGATGAGGAGGCTCAGCAAGATGACCAGCGCCAGGTGGACCCGCCCGTCGGTGGTCACCAGGGGCGGGGCCAGCATGGCCAGGGGGGCCGCTGCCGCCACCAGGAGGCCGAAGTCCAGGACGCGGCGGGCAGGGTGGGGCGGGGGCACATCGGGCGCCAGGGCCAGGAGAAGGGAGGCGGCCAGGACCAGGCTGCCTACGATGATGATGTAGGTATGGAGGACGGGACGCCGGAGCTGGGAGACCCCCACCGCGGTCCGGTAGAAGCGGTCCAGGGTCCCGTACGGGTGGGGGTCGGCCTGGGTGACCAGGGCCCGGCCCTCGCCCGGCCACGAAGTTCCGGCTTCCAGCAAGGCCAGGATGGAAGGGGCCAGATCCCCCGGGTCCAGCACCCCGGGGCGCCGGGTGCTGCCGGAGGTGACCAGCGCCGGTGGGTCGTGGGGGTAGAGGATCAGGGGCGCCGGCGAGCGGGAGGGCAGGGAGCGGGGTGGGGCGGTGGCCAGGAGCATGACCTTCCCCCCGGCGCTGGCCACCCGGGAGGCCGCCGCCTCCAGCCACCCGAGGAGGCCGGCCAGGGCCTCCTCCCGCAAGGCCCGGTAGCGCTCGGGCGGGACCAGGCTCTCCCACACCTGAAGCCGGCCCAGGTCCGACCACTGGATCACCAGGAGCCGGGCGTCGGCCGCCCCCCGGACCAGCTGGTCCAGCCGTTTCCAGTCGGTCCGGAGGCCACCGGGCCACGCTGGGTCGGCCGCCACCGGCTCGGGCACGACGGCCCCCAGCACCAAGCCGTCGGAGCCGGTGAGGAGCGCCCCTGCTGCGGGCGCTTCCTCAGATGTTCCCCCGCCTCCGATAAGGACGGTGCTGACGCCCGCCGAGCGCAAGTGATCGCCCAGGGTGCTCCCCTGGGGGAGGAGGGTGGGGGGCAAGAAGAGGAGGAGGCCAGCCCGGTCGGGCACGGCGCGGCCCGTGAAGCCGGTCCACACCGCCCGGGCCTCTTCACCGCCAGGAAGCTCCGCCTCGGGCAAGGCCGCCGGCGGCAGGGGGGTGCGAGGGAAGGGCGTCCGGCGCCCCACCCCCAGGGAGAGCAGGCGGGTCCACGGGTCGGCTGGATCCCCCGGGGCGACGGTCACCACCCCCACCGCGGCCCGGGTCCCCCAATCCTCCAGGGCCGAGCCGGGGGGATCCCCCAAGTCCTCCCAGCCGAACGCCTCAGCCAGGACGAGCAGGAGGCGGCCCCCCGGGTCCGTCCCCTGGGCGCCGGCCGGCGGCAGCACGCCTGCCAGGCTCCAGAGCGTGACCAGGAGGGCCGCCATGAGACGCTGGAAACCGTCGCTCAGAGGCCCCCACCCCCAGGCGGGGTTAGTCTTCCCCCTGCTTCGCCTGGGACTCGGGGCGTCTGTCCGCCGGCGCACCGCCCGAGTCTTGGGCGGCGGCCTCCTGGGCCTCATCCTGGGCAGGCTGCTCAGCTCCCGCAGCCTCACCGGCGGGCTGAAGGGCCCGGTAGCGGTCCCAGTGGATGACCACCTCAGCCTGCTCCAGGAGCTGGTTCAAGACCTCGGAGACGGGGGTCGCCTTCTCCCGGACCAGCCGCTCCCGGATCCCTGGGGCCTCCTCCTCGAGGGTGGCAGGTCGGGCCTCCTCCCGCTCGGTCACCTGGATCACGTGGTACCCGTAGGGGCTCTTGACGGGCGGGCTCACCTCGCCCACCTCCAGGGCGAAGGCCGCCTCTTTGAACGCATCCACCAGGTTGTCCGCCTGGCTGAAGAAGCCCACGTCCCCGCCCGTCGCCCGGGTGGCCTGGTCCAGGGAGTGCTGGGCGGCCAGCTCCTCGAAAGGCTCCCCCTTCTCCAGCCGTTCGATGATGGCCTCCGCCTCCTCCTCCGTCTCGACCAGGATGTGGCGGGCGCGGACCCGCTCGGGGTGGGCCAGCGCCTCGGCATGCTCTTCGAAGTAGGCCGCCACCTCGTCGTCGGTCACGACCACGTCCCGGGTGGCCAGCCGCTCCAAGATGAGGCTGAGGCGGAGCTGGTGGGCGAGCTGAGCCTCGTCCAGCCCGTAGGCGGCCAGGGTCGCCTGGTAGATGGCCTCACTGGGATAGGCGCTCCGCAGGGAGGCCAGGGCTTCGGCGACCACCTCGTCGGTGACCGGTTCGGGCAGCTCCGCCCCCGCCTGGAGGACCACCGCCTCGGTGATCAGCTGGTCCAAGACCTGGGCGCCCACCGCCGCCTCCAGCGCTTGGTAGAAGGCATCCCGGGTGATGGGCTGGCCGTTCACTTCAGCCACCACGTCGCCCCCGGCCGCCCGGACCCACGGCTCGACCAGCACCGCCGACGCGGCCAGGACCAGGACCACGGCGCCCAGAAGCCAACTCTTCCGATGGCGCAACCAATCAATCATCCGCTCGAACCCTTCCTCTCTCGGGCGCCTGAGCCACTGCACGCCCCGTCCGGTTCTTCCGGGGCCAGGAGGGGAATCCTTTCGGCACTTCCCAACACCCCGGGGAGGGGCTGGATCACCTCCCAGACCCTTCCTGGCCCTGGTGGAAGAGGGCCCGCCGGGCGGGCGGCGAAGGGTGAAGCGGCGAAGGGTGAAGAGGGTGAGACCTGATGGGACTACCGACCAAGTTCTACCTCGGTGACATCGTCCGCTTGCGCAAGAAGCACCCCTGCGGGGCCGACACCTGGGAAGTGATGCGGGTGGGGATGGACATCCGCGCCCGCTGCCAGGGGTGCGGCCGGGTGGTCCTGGTCCCCCGTGCCCGGTTCGAACGGAGCGTGAAGGAGTTCGTCAAGCGGGGGATCGAAGAACCGGGACCCTTCCTCTGATCCCTCTCCGGGGGACCGCCCTCACCCCGGTCACCCCTTCCGTCCTCTAGGCCCCGGTGGTATAATGCACCTGTCTGCCCCGCTCCAGGTCTGCGCACCTGGAGCCATTATGTCCAGGGGGAAGGAGGTGCCAGGGTGGTGCGTCCCTACGAGCTGATGCTCCTCTTGGAGCCCACCTTGGACGAGGAGACCCAGATCGATCCTCTCCTCGAACGGCTCAAGCAGGTGATCGCGGCCCACAAGGGTGAGGTGGACCATCTGGACAAGTGGGGCCGCCGGAGGCTGGCCTACGAGATCAACAAGCTCCACGAAGGTTTCTACGTGGTCGTGCAGTTCCGGGCGGAGAGCGAGGCCACCCGCGAGATCGACCGGCTGCTCAAGCTGACCGAAGGGGTGGTCCGGCACCTGATCATCCGGGATGAGGCGAAGGAGCGGGAGCTGAAGAAGCAGGCCGCCCTGCCGTCCTAGCCTGGAGCCGTCGGTCCCTCCTGGGCCGCGCTTTCCCCCGACCTTGCGGGCGAGCCCAGGAAAGGAAGGGATAGGGTGCTCAACCGGATCATCCTGATCGGCCGTCTGGTGGCCGATCCAGACCTGCGCTACACCCAGAGCGGCATTGCGGTCACCAACTTCACCCTGGCCGTCGATCGGCCCTTCACCAACCAGCAGGGTGAGCGGGAGACCGACTTCATCGACGTGGTCGCCTGGCGTCGGCTGGCTGAGACCGTGGCCAACAACCTGAGCAAGGGACGCTTGGTGGCGGTGGAAGGCCGGCTGCAGATCCGCTCCTACGACGCGTCCGATGGGACCCGTCGGAAAGCCGCGGAGGTTGTGGCGGACACGGTCCGCTTCCTCGACTCGCCCCGCCGGAGCGTGGATGGGGCCGAGGCGATGGATCCGGCCGGTGATGACCTGCTGACGGAGGACGACGTGCCGTTCTAAGCCGTTGGGCGGCGGTGAGGCCGCTGGGAAGGAGGAGAGGAGACCATGGCACGGAACCGGAGACGGCGCAAGAAGGTTTGCGCCTTCTGCGTGGACAAGATTCCGTACGTTGACTACAAAGAGGCTGGGCGTCTGCGCCGGTATCTGACGGAGCGGGGGAAGATCCTGCCCCGGCGGATCAACGGCAACTGCGCGCGGCATCAGCGTCAGATGACCCGGGCCATCAAGCGGGCCCGGATTATGGCGCTCTTGCCCTTCACCATCGACTGAGCCGGACGGTTCCCAGGCCAGCCTGCAGGCCCTCCCTGGCCCAGCCGGGGCCGGGAGGGGGTCGTCCACTCCAGACCGCGGCGGGGGGAGACGCGCTTTCGAGGAGGTGGCGCGTCTGTCCTTCCCCGGTCCGCAGGGAAGTCTGGCACGGCATGTGAAGACGGTTGAGTGGCTCAAGGCGGAGCTGGTGGCCAGTGTGGCCGCGCTCCTCCGGGCGAGCCTGGAGGGCGACGGGGAGCGGATGGCCGAATCGATGGCGACGGTCATCATCGTCACCGCGGTCCTGGCCCGCCGCCTGGGAACCGACTTTGACCAGCTGGAGCGGAGGGTGGTCGCCCAAGTCCGGGCCAACCTGGAGGAGGAGCACCAGTTGGAACGGTGGTACGGCGACTTCTCCGCCCTGGAGCGATACCTGTGGGAGTCACGCCGCCGATGAGTGCTAAGCCGTCTCTGGAGCCGCCGCACACGCCCCTGTGGCGTGTGGGCCTGCTCGCGCCAGCCCTGGCCTTTCTCGGCCAGTTCCTCCCCTTGGTCCTCTTCTTCGTGCCGGTGCCCATCGCCGTCGTCACCGACCTGCGCGGGTGGCGAGCCGGGGTGGGCTGGGGGGCGGCGGCGGTGGCCGCGGCCGTGGCCGGGGTGTGGGTCCTCGGGATGGACGTGAGCCGCCATGGGGCGGTCCTGGCGAGCGTGACGCTGCTGGCGCTCCTCCCGGTGGCCATGGGGCTGGTGGGGGGCCTTCTCTACCGGTCCGACCGGCACCAGGGGGTGACCCTCCTCGCCCCCGGCGGCCTGGTGATCGCCATGGTCCTGACGGCCTGGCTCAGCGGGCGGTGGCTCTTCCAGGTGGACCTCCTCCAAGCGGCGGTGGAGGGCTGGCGGGCCACCGTGGAGGAGGGGCTCCGACGGGCGGCGGAGGTGGCCGGCGGGCCGCCGGGCCAGCTGGAGAACTGGGAAGCCTTGGTGGAGAGCATGGCCCAGGGGATCCAGCTCCTCTTTCCCGCGGGCCTGGTGGTGACCACCGGCCTCTGGTCGGTGGGGGTCCAGTGGCTGACGGGGCGGTGGCTCCAGGCCCTGGGACGGCCCCTCCGGCCGGGGAAGCCTTTTATCCGGTGGCGCTTCCCCTGGGTCCTGGCCTGGGGGTACATTCTGGGCCAGCTGCTCCTGATGGGAACCCGGTCCGGGCGCCTCGCCGACCCTGAGGGCCGGCTGGCCGCCATCGGCGTCAATCTGGTCTTGATCTTTACCTACGTCTTCTTCGTGGAAGGGTTGGCCGTTCTCTGGTTTTATCTGGCCAAGTGGGGCGTCGGCAAGGGGGGGCGTTTGCTGATCACGGTGCTGCTCCTCACCCCCTTCCTGCCCCTGATGGAACCGGTGGCCTGGCTGGGCATGCTCGACGCCTGGCTGGACTTCCGGAAGTTGCAGCGGGAGGGTGGGTCGTGAGGCCCGCCGCTCTGGGAGGGGTGACGCGGTGAAGGTCATTTTGAAGGAGACCGTGCAGGACCTGGGCGAGAAGGGCGACATCGTTGATGTGAAGCCTGGGTACGCCCGGAACTACCTTTTCCCCCGGGGTCTCGCCATGGAGGCCACCAAGGGGAACCTGAAGCAGGTGGAGCATCTGCGTCGGGTGCGGGCCCGGGAGCGGGCCCGGGAGGAGGCCCAGATGCGGGAGCTGGCCCAGCGGATCGCGGGCCTGGAGCTGCTCATCACCGCCAAGGTGGGGGAGAGCGGCAAGCTCTTCGGGTCGGTGACGGCTCAGGACGTGGCTGACGCCATCCAGGCCGCCATTGGCCAGGAGATTGACCGGCGGAAGATTCAGCTGGACGAGCCCATCAAGAGCGTGGGGCGCCGGGAGGTCACCGTCCGCTTCGCGCCCGAGATTGAGGCGACGGTCACCGTGGTCGTCCAGGCCGAGGGCGGTGAAGAGGCGCCGGCGGAGGAGCCGGCCGCCAGCGAGCCCGCCGCCGAGGCCGAGGCGGAGGCGCCGGGCGACGGGCGCGAGGCTGAGACCGAGGGCTGAACCGTGGCTGGCCCCTGGCAGCCCCGGCTGCTGGCTCTCCTGGGGGATCCGGTGGCCCACAGCCTCTCACCGGTCATGCAGAACGCGGCGTTCCAGGCGACGGGCCTCCCCTACGTCTACATCGCCGCGCGGGTGGAGGCAAGCCGCTTCCCAGAGGCGGTGGAAGCCCTCCGTCTTTTGGGGGCCCGGGGGGCCAACGTCACCGCGCCCCACAAGGAGCAGGCCGCCCGCACGGCCCACTGGCTAGCGCCTGAAGCCGCCCGCGCCGGTACGGTCAACACCCTGGTCTTCGAAGGGGATCGCATTCTGGGTTACAACACCGATGGCCCCGCTTTCTGCCGGGCAGTGGCCGAGGGGGCCCACACTGAGCTGGCGGGCCGTCGGGTCCTCCTCCTGGGGGCGGGCGGGGCGGCCCGGGCGGTGGCCATGGCCGTGGCGGAGCGGGGGGTGGCTGCCATGACCGTGGCCAACCGGACCCTGCCCCGGGGCCAGGAGCTGGCCCGGCACGTGGCGATGGCGGCTGGCGTGCCAGTGAGGGCCCACGCCTGGCCCGAGGATCGGTCCCAGTGGGCCGACCTCCTGGCGGGCCACGACCTGGTGGTCCAGGCGACCAGCGCCGGGGCCGCGGGGCCCTGGGAACGGCTCCCCTACCAGGTCCTGCCCCCGGAGGCGCTGGTCGCCGATCTGGCCTACGCCCCCGGGGGAACCCCCTTCTTGCGGGCGGCGGCCCGGGCGGGGTACCGGGTCCTCCCGGGGGAGTGGATGCTCCTCTACCAGGGAGCCGAAGCGTTCCGGCTTTGGACGGGCGTGGAGGCGCCCTTAGAGACGATGAAAGCGGCCCTCGCCGGGGCCGGCCTCTTTCTGGGGAACGGGGACGGCCGCTCCCCGGGAGGGGGCGGCCCCGCCGGCTCAAGATAGGCTCCATCCCGCCGAAACCTTGTATAAGGACGGGGCAACGGGTGGGAGGAGGGGATGGGGGCTCTTCGCAGTGGGGTCGGGGGAGGCCTTCGGGGCCTCCTGCGGGGGAATCGGGTTGGGAGAACCCTCATGGGCGTCGTCCCATGGGAGCATCTCGTTGCGTGGCTGGCTGCGGTCGACCTGGAGCGCGCGCTGAAACTGGTCCATGGCTGGGTGCAGCACGCCCCTGATTGGGCCCTGGGTCAGGCCCTCTGGGGCGATCTTCTCTTCCGGAGTGGCCGCTTGGCCGAGGCCCTGGAGGCCTACCGGGCCTACCTGCTGGCCCACCCCCACGACCGGCGCCGGTACCGGGCGGTGGTCGGGGGCGCCCTGCGGGGCGGTCTGGTCGCGGAGGCTCGGGAGCTTCTCCAGGCGGTGGCCGCCCGCCATCCAACCAACCTCGAAGCCCGGAACTACCTGGCCGTTCTCCACCTGCTCCAAGGCGAACTCGACCAGGCTGAGGCCCTCTGGCATCAGCTCTTGAGCGAAGATCCCCGCTACGGTGCGGCCCGGGCCAACTTGGGCATTGTCTACCATTTCCGCGGGCGCTTCGCCCAGGCGATCCTGGAGTTCAAGCTGGCCATGGAGCTGGATCCCGACTATGGGTACATCGCCCAGGGGAATCTGGGCCACACCTACTTTCTCCTGGGACGTTACGACGAGGCCCGGGCTGTTCTCGAGGACCTGGTCCGCCGCCACCCCCGCTACCAGGAGGCCCGGGCCCTGCTGGCCCGGATCCTCGCGGCCCAAGGCCAGGTCAAGGAGGCCATCGGCCTCCTGGAGCGTGTTCGCCGTCGGGTGCCGGGTGGGTACGAGCTGACCGTCGACGCCTCCTTGGCCGAGGACCTGGCCCTCCTGGCCCGCCTCTACCTCCAGCAGGGGGCCCTGGATCGGGCGGAGGCCGCTTGCCGGGAGAGTCTGAAGCTCCAGCCCCATCTCCTCGAGTCCCTGGTCCTTCTGGGGGAGATCTGCCTCATCCGCGAGCGGCCCCAGGAGGCGCTGGAACCGTTGGAGCGGGCGGCGGCCCTGGCTGGGGAGGGGCCGCAGGGCGAGCTGATCCACCGCCACCTGGCCCTTGCCTACTACCAGGCGGGCCGGGTGGCCGAAGCGTCGGAGGCCTTCCGGAAGGCGGGCAACAGCCCGCTGGCTCAGGCCGCGGAAGAAGGGGCCGATCAGGAGGCGATCGCGGCCCGGCTCCACGAGCTCTACCAGCGGCTGGACCGGGAGGGGGAGGAGCCGGGCCTCCTCCTGGAGATCGGCCGGCTCCGGATCGCCCAGGGAAGGTTGCGGGAGGCCCAAGACCTTTTCAGCCGGGCCGTCGCCTTGGCCCCTGACCGGGCCGAGGCCAACTACGAGCTGGGGATGGCCGCGTACCTGGCTTTGGAGTACGATCGGGCCGTGGTCGCCTTCACCCGGGCCCTCGAGGCGGATCCCACCCTGGCTGCCGCCCACACCGGTCTGGGCTTGGTGGCCATGAGCCGCGGGCGGCCGGCGGACGCGGCGGCCCAGTTCCGGCTGGCCATGGCGCTGGCCCCTGAAGAGCCCGTCCACCGGCTCAACCTGGCCCGGCTGGCCCGGTGGACGGGACAACTGGATGAGGCTGAGAGGCTGTTGGTCCAGGTGCTGGCGGAAGCGCCCGACTGGGAACCGGCCCGTCGGGAGTGGGAAGCGCTCAAGGCGCGGGCCGGACCGGGGCGGGACGGAAGGTTGGAGGAAGCGGGGAACGGGTGATGAGGCGGTTGTTGGGGCGCTGGCGGGGGGTGGCGGGAGGCTCCCGGCGGAGCTCCGGCAGGGGCGGCAAGGCCCGGGTCGACCGGGGGCTCTTGGACCTTCTGGCCGTCCACGAGTTCACCGAGGTGCTGGCCCAGGCGACGGAGGTGGGCGACATCCTGGGGATGCTGGCCGACTCCATCCTCCGGGTGGCCCCCTACGACGCCTGTGCCATCGTGCTCCGTTCCGACGAAGGCTCCCATGCGGTGCCCATGCTGGTGCGGGGGCTGCGGCCCGAGCTCCTGGAGGACGGCCAGCCCCTGGGCGCGTCCGACCACCCCCTGGGCCTGGTCCTCCGGACGGGCCACCCCCTCTTGGTCTCCGACTTGGAGGAGCAACCCCGCTGGGCCTGGCCCGCCTGGGCCCACCTCCGCTCTCTGCTGGTCCTGCCCCTGATGATCCAAGGGGAGGTTCTGGGCGTCGTCTCCCTCCACCACCGGGAACCGGGCGCTTTCCATCCAGGCCAGTACCGGGTCCTCTTGATCCTCACCCGCCTCGCGGCCTTGGCCGTCAAGACGACCCGGCTCTACCAGCAGACAGCCCGCCTGGCCGTCACCGATGGCCTCACCGAGCTGTACAACTACCGGCACTTCCAGGAGTCCTTGACCGCCCATATTCGGGAGGCCCAGGCCTGTGGCTCGCCCATCAGCCTGCTCATGGTGGATGCCGACGCCTTCAAGCGGATCAACGACCGGTTCGGTCACCTCCTGGGCGACCAGATCCTCAGGGAGCTGGGGGAGGTGCTCCGGGAGAGCGTCCGGGCGGGCGACCTGGTCTTCCGCTACGGCGGGGAAGAGTTTGCCATCGTGCTGCCGGGGACGGACACCCCGGAGGCGGCTCGGGTGGCTGAAACCATCTGCCACCGGGTGCGGACCACCCCCTTCAGCCACGGGATTCGCCTGACGGTCAGCATCGGGGTGGCCTCCTACCCCAGCCAGGCGGCCAGCAAGGAGCAGCTCATCCGCCTGGCCGACGCCATGGCCTACGCGGCCAAGCGCTCGGGCAAGGACCGGGTGATGGTCGCCTCGGTGCGGAGCCCTTCTCCCCCCCTCTTTCCCCCACCGGCCCCAGGGCAGGATTCGCCCGGCCCGGAAGCGAACCAGCCTTGAGGCGACCGCTCTTCACGTTCCCCTTGTTCAACGATCGCGGAGGCATCCAGATGATTCGCTCCAGTGGTTCGTCCGGGGTCCACCTGTGGGACGAGGCCGACGCAGCGCTCCTCGTGCCCGAGCGCCTCATCGTGGAAACGCAGCGCCAGGTGGGCCCGGTGGCCATCGCCCTCTGGGTCTCCCTGCGGTACCTGGCCCTCCGGGAGACGCCCGTCACCGATCCCGTGCGGCGCTTGGCCGAGTTGACGGGACTGGCCGAGGCCGAGGTGCGGCGGGGGCTGGACACCTTGGAGGCGGCCGGGCTCTTGGAACGGACCGCCCGGGGCTGGCGGCTGCGCAGCGGGCCCAGCCAGCGGCGGGCAGCAGGCACCGGGCCCTTCGATGGGCGGGGCACCGGCGCGCCCGGGACGGGCCCGGCCCCCTCGCCCGGGGAGGTGGCCGCCGCCCGGGAGGAGGCGGCCGACCTCCAGGCGGTGGTGGCCATCTATCACAAGTGGATCGGGCTTCTGGGCGAGGCCCAGTACGAGCGTCTCCGGTATTGGCTGGAGACCATGGGGATGAGCGCCGATGTGATCGCCGTCGCCATCCGCCAGGCGGCCCTCCAGGCGCCCCGTCCCCGGATGAGCTACATCGAGGGTATCTTGCGGAACTGGTACAACGATGGGATCCGCACCCTGGAGGATTTGGCCGAGCAGGGCCAGCTCGCGGAGGTGATGGGCGCCGCCGGCCGGGGCCGCTCGGAGCGGGGCAGCAGCGACCCCATCCCCGAGGGGTCGGCCAACGCCGCGGCCTACCGTCCCGTCGATCCCGATCAGGTTGCTCGATGGAAGGAGCTCTACCCTGATGAGTACTGAAGTTGTCCCCGTCGGAGAGGCCTGGCCCCCCCAGCGGGGGAGGCTGAGCGATCCCGAGGCGGAACGCCGGGTCTTGGGCATTCTCATTCAGTACCCCGAGCTGATCGACTCGGTCATCGACCGGTTGCGGCCCCACCACTTCCAAGACCGGACCACCCGGAAGGTCTTCGACGCCATCCTCAGCCTCTACACCAGCCACGGCCGCATCTCCTACAGCCGGGTTTATGATCAGCTCCGCAAGGAGCGGGCCTTCCCGGACATCGAGCGGGTCCTCCTGGAGCTGACCGAGAGCTTCACGAGCCCCGGGGAGCTGGAGCCCAGCACCGAACTCTTGATGGCCGCCTACGCGCGCCGCCGCCTCTGGGAGGCGGCCCAGGCCATCCAGCAGATGGTCTTGGAAGAGACGGAGACCAGCGTGGCCGAGTACCAGGCCCGGGCCCAGGAGATCATCTTCGAAGCCTCCCAGGAAGCGACGGGTCTGGAGGATGAGGTGAAGGATCTGGTCGACATCCTGGGCCGGTGCTACGTCCGCCTCACCGAGCGGCGGGAGGGGAAGCAGTCCTACGGCCTCCTGGTCCGCTTCCCCGCCATCGACTACCTGACGACGGGCTTCAAGCCCAAGGACCTCATCATCCTGGCCGCCCGGCCCTCCATGGGGAAGACCGCCCTGGCCCTCAACTTCGCCGTCAATGTGGCCAAGCGGAAGATCCCTGTGTTGATCTTCTCCTTGGAGATGGATGACGAGCAGATCGGGGACCGCATCGTCCTGAGCGAGCTTTTCCGGCTCCAGCAGACGGACACCCCCGTCTCCTCCATGGAGTACGCCACGCGCATGGACGATGCCAAGTTCGCCGCCACCCAGAGCATCTTCAACGAGCTGTACCACCTGCCCATCATGGTGGTCGACCGGCGGGGGCTGACCACCGCCGAGATCCGGGCCAAGGCCCGGAAAGTGAAGGCCCAGTATCCCGACCTGGGGCTGATCATCATCGACTACCTCCAGCTGATCCGCCCACCCCGGGAGTCCTCGACGAAGAACTGGGCCCTGGTGGTGGGCGACATGGTCCGGGAGATCCGGGACCTGGCGGGCGAGCTGGATCTGCCCATCATTCTCCTCTCCCAGCTCAACCGAGGGGTGGAGGCCCGGGAGAACAAACGGCCCGTCATGTCGGACCTGCGCGACTCGGGAAACATCGAGGAGTTCGCCGATGTGGTCATGTTCCTCTATCGGGATGACTACTACTACCCCGAACGGGCCAAGCAGGAGGGGACCGAGGGCGAGGTCGAGGTGATCATCGCCAAGCAGCGCAAGGGACCGACGGGCTCGGCCAAGCTCCGCTTCATCCGGGAGTTCACCCGCTTCATCGAGCTGGCCCCCGAGGAGGCGGCCCGATGACCCCCGACCTCGAGGTGGAGCGGCTGAAGATCCGCTTCATCGCCGCGTACGAACGGCTCCAGCAGCGGGGCCTGATTACCGAGGAAGAGTTTGAGGCGATCATCGACCTCCTGGACCGGCTCGATGAGGTGGACGAGGCCGAGCTGAAGGCGACGCTCGGCCGGTTCCAGGCCCTGAAGAAGCAGCTGGGAAAGGACGAGACGACATGAAGCCAGTGGTCGGCCCCAACCTCAACCTGGGCTCCCCTCGGGGCCGGGGGCCCCTGGGCATCCTGAAGGGAGCCGTCTTTCTCGCCCTGGTGGTGCTCCTGGCCGCGGCCGCGCCCCGCTGGGCGGTGAAGGAGGTGACCATCACCGTCGACGGGACCTCCCAAACGGTGACCACCCTTCGGCCGAGCGTCGCCGGCGTGCTGGCCCAGGCGGCCATCGACCTGGAGGCCCAGGACCGGGTGGTCCCCGCCCCGGAGACCCGGGTGGTGGACGGGATGACCATCCAGATCCGGAAGGCCTTCCCTATTGTGCTCAAAGTGGACGGCCAGGAGCTGGCGCTCTGGACGGCGGCCATGACCGTCCAAGAGTTTCTGGACGAGGCCGGGGTTGCCTTGGGCCCCCTGGATGAGGTCACCCCTGGGTTGGAGACCCCCCTGCCGGGACCGGCGGAGGTGCAGGTGGTCCGGGTGGAGATCGAGACCTTCTGGGAGGAGGAGCGGGTCCCCTACCAGGAGCTCCGCTGGGCGGAGCCCACCATGACCGTCGGCACCACCCGGGTGATCCGCCAGGGCCGGGAGGGCTTGGATCGGGTCCACGTTCAGCTCCGCTACGAGGACGGCGTGCTGGTGGAGCGGCGGGAGCTGGCCCGAGAACGGGTGGCCGATCCCGTCCACCGGATCATCGGGGTGGGCCAGCGGCGGCCGACGAGCACCCAGGTGGTCCAGACCCCCCAAGGACCCAAGCGGTACCGCCGGGTGCTGGAGGTGCTGGCGACCGCTTACACCCCGGGGCCTGAGAGCACCTGGCCCTTCACCGACGGCCTCACGGCCACGGGGGTCGTCGCCCGCCGGGGCGTGGTGGCCGTCGACCCGACGGTCATCCCCCTGGGGAGCCACCTCTACATCCCCGGCTACGGCCTGGGCATCGCCGCCGACGTGGGGGCGGCCATCAAGGGGAACCGGATCGACGTGCTTTACGAAGACCTGGACGACGCGCTCCGCTGGGGGCGGAAGTGGGTCAAGGTCTACATCCTCGACGAGTAAGGGGGCAGGCCCAAGAACGGGGTATGGGGGATCTGGCACACCCGAGCAAGGTCCGAGCCCTGGCCCAGGCCCACGACCTCCGGCCCAGCCGGCATCTGGGCCAGAACTTCCTGGTCGATGAGAACATCGTCCGGAAGATCATCGCCGCGGCCCACCTCAACGGCACCGAGACGGTGGTGGAGGTGGGGCCGGGCTTTGGCGCGCTCACCCAGGAGCTCCTCCGGGCCGCGGGCCGGGTGGTGGCGGTGGAGCGGGACCCCCGGCTGGTCCAGATTCTTCGCCAGGAGCTGGGCTCGCCCCCCCACCTGCTCTTGGTGGAAGGGGATGCCCGGTGGGCTGACTGGCCTCGGCTCCTGGAAGAGGCCCACGCCCTGCCGCCGCGCCAGCCTGGTTCAGGCGCCGGGGGCGTCCCTGAAGCGGGGGAGCCCCGGGCCAAGGTGGTGGCCAACCTCCCCTACGCGGTGACGGCCCCGGTGCTCGTCAGCCTCCTGGAAAGCGGCGTGGCCTGGGAGCGGGGCGTGATCATGGTCCAGCGGGAGGTGGCCGAGCGCCTGACGGCCCCTCCGGGCAGCCGGGTCTACGGGGCTTTGACCTGCCTGGTCACCTACCATGCCGACGCCCAGATCGTCGCCCGGGTTCCCCCCACGGTCTTCTGGCCGCCCCCCCAGGTGGAGTCGGCCGTGGTCGCCTTGACCTTCCGCCCCTATCCGGGGGCCGAAGACGTCCCCCGGGAGCAGCTCTTCACCGTCATCCGTCTGGCCTTCCAGCAGCGGCGGAAGAGCCTCCGCCAGGCCCTCAAGACCCGGGGCGCGCCCTGGCCCAGGGACGGGGTGGACCACGCCCTGGCCCAGGCGGGCCTCGATCCCCTGAGCCGCGCGGAAGACCTGGGGCTGGACCAGTTCCTCCGGTTGACGGAGGCCCTCTTCGCCTTCTAACCGGCCGGCTGCTGGGCAGGCCTTTCCACCGGGTTCCTTGCGATTCTGCCTTCTTCGAAGTATAATGGCCGGAGAGCGCTTGGGAGCCGGTGATCCCATGGTCTTTGTCAGCCCCAGCAAGGGGCGTATGAGCTTTGATGAGGCGTTCGCGGATCTGATCGCCTACATTCAAGAGCAGCCCGACGCCCAATACAAGATCATCGTCGGCACGGATTCGCAGGTCACCGATGGGGTGACCTGTTTCGTCACCGCGCTCATCGTCCATCGGCTGGGCAAGGGGGCCCGGTACTACTACACCCGGGAGCGGGAGACCATGGGGCGGTCCCTTCGCCAGCGCATCTACTATGAGACCTCCCGCAGCCTGGGGTTGGCCAGCCAACTCACCGAGAAGTTGGCGGAGAACGGCTACGCCGACCTGAACGTGGAGATCCACCTGGACGTGGGGGAGCGGGGCGAGACCCGGGACCTGATCCGGGAAGTGGTGGGCATGGTCTCGGGCAGCGGCTTCGACGCCCGGATCAAGCCCGATTCGTACGGGGCCAGCACCGTGGCCGACAAGTACACCAAGTAGGGCGAAGGCCGGGTCCAGCCCGGCCTTTCTTTTTCTCCATTCGGGAACTTCCTTGACACCAATTCAGCGGCTCTGCTATAATACCAGTTTCCTTTGACAAATGGCGTCACCTGTGGTAGAATAAGGCCAGCCGCAGTCTATCAGGAAGGTGATGCCCTTGGCGGTCGACCGAACCAACGCCCTGGATGAGATCAGGGCCCGGGTCGAAGCCTGCGTCGGCAAGCGCGTCAAGGTCAGGGCCAACCGCGGGCGTCGGAAGGTGCTGGAGACCGAAGGGATCATCGAGAGTACCTACCCGAAGCTTTTCGTGATCAAGCTCGATGGTTCGGAACCGGTCCGTCGACTTTCGTACACCTATGCGGATCTCCTGACGTCCACCGTCGAACTCACCCTCGACGAAGACCCGGCAGGCGTGGTCAACCTGTAACCTGTGGAGCACAAGACGTCTCTTTCCACCGGGGTGGCAAGAGACGTCTTGGTCCTTTGGGCCCCGGCCGGGGCCTGAGGGACCCGGAACTCACCGAACTCCGCCCGAGTCCCCCAGCCGGTCCAGGAGCTGCGACGCCTTGGCCCGGACCTCTGCCTTCTGCTCGCTGCTGAGACTGCGGGCCAGCCGGCGGAGCGCTGAGGTCATCTCCTCCCCTTCCCGGGCTTCCAGCCCCAACGACCGCAGGAAGGCGACCGTCTCCCGGTCCAGCCGTTGTCCCTGGGCCATCCGGAGGGCCTCGCCCCGGTCCCCGTGCCGAAGCAGGCAGGCCAGATCAGCCGAGTCCGACGGTGCCGAACCCCTTCCCTGGATCCCCCGTGCCATCGTCTCCACCCCTTTCCACTGCTGCAGGAAGGCCAGCAGCTTCGCGAGGGAGGCGCCGCCCCCACCCAGGGCCTCCAGGAGGGGCACCACCCGGGCCACCCAGGCCAGCCCCCCGCCCGCCGGGGACCGCTCTGGCTCGGGCAGGTCGAGTCCCGCCGCCTGCGCCCGGGCCCACTGCTGAGCGGCCAGCCCGTCGAGGCGGCGAACTTCTTCCCGGCGCCAGGCTTCCTCCTCGCGGGCCAGCGCCCGCCGTTCGTCCAGCAGCTCCAGCTCCCGGCCCAGGCGCTGGGCCGCGAGGGCGTCCCAACCGTCCACCGGCCATCCCCCTCCAAGCTATCTCCCCTCGCTCGCCTCGGTGCGGGGAGTCCGTTCCTCTCCGGGGGGCGAGGGCGCTTCCGCCCCCGGCACGTCCGGGGCCTTCCCTGCCTCCCCTGCCGTCTCGCCCGCCCCGTCTTCCCGTGGAAGCAGGCCGTCTCGACCCGACCCGCCATCCTCCCGCCAGCCGGCCATGACCACCGCCGCCGTCGAGGGGTAGCCCCGGGGGACGGTGGCGGCCGAGGGCAGCTCCCGGGTGACCACCACCCGCTGGAAGGTGAGGGGGCTCAAGAAGAGCCCGGGGCGCCCCACCACGTCGGGATACCCCAGGAGGCCGTCCCCGTCCGAATCCAAGGGGGCGATCCGCTCCGCCATGAGGGCCAGCAGTCTGGGCCCCGGCTCCAGGGGCCCCTCGGGCAGGACCGTCCCGCGCCGGATGAAGAGGTCCGTCAGGATCTCGAAGGCCAGGCCCGAGGGGAGCCCCCGCACCGCGTGGGTGCCCGCGGCATCGGGGTCCCGCAAGCCCTCCGCCGCCTCCACCAGAGGTGGGGGGCTTCCGCCCCAGCCTTCGGGCAGCCAGAAGGTCCAGTTGCTGAAGTCGTTCAAAAACCACCGGGCCCCCGGCTGACGTCCCGTCTCGTCGGTGCCCCACGCCCCGGCCCGCACCGCCAGCCACACGGTGTTGGGCCGCTCGGAGGCCGATGGCCCCAGGACGCGGGGCGGCTGGCCATCCAGGGTGAAGAGGCCGCCCGGCTGATTGGCCTGAGGGTCGGCCCGGGGGAGCCTCTCCCGGTCCAGCGGATCGAGGCGACGGGGCACCCGGAGGTCGGCCACCAGCCAGGTTTGGTAGAAGCCGCCTTCGTTGTTGGCCAGGCGCAGCCCCTCGGCCCGAGTGAGGAGGGCGCCCGTCCCGTCGGGCCATACCCGGAGCCGGACCTCCCCCCGGGCCCGGTGGGCAGGCCCTCCGGGGCCGGTGAAGGGGTGGCCGGGGGGAGGGGCCAGCGGGAAGCGGAAGAGGCGGCTAGTCATGGGGAGCCTCACCCTCCTCGGGCAGGGGGAGCTCCCAGACAGGCCTGGCCAGGCGGCAGGGTACACAGACCCAGTCCCCGGGGAGGAGATCCCGGGGCTCGGTCAGACCGTTGGCGGCCAGCAGCGCCTGGGGCTCGGCAATGTTGTACCGGGCCACCAGACCGGCCCAATCCTCCGAGGGTTGTACCTGGTGCCAGAGGACGGGGCCCCCGCCGGGCTCCGGGGTCCCGTCCGGCCGGGGGGCCCCACCGGCCGACGGGGGCGGTCCCGCCGACTCGTCCCGCCGGGTCTCGGGGCCATCCCCTGGGGCCGTCGGTGGTGGAGGCCCACCCCCCAGCTGCCAGAGGCGCCAGGACTCTGGGAAGAGAGTCTCCACGCCGTCGCTCTTCCAGGCCACCGCGCTCATCTCCCGCTCTGGTCGTTCCGTCCCCTACGGTATGCGCCAGCGCTCCCGGTGGCCGCCCGGGGGAACCCCTGTGGAGACCAGGGGCGGGCCCGCCTCATAGGCTGTCGGTGGAAAGGAGGGCGAGACGATTGGACATGCTGGCCATTCTCCACCAGAATCGCCGCCAGCTCCTCCGGAAGCCCAATGTGGTCGGCTGCGGGGTGGGGTGGAAGCAGAGGCAGGGCCGAAGCACGGGGGAGCAAGCCCTCTGCGTCTACGTGGAGCAGAAGGTGCCCCCTTCCCAGTTGGGTGCCCAGGCCATCATTCCCCGGCAGGTGGGCCCGGTCCCCACGGATGTGATCGAGGTGGGGCGGATGCGGACCTTGGCCCTCCGAACCCACCGGCTCCGGCCCGCCCCCGGGGGAGTGAGCATCGGCCACTACCGGGTGACCGCGGGCACCTTAGGGGCGGTGGTGAAGGACCGGAAGACGAGCGAGTGGCTGGTCCTCTCCAACAACCATGTCCTGGCCAACGGCACCGACGGGCGGGACGGCCGGGCCCAGGTAGGCGACCCCATCCTCCAACCCGGGCCCCACGACGGGGGTGATCTGGAACGGGATCGCTTCGGCAGCCTGGCCCGCTTCATCCCCCTTCGCCGGCCCCCGAGGCGGACGCCCTGGTGGCGCTGGCTCCTGGGCGGCGGGCCCGGCGATGCACCGCCTCAGGAGGCCAACCGGGTCGATGCGGCCCTGGCCAAACCCGACGACCCCGCCGATCTCTCCCCGGAGATCATGGGGGTCGGCCGGCTCCAGGGGGTGGCCCGGGCGGAGCCGGGCTTGCAGGTGATGAAATCAGGCCGGACGACGGCCCTAACATCAGGGGAGGTCCAGGCGGTCCACGTGACCATGGTGGTCTACCTGAGCGATGCGGAGCCCGTCTGGTTTGAGGAGCAGATCCTGACCACCCCCATGGTCGAAGGAGGGGATTCGGGCGCGCTCCTCCTCAGCGACCGACGGGCCGTCGGCCTCCTCTTTGCCGGATCGGACCGGGCCTCCCTGGCCAATCCCATCGGGGCTGTCTTGGACGGGCTGGGGGTGGACCTGGTCTGAGGCCGGTCGGGCATGGCCCGCCCCTCCGCCTCATAAGGTGGGTTGGTACGGAAGGGGGTGCGGGCGTGGTCTGGCGGTGGCGGCCGGGGCGGGTCCTGGCCTTGGGCGCTCGGGGGGAGCGGGTCCGCACCCTGCAAGAGACCCTGGCCGCCTTGGGGTTCGATCCAGGGCCCATCGACGGGGTGTACGGCCTCCTCACCCGCCAGGCGGTCCGGGAGTGCCAGCGCCGCTACGGCCTCGTGGCCGACGGCGTCGCCGGCCCCCAACTGCACCGCCTCTTCCGGGAGCCAGCCCTCCGGCTGGGCCCCTCCCAAGCCCTTTTGGGCCTCCTGCCCCCAGGCGAGGCCGGCCCGTGGGCCCGGTGGGCGGGCGCCTACCCCGCCCTGAGTGCCTTTGTCTGGTCCAGCCGCCTGGCCAGCTGGGAACCGGCGCGGATCGAGCTGGCCGCGAAGGCGTGGTCGCACCAGCTGGCGGAGGCGGGGGCCGGGACGCCCGCAGCCCCTCCGTGGATCTGGCGCCTCACCTTCGGGCCACCCCAAGGGGCGGAGGCCCCCGCCGGGAACGGTCGCGAGGGGACCGAAGCCGGCCGGCGGCCCGAGGAGTTCCCCCTCCCCTGGTCCGGGCCCGGTCGCCGGGCCCGCCGCGCGCTGGTGGCCGCCATCACCTCCGTGGTAGACCGCTTCCGGCCTCTCGGGGTCGATCTGGACCTGGAACCCGTCTGGCCCGGGGAAGGGCGGCGGTGGGTCCACCTCCTGGCCGCCCTCCGGCCACTTCTGGAGCGCCGGGGGCGCCTCCTGATGGCCACCCGCGACCTGAGCCGCCGGCCCCGGATCCGTCCGGCCTGGGCTGACGATCTCCCCACGGGCCTCCTCCTCCAGCAGGTCCACCTTCTGATCCTGGCCCGCCGGGCGGTGGCGGGGCTCTCCCCACCGGGACCCCTGGGCACCGCCGCTCTCGCCGGGCTGCTGGCAGGCCTTGGGAGGGCGCACGCCTACAAGGTGCTGGTCGAACTCCCTTTGGAAGCCCTCCGCTGGACCCAGGGGGAGGATCAGCCCCTGACAGGACCCGATCCCGTTCCCTACCGGGAGGCTAAGGTGGCCGCGATCACCCATGGGCGGCGGATTGAGTGGGATGACGAGGTGGGGGCAGCCTCCTTCCGGCTCCGGCGGGGGTCGCGGGTGGAGCAGTACTGGCTCCCCTCGGTGCGGAGCGTGGAGCGGCTGCTGGAGCAGGTGCGGGCCCGCCGTCTGGCCGGCGTGGTCCTCGCGCCCCTGGGGGCGGAGGATCCTCGGCTGAGCCGATTTCTTCCCGGGCCTCTCCACCCGTGGCGGCCCACCCAGGCGGGCCCAGGGGACATACCCCCGGCGGCGGGTGCATAGGGGTTGACGGAAGAGAGTCCGGGGGGCGGGCCAAGGGGCCCGCGGCCTCCGAGCACCTGCCTGTGGAGGGGGAGAGCCCGTGAAGCTGCGCTTCCATGAACGACTCCTCACCGTGCGTGAGCGCAAGGGCGAGGGCAGCGCCCGGACGGTGGTGGAGGGTTCGGTCAACCTGCCGGGCCACCTGCCGCCCGCCCACCGGATGGTCCTGGTGGAGGTCCAGGTTGACCGGTATCGAGCCCACCCCGAGGGCGACCGGATTCTGATTGAAGGGGCTTGCAGCGTCCGGGCGGTCTACGCGGCGGCTCCCGACGAGGGTCGGGACCGGTTGGGGGAGGCCGAGCGGGAGGGGGCCAGGCTGCGGGGTCAGGCGGAGGCGCTCTTCAGCGCCTCGTGGCCCGGGGGGATCCCCTTCACCCTGCTGGTCGATGCGGAAGGGGTAGGTCCCGAAGACGCCGTCCGGGTGGATGTGGCCGTCCGGGAGGTGGAGTGGGATCTGACGGCGGGCGGCCGCCAGCTGGACGTGGACGCGGTGCTCGAGGCCCGGGCCGCCGCCTACGCGTACGAGACCAGCCGGGTTCCCCTGGCGGAAGGGGCCCTGCCTCCCGGGGCCCTGGTGGATCCCATCCAGGTCCGGGCCGTCAGCCTCACCCCGGAGTTGACGGTGGAGGGCCACACGGCCGGGGAGCTGGCTCTGAGTCCCGCCTATCCCGCCGCGGAGCGCATCCTCCGGGTGGAGGCGGTGCCCCGGGTGGGGCGGGTGGACGTGGGGGCAGGGCGCCTCACGGCCCAGGTGGACATGGGCTACCGGATCCTCTACGCCCCCCTGGATCCCGGTGAGGGTCAGGCGATTCTGGCCCGGTTCCAGGCCGAAACGCCCTTCGAGTTGGAGGCGAGCGTCAACACCCTCCAGGAGGGGATGGAGCTCCAGCTGGAGCCCCTGGCGGTGCCGGTGGAGGCCAGCCTCCGGGACCAGGGCCGCCGCCTCTGGGTGGAGGCCCACCCCCGGTTCCGCTGCCGGCCCTACCAGCGGCTCCCCCTCACCCTGGCCGAACGGGTCCAGGCGGAGGGAGCCGAGGTGGCGGAGCGGCAGGTGACGCCGGTCCTGGTGGAGTTGGTGGCCGACCTAGAACGGCACCAGGAGACGACGGCGGTCCTGGAGCTGCCCCGGGGGAAGCCGCTGATCGAGCAGGTGCTGGATGTGACGGCCCAGCCCCTGATCGAGAGCGTTCACGTGGGGGCCGACCGGGTGACGGCCAAGGTGGTCCTGGCGTGCAGCCTCCTCTACGCGGCTCGGGTGGACGATGACTCCCGGCCCCTCTTCCACCACCACTGGCCCCAGGCCCTCACGGTGGAGGTGGAGCTGCCCGTCCCCGGGGCGGAACCCGACATGGAGGCGGAGCTCTGGGCCACCGTCGAACAGCCCGTGGCCGACCTGATCAACCGGGAGACGACGGAGCTCCACGGGCAGCTGGTCGTGCGGGGGCGGCTCACCCGCCGGATCACCCCTGAGGTGGTGGCCGAGGCGGTCAGCCTGCCTGCCGAGGAGCGACCGGAGGCCACCTTCATCTTCGTCCGGGTGGAACCCGACGACACCCTCTGGGGGCTGGCCCAACGGTACGGGGTGAGCGAGGAGGAGGTCCGGGCCTGCAACCCAGGCCTGGCCGACGCCGCGGACCCGGAGGCGGCCCTTCACCAGCTGAGGAAGATCTGCCTGCCTGGCACCCGGAGTCTGGCCCGGGAAACCCAGAGCTGAAGCGGGTCTCCCCAGGCCACCTGGCGGGAGCGCCACCGGGCCCCCGCCAGGAATTCCCGGAAGGGCAGCCAATAATGGAAGGAGGCTCGAGCGAGGAGGACAGGACCAGGTGAAACGGGAGCACCGGCGCTTGGTGATGACCCCGGGGCCGACGGAGGTGGAGGAGCCCGTCCGGCGGGCCCTTGCCCAGCCCATGACCAACCCCGACGTGGACGGGGACTTTGTCCGGTTCTACGAGGGGCTGGCCGCCAAGCTGGGGCGCCTCATGGGCACCGCCCATCCCGTACTGATCCTGACGGGAGAGGGCATGCTGGGTTTGGAGGCGGCCGTGGCCAGCCTGGTCGAGCCCGGGGAGCCTGTCCTGGTGGTGAGCAATGGCATCTTCGGGCGGGGCTTCGGTGACCTGGTGGCCCGCTACGGCGGGCGTCCTGTCATGGTCGAGGTCCCCTTCGACCGCCCGCCGGCCCCGGAGGAGCTGGAGGCGGCCCTGGCCGCCCATCCCCAGATCCGGGTGGCGACCCTCGTCCACTGCGAGACGCCGACAGGCTTTTTGAACCCGGTGGAGGAGCTGCTGCCGGTCTTGCGGGCCCACGACGTGATCACCATAGTCGATGGGGTCTCCTCGCTGGGAGCCGATCCGGTGGCGACGGACGCGTGGGGGGTGGACCTCCTCCTGGGCGCTTCCCAGAAGGCCTTGTCGGCCCCAACGGGGCTTGCCTTTCTGTCGGTCTCCGACCGGGCCTGGGAGAAGATGGAGCGTCGCCGGCAGCCCATCCCTGGCTTCTACACCAACCTCTTGGAGTGGAAGCGCACCTGGCTCGATCCGGCTGACCGCTCCTTTCCCTACACCCCGGCCGCCGCGCTCCTGGCCGCCCTCGATGCCGCCTGTGACGCGGTTCTGGCCGAGGGTTTGGAGCAGGTTCTGGCCCGGCACCGCCGGCTGGCCCAAGCGGTGCGCACCGCCCTGCGGGGAGCGGGCTTCCGTCTCTTTGCCCCTGACGCCCACGCGGCCTCGGGGGTGACCGCCTTCTGGGTGCCGGAAGGGGTGGACGAGCGGGGGTTCCGCCAGCGCCTCTGGGAGGAGCAGGGGGTGTTGATGGGGGGCTCGGTGGGCAAAATGGCGGGCCGCCTGTGGCGGGTGGGGCACATGGGCGCTGGGGCCCGGGAGGAACGCCTCTTCCGCTTCATGGTCGCCCTGGAGGCCCAGTGCCGGGCCGAGGGGATCGGTTTACAGGGGTCGCCTGCGGCGCTTTTCGTTGAAGCGCTCCAGGAGGAGGTTGGGGAATGATGGTGCGTCGTGCCGGAGCGATGAGGGGGACAGGCTTCCTTGTCGCCTTGATCCTTCTTCTGAGTCTTGGGGGGCCGAGGGCAGCCGCGCAAGGGTTTGAGGTGGAGGCGCCCGCGGCCGTCTTGATGGTGGCCGACACCGGCCAGATTCTGTACGAAAAGAACGCGGACGAGCCCCATCCGCCGGCCAGCCTGGCCAAGATCATGACCCTCTTCCTCGTCTTGGACGCGGTGGACGCGGGCCGGGTCTCCCTCGATGAGCCCGTCGTCACCAGCCGCCACGCGGCCTCCATGGGCGGCTCCCAGGTCTACCTGGCCGAGGGCGAGCGCCAGAGCGTGGAGAAGCTCATCGAGGCGGTGGCCATCGCCTCCGGGAACGACGCGGCGGTGGCCCTGGCGGAGCACCTCTACGGCACCGAAGCCGCCTTTGTGGCGCAGATGAACCGCCGGGCTGAAGAGCTGGGCCTCAAGGGGACCTACTTCGCGGACGCCACCGGCTTGCCCGTCCCCGAAGGCCAGCGGCCCGCGGTGATTACCGCCCGGGATGTGGCCGTCCTTAGCCGGGCCCTCATCTTGGAGCACCCGCAGATCTTGGAGTGGACCTCCATCCGGACCAAAGAGTTTCGCGCCCAGCCCCGGTTCGTCCTGTACAACACCAACCGGCTCTTGGGCCGGTACCCCGGCCTGGACGGCCTGAAGACGGGCCATACCAGCGAGGCGGGCTACCACCTGGCGGCGACCGCGGAGCAGAACGGCGTCCGGCTCATTGCCGTCGTCCTCGGAACCAAGTCCGATGAGGACCGGAACGAGCAGGTGACCCAGCTGCTCAACTACGGGTTCCGGGCTTTCGAACGGGTGATCGCCGCCCGCCAGGGCGAGCCGGTGGGCGAGCGGCGCCTCCGCAGCGGGAACCCCGAACGCTTCACCGTCGAGGCGGCCGCCGACCTGCCGGTGCTCATCCCCCGGGGCCGGCAGGGCGACCTCCGGCGGGCCGTCCAGTGGCTGGAGGATGTGGACGCGCCCCTGGAGCGGGGCGAGCGGGTAGGGATCCTGGTCGCCTATCTGGGGGACGAGCCCCTGGCTCAGGTGGACGTGATCGCCGCCCAGGACGTGGGGCGGGCAGGCTTCTTCACCCGCCTGTGGCGGACGGTCTGGGGCGGCCTGGCGGGGGCCATCGGAGGGGCGCTCCAGTGGCTGTGGAGTGGGATCCGCTCCCTGCTCGGTCTGGCCGGATGAGCTCCGTGCCCCAACCCCTCCGCCTGAGCGCGCCGGCCAAGGTGAACCTCTGCTTGGCCGTCGGGGACCCTCGTCCCGACGGGTACCACCCCCTGGTCAGCCTGGCGGCGGCCATCACCTTGGAGGATCGGGTGACCATCGAGGCAGCGCCCCGCCTCCAGGTCCTCTGCTCGGCTGCGGGGGTGCCTGAGGGGGAGGCCAACCTGGCCTACCGGGCCGCCCGGCTTCTGGCCGCGGCCGCCGGGCGGGAACCCGCGGTCCGCATCCGCATCGAGAAGCGGATCCCCGTGGCCGCCGGCCTGGCGGGGGGCTCCACCGACGCCGCCGCCGTCCTGCTCGGTCTCAACCGGTTCTGGGCCCTCAACTGGAGCCTGCCCCGCCTGGCGGAGCTGGCCCTCCGTCTTGGGGCCGACGTCCCCTTCTGCCTTCAGGGCGGGGTGGCCCTCATGGAGGGGGTGGGGGAGCGCCTGACGCCTCTTCAGGGGTTGTCCCCCCTCCACCTGGTCCTGGCCGTCCCCCCGGAGGCCCCCATCTCCACCGCGGCCGCTTACCGGGAGCTGGACCGGCAGCGGGTCCGGGGGACCGATCTGGACCAGGCCCGGGTCCGGGTGGGGGCGGCGGTGGAGGCTTGGCGGGCCGGTGACCTGGCCGCGCTGGGCCGAGCCTTCTTCAACGACCTGGAGCCCGTGGCCCGGCGGGCCCAGCCCGTCCTCAACGGGCTCATCGGCCGGATGCACGGGGCCGGAGCCTTGGGGGTGGTGGTGAGCGGGAGCGGGCCGGCGACGGTGGCCCTCTGTCCCGAGCCGACCCGGGCTCAGGACCTGGCCCGGGAGCTGGCGGCCGCCGGTTTCTGGGCCGAGGCCGTCCAGATCCGGTCCCTGCCGCCGGGGAGGTTCGATTGACCGAGCCTCGAACCCACTGCTATAGTGGGATGCACGCGTCAGCGTTCGGGGGGATCGAGCCGTGGGCAAGAGGCGTGGAAGGCTCGCTCCGATCAAGCTCGATCAGTACAAGCCGCTGCGGGAGCTGGTCTTTGAGCGGTTGCGGTCGGCGATCATCGCCGGCGAGCTCCATCCCGGGGAGCGCCTCATGGAGATCCAGCTCGCGGAGGAGCTGGGGGTGAGCCGGACCCCGGTGCGGGAGGCCATCCGGAAGCTGGAGCTGGAAGGCTTCGTCGTCATGATCCCGCGCAAGGGGGCCTATGTGGCCGACATCACCCTGAAGGACGTGGCCGACGTCTTCGAGATCCGGGCGGCGCTGGAGGCCCTGGCTGCTGAACTCGCATCCCAGCGAGCGACCGATGAGGAGCTGGATGAGCTGGAGCGGGCGCTGATCGCCATCGGCGAGGTCATCGACGGGGATGACATGGACGAACTGGTGGCCCGGGACACCCATTTTCACGAGCTCATCTACCGGGCCAGCCGGAACAGCCGGCTCGCCCAGATGACCAGTCTCTTGAGCGAGCAGATCCAGCGCTTCCGGGCCCGGACCTTGGCCCATCCCAAGCGCCGGCGGATCTCTCTTAAGGAGCACTACGCGTTGGTCGAGGCCCTGCGGGCCCGGGATCCTGAGCTGGCCCGCCGGACGGCCAAGGCCCACATTGAGAGTGCCGAGCAGGCGCTGATGAGCCTGGTGGCCGACGATGAAGAGCGGGCCCGCCGCTCCCGGGAGGAGGTTGCCGGCGACGCTCCGTGATCCCGGCAGGAGGAGGAGGCGCGGGTGATGGTTGATGCGGTGGTGCTGGCGGGGGCGCCCAACACCGGCAGGCTCCACGAGGTGAGCCCGGAGCCCTATGAAGCTCTGATCGAGATCGGCGGCCGGCCCATGCTGGCCTATGTGCTGGAGGCCCTGCAGGCCAGCGCTCAGGTGGGCCGGCTGGTGGTGGTGGGCCCGCCCGCTCTGGATGTGGTGGTCACCGTCACCGGGGCGGAGCGGGTCGACCCCGGCCCGGATGTGCTCGCCAACCTCCTGGCCGGGGTGGACGCCCTGGGGGCGCGAGGCAGTTCCCGCCACATTCTTGTGAGCACCGCCGACATCCCCCTGCTCACCCCGGAGGCGGTTGATGACTTCCTCAACCGGTGCTGGGCCATGGGGGACCTGGACGTCTACTACCCTGTCGTCTTGCGGGAGCGGAGCGAAGAGGTCTTCCCCGGGGTGGAGCGGACCTACGTCCGGCTCAAGGACGGCTCCGTCACCGGTGGGAACCTCTTCCTGGTCCGGGCCGACGCGCTCCAGCGGTCCCAAGGGCTGCTGACGGAGATGATCAGCCTCCGCAAGCACCCCCTGCGCATGAGCAGGCTCCTGGGCCCGCGGGTCCTGGTCAAGGCGGCGGTCCGGACCTTGTCGGCCGACGACGTGGCCCGGCGCATCGAGAAGCTTCTGGGCCTGCGGGGCCGGGCTGTCTTCACCCCCTACCCCGAGATCGGCGTGGACGTCGACAAACCCAGTGATCTGGCCCTGGTCCGGGAGGTTCTCGAGGCCCGGGCCCTGTCGCCGGGGCGGTCGTGACCATGCGGCGGAGCCAGCGGGTGATCGCCCTGACCCACCGCCTGATCCAGGAGCCGGGCCGGTGGTGGACCCTGGACGAGCTGGCTGAGGAGCTGGGCGCGGCCAAGTCCTCCCTCAGCGAGGATGTGGCCCTGGTGCGGGAAGTGCTCGCGGCGGAAGGGATGGGCTGGGTGGAGAGCCGGGTGGGGGCAGGCGGGGGCATCCGCTTCCTCCCCGGCATGACCCGGGGGGAGGCGGCCGCGCTGGCCGAAGAGCTCTGCCGGCGCCTCATGGATCCCAAGCGGATCCTACCGGGCGGGTTCCTTGCCCTGGGGGATCTGGTGGCCGATCCCTTCCTGCTGGAGCGGATTGGGCGCCTCTTTGCCACCATCTTCCGCTCCCGCGCGCCCCAGGCGGTCCTGACCGTCGAGGCCCGGGGGATCCCCATCGCCCTCATGACGGCGCGCGCCCTGCGGGTGCCGCTGGTGATGGCCCGCCGTTCGGCCCGCCTCTCGGAGGGCCCCGTGCTCACCATGAACTACCTTTCCACCACGGGGGGCCGGGTGGAGACCATGACCCTCCCCAAGAATGCCCTGGATGGCATCGAGCGGGTCCTGGTCGTGGACGACTTCATGCGGAACGGGGGCAGTGCCCGGGGGCTGGTCGAGCTGGCCCGGGAGTTCGAGGCGGAGCCGGTGGGCGTCGGTGTCCTCATCGAGACCGCTGAGCCGGCCGAGAAGCGCTGGAACGAGTACGTTGCCATCGCCCGCCTGGAGCGGGTGGATGTGGAGACCCGGCAGGTCCAGGCCCGGGTGAGCCCGCGGCTCCCCCGGAACCTGCCGGACCCCGCCGACATGGCCGATCCGGCCACCTTTTTCGCCGACGGCACCCCTCCGCGTTGACACTGGGGTCGGGAGACTGCTAGAATGGTCGCGCCGATGGGGCGTGGTGTAACCGGTAACACACGAGACTTTGGATCTCGGATTGCAGGTTCGAGTCCTGCCGCCCCAGCCACTTCTTTTCCTCGCGTCTCCAACAGCATCAGCCTTGTCTGCCGTTGCCCATAAGAGGGCGGCCCTCCCTTCTTGAGGGCGCCACCTCGCTGCCGTGGGTGGTGAAGACCGACGGCTCGCCCCGCGCGGATTCCGCCCGGGACGGGGTCCGGAGGGGGACCCCACTCTTCCCCCACGCCGGGCCCATGGGGCGCAGGAACTCCCGGGTAGGTGGCGAAGGTGCCCATGGCGGCCCCGAACGGGGAAGGGTAAGACGGGGAACGCGTGGCGCTCCTGGGCAGGGAGGCGAGATGGTTCCATGGCAGAGGCCTGGGCGGTGATCCTGGCAGCCGGCTTGGGGACCCGCATGCGGTCCGAGCGGCCCAAAGTGCTCCATCCGGTGGGCGGTCGGCCGATGATCCAGAAGGTTCAGTCGGTTCTCCGGGAGGCCGGTTTTGACCAGCAAGTGGTGGTGGTGGGTCACCGGGGCGAGGAGGTGGCCCAAGCGGCCCAGGCCGTACCGGGGGTCACTGTCCGGATCGCCCACCAGCCCCAGCAGCGGGGGACAGCCGACGCGGTGGCCCACGGGCTGCAAGCCTTGGCGTCCCTCGCCGAGGGGCAGGTCCTCGTCGCGTACGGCGACACCCCTCTGCTCCGAGCCGGAACGGTGGCAGAACTCGCCCGCACGCACCGGCGGACCGGCGCGCTCTGCACCCTGCTGACCGCCCGGTTGACCGATCCCACCGGGTACGGCCGGATTTTGCGGGACCAGGCCGGACGGTGCATCGGGGTGGTGGAAGAGCCCGACGCCACCCCCGAACAGCGGGCCATCAACGAGATCAATGCCGGCCTGTACCTGTTCGATCTGGCCGGCCTACGCCAGGTCCTGCCTCAGCTTAGCCCCGCGAACCGTCAGCAGGAGTTCTACCTGACCGATGCCGTCGGGAGCCTGGCCGCCCGGGGCCTGGTCGCCACCGTCCCGGTGGCCGATCCCGAGGAGATCCTGGGGGTCAACGACCGGATTCAGCTGGCCCGGGCCGAGAAGATCCTCCGCCGGCGCATTCTGGAATACTGGATGGCGGAAGGCGTCACGGTGGTCGATCCCGACACCACCTTCGTGGGCGAGGAGGTCCGGCTGGGTCAGGACACGGTTTTGCTCCCCTTCACCTTCTTGGAAGGCCAGACCACCCTAGGCAGGGGGTGCCGGATCGGCCCCAACGCCCGCATCATCGGAAGCCGCCTGGGTGACGGGGTGGAGGTCCAGATGGCCGTCTTGGTCGAGGCCCATGTGGGGGACCGTTGCCAGATCGGGCCCTTTGCCTATCTTCGTCCAGGAGCCCGGCTGGCCGAGCGGGTGAAGGTGGGCGATTTCGTCGAGATCAAGAACAGTTCCATCGGCGCCGGGAGCAAGGTGCCCCACTTGAGCTACGTGGGCGACGCCACCGTGGGGGCGGGAGTCAACCTGGGGGCCGGCACCATCACCTGCAACTACGATGGCCGGCGGAAGCACCCGACCACCATCGGTGACGGCGCGTTCATCGGCAGCCACACGAGCCTGGTGGCCCCGGTGACGGTGGGCGATGGCGCCTACGTGGCCGCCGGCTCGGTGATCACCAAGAACGTGCCCCCCGACGCGCTGGCCATCGCCCGAGGGCGCCAGCGGAACGTGGAGCGGTGGGCCGCCCGCCGACGGGCAGAGGATGGGGAGAAGGGGAGTCGCGAGCGGTGAACTACGAGTATCGGAAGAAGATCCGGCTGTTTACGGGCAGGGCCAACCCCAAACTGGCGCACGACATCGCCGAGTACCTCAACCTGCCCATGGGCCAGGCTGAGATCGGCCACTTCCAGGATGGGGAGATCAATGTTCGCATCGGGGAGACGGTGCGCGGGGCCGAGTGCTTCGTCATCCAACCCACCTGCGCTCCTGCCGACAGCAACCTCATGGAGCTGCTCATCATGATCGATGGCCTCCGCCGGGCCTCGGCCAAGACCATCACCGCCGTGGTCCCCTACTACGGGTACGCCCGGCAGGACCGGAAGCTGGCCCCCCATGACCCCATCGTCGCCAAGCTGGTCGCCAACCTCTTGACCACCGCGGGGGCCGACCGGATTCTGACCATGGACCTCCACGCGGGCCAGATCCAGGGCTTCTTTGACGTGCCCGTGGACAACCTCAAGGCCTTGCCCATCCTGACCCGTTACTTCCTGGAGAAGCAGATGGGCGACCTGGTGGTGGTCTCGCCCGACGTGGGCGGCGTGGCCCGGGCCCGGGAGTTCTCCGAACGGCTCCACGCCCCCCTGGCCATCATGGACAAGCGGCGTCCCCGGCCCAATGAGGCGGAGATCATGCACGTCATCGGCGACGTCAAGGGCCGGGTGGCCATCCTGATTGACGACATCATCGATACGGGCGGGACCATCATCAAGGCGGCCGAAGCCCTCTTGGCCGAGGGGGCCCGGGAGGTCTACGCCGCCGCGACCCACGCCGTCTTCTCGGGGGACGCCTATGAGCGGCTGAACCAGTCGGTCCTGAAGGAGATCGTGGTGACCGACACCATCCCCCTGCCGCCGGAGCGGTCCAACGGGAAGGTCCGGGTCCTGACGGTGGCGCCTCTCTTCGCCCAAGCGATCCGGAACATCTTTGAAGAGGTCTCGGTCAGCCAGCTCTTCGAGCTGTGATCCCCGCTGGACGAGCCCCATGGGAGTCAGAAGTCGCCGCTCCTGCCAATTGACCCCGAGGTTGGGTCAGGGCTAGAATGGAGGGCGTTGAATGGACAAAGGAGGGGCGAACGTGGCTGAGTTCACCCTGACTGCCACGCCGCGCGCAACAGGCAAGGCTGCCGCCCGCCAACTGCGCCGCCAGGGCCAGGTCCCCGCGGTGCTCTACGGGCCTGGCATGGAATCGCAGACCCTGGCCATCGACCACCAGATGCTGGCCCGGGTCTATGAGCAGGCCGGCGCCTCCCAGCTGGTGGATGTGACCATCGCGGGCCGGGACGAGCGCTATACCGTCTTGATCAAGGATGTGAGCCGGCACCCCGTGCGGGGGACGTACGACCACGTGGACCTCTACCGGGTGCCCATGGACCGGCCCATCGTCGCCCGGGTGCCCATCCGCATCCAAGGCCGGGATCAGCGGCCCAACGACGGCGGCTTGGTGGCTGAGCGCCTCCACGAGGTGGAGGTCCGGTGCCTCCCCGCGCACCTGCCCGAGGCGATCGTGGTCGACGTGTCCGGCATGGCCGTGGGCGACACCCTCTACGTGAGCGATCTGCAGCCGGGAGAGGGCGTGGAGATCCTGGATGCGCCGGATGAGCCCGTGGTGGCCATTGTCGAGCCGGCGGCGCCGGCGGTGGAAGAGGCCGAGGAGGCCGAGGCGGCCGCCGAGACTGGGGCTCCGGCTGCGGAGGAGACGGAAGCGTAAGGCGCGACCATGTGGATGGTCGTGGGGCTCGGGAATCCCGGCAGCCGCTATCGTCAGACCCGCCACAACGTCGGTTTTGAGGTGGCCGAACGCCTGGCGGCTCGGCTGGGTGCCCGGGCCTGGCGGGAGACGCCGCTGGCCAGCCTGGTCACCGTCAGGTTGGACGGCGGCGAGCTTCTTCTGGTCCGGCCCCTCACCTACATGAACGAGAGCGGTCGGGCGGTGGCGCGGCTGCGGCCGCCCCAGCTCCCCTTGGACCGCCTTCTGGTGGTGGTGGACGACATCCACCTGCCGGTGGGCACCCTGCGCCTCCGGGCGGGCGGGTCGGCCGGCGGGCACAACGGCCTCCGGTCGGTGGAAGCCCACCTGCGGACCCAAGCCTATCCCCGCCTGCGGATCGGCGTGGGGGCACCGCCCGATCCCGCCGAGCAGGCGGCGTACGTCCTCGGCCGGTTCAGCGCCGCGGAGCGGCGGCTCTTGGAGCCGGCCCTGGAGCGGGCCGTCGATGCCATACTCTGCTGGGCCCGGGATGGGATCGACCGGGCCATGTCGCGGTACAATGGTCCGGCGGTCGCTCCCGATGAGGGGGCGGGGGGGCCGTAGGCGGCGGAAAGGCCGTCCCCAAGGGCTTTCCGCCGAGCAGCTTCCTTGACGCTGGCGCGAAGGGGTCGATATAATGGCCCTGTCGCGATGGCTTCTGCCGAGGCTCTCTCCCCCTGGGGAGCGTCCCGCGGCCTCGTCGCGCGCGGGCTGAAAACCGTGATGGAGAGGGCGGGTCGTGGTTGGCCATTCCGGGACTGTTGCATCTTTTGGAATCCTCGCGCTCGATTGAACGGTTGGCCGAAAGCCTCCAGGCAAGCCCCCTTCCCCTCTGGCTGCCGGGACTGTCGGAAGGCGAGAAGGCCGTCTTCCTCGCGGCCTTGTGGCAGCGGATCAGCTCCCGGGAACGGGGACTTTCGGCCCTCTGGATCACGCCCGGCGCCTACCAGGCGGAGCGCGTCTACCTGCAACTGAGCGGCCTCCTGCCCGAGGAGCAGGTGAAGCTCTTCCCCGCCCTGGACACCATGCCCAGCGAGGAGGCCCGGCCCAGCTTGGAGCTGACCGGGCGGCGGCTGGCGGCCCTCACCCGGCTCGCCCTGGGCCGGCCCACCATCGTGGTGGCCCCCGTCGACGCGGTGGCCGCCCGTCTCATCCCGGTCGAACGCTTCCGGGCCCTGCCCCTCCCCGTGCGGGTGGGGGCCTCCCTCTCCCTGGAAACCCTTCCCGAACGCCTGGTGGCCATGGGCTACCAGCGGGTCACCCGGGTGGACAGCCCAGGCCTCTTCGCCATCCGGGGCGATATCGTCGACGTCTTTCCAGTGGGCGTCCCGGACCCCATCCGCATTGAGCTCTTCGGCGACGAAGTGGACTCCATCCGCCGCTTCCACCCGACCCACCAGCGCTCTACAGACCATCTCCACGAGGTGATCATCCCGCCTGCCCTGGAGCACCCCCTTCCCGACGGTGACCGGACGGCTGGACTGGACCGCATCCGGGAGGCCTGGGCGGAGCAGGCTCAGCGGCTCGAGCGCTTGGGACGGCCGGACGCGGCCGAAGGAGCCCGCCGGCGGGCGGCTCTCCACGGGGACCGGCTGAGCCGGGGCGAGCTCTTCGACGGGATGGCCCAGTACCTGGCCTTTTTCTATCCCGAGCTGGGCACCCTCTTGGACTACGTGGGCCAGGGCCTGGTTATCCTTGACGAGCCCGATCACGTTAAGGATCGCCTCACCCAGTGGCACCAGGAGATGGGCGAGCAGCTCACCCAGAAGCTGGAAGCGGGCCGCGCCCTGCCCACGGAGATGGACCTCTTCCTGGAGTGGCCGGAGCTGTTGGACCGGGCCCGGCAGCATCACCTCCTCTGCCTCTCGGGGCTGAACAAGCGGCTCCGGGAGCTGGAGCCGAGCCGCTCCCACCGGATCGAGCTGCGCACCCCTGATCTGTACCACGGCCGGATGGAGCCCTTGGCCCGTCAGGTCCGGCGCTGGACTCGGGACGGGAACCGGGTGCTCCTGGTCTTGGCCACCGAAGAGCGGGCCCAGCGGGTGGTGGAGGGTCTGCGGGAGCAGGAGGTGCCCGCGGTCTATGCGTCCACGGTCGTGGACGAGCTGAAGGCGGGCAACGCGGTGGTCACCCTGGGCACCCTCCACTCAGGCTTCATCTACGGGGATCTCAAGCTGGTGGTCCTGAGCGATCTGGAGGTGATCGGCCAGACCAAGCGCCGCCGGCGGCGGGCCACCTTCCACACCGATGACGAAGGGGCCCACCTGGACAGCCTGGCCGACCTCCGCCCCGGCGACTACGTGGTCCATGTCAACCACGGCATCGGGCGGTACCTGGGGTTGGAGACCCTGGAGGTGGGTGGGATCCACAAGGATTACCTGGTGGTGGAGTACGCGGGCAACGACAAGCTCTACGTGCCCACCGACCAGCTGGATCTCCTCCAGAAGTACATCGGCGCCGACGGCCAGCCCCCCCGCATCTACAAGCTGGGCGGCAACGAGTGGGCCCGGGTGAAGAAGCGGGTGAAGGAGTCGGTCCGGGAGATGGCCGAGGGGCTCCTCAAGCTCTACGCGGCCCGGGAGTCGGTGAAGGGCTTCCAGTTCAGCCCGGACACCGTCTGGCAGGCCGAGTTTGAGGATGCCTTCCCCTACGAGGAGACGCCCGACCAGCTCCGGGCCATCGAAGAGGTGAAGCGGGACATGGAGCGGGACCGGCCCATGGACCGCCTCCTCTGCGGGGATGTGGGTTTCGGGAAGACGGAGGTGGCCATCCGCTCCGCCTTCAAGGCGGTGATGGACGGGAAGCAGGTGGCCGTCTTGGTCCCCACCACCATCCTGGCCCAGCAGCACCTGCGGACTTTCCGTGAGCGCTTCGAGCGGTACCCGGTGAAGATCGAGATGCTCTCCCGCTTCCAGACCGCGCCCGAGCAGAAGCAGGTCTTGGAAGGCCTCAAGACGGGAGCCGTCGACATCGTCATCGGCACCCACCGGTTGCTTTCCAACGACGTGGTCTTCAAGGACCTGGGGCTGGTGGTGGTGGATGAGGAGCAGCGCTTCGGCGTGGCCCAAAAGGAGCGGCTGAAGGAGCTTCGCACCGAGGTGGACGTCCTCACCCTCTCGGCCACCCCCATCCCCCGGACCCTTCACATGGCCCTGGTGGGCGTGCGGGACATGAGCGTCATCGAAACCCCACCCGAGGATCGGACCCCGGTGCGGACCTACGTCATCGAGTACGACCCCGAAACCATCCGGGAGGCCATCCTGCGGGAGCTGGCCCGGGAGGGGCAGGTCTATTTCGTCTACAACCACGTCCAGTCCATCGAGCGGAAGGCCAAGGAGCTCCAGGAGCTGGTCCCCGAAGCCCGCATCGCCGTGGCCCACGGCCAGATGGACGAACACCGCCTGGAACGGGTGATGTTGGACTTCCTCGAGCGGGAGTACGACGTCCTGGTCTGCACCACCATCATCGAGACGGGCATGGACATCGCCAACGTCAACACCCTGATCGTCTGGGATGCGGACCGGATGGGCCTGGCCCAGCTCTACCAGCTGCGGGGGCGGGTGGGGCGGAGCAACCGGGTGGCCTACGCGTATTTTACGTACCGCCCGGAGAAGATACTGTCCGAGGACGCTGAGAAGCGCCTTCAAGCCTTGCGGGAGTTCACCGACCTGGGTTCCGGCTTTAAGATCGCCATGCGCGACCTGGAGATCCGGGGAGCGGGGAACCTCCTGGGCCCGGAGCAACACGGCTTCATCGCCTCGGTGGGCTTCGAGCTCTACACACGGCTTCTGGCCGAGTCGATCCGTGAGCTCAAGGGGACGACGGAAGCCCAGCCACCCGAACCGGTGCTGGATCTCAACGTGGACGCGTACGTCACCGACACCTACGTGTCCGACGCCCAGCAGAAGGTGGAGATCTACAAGAAGGTGGTGGGGATCCGGAGCCTCCAAGAGGCGGACGAGCTGGCAGACGAGCTGGTCGACCGGTTCGGCGACCCGCCCGAACCGGTGCTCAACCTCTTGGCGGTGGCTCGGGTGAAGGTGCTGGCGCGGGAGCTGGGGATCGCCTCGGTCAACGCCCAAGGGGATCGGGTGGCCGTCCGGTGGCACGAAGGCCTCCGGCTCCCCTACGAGCGGCTCCTCCCGGTGACCCGGAAGCACCGGGGTCGGGTGACGGTCCTGCCGGGCCGCTCCAGCCAGATCGTGATCCGCCGCCAAGGGTTGAGCGACAGGGATCTCCTCCGCTTGCTGGAGGACCTCCTGGGGGATCTCCGGGAGAGCTGGCCGCTGGCCAGCGGCCAGTGACGACGGTGACGGACCGCAAGGAGGGGTGGGGATGAAGGCTACGGGCATCGTCCGTCGGATCGATGACCTCGGCCGGGTGGTCATTCCCAAGGAGATTCGCAGGACGCTCCGCATCCGGGAAGGGGACCCTCTGGAGATCTTCGTCGATCGGGGCGGCGAGGTGATTCTCAAGAAGTACTCGGCCCTGGAGGAGCTGGCCGACTTCGCCCAGGAGTATGCCGACTCCCTCCACGAGTCGACGGGCCACATCGCCCTGATCACCGACCGGGATGTGGTGGTGGCCGTCGCCGGCGCGCCCAAGAAGGAGTGGTTGCGGAAGCCCGTGCCGCCCATCATCGAGCACGCCTGTCAAGAGCGCCGGAGCCTGCTCCTTCCCGGTTCAGGGACGCTCTCGGCCAACCTGCCGGAGGCGTGGCCCTTCCAGAGTCAGGCCATCGCCCCCATCGTCGCCGAAGGAGATCCCATCGGCTCGGTGCTCTTGGCCAGCGACCAGCCCGGGACGGTGATGGGCGAGCTGGAGCGGAAGCTGGTCGAGACCGCGGCGGCCTTCCTGGGTAAGCAGATGGAGCAGTAGGGCAGGGCTCACCCTTGAGCCTCTTCCGCCTTGGCCTCCTCCCAGAGTTCGTCCATCTCAGCCAGATCCATATCCCCCAGGGAGCGTCCTTGGCCGGCGGCCAGGGCTTCCATCCGCCGGAAGCGGCGCTCAAAGCGGCGGACCGCTGACCGGAGAGCCCCCTCCGCGTCGATGCCCTCCTTCCGGGCCAGGTTGACCACCGCAAAGAGGAGGTCGCCCAGCTCCCGGCGGGCTGCCTCCCGATCCCCCTGGGCCAGAGCCTGGTCCAGCTCCTGGAGCTCCTCCCGCACCTTGGCCCTGGGGCCCGCGCTGTCTTCCCAGTCGAAGCCCACCCGGGCCGCCCGGCGCTGGATGGCTTCGGCCCGGGCGAGGGCCGGCAGGTGGATGGGGATGCCGTCCATGAGGGAGGCTTCCGCCTCCTCCGAGGCCTGGCGCTCCCGGTCCTTGATGGCCTGCCAGGCGGTCTCCACCTCCCGGGCGTTCTCCACCGTCGCCTCGCCGAAGACATGGGGGTGGCGCCGGATCAGCTTCTCCGTGAGGGTCCGGGCGATGGTCTCCAGGTCGTAGGTGCCCTCCTCCCGGCCGATCTGCGCGTGGAAGACCACCTGCAGGAGCACATCCCCCAGCTCCTCAATGGCCCCTTGGGTGTCGTCCCGTTCGAGAGCCTCGGCCGCTTCATAAGCCTCTTCAATCAGGTAGCGGACCAGAGACTGATGGGTCTGCTCCCGGTCCCAGGGGCACCCCCCAGGCCCCCGCAGCCGCGCCATCACCGCCACCAGCTGGTCGATCGCTTCCACACGAACCACCCCCAACGGAGCACGCCCACCCTTATGCCAGGGAGCCCCATGCCAGGGAGACGAAGAGCCCACCGGGGAGACCGACGGGCTCTTCCAAGAACGGAAAGACTGCGCTTACCTAGCTTGTCTCAACCTGGCCGTACTGCACTACTTCCGCGCAACGGCTTCCTTGAGCTGCTTGCCCGCCTTGAAGGCCGGAACACGGGTTGCGGGAATCTCGATGGTCATGCCGGTGGCAGGGTTGACACCCTTGCGGGCCGCCCGATCGCGGACTTCGAAGGTTCCAAAGCCCACCAAAGTCACCTTGTCGCCCTGGGCGAGCGCGTCGGCGATGGTCGAGAGAACAATCTCAACCGTTTCGCCAGCCACCTTCTTGGTCAGGCCGGCCTTCTCGGCCACCTTCGCGATCAGCTCGCTTTTGTTCACGCCGTACCCTCCTCCAAGCTGGAGTTCGTGGCTCCTTTTCTCCCCCCACTGGTAATCTCCTTCCAATGGGCGGCCGTCATTCCCCAAACTTAGCCCGTGCTAACGCCATTTTCCAGACTCGGGCCGGGGAATACCCTTGAAAGGCCCTGTGAACACTCTTGGGAAGACGACGGAGGAGGGGTGGCGGTGGACGGCGAGCGGCGTCGGCCCTGGGTCTGGCTCCTGGGTGCCGGGGCGGTCTTGGTGCTCTTGGGGCTCCTCTTCTGGCCCGGGCGGGAACCCGGTGGAGAAGGGGCCGCGCTGGGAGAGGAGCCTCAGGTCGAGGTGGTCCTGGCGGATGGCGATGTGGAGACCATGGGGATTGAGACCTACGTGGCCGGCGTGGTGGCCGGCGAGATGCTGGACGGCTGGCCCAAGGCCGCTTACGAGGCCCAGGCCATGGTCGCCCGCACCTTCGCCTTGCAATACCTGGAGCGTCACGGCGGCCGGCGGATCTCCACCGACTTTGAAGAAGCCCAAGCCTACCAACCACATAAGGTGACCGACCTGATCCGGGAGGCGGTGGACGCGACCCGAGGCCGAGTGATCACCTACGAGGGCGAGCCCATCCATGCCTGGTTTCACGCCTACGCCGGAGGCGAGACGGCCTCGGCCCGGGAAGGCCTGGCCTTTGAGGAGGAGGAGCCCCCCTACATCCACTCCATCACCCTCGAGCCCAACCCCCTGGTGCCCGAGGAGTACCAGCACTGGAGCCTCAGCCTGCCCCTGGCCCAGGTGGCCCAGGCCCTGGAGGAGGCGGGAACCCCCGTGGGATCCATCCAGGAGATCACCGCCGAGTACGGCCCCACCGGGCGGATCACCCAGGTCCGGATCACCTCGGCCGACGGCCGGGTGACCACCCTCTCGGGCCCTGAGTTCCGGGCCGCGTTGGATCCCGAGCGGATGAAGTCCAACAAGGTGAGCCGGTTCGCCGTGGACGGGGGCCAGCTCCATATCGAGGGGACGGGGTACGGGCACGGCGTGGGATTGAGCCAGTGGGATGCCCTGGCCATGGCCCGGGAGGGGAAGACGGCCGAGGAGATCGTCCAAACCTTCTACAAAGGAGTGACCATCGAACGGCGCTGGCGGTGAGGCATGGCCCGCAAGGGGGGCGCGTATCGATGGAAAGGAGGTAGAGAGGAGGGCGGCCCGTGGCTCCGGACCGGCCCGACGAGAGCCTGCGGCGACGCCATGAGGTGCACCTGATCCACCGGCAGCACCTCCAGGTGACCGGCGTGGCCCAAGTGGAGAGCTTCGATGAGAAGCAGATCGCTGTCCGCACCGAGATGGGGGGCCTGCTCATCGCCGGCCACGGCCTCCACATCTCCGAGCTGAACGTGGAGACGGGGATCCTGCAGGTGACGGGTGAGGTGGATCAGCTCCACTATCTGGGCGAGGGCTCTGGGCAGAAGGGGCGGAGCGTGCTGCGGCGGCTCTTCCGGTAAGGCACGGCCCCGAGCCCGGGGGCCATGCACCCCTCGAACAGGACGCCCCATACCATGTAGGGCTGACCAGGAGGCCTGGACCGTCGCCCTGGGGCCAGGCCGCAACGGTGGGGGTGCGTGCCGTGGAGAGCCTTGCCCAACAGCTGGCGGCCTTTTTCGCGGTGACCGCTGCAGGGGGGGCCGGCGGGCTCCTCTTTGATCTCTACCGCTTCCTCCGCCGGGAGGTTCCCCGGTGGGGCGGGCTGGTGGACGGTCTCTTCTGGCTGGTTGCGGGGCCCACCATGCTCTTGCTCATCACCCTGGCCAACTGGGCCAGCCTCCGATTCTACCTGGTGGTGGCCCTCGGCTTGGGCTTCTTTCTCTATGCCCAGCTCCTCAGCCCCCTGGTCACCTGGGTGCTCCTGGAGGGTTCCCGCCTGTTCGGCCTAGGCGTTCGGGGGCTTACCTCCGTCGGGCTGGCCGCGGCCCGCTGGCCGGCCACCCGCCTCGCCCGACGGGCCACCGTCCGGCCGGCCCGGGGATGGCGGCGGGCCCCCCTGCTGTGGCAGACGGGCTGGGTGGGCCGGGGACGCCGCTGATCCCGGGAGGATCCCCCCGCCCGGCCGCCGAACAGCCGGACCGAGGTGGTCCTGTGGCGACGCGCCGGCGGTTCCGGGTAACACCACGGTTTTACGCGCTCCTTCTCGTTCTCGTCCTGGTCATGCTGGGTGCCCGCCTGGTCCAGGGCTGGGTGGCCGAACACCGCCTGACGCGGGAGCTGGAGGTGCTCCAGGAGCAGATCGAAGCCCGCCGGGCCGAGATCCAGCGGCTGGAGGCAGAGGTGGCCGAGATGCAGACGGAGGCCTACGTGGAGCGCCGGGCCCGGGAGGCTCTGGGGCTCGTTCTGCCCGGGGAGGAGCGTTACCAGGTGATTCCGGCCGATTAGCGCGGGCTTCGGGGCCCAATCGCGTTGACACTCCTTTCGGGCCCGGGGTATAATGCGTAAGCCGAGCAGGGCTCGGACTACGCACAGGGAGGACCCTGGTTCCTGTATGTCGATTGAAGTCGGAAGTATCGTGGAGGGCCGGGTGACGGGGATCACCAACTTTGGTGCCTTCGTTGACCTGGGCAACGGCCAGACCGGTCTGGTGCACATCTCCGAAGTGGCCGATCAGTACGTCGAAGATATCCACCAGTTCGTCAAGATGAACGAGGTCATCAAGGTTCGGGTGATCAACGTCAGCGACGGCAAGATCGGCCTCTCCATTCGCCGCGTCACCAATGACCGGCCGCGTCGGTTTGGCGGTGGTCGGGGGAACAAGTCTTTTGAGTCCAAGCTGAAGCGCTTCCTGCGGGACAGCGAGGAGCGCCAGGCCTCCCTCAGACGCAGCCTCGACTCCAAGCGCGGCGGACGTGGCTCCCGGCACGCTTTCTGATCAGGCTTCCGGACACCCCCACCCAGCCTTGCCTCGCGGGGCGTCCCGCCGGACCCTGGGGAGGGTGTTTCTTTGATTTGGTTCGGGTCGTGGGCGCAGGACCCCGTTCGTGAGGAGGACCGCGCTTTCGTCGAGCGCGTCCTCCAGCGCCGCCCTAGCCCCATGGCCGGGGTGGCGGCCCGGTGCCGGTTCGGCTTCCCGCAAGTGGTGGTCAACAGGCCCCTGGGGGACGACGGCACGCCGATGCCCACCCTCTTCTGGCTCGTTTGTCCCCTGCTGATCCAAGAAGTGTCCCGTCTCGAAGCCCAGGGCTGGATCCGAGCCCTGGGCCAGGAAGTCGCCTCCCAGCCCGAGGCGGCCGCGGCGGAGGCCCGGGCCGACAGGATCCACGCGCTCCTGCGGCGCCGCCTCCTGCCCGTGGCCGAGCGCCGGCGCCTGCGTGCGGAAGCGCCCCGCCTCTGGGAGCGGCTGGCGCGCAGCGGCATTGGCGGGCGGCAGCAGCGGGGCGTCAAGTGCCTCCATGCCCACCTGGCCAACTACTTGGCCCTGGGTGAGGGGTATGTGGGCCGGCGGGTGGTGGAACTCCTCCGCCAGGAGGCGGTCCCCCTGGCCGGGAGCCGGGTCTGCGGGTGCCTTGGCCCATCCCGCCCACCCTCGGCCGGCCGGGCGGCGGTGGTGGAGCTGGGGAGCCACTCCATCCGAGCGCTGGTGGCCGATCGAGCCCCCCAAGGATTGGAGCTGGTGGAGGAGCACCTCCAGGTGACCCGCCTGGGCGAAGGGTTCCAGGACGGCCGCCTCCAGGGGCCGGCCCTGGAGCGGACGCTGGCCATGGCGGGCCGCCTGGCCGCCCGGGCCCGGCGGGTGGGGGCGGATCACCTGCTGGTGGTGGGAACCAGCGCCGTCCGGGAGGCGGCCAACCGGGAGGAGCTGGCCCGGCGGGTTCAGGAGGCGACGGGCGGGGCCCTCCGGGTGCTGACCGGGGAAGAGGAGGCCCAAGCCACCTTCCGGGGCGCCCGGGTGGGGCTGAAGGTGACGGGCCCGGCCCTGGTGGTGGACCTGGGGGGCGGGAGTGTGGAGCTGGCTCAAGGGGCGGGAGCCACCCCCCGCCGGCTCCTCAGCCTGCCTTGGGGAGCCCTCCGCCTGGCCCAGCGCTTCGGGACCGGGAGGGATCCCGCCCAGGTGGTGCGTCTCCAGGCTTGGCTCAAGGAGCAGGCCCCCCTGGTCCTGGCCGGCTGGCGGGGGGCGGCCCGGGAGGCGGCGTGGATCGGCGTCGGCGGAACGGCCACCTCGCTGGCGGCGATGGACCAGGAACTCTGCCGGTACCAGCCTGACCGGGTGCACGGCTACCGGCTCCCGCGGGAGGCGCTGAACCGTTGGGTGGCCAAGCTGGCCGCGCTCCCCCCCGAGGCCCTGGGCCGCCTGCCCGGTCTCGACCCGGAGCGGGCGCCGGTGATCCTGGCCGGCGCGGCGATCCTCGCCTTTCTCACCGAGTGGGTGGGCGCCCAGGCGCTCCTGGTGAGCACCTGGGATCTGATGGCGGGGCTCTTGGTGGCGGACGGGGCGGCGGGGGCGTAATCGGGACGGCTGGAGCGGTTGAGCCTCAGCGCGAGGGAGGCCGGGGCGAACCCCGGCCTCCGTTGGTCTTTTAGGCCAACTCCGCGAGGAGGGCCTCCCGCTCGGCCTCGGTCAGTAGCCGGGGCGGGGTTTGGGCGGGGCCTCCCCCCTGCAAGACGGAGACCTGCTCCTCGTAGGTGGGCACGCCGGTCTCCCGGTAGATGACGCCGATGGGGATCCGCTCGCCCCACTCGTGGGCCCGCTCCCACGCCTGCTCGGGGTTGGTGGGATCGTGGTCCGTCTCCTCCAGCTTGTAGACCCGCTGCTCGTAGAACTCGTAGGTGTTCACCCGGTTGTAGATGACGCAGGGCTGGAGAACGTCCACCAGCGCGTACCCCGGGTGCTGGATGGCCTGGGCGATAATCTCCGCCAGGTGCTTGGGATCCCCGGAGAAGCCCCGGGCAACGAAGGTGCCCCCGTTGGCCAGGGCCAGGGCCAGGGGGTTGACCGCCCGTTCGATGGCTCCCTCGGGGGTGGTGCTGGAGATGAAGCCCTTGGCCGACGTGGGCGAGTACTGGCCCTTGGTCAGCCCGTAGACCATGTTGTTCTCCACGATGTGGGTGATGTTGATGTTCCGGCGGATGGCGTGGAGGAAGTGGTTCCCCCCGATGCCGTAGCCATCGCCGTCGCCCGTCACCGCGATGACGTGGAGGCCCGGGTTGGCCAGCTTGGCCCCCTGGGCGATGGGAAGGGCCCGGCCGTGCAGGGTGGTGAAGCCGTTGGCATTGATGTAGTCGGGCAGCTTGCTCCCGCACCCGATCCCCGACACGAAGAGCACCTCGTGGGGCCAGATCTCCAGTTGGGCCAAGGCCTGCTTGATGGCGTTCAGGATGCCGAAGTCCCCGCACCCGGGGCACCAGGTGGGTCGGTTCTCGCTCTTATACAGCTTGAGATCCAGCATGGACGGCCGCCTCCTTCAGGTTCTGCAGGACGTAATCCGGGGTGATGGCGCGCCCGTCGAAGCGGGTGATGAGGTGATCGGCCTTCCGCCCCGTCTCGCTGGCGAGCAGCCGGGCGAACTGGCCGGTGTAGTTCTCCTCCACCACCACCAGACGGCGGGTGCGGGCCAAGGCTTCCTCCGCGGCCGGCGGGAAGGGCCAGAGGTCCGTAAAGTGGAGCAGGTTGGCCGTCCCGGGCCGCTCCTCGTTGAGGATCTCGACGGCCTCGAAGAGCGCGCCCAGGGTGGAGCCCCACCCCACCAGGGTGATCTCCGCGTCGGCAGGCCCGTAGAGGGTGGGGCCTTGCATCTCGGCCCGGGCCGTCTCCAGCTTCCGCATCCGCTTGGGATGCTGCTGGAGGCGGTTGGCCGCATCCTCGCTCTCGAAGGCGCCGTACTCGGTGTGCTCGTCGCTCGGCGTGGTGTAGACCGCCTTGGGATGACCGGGCAGCGCCCGGGGCGAGATGCCGCTCTCAGTCACCCGGAAGCGGGCGTACCGCTCCTCCAGCTGGTCCAGGGCCGCCCCATCCAAAAGCTCGCCCCGATCAATGGTCACCTCGTCGAAGGGGAGGTCCTCCAGGTCGACGGTCTCCAGGCTGCTGGCCAGGAAGCCGTCGGTCAGGATGATCACCGGCGTCTGGTACTTGTCCGCCAGGTTGAAGGCCCGGTAGCCCGCCTCGAAGCACTGGCGGACGTTGCCCGGCGCCAGGATCAGCCGGGGGAACTCGCCGTGGGCCAGGTGGGTGACGAAGAGCAGGTCCCCCTGGTCCGTCCGGGTAGGCATCCCCGTCGATGGTCCGGGCCGCATGGCGTTGACCACCACCAGCGGCACCTCGGCCATGCCCGCGAGCCCCAAGGCCTCCACCATCAAGGAGAGGCCGCCCCCGGAGGTGGCGGTCATAGCCCGGGCCCCGACGTAGGAGGCGCCGATGGCCATGGTGATGGCCGCGATCTCGTCTTCCATCTGCTTGCTGACCACGCCGTACTTGGGCCCCTGGGCCGTCAGCCACTCGAAGATGGACGACGCGGGGGTCATGGGGTAGGCCGAGATGAACCGGCACCCCCCGGCGAGGGCTCCCATGGCGATGGCCTGGTTGCCGTTGAGCAGGTACCGGCGCGGCGCGTTGGCGACCTTGGGCAGCTTCCAGGGGAAGCGGTCGGCGTACCGCTCGCCGGCCGTCTCATAGGCGGCCCGGGCCACCTTCAGGTTGGCCTCGGCCACGGCCGCCCCCTTCTTGCTGCCGAAGTTGTCCAAGATCACGCTTTCCACGTGGCTCAGATCCAGCCCCATGACCGCGGTGGCCGCCCCGAGGGCGGCGGTGTTGACCATGATCCGGCTGCCGCCCACCTTCTCCGCCAGCTCCCGCAAGGGGAGGGGGAAGAGCTGGACCCCTGCCGCCGCCACCTGGGCCTCGGGCACCTTCATCCCTTCGTCGTAGATGATGGCGCCTTCGGGAACCAGCTCACCCAAGTGGGTGGTGACCGCCTGCGGGTTGAAGGCCAGGAGCAGGTGAAGGTGGTCCCGATGGACGCGCACCTTCTCCGCGCTGGCACGGATGAGATACGAGTTGTGCCCGCCGCGGATCCGGGACATGTAATCGCTGGCCGTGTAGACGTACAGGCCGGCGCGGGTCAGGGCCCTGGCAAAACCGGCGCCGTTGGACTCCACGCCCTGACCGGCCTCACCGGCGAGCTTCAGACTCAGGTCTTGGACCGGCATCGGTCGATCCTCCTAGCTAGCGGCAGAGAGGACAGCCCCCGGGGCCCGGCCCCGGCAGGCGTCGGGACCGCGTCTCTGATACGAACCGTAACCATTATAGCGTGAAACGCGGGAAAGAAGAGGCCGGGGAAGGCCTTGGGAGCGCCCTTCCCCGCTGGTGGGACAAGAATCCAGTATACTCGCCAGAGCTGAAGCCGGGTGCGCCCCTATTCGGAAAGGGAAGCCGGTCCGGCAGGCCTTCCGGGTGACTGGGGCCGGACGGGCCCAGAGGAACCTTGGGCGGCCTGTCTGGCCTTCCGGCAGGTGCCAACAAGAGCATGGCCGGCCCTAGGGCCGGCCCGACGATTTCAGGCGCCACGGAGGCACCCGGGGGCTTGGTGCCGGGAGCGGGATTCGAACCCGCACGCCTTGCGGCAGAGGATTTTAAGTCCCCGGCGTCTACCTGTTCCGCCATCCCGGCTCAGGGCGTGCCGACCGGATGCTCGACGCCTCACCCGTCATCCTACCCCAGAAGGCTTCTGCCGTGCAAGAGGTTCGGTGGCTCCAGGTCCGGCCGCGAGGGAGCAGGGATCGGCCCCCGGACCGGGAACCAGAGAGGGGATCTCTTGTCAACACCATGTACACACCTTGTCCACATGTTGTCCACAGTTTGTGGATAAGTTTGGCGAAGGGTTCAAGGCCTGGGACGGGCCCGGGGCCGGGCCCAGGGATGAGCGGCGTGGCGGGGAGGCACGGCGGTGCAGATCGAGATCCGGGGGGCTGAACGCCTCAGTTTCCGAGAACGGCAGGTGGTGGCCCTCAAGGAGATGGGGCTGACCAACCAGGAGGTGGCCCGACGGCTGGGCCTCAGCCCCTCCAGCGTCGCGACCCTCTACCACCGGGCGAAGACCAAGGGGTACCAAGTCGTCATTGTCCTGTCGGGGGATCCGCTCAACCTCTTTGCCCCCGATGAGGGCCCGGGCCATGGGGACGGCGGAGACGGGGACGAAGGTTCGGACGACGAGGTGGTGGAGGACAGCTAGGACGGAGGAGGTTTCGGGGGGCTTCGCGGCTCCTGATCGGGAACGCCAACGCGAAAAGGGGAGGGCTCAGCCCTCCCCTCGTCGCGTCTGGTAGCGGCGGCTGGACTCGAACCAGCGACCCTGCGGGTATGAACCGCATGCTCTAACCAACTGAGCTACGCCGCCGTGCGCTTGCCATTATACCGGCTTGGGGCCCCGGGGTCAAGAGCTTGACAGGTTCGAAGCGGCTCTTCAGGGTTCCCCGAAGGTTCGGGTGGCCCCGGCGGGGCTGGGCCGTGGTGTGGTCCGGGTGAAGGAGGTGGGGGTGACAAAGCACCCGGGTGGTCGTCCGGTCGGATCGGGCAATCTGCCCTATCCAAGTTGGGACATTCGGCCATTTCCTCTCGGGTGTGCACCGGATCACAATGAGGGTGCGATCCCACCCGTGATCGGTGCAGGCGCCGGTCCGGAGTAAGGAGGTCCCACGATGCAGGCGATCGGGCGCCTTCTCCTCACCCTGTTGCGGGTCTATGTCGGGTACATCTGGCTCCAGTCGGGTCTCCACAAGCTGACCAATCCGGCCTGGTTCGGCGAGGGGGCCGGGACGGCCATCAGCGGTTTCTTCAACGGTGTTCTCGCCAAGGCCAGCGGCGAGAACCCTGTGGTCCAGGGCTGGTATGCGTCCTTCATCGAGAACGTGGCGATGCCCAACGCCACCCTCTTCAGCTACCTGATTGTCTTGGGCGAGGTGCTGGTGGGTCTCGCCCTGATCGTGGGGGTCTTCACCACCTTTGCCGCCCTCATGGGAGCCTTCATGAACCTGAACTTCCTCCTGGCGGGGACCTTGAGCAGCAATCCCATGATGCTGGCCATGCAGGCGGTCATTGTCTGGGCCGGGATGGCTGCCGGGTACTACGGGCTTGACTACTTTGTCCGTCCCTGGCTTCAGGCCACATGGCAGCGGCTCAAGGCACGGGTCGCGGCCCAAGCGGCCTGAACCCGGGGAGGGCTGGGTATCCTGGCCAGCTCGACGCGCCTGGATCGGGATCCCGTGAGGGGAGCGGGAGTGCGGGCCGGTGTCTCTGAGGCGCCGGCCCGCGAGGTTTGACGGCTGAACCGCTTGACGAGAGGCCGCCGGCTGGGTATACTCATAGCTGCGGTTTGGAGATCGCCGCAGGACGTGGGCCGTTAGCTCAATTGGTAGAGCAGGAGACTCTTAATCTCAAGGTTCTGGGTTCGAGTCCCAGGCGGCCCACCAAGGAAACAGGGAGAGCGGGGCATGCCCCGCTCTTTTTCGTTGTCCCGGCAGGCAAGCGCCGCCGCGCGAGGGTTGCCGGGTCCGCCTGCCCCCGGGCGGGAGCCTGAGGCCGCCTGGCCCCAGGCTCAGTCCATGAGCGTCCCACCGTTGATGTCCAAGGTGGCGCCGGTAATGAAGCCCGCCTCGTCGGAGGCGAGGAACGCGACCGCCGCCGCCACCTCCTCGGGCTTGCCCAGGCGCCCCATGGGCACTCCGGCGATGACCCGCTGCCGCATCTCGTCGCTCCATTGGGCGCTCATCTCCGTCTCGATGGCATGGGGCGCGACCGCGTTGACGGTGATGCCCTTGGGGGCCAGCTCCCGGGCCAAGGTCTTGGTGAGGGCGACCTGGCCGGCCTTGGAGGGGCCGTACCCGGGGGCGGAGGTGATGTCGCCCAGCTTGGCCGCGATGGAGGCGACGTTGATGATGCGGCCCCAGCCCCGCTCCAGCATGATGGGGACCACGTGCTTGCAGCAGTTGAAGGTTCCCTTCAGGTTGACGGTGATGACCGCATCCCAATCCTCTTCGGTCACCGTCTCCAGGGTGCCCCGCCGGATGATGCCGGCGTTGTTCACCAGGATATCGATCCGTCCGTACCGCTCCCGAATCTGCTGGACCGCCTGGGCCACCTCGTCATAGTTGGAGACATCCATCTTGATGCCCATCGAATCCCCGCTGGGATCGATGGAGGCCGCCGCCTGTTGGGCCTGCTCCTGATCCAGGTCGGCGATGACCACGGCACACCCCTCGGCCACCAGGCGCCGGGCGATGGCCAGGCCGATCCCCCGGGAAGCGCCGGTGACCACAGCTACCCGCTTCTCCGACACCTGCCTACCCCCCCGTTTCGGCAAAGGTCCACGCTGCCTATGGTTCCACTTGGCGAGACAGCGTCTCTTCCTGCGAATCCCACCGTTCGCCCCGGGCGTGCCCGGATCCTGCCCGCTGCCAGGGGCTGCCACGCCTTCCTGGAAGTGTTCCCTGCGGGTCACGTTGGGAGGGAAACAAGCCGCGGCGACGAAGCCAATCAACAGAAGCGGAACGGCGTCTCGTAAAACGAGACACCACGCCCCTGGAGGGGGATCGGCGGATGGCGCACTCCGGCCCGGCCGGTGGGCTGGCAAGCAAGGAGGCACCACAGCCGTTGGAACCTGCCCGGGAGCAGGCTCCCCAGGCGACCGGCCTGCGGAGCGGCGGGGATCGGGTCCAGGCCGTGGAGCGGGCGTTTCTCCTCTTGGATGTCCTCAGCCACCGGGAGGCCGGTGTCTCCCAGCTGGCCCGGGCTACGGGCCTCCACAAGGCGACGGTGCACCGCCTGCTCCAGACCCTCCTCCACGTGGGGGCGGTGGAGGTCGGCGCCGAGAAAGGCCGCTACCGCCTGGGGCTTCGGCTCCTAGAGCTGGGCGGCCGGGTGCTGGCCCGCTTCGAGTTGCGCGAGGTGGCCGGGCCTTATCTGGCCCGCTTCCGCGACGAGACCTTGCTGACCGTCCACATGGCGGTTCTCGACGGCGCTGACATCGTCTACATCGAAAAGCTGGACGCACCCACGAGCATCCACATGGCCTCGACGGTCGGAAGCCGCTTTCCGGCGTACTGCACCGCTTTGGGGAAGGCGATCCTCGCCCATCTCCCCGAAGCCGAGCTGGAGGCGGTCCTGAGCCAGACGGAGTTCGAGGCGCGCACGCCCCGGACCATCACCAGCGCGGACGCGCTTCGGGAGCATCTGGCCATGGTCCGATCCCGAGGCTACGCCGTCGATGACAGCGAGAACGAGGAGGGCATCCGCTGCGTGGGCGCCCCTATCTTCGGCTACACCGGCCGGGTGATGGCGGCTCTCAGCGCGTCGGGTCCCATCTTCTCGGTCACCCCTGAGCGGGTGCCCGGATTGGGCCGGATGGTGGCCCGAGTCGCCCGGGACATCTCACGGGCCATGGGCTACCCCCTGGGCTCGTAAGCGCGACGGACGGGAGGTCCCGCCGCAGGCTGGCTTGACACCCCCTCGGGGCGTGTGGGCTGGCCGCCTGAAAGCGGGTCGGGGGAGATCCCCTGGCAGGGCCTGGCATCAGCGCTGACCCATGTTCGGGGGAGAAGTCCAATGCCTACCTTTCGTACGGGGAGGTTTGCAGAGATGGCCAAGAGAGCGATCACCGCGCTCCTCGCAGTCGTGATGGTTGCCGCGTTCACAATCTCGGCGTCGGCGGCTCCCACCTACACGCTGCGCTTCAACCACGTCTTGGGGCCCAACCACCCCTACCATAAGTGGTTGCAAGTCTGGGCCGACCGGGTCTACGAGCGGACCAACGGCGACCTGCAGATTCTGGTCTTCCACAGCTCCCAGCTGGGCGTTGAGGAGGACATCATCGAGCAGATCCGGATGGGTGTGCCCGTCGGCCAGAACACCGACTCGGCCCGTATGGGGAACTACGTGCCCGAGATTGCGGTGATGAACGGCCCCTACTTCGTTGAGAGCCTGGAGGAGGTCTGGGCCCTCAACGACCTGCCCATGGTTCAGGAATGGATCGACAAGCTGGCCAACGAGTACGGCATCCGGGTCCTTTCCTTCAACTGGGTGCAGGGCTTCCGGCACTTCATGACCAACAAGCCCATCAGCAAGCCCGCTGATCTGGCTGGGCTGAAGATCCGGACGCCTCCCGCGCCCATCTGGCAGGAGTCGGTCCGGGCCCTGGGTGCGGTGCCCACCGCCATGAACTTCGGCGAGATGTACACGGGCATCCAGCAGGGCGTGGTGGACGGCGCTGAGCTGGTCTACGACAACATCGAAGACCACGCCCTCCATGAGGTCCTCGACTACGTCAACGAGACCAAGCACTTCCTGCTGATCAACTTTGAGGTGATCAGCGAGCGCTGGTTCCAGAGCCTGCCCAAGGAGTACCAGGAGATCCTGGTCGAGGAGTGCAACAAGGCCGGCATGGAGGCCTCCTACGAGATCGAGCGGGACACCGCCGCCAAGCGGGCCCGGGCTCAGGAGCTGGGCATGACCATCCACACCGACATCGACTATGACGCCTTCCGGAAGGCTGGTCTGGCTGCCTACGAGCGCCTCGGCCTGACCAAGGTCCGGGAGGAGATCTACCGGCAGCTCGGCAAGATCTGAGCCCGCCGTAACGGCTGGATGGGGTTGGGGTCTCGCCCCGGCGCGTCTTGCGCCGGGGCGAGACCGGCCCTTGCATGAGGGGGGAAACCCACGATCATGTTGCGCAGAGTCTACGCCGTCATCTGCGAGTGGGAGGAGCGGCTGGCCCGGTTCCTGCTGACCGCGACCCTGGCCGTCATCCTCTTCGCCGCCTTCACCCGGTACATCGGGCACCCCATCGCGTGGGGGATGGAGTTCGCCACCTTCCTCTTCGCTTGGGCTGTCTTCCTGGCGGCTGACGCCGCCTTCCGCCACGACCGGCACCCGTCGGTGGACTTGTTCGTGAACCTCCTGCCGGAGAAGGTCCGGCTGGGCGTCAAGCTTTTCAACTATGCTCTGATCCTGATCTTCCTGGCGGTTCTTGCTTACCACGGCTCCACCCTGACCTGGACCACCCGGTTCCGGACCTACTCGGGGATTCCAGGCTTCAGCTATGCGTGGCCCACCTTGAGCGTGCCCGTGGGGTGCGTCCTCTTGAGCATCACCACCATCCTCAAGGCGCGGGAGACCTGGCAGGCCCTCCGGGGGGCTGGTGGCTGCGAGGCCCCAGGCGACGGGGGTGACCAGGCATGACCCTCGTTCTGGTGGCCTTCCTGGTCCTCCTGCTCTTGGGGATGCCCGTTGCCTTTGCCATCGGCATCGCCGGCTTCCTCTTCTTCCTCCAGCAGCCCCACCTGCCGCTCACCATGCCGGTGCAGCTGGTCCTCTCCGAGACCCAAAGCTTCAGCCTGCTGGCGATCCCCATGTTCGTCTTCGCCGGCAACCTGATGAACGCCACCGGCGTCACCAAGAGGCTCGTTGAGTTTGCGCGGGTTGTGGCCGGCCACATGTGGGGTTGGCTGGGGCAGGTGAGCGTCATCTTGAGCACCCTGATGGGCGGGGTGACGGGTTCGGCCATCGCGGACTCGGCGATGCAGGCCCGCATCATGGGTCCGGAGATGATTCGTCGCGGCTACAGCCGGGGTTGGGCGGCGGCCAACTTTGCCTTCACCGCCTTGATCACCATCGCCATCCCGCCGGGCATTGGGCTGGTCCTGTACGGGAGCATCGGCCAGGTCTCCATCGGCCGCCTCTTCGCCGGCGGACTGGTGCCTGGTCTCCTCATGGCCCTGGCCTATGGCATCGTCGTCTCCATCACGGCCCGGCGGCGGGGGTACCGCCCCGAGCGGGAGCGGCCGGCGCCGGTCCGAGATATCGCCCGGACGGGCGTGGCCACCATCTGGGCCATCATGTTCCCCATCCTGCTCATCGTCACCCTGCGGAGCGGGCTCCTGGTTCCCTCAGAAGCGGGGGCGGCGGCCTGCCTCTACGCCGTCCTGGTGGGGCTCCTCGCCTACCGGGAGCTGGATTGGGAACGCTTTAAGCAGGCCGCCCAAAGCAGCATCCTGGACACGGGCATGATCATGCTCCTCATCGCCATGTCGGGGCTGGTCAGCTACGCCATGAAGTGGGAGATGATCCCCCAGACCCTGACCCAGACCCTCATCGGCCTGAGCTCCAACCCGCTGGTGATCCTGTTCATCATCCTCGTCTTCCTCCTGCTTCTGGGGACGGTGCTCGATTCGACGGTGATCATCCTGTTGCTCTCGGCCATCCTGGTCCCGGTCATGAAGGGGATCGGCGTCGACCTGGTCCACTTCGGGGTGCTCTTCGTCATCACCTGCGCGGTGGGTTTGAACACGCCGCCCGTGGGATTGTCCATGTACGGGGTCTGCTCCATCCTGGACTGCTCGGTGGGGGACTTTGTCCGGGAAGGCTGGCCCTTCTTCGTGGCGGCGCTGTGCGTCATCGCGCTCATGTTCCTCTTCCCGCAGGTCGTCCTCTGGCTGCCGAACCTCATCTTCGGCTAGCTCCGGGAAAGGCATGAGGCAGGGGAGGGATGCCCGGCCCCGGATGAGGCCGGGCCCTTCCTTTCAGACTGAGGATGGAGGAGGTTGGTGCATGTCCAAGGAGCTTCTCAAGATGTTTGACCTCACGGGACGGGTGGCGGTGGTGACGGGTGGGGGTGGCGCTCTGGGCGGCTCCATGGCCCAGGCCCTCGCGGAGGCCGGGGCGAGTGTGGTCATCTTGGATTACATGGCCGAGGCGGCCCAGCGGGCGGCGGAGAGCCTGCCGGGTGACGCGCTGGCTCTGCAGGTCGACGTGACCAACGCCGAGCAGGTCCGCCAGGTGATGCGCCAGGCGGCGGAGTGGAAGGGGCGCCTGGACATCCTGGTCAACGCGGCGGGCACCCACAAGATCATCGAGACGGACAAGCTCGCCCCCGAGGACTGGAACCGGGTGATCGGGGTCAACCTGACGGGGAGCTTCTTCTGCGCCCAGGCGGCCGCGCCCATCATGCGGGACCAGGGGGGCGGCAAGATCATCAACATCGGCTCGGTTATGAGCCGGGTTGGCATGCCCAAGCGGGTCGCCTACGCCTCGAGCAAGGGCGGTGTCGTCCTGTTGACCCGCTCCCTGGCTCAGGATTGGGGCCCCTGGAAGATCAACGTCAACGCCATCGCGCCCGGCTTCTTCCGCACCGCCATGAACGAGCAGCTCTTCCAGGACCAGGCCTGGGTCGACCACCTGGTGGGGCGGATCGCGCTGGGTCGGGTGGGCCAGCCCCAGGACCTCCACGGCGCTCTGATCTTCCTGGCCTCCCCGGCCTCCGACTACGTCACCGGACACGTGCTCTTCGTCGACGGCGGCTTCACCTCCGGTGAGCCGTTTTAAGGGAAGGCGTGAGCCCCCGCCCCGGGGGCTCTCGTCTGGAAAGGGAGTGGAAGGGCGATGGCAGTGAAGCAAGGTGTGGGACCCATTCCAGAAGCGGAGCTGCGGAACCGCTGCATCACCATTCTCGAGACGGTGGGCATGCCCCGGGAGGCGGCGGAGCATGTGGCGGCCTGCCTGGTCTTGGCCGATCTGCGGGGCGTCTCCTCCCACGGTGTGACCCGTCTCCCCATCTACGTGGAGCGGATCCAGCGGGGTTCCATTGATCCCAAGGCGACGCCTGCCGTTCTCCGGGAGGCGCCGGCCGCGGCCGCCCTCGACGGCCGGAAGGGCCATGGCATCCCCACGGGGGTGTTCGCCATGGACCTGGCCATCGAGAAGGCCCGGACAGCCGGTGTGGGCGTGGTCACCGTCCGCAACTCCAACCACTTCGGGATGGCCTGGTACTTCGTCAAGCGCGCGGTGGAGCAGGACATGATCGGGGTGGCTCTCTCCAACGCCGACTCCTTCGTCGCCCCCTGGGGGGCGGGCCGGCGGTACCTGGGCACCAACCCCTTGGCCATCGGGCTGCCCGCGGGTGAGGAGGTGCCCGTTGGCCTCGACATGGCCACCAGCGTGGTCGCCCACGGGAAGATCAAGCTGGCCCACGATGCCGGCCAGAGCATCCCCCTGGGGTGGGCGCTGGACAAGGACGGCAACCCCACCACCGACCCGGCGGCCGCCCTGGAAGGGGCGCTCCTCCCCTTTGGCGAGGCGAAGGGTTCGGCCATCTCCCTCATCATCGACCTGCTCTGCGGCCCGCTGGCCGGCGCCTTGACCGGGCCCTTCATCGCGCCGCTCTTCAGCGAGACGGACCGGCCCCAGGGTCTGGGCCATGTCTTCATGGCCATCAACGTGGCCGCCTTCACCGATCTGGAGACCTACAAGCGGGAGATGGATGAGGCCATCCGGCGGGTCCACGCGCTGCCGCCCGCGGCCGGTTTCGACCGGGTGCTGGTGCCGGGCGAGCTGGAGCTGGAGCGGGAGCGGGAGGCCCGGGAGAAGGGCGTCTACCTCCCGGAGCCCACGGCCCGGGAGCTGGAGGAGCTGGAGAAGCGCCTCAACCTGGCCTGACCCGACCAGGAGCCAGCCCGGTCAGGGAGCGTACTCCACCACCTCCGGCCGGGGATGGTAGAGGGTGATGCCCAGATCGGTCTGGTGCCGCCGGCCGTCGGGCTCGACCGCGGTCAGCCAGGAGCGGATGCGGAGGCCGTCCAGACCCTGGATGGCGACCCGCTCCTGGCCTGTGGCCAGGTTGGCTTGGGGCCGACGGATGCGGCCGTGGGGCACCCGTTCCAAGATCTGGTGATGCCACTCCACCAGAGGGGGTTCGTAGCCGCCGTAGAGGGCGACCGTCAACGTTCGGTCCTGGACCTCCGCCCAGAGGATGACCGGGCTTTCCCGGTCGTTCCGCAGGCGGAGGTCTTTGCTTGGGTAGGCGATGGCCGCATCCTGCCCCGGTGGCACGTAGGGGACCTGCATGCTGTGGGGGTGCCGTTCCTCGATGGTGAGCCCGGCCAGGACCGCGGCGTTGAAGAGGGCGGAGGCGACCTTGCAGATGCCTCCGCCAGGGGCGGCCACCACCTGGCCGCCCCGGTACTCGGGCCCGTCCCGGAAGCCCCGCTCGTAGGTGTAGGGACCCACCCGCTCGTTGAAGGAGAAGCGTTCCCCAGGCCGGAGGATCTGGCCTTGGAGGAGGGCCGCCCCCAGGCGGACGTTGGCCGCCTCCTCAAAGAGGAGCTCCCGCAGGTGGATCTGGTAGGCGCCCACCACCACCGGTGCCGCCAGCTCAGCCTGGAGCTGGAGCAAAGCCGGCGGAGGGGCCACCGACCAGGCCAGCCCGTCGGCCGTAGGCACGGAGTACAGGGTGGGATCGGGGAGCCCGGGGAGGCCGCAGGCCGCGGGGCCGTGGGTGAGGGATGCGGAGGGCTCGCCCCGCCAGGCCCGCACCGCCGCGAGGAGGCCGAGGGTGGCCACCAGGAGCAGCGCGGCCAGGATCCCCAGGAGCGTCCGGCGCCGGATCACCCAGACGGCCCGCACAGCCCCGCCTCCTCCGCCTCTCGGCCCGAGGGTTCGCTCCATCCTATGCGGGGGCGAGCTTGGCCACGCTGGGCTTGAGGCCGGGCGCGGGCTCTGTCAGAATGGAGCTGCAAGCCGTCGGGGCTGCCATCCGCCGGAGGCGGAAGGCGCCAAGGAGGGGTCTGCTATGGATGCCGCTAAGGTGTGTACCCAGCTGATCCGCTGGCTGGAGGCCCAGCTCCAGCAGAGTGGGGCCCGGGGCTTTGTGGTGGGGCTTTCGGGCGGGCTCGACTCGGCCGTCACCGCCGCCCTGGCCCAGAGGGCCGCGCCCGGCCATGTGTTGGGGCTGGTGATGCCCTGCCACAGCGACCCAGCCGACCAGGCCCATGCGGTCCAGGTGGCCCACCAGTTGGGAATCGAGTACCAGGTAATCGACCTGGGCCCTGTCTACGACGCCCTGGTGGAGCGCTTCCAGGCGACCCTTCCCCCTGGGGTGGATCCTGACCGGCTGCGGGTGGTCCAGGCCAACATCAAGCCCCGGCTCCGCATGCTCACCCTCTACCATGCGGCGGGGCTCCGGGGGTACTTGGTCTTGGGGACGGACAACCGGGCCGAGGTCTACACCGGCTACTTCACCAAGTACGGGGACGGCGGGGCGGACCTGTTGCCTCTGGCTGACCTGGTGAAGGGCGAGGTGCGGGCCCTGGGCCGCTACCTGGGGCTGCCGGAGGCGATCCTCCAGCGGACGCCCTCCGCAGGCCTCTGGGCTGACCAGAGCGACGAGGCGGAGATGGGGCTCAGCTACGAGGCGCTGGACCGGTACCTCCTCACCGGCGAAGGGGACCCCGAGGTGGTGGCCCGCATCGAGGCCCTCCACCGGGCGACGGAGCACAAGCGCCGCCTGCCCCCCTGGCCTGTCGTCGCCCGCTGAGGGGCTGGCGCCCGCCTCGCGCCGTCCCACCCCATCGGCTCCAAGGCGCCCAGGAGGGCGCCTTCTCTTCTTTCGGAGGCAACTCCCCATGATGTATGATGAAGACGGATCCTTCTTTTATGACAGGCCGCCGTTCTTCCACAGAAGCTGCGGTTGGACAGGGGGCATCGTGGCGTGCAACCGATCGATCTCGTCTTCCGGTTCGGCGGCGAATCGGGTGAGGGTGTCATCAGCTGCGGTGAGATCTTCGCCCAGGCCGCGGCTCGGGCCGGGCGGGAGATCTACACCGTTCGCACCTTTCCGGCAGAGATTCGGGGAGGCCATGCCGTCTACCAGGTCCGGGTCGGCGACGACCTCCTTCTCTCCCAGGGCGATCGGGTGGATGTGCTGGTCGCCTTCAACGGGGAAGGGTACGAGAAGGGCCTGCCCGACCTCCGACCCGGGGGGATCCTGGTCTGCGACGGGGACCAGGTGACCCCCGATCCGTCCTTCGACGGGACGGCCTATCCCATCCCCTTCACCACCCTGGCCCGGGATCAGGTGGGCTCCTTGCGGGCGAAGAACATGGTGGTCCTCGGGGCGGTGGCCGAACTCTTCGACCTGCCCCGGGAGGTGCTCTTCAGCCTGGTGGCCCAGCGCTTCGCCCGGAAGGGGGAAGAGGCCCAAGAGGCCAACCGGCGGGCGCTGGAGGCGGGCGCTGCCTACGTCCGGGACCACGTAACCAAGCAGGATCCCTACCGGATCGGGACGGGCCCTCACACGGGGCGGGTGGTTCTCTCGGGCAATGAGGCGGTGGCGCTGGGGGCTCTGGCGGCAGGGCTCACCTTCTTCGCCGGCTACCCCATCACGCCCGCCTCGGACATCATGGAGAACCTGGTGCGCTGGCTCCCCCAGGTGGGCGGGCGGCTGGTCCAGGCGGAAGATGAGATCGCCGCCCTGGCCATGGTTTTGGGCGCCTCCTTCGGCGGGGCGCGGGCCATGACGGCCACCTCGGGCCCCGGCCTCTCCCTCATGGTGGAACTCCTCGGGCTGGCCTCCGCGGCGGAGTTGCCGGCGGTGGTGGTGGATGTCCAACGGGCGGGACCCAGCACGGGCATGCCCACCAAGGAGGAGCAGGGTGATCTCAACCTGGCCGTCTGGGGCGCCCACGGCGAAGGCCCCCGGATCGTCTTGGGCGCCACCAGTGTGGCCGACGCTTTCCAGACGACGGTGCAGGCCTTCGACCTCGCGGAGCGGTACCAGTGCCCGGTGATCGTCCTTTCGGACCAGTTCCTGGGCTTCCGGAAGGCGAGCGTGGCGCCGCCGCCGGTGGACGAGATCCGGCCCAGCTACCGGATCCTGGCCCGGCGAAACGGTGCGTACCGGCGCTTCCAGCTCACCGAGTCGGGCATCTCCCCCGCGGCGGTGCCCGGCATGGTGGGTCTCCAGCACGTGATCACCGGCCTGGAACACGACGAGTTCGGCCGGCCGGCCTACGATCCGGCTCGTCGGACCCAGATGATGGCCAAGCGGGCCCGGAAGATGGCCCTGGCCGCCCAGGAACCGGGGATGACCCGGCGGTGGGGCCACCCCGAGCCCGTCTTGGGGGTTCTGGGCTGGGGCTCCCAGGAAGGGGTGATCCGGGAGGCGGTCGCTCGGGCCAACCGGGAGGGGTACCGGGTCGCCGCGCTCCACACCCGGATGCTCTGGCCGCTCCCCCACGGTGAGATCCGCGCCTTCCTCCGCCAGGTGAAAGCCGTTCTGGTGCCGGAGGTCAACTTCAGCGGCCAGTTCGCCAACCTGCTCAGGACCCAGTTCACCATCGAACCCCACCGGTTGACCAAGTCGGATGGGCTTCCCTTCCGGCCCGTGGACATCTACGAGAAGATCAAAGAGGTGTATCCTGATGGCCGCTAGCCTCGTTCCCAAGATCTATCGGAGTGCCAACAAGCCCACCTGGTGCCCGGGCTGTGGGGACTATGGGGTGCTGGAGGCGACCACCCGGGCCCTGGCCACGCTCCAGGTGGAACCCCACCGGGTGGCGGTCGTCTCGGGGATCGGCTGTTCTTCCCGGTTCCCCATCTTCCTCAACGCGTACGGCTTCCACAGCGTCCACGGCCGGGTGCTCCCCATCGCGACGGGGCTCAAGGTGGCCAACCCGGAGCTGACGGTGCTGGCCGTGGGCGGGGACGGGGACGGTCTGGCCATCGGCGCCGGGCACTTTCCCCACGCGGCCCGGAGGAATCCGGACATCACCTACATAATGATGGACAACTCCATTTACGGTCTGACCAAGGGCCAGATTTCGCCCACCAGCCGTCTCCAGCAGCGTTCCTCCACCACCCCCTGGGGGAACGTGGACCGGCCCCTCAACCCTGTGGCCATGGCGGTCGCGGCCGGCGCCTCCTTCGTCGCCCGGGGGGTCTCCTGGGCGGTGGCGGAGCTGGCCGATCTGATCCGGCAGGGGATCGAGCACCGGGGCTTCGCCTTCATCCACGCGGTCAGCCCCTGCCCCACCTTCAACAACACCTTGGCCCAGATCAAGCCCCGGGTCGCGCCCCTTCCCCAGGGGTACGATCCCACCGACCCGGTCCGAGCCTTCGAACTCGCGCTCCACACCGAGGCCCTCCACACGGGCGTCCTCTACCGGGAGCCGGAGACCATCCCCTACGAGGAGCGCCTGGCCGCGCTGGAGCCGCCCACGGTTCAGGATCGGCAGACCTTCCTGCAGAGCCTTATCGACGCGTATCGTTGACGGTGTCGGAGGATGGGGAGCGTTGACTCCCCACCCTGGAATCTTTCGAGCCCCAGCCCAAGTCTTTCGACAGACGGGCTGGGGCCTCCGTGCTATCCTGAGGCCGCATCGCTCCCCTCAACGCTTGGCGACCGGCGGGGCAGCCTGTGGGTACGGCTGCCCCTCCTTCGTCCAACGTTGAGCCACCCCACCGTCCCAGGGGAGGCGGGCCTATGGCCTCAGAGGCCTCTTCCGATCACCTGGCCTCACGGATGTTCACGCCTCGAGCCCGGAGCCAGCCCGTAGGGGACCGGGCCTTCCGCCTGCGCCGCCTGGCATCCGTAGCCGCCTTCGGTGTCGCGGCCTGGCTCCTGGCGGGCTTCACCTTTCCCGGCCTTCCCGGAAGCCTGTGGGCGGCCGCCCTCGGGGCGGCCGCCTTGGCCCAAGGGAGCCGGGCAGCCGGGGGAGCCGTGGTGTTGGGCTTGGTGCTCGCGGGGTTCGCGGGCAGCCCGGCGGCTGGGCGGGAGGTGGTGGTGCTCCTTGCCTTCGCCCTGGTGGAGCTGGCCCGGCATCGCCCGAGTCCCAACGGCCCGGGAGCCTCTCTCGGGCAGGCGGCCCTTCTTCTCGTCCTCCAAGGGGCGGTGGGGTTGCCGACGGCCTTGGCGGCCGGGGATGGCCTGGAGGCGTTCAAGACCGCGGTGGGCCCCGCCCTGGCCATTGCAGCCGCCTTCCTCCTCTGGGTGCCCCTGACCGGCCCAGCGTGGGCGGGCCGCCCGGCCCGGCTGCTCGGCCTGGGGCTGCTCCTCGCGCTCGGGGCCGGCGCCCTCTGGCGTTGGACGGGAACGCCCCTCCACCCGGCGTGGCTGGGCGCCTCCCTTTTGGTCCAGGGGGCGGCCTGGGCGGGCGGCGCGGGCGCGGGGGCGGGCATGGGTCTGGCCATCGGCGCGGTCTGGGTTTGGAGCCACGACTCCCCGGCGGCTTGGGCCAGCCTCCTGGGTTTGGCGGGTCTGGTGGGCGGCATGGCCCGCCCCTTGGGCCGGGCGGGGGTCCTGGTCGGCTTTTGGTTCGGCCTGCTCATGACCACGCCCCAGGTCGCCGATCCATGGATCCTCGACCAACTTCTGGTCTCCGCGGGCGCCGCCACCCTTCTGGCGGCTCTGGTGCCCAAGAGGCTCCTCCGGCGGTGGCAGGCGGCCTGGCTGGGGGAAGAGGAAGCCCCCACCGCCACCCAAGTGCGGGCCCGGGTTGGGGCCGAACTGCGGAAGGTGAGCCGGCTCTACGAGCGGATGGCCCGGGAGCTGGAACCGGACGGCCCCGCCCGGCCCGATGAAGCGATGGGCCAGTTCATCCAGGCCCTGCACGGTGCCGCCTGCCAGGGCTGCCCTGCCCTCGAGCGATGCTGGGGCCGGGAGATGTATACCACCTACTGGGGGATGGTGGAGCTGGTGGGCGCGCTGGAGCACCTCCAGCCTCCCCTCACCCCAGAGCGCCTGCCCCAGCGCCTGGCCCTCCGCTGCACCCGCCATGACCGGCTCGTCCGGGGCCTGAACCAGACTCTTCCCTCCTTCCAGGCCGGCCGCCGGACCCTGCGCGACGAGGGGGCCCCGGCTCTCCTCCCCCAGCAGTTGCGGGCCCTAGCCGGCCTGGTGGAGGCGGCGGCCGCCCGGGTAGAGGAGGAGGGCCTGGAGGCGGAGGAGGTGGAGGAGGCCCTCCGGCAGAGCCTGGCCCAGGTGGCCCCGGTCCAAACGGTGCGGTGCACCCGGGTGGGCCCGAACCGGTACCGGGTGAGGGTGCGCCTCCGGACGGGCTGCCCCCATCCAGGTTTCTGCCAGGTGGGGCTCGCCCCGGTGGTCTCCCGGCGCCTGGGCCGCCCCTACGCGGTCTGGCAGGCCACCTGCACCGGGGGTGAAGGAAAGGGCTGCCGTTTTGAGCTCCTGCCCCAGCGGCGTTTTCGCCTGGAGGTGGCCGACGCGGCCCTCCAGCGGGCGGGAGAGCTCCACTCGGGGGATACGGTGGCCCGGATGGAGTTGGCCGACGGGCGGGTGGCGGTGCTCCTCAGCGACGGCATGGGCTCGGGTTTGAGCGCCTGGCAGGCCAGCCGGACCGCGGTCCATCTCTTGCGCTCCTTCCTGGAGGCAGGTCTGGCCGTCGAGCCCTCGGTCCAGATGGTGAACCGCCTCCTGCGGGCCCGGACCCACCAGGTTCGCTTCGCCACCCTCGATCTGCTGGTGGTCGATCTGTATACGGGCCAGGCCCAGTTCCTCAAGCTGGGGGCCGCCCCCTCCCTGGTCATCCGGCGGGGGGAGGTGGAGGTGGTGGAGGCGGAGAACCCTCCCGCGGGGGCGGTGGACGGGTTCCAAACGGAGGTTCAGACCCTCACCCTCGGCCCCGACGATCGGGTGATCCTGGCCAGCGACGGGCTCTGGGAGCTGGGGGAGGGCCACCGGTCCGAGTGGCTGGCGGAGACCGTGGCCCACTTCCGGGCCGAGGAGCCCGCGGTCCTGGCCGAGCTTCTGGCCGCCCGGGCCCGGGAGCTCTGTCCCCGCGGCGTTCCCGACGACGCCACGGTGGTGGTCGCCCGGCTCCGGCCGGATCCCGACGCGCGCCGCTGAACCCGCCAGCCCCGCTCCTCCTGGCCCCCGGCTCCTGGGCTCCCCTGCAAGGTAGCCCTTCCCCGCGGCCGGAACCCTCTTTCCCCCGGTGACCACCCCGTCCGGCTGAGCCTGACGGCGCCGCGCGGGGAAGGTTCGTTGTTGGGTAGGAACCACTATGGTATAATACTGACGAATGGACCGGCCGGCTGGGACAGGCAGATTCCGCCGGCTCGCCGTCTCTCATGCCGGACGTACGGGGCAAGCGCATGCTTTTCGTGGTCAGCGGGCGGACCAGGCCGAACGATGAAGCGTCACTGGCCCGCCCCTTTTCTTCGTAGGTGAGGGGAGGGCACGCTTTGAACCGTTTCCTCAGGGGCCTGAGCCTCTATCTCCTGATCGCGATCCTCGCGGTCATGATCGTGAGTACCTTCTACACGCCCACGGAAAGTGCCCGCAGCCTGGATTACACCGAGTTCATCCGCGCCGTCAACGCGGGTCGGGTCGCCCAGGTGACCATCGTGGGCGAGCAGGAAGTCCAAGGCCGGATGGTGGACGGCACCGAGTTCACCACCTACATTCCGCCCAACCTCACCAACCTGGCTGATGACCTGATCGCCAAAGGGGTCCGGGTGTCGGCGGCGCCCGAACCCCCAGCTCCCTGGTGGATCTCCATCCTGCCCAACATCCTGACCCTGGTCATCTTCGTGGGCCTTTGGATCTTCATCTTGAATCAGATGCAGGGCGGGAACAATCGGGCCATGTCCTTCGGCAAAGCCCGGGCCAAGCTCTACACCGAGGAAAAGAGCAAGGTCCGCTTCGATGACGTGGCGGGCCTGGACGAAGCCAAGGTGGAGCTCCAGGAGATTGTCGAGTTCCTCAAGCACCCCAAGAAGTTTGTGGAGTTGGGGGCGAAGATCCCCAAGGGCGTCCTTCTCGTCGGCCCGCCGGGGACGGGGAAGACCCTTCTGGGCCGGGCGGTGGCCGGGGAGGCGGGGGTGCCCTTCTTCAGCATCTCGGGGTCGGACTTCGTCGAGATGTTCGTGGGCGTGGGGGCCTCCCGGGTGCGGGACCTCTTCGACACCGCGAAGAAGAACGCCCCCTGCATCATCTTCATCGACGAGCTGGACGCGGTGGGCCGCCACCGGGGCGCCGGGCTGGGCGGCGGCCATGACGAGCGGGAGCAGACCCTCAACCAGCTCTTGGTGGAGATGGACGGCTTCGAACCCAACCAGGGGATCATCGTCATGGCGGCCACCAACCGGCCGGACGTGCTCGACCCAGCCCTGCTCCGGCCAGGCCGCTTCGACCGGAAGATCGTCGTCGACCGGGCGGACCTGCGGGGCCGGATCGAGATCCTCAAGATCCACTCCCGGAACAAGCCCCTGGCGGACGACGTCTCCCTCGAGGTCCTGGCCCGCCGGACGCCCGGCTTCTCCGGGGCAGACCTGGAGAACCTGATGAACGAGGCGGCCATCCTCGCGGCCCGCCGGGGTGCGAAGCGGATCACCATGGCCGACTGTGAGGAGGCCATCGACCGGATCCTCCTCGGGCCCGAGAAGAAGAACCGGATTCTCACCGAGCGGGACAAGGAGGTTTTCGCCTACCACGAGGCGGGCCACGCGGTGGTGGCCCACTACCTCCCCCACGGGGATCCCGTCCACAAGGTGACCATCATCGGCCGGGGCATGGCGGGCGGCTACACCATGACCCTGCCGGCGGAGGAGCGGTACGTGGCCACCCGCTCGGAGCTCTTTGACCGCCTGGCCCACATGCTGGGGGGCCGGGCGGCGGAGGAGCTGGCCTTCAACGAGATCAGCACCGGGGCCCAGGACGACCTGGAGAAGACCACCAACCTGGCCCGCCGGATGGTGATGGAGTGGGGCATGAGCGACGAGTTGGGCCCCCTCACCTTCGGCAACCGGCAGGGGGAGATCTTCCTGGGCCGGGATCTGGCCCGGGAGCGGAACTACTCGGAAGAGGTGGCGGCGGCCATCGACCGGGAGGTCCGGCGCCTGGTGGACGAGGCGTACGATCGGGCCCGGACCATCCTCAAGGAGCACTGGGACCGGGTCCAGGTGCTGGTGGAAGTCCTCAAGGATCGGGAGACCGTCGACGAGAAGCTCTTCCATCAGCTCATGGAGACGGGCCAGGTGCCCGAGGAGGAGCCGGCCCAGCCCGAGTCCGAGGCGGCTTCCGAGGCCGTGGCCGCGGCCACGGCCGAGGCCCCCGAGCCGCGGGCCGAGAACCGGCCGGCCCCCGAGGGGCTGGGCAAGCAGCGGCCCAAGCCGGCCATTGGCCTCGAGTAGGGATGTCCTAGGGAGGGCGGTTGGACAGGCGGCCATGGACCGGATCCTGCTGCAGGGGATGCGCTTCTGGGGCCACCACGGCCTCTTGCCCCACGAGCGGGAGCAAGGCCAGCCCTTCGAGGTGGATCTGGAGGTGGAGCTGGACCTCTCCCGGGCCCGGGAGAGCGACCGCCTGGAGGAGACGGTGGACTACCGGCTCCTTTTCCGGGCGGTCCAAGAGGTGGTGGAGGGGGAGCCGGTCCACTTGCTGGAGCACCTGGCCGAGCGGATCCGCCGCCAGGTGGAGCGCACCCTCGAGGCGCTGCCGGTCCAGCGGGGGCGCATTCGGGTCCGGGTTCGGAAGCCCCAGGCGCCCCTGGGCGGGATGCTGGACGGGGTGCAGGTGGAGGTGGAGGGGTAACCAAGAAACAGGGCCGGGGGTGCCCCGGCCCTGAACGCGTGCGCCGCGCCCCGGGAGCTTCAGCGGAACTCGGGGGGCCGCTCGCCCACGGTGACGGTGAGGACCACCGCCCGGCCGTTCCGGATCACCTTCAAAACCGCCGTGTCGCCGGGCTTCAGTTCCTGGACCATCTTCTGGAAGGTCTCGCCGTCGGGGACAGGCTTCCGGTTCAGTTCCACGATCACGTCGTACGCCTGAAGACCCGCCTTCTCGGCCGGCTGGCCCGCCAGGACCTCAGCCACCAGGATCCCCTCGTCATGGTCCAGCCCCAGGATGCGTGCGATCTCAGGGGTCACGTCCTGGTAGGTGATGCCGATCCAGGGCCCGCCAGGGGTCATCCCCCGTTCGATCAGATCCCGGAGAACCTCCTTGGCGGTGTTGATGGGGATGGCGAAGCCGATCCCTTGCCCCTGGGTGTTGACGGCGGTGTTGATCCCGATGACCTCACCGTAGATGTTGATCAAGGGACCGCCGCTGTTCCCCTGATTGATGGCCGCGTCGGTCTGCATCAGGTCCCGGTAGGTGCGGGGCGACCGGCGGGACTCGTCCCAGACCGAGATCTGGCGGCCCTGCGCGCTCACCACCCCGACGGTCACCGTGTGCTCCAGACCCAGCTGGGCTCCGAAGGGATTGCCGATGGCGATCACCCAGTCGCCAGGGCGCATCGTGTCCGAATCACCCAGCGGGGCCACAGGCAGCTCCTTGAGCTCCCGGGGCTTCTCAATCTTGAGGACGGCCAGGTCCAGCTGGTAGTCGGCGCCGATCAGCTCTGCATCCACCCAGTCGGTGAACTCCGGCGTCTGCAGGTAGACCCGGATGCTCTGCCCGGCGTTGAGGCTGCCCACCACGTGCTGGTTGGTGAGGATGTGGCCCTCCTGGTCGATGATGAAGCCGGTGCCCGCCTGGACCGTCTCACCGCTGCGGGGCGGGAACTGGGGGCCGAAGAAGGGCCACCAGAACGGATCGGGGTAGGACGGCCGCTGGGTGGCCCGGGGCATCCGCACCTCGATGTAGACGACCGCCGGGCTGAGGCGCTCGGCCACATCGGCGATGGCTGACGGGCTCCCGCCGGGGAAGGCGATGGACGCCGGTTCGCTTACCCGCTGCGTCCCAGGCGCTGAGGGCTGGGCTTGAAGGGTGCCCGGATGGCTGAGCACCGCGCCGAGCAGCACGCCGGCAAGCACCAACGCGAGGCCACCGACGAGGTATGCCACCAACCGTCGACCGCGTTGCAAGGTCATCCACTCCTCTAGCCAGGCGTCCCGCGGGAGCCTGGTCTCCTTCCAAGGGTTAAGGTGCCGGCTTCATTATAACGCGGGCCTTTCCGCCCCTTCAAAGCCGCCCCGGACGGGCCTCGTTCCGGTGCGGTTGGGCCGCCATCCAAGGGGCCGGGGAGGGGGTCAAACCTTGGCGCGGGCGCGGAGGCGGGCGCAGGCCCGCTCCAGGGCCTGGACGCCCCGCTGCCGGGCGGCGGGGCTGAGCTGGGAGGCCGTCTGCAGGGTGCGGAGGGCCTGTTGAAGCACCTCCAGGGAGAGGCCGTCCTCCGGGGATGGGGGCGCGCCGGGGAAGGCGCCTGACCGCCTCCCGGGCCCAAGAGCTCGCGATCCAGCCATCGGACTCCCTCCTCGCGTGTTGGGCGTAGGGATCTCCCTCAGGGAGTATGGTCCGGTGGCTGGAAAAGTATGCCTCCGGACGGCCGAGAAGGAAGGGGGCCGAGGCGCTCCTCGAAGGCGGTTTTCTCTACAAGGGCCGGAGCGGGCGTTGGATCAGGGCGGGGGTGAGGTCCCGGCGGAGCAGGGTTTCCAGGGGGATGAGGTGGACCCCCGTCTCGTCCGGTGGCCACTGGAACTGCCCCTGGCCGGCGACGGTCCCCCAGGAGTCACTGGTGCTGGCGGGAAGCTCCAAGCCTGTCGCCAGAACCCGCCGGGCGCCCAGCCCTTCGGCCCGGCGGGCCAGGGCCGGGAGGTCGGAGGGACGCACCACGGGCTGGACGACCACCAGGGTCCAGTCCTTTCCTGGCGCGGGCGTCCCCTCCGCGGGGAGAAGGGGTGGGGCTTCGTCGTCCAAGATCTGGTCTCGGAAGGGTAAGGCCCCCTCCACCCGGACCGCCGCCCGGCCCGCTCCCAAGCGACGAGCGCCCAAAGGCCGGGCATGGAGCAGGGAGAGGGCCCACCAGCCGAACTGGACCGGATCTTCTTGGGCCAGGTCCTTGGCCGCCCTGAGGTCGCCCGGCTCGCCCCTGACGGGGAACCGGCTCCGGTCCAGGCCGAAGCGCCAGAGCATCCGGTACCGGACCATGGCGGTGCTCAAGTGGCTCGTGTCAATGCCGAGCCACCGCCGGCCCAGAGTCTCCGCGGCCACCAGGGTGCTCCCGCCGCCGGCGAAGGGGTCGAGGACTCGCATTCCCGGCCGGGTGGAGACCCGGAGGATCCGCTCCAGAAGGGCCACGGGTTTCTGGGTGGGGTACCCCAGCTTCTCCCGGCTGAAGCTCATGATCCACGGGGAGTAGATGTCGGTCCAGACGTCGTCCAGGGCCACCCCCGAAGGGTTGGCCCCGCCGCCCCGGCGCCGGTAGCCCGGGGGATGGGGCCGGTAGGCCGCTTCCTTGTTGAAAACGTACTGCCGGCTCCGGGTGTAGTAGAGGAGGATGTCATGGTTGCGGACCCAGTTGCGGGTGCGGCTCTTGAAGCCGCTGACCCACCCGCTCCGCCAGACGATCTCCCGCCGGAAGCGCCGGGGTCCGAAGATGGCGTCGAGGAAGACCTTCAGGTAGTGGCTCGCCTGGGGATCACAGTGGACGTAGAGGGAGCCGGTGGGGGCGAGCACCCGGTGGATCTCCACCAGCCGGGGGACCATCATGGTCAGGTAAGCCAGGAGGTGGCCGGGACCGAGGACCTGTCGCAGGGTGCGGAGGAGCTCCCGGGGCGCCGGGGGCAGCTCCTCCAGGGCCTGGTGGTAGAGGAGCTCCGTCGCCTCGGTCCAGGGCCAGGCATCGTCGAAGGCGAGGGCCACCTCGCCGGGGGCGCGGCCGCCTCCAGTCACCGGCCGGCCCCGCGCCAGGCCGTACCGGCGGTTGGTGTTGAAGGGAGGGTCCAGGTAGATCAGGTCGAAGGCGCCGTCGGGCAACGCCCGGAGCACCGGCAAGTTGTCGCCTCGGATCAAGCCGCGGTCCGTCAGGCGCATGGGAGGCCACCACCAAGAGGTTACCTGCTGGCGGGACAAATCCTCTCCGGGGAGGCCTCCGCCTGGCGACGGGCCTCCAACCGGCCGCGGCCCGCCTGCCTCAGGCCGGGCTGGATGGGTCGTCCGCCGGCGGGGGTGGGCAGCCCCCGTTCCCGCCCGGCAACGGTTCCAAGGTAGCCCGACCGCGGTCCCAGCGGGTCAAAGCGGGAACTCCGGCCTCCCGGGCCCAGGCCAAGGCCTGGTCGAAGCCGGCCCCCACCTCCTCGGGGCGGTGGGCGTCGGAGCCCAGCTGGATGGGGAGGCCCCGGGTCACCGCGGCCCGCAGGAGGTCCAGGGCGGGGTAGAGCTCCCCCACCGGCTTCCGCAGCCCGGCCGTGTTGATCTCAAAGCCTGTGCCCGTCGCCGCCGCCCCGTCCAAGACCTGCTGGAAGGCCTCCCAGGGGAAGGCGGCGGGCCGGAAGCCGTACTTCTTGGGCAGGTCGGGGTGGGCGAGGCAGGAGAACAGCCCGCTTTGGGCCGCTTGGGCCAGGTGGTGGAAGTACCGCTCCCAGAGCCGGTCCACGTCGGCCTCAGGCCAGGTGATCTCCGGCCGGACATCGATCGCCTGGCCGTCCACAAAGTGGACCGATCCCAGCACGTAATCCCAGGGGATCCCTTCCAGCGCCCGGTCCAGGGCTTCTTCGCAGCCGGGCAGGTAGTCCACCTCGATGCCCAAGCGGACGGGGAGTCCCTGCCGCCGGGCCTCCAGGACAACGGAGGCGTACGCCTCCAGGTCCTGGCGGAAGTCGGAGGTGAGCCAGCGGACCACCAGGGGGTGCTGGTGGGGCCGCTCCTCGAAGAGGGGGCGCATGACAGGGCGGAACTGGACGAAGCGGTGGGCGTGCTCGGTGATCCCGATCTCGTCCACCCCTGCGGCCCGAGCCGCCTCCACGTAGACGGCAATCCGGTCGACGGTGTAGGGCAGGTTCTCGTACTGCTCGTCGGCCGCCAGGTGCATGTGATAATCGGCAGGTATGGCCCTTCCCTCCCTAGGTGACCAGGTACCAGAGGAGCTTCATGAGCTCCAAGAGGCCATACTCCCGGCCCACGGGTTCCCGCCACCATCCATCGGGGTGGAAGCCTGGATCGGGGGCCCCGTGGACCGCCACCTGAAGCCCAGCCGGCTCGTAGAGGCGCCGGAAGGCCAGGCGGGCCCGCCGCACGTGGTAGTTGGAGGTGACCACCACCACCTGCCGGGCGCCCTGGGCCTCCATCAGGGGCAGGGTGTAGGCCGCGTTCTCCCAGGTGCTGGTGGCCCGCCCCTCCACCAGGATGGCCTCGCCAGGCACGCCCAGGGCCTCCAGGTGACGGGCCATGACCTCGGCGGCCACCGTCTGCCAGGCGATGGGTCCCCCCGTCACCACCACCAGCGGCGCGAGGCCCTGGTGCCAGAGCCGGGCGGCCTCTGCCTCCCGCAGGCCGTAGGGATCACCCGAGAGGACCACGAGGGCATCGGCGGAGGCAGGCAGGGGATCGGGGCGGGCCAGCCAGTGGCCCACGCCCACCAACAGGGGCTCGGCCAGCACCCCCAGGAGGATCAGGGCCGCGGCCAGGGCCAGGAGCAGAGCGCGGGCCAGGCGCCGGGGCCTGGACCTGCCGCCATCGGGGGTGGGGGCTGGACGCGCACCCCCCGCTCGGCCCGTCGGGTCCACCGCGATCCCTCCTCGGGGGCTCCTATTCGTTCCCCGCACGCCGTCTCCTGGGGCAAGGCTTCACAGGCTGGGCATCCTGTGTTACCGTAAACTCCTGGAGACCAACAGAACGAAGTTCTCCTGGGTAAGGAGGTTTCAGCCTATTCACACCACAACCCATCGCCCAACCCGCGGCTCACGGGGCGGGACCTCGGGCCGCCGGCGGCGGCGACGCCCGGTGCCCGCACCGGCCGCCACCCCCACCACGCCCCAGCCTGCATCGCAAGCTGCCGGCCCCTTGGCCGAGCCTGCCCGCCAGGGCTTCGCCGCCTTCAACCTCGCTCCGCCTGTGCTGCGGGCCTTGAAGGTCCTGGGTTTCGAGGAGCCCACACCCATTCAGGCCCGTAGTCTGGCCCCCATCCTGCAAGGGCGCGACCTCATCGGCCAGGCCCACACGGGGAGCGGCAAGACCGCGGCCTACGGCATTCCGCTGGTCCAGCGCCTCCGTCACCGGGGAGCGGTCCAGGCCCTGGTCATCGTCCCGACCCGGGAGCTGGCCATCCAAGTCACCCAGTCGATCCAGGCGCTGGCCCAGTTCACCGACCTGAAACTGCTCGCGGTCTACGGCGGCTACGACATGAGCCTCCAGACCGCGGCCCTGCGGGCTGGGGTCGATTTGGTGGTGAGCACGCCAGGGCGGCTCATTGACCATGTCTGGCAGGGGACCATAGAGCTGGACCAGGTGCACGTGGTGGTCCTGGATGAGGCCGACGAGATGCTGAGCATGGGCTTCATCGACGATGTGGAGAGGATCCTCTCCTGGCTCCCTCCGGGGACGCAGAAGCTTCTCTTTTCGGCCACTCTGCCCGAGCGGGTCCGCCGCCTGGCCAGCCAGTTCTTGGACAAGCCCGTCTCCATCCGGGTGGCCGACACGGAGGAGACCATCCCCGACATCGCCCAGGCGTACAGCACGGCCCGCGGCGAGGCGAAACTGGATCTGGTCTGCCGCCTCCTGAAGGATGAGGCGGTGGAGCAGGCCTTGATCTTCTGCCGGACGAAACAGCGGGTGGACCGCTTGACCCGGCGGCTGCGGGAGCGGGGCATTGAGGCGGAAGCCATTCACAGCGACCTGACCCAGGCGCGCCGGACCGCGGTGATGAAGCGGTTCCGCCGGGGAGCGGTCCGGGTCTTGGTCGCCACCGACGTGGCCTCCCGGGGGATCGATGTCCGGCGGGTGACCCATGTGATCAACTTCGACTGTCCGGCCAACCCCGACGAGTACATCCACCGCATTGGGCGGACGGGCCGGGCCGGAAGGAGCGGCTCCGCCCTGACCTTCATCGGACCGAAGGAACACGGCCTGCTGAAGGCCATCGAGAAGCGGGTTGGGCGGAAGTTGGAGCGCTGGCCGGAGGATGAGGACCAGCCCAGCCCCCCGCCGAGGCCCCGCCGGCGGAGGCGGCGCTAAGAGGCGCGGCCTGGCCCCGGGCCAGGGGCACCGGAGGGTCGTCCGGGGGGCCGGGCCTAGGCGGCCCGGGCCTCCTTCTGAGCGGGCGCGGCACGCAGGTTCTGGACGAGCCGGGCGCCCGTCGCTCCCAGCCCACCGGCCAGGAGCCAGAGGCCCAGGCGCCGGGTCCTCCACCCGAAGACCGCGTGGAGGAGCAGGAGCCAGAGGCCCGCCACCACCAGGGCCAGTTGAAGCCGGGCGGCCAGGGTTGGCCGGGGCGCCTCCTCCCGTCCTTCCGAGCGACCCGCCAGCAGGGCCCGCCGGGACGGGTCCGAAATCCAGACGGCCGCGTGGCCCACGGCCAGGCTCCCCAGGAGCATCTCGGGGATGTGGGTCTCCAGGAGACAGAGGAGGAGCAGCCAGGCGGTCAGGAGGGAGTCGGCCCGCTGGTCCAGGCGGGCGCCCTCGTCCGAATGGAGCCCCCGCCGGCGGGCCAGGGGCCCGTCGAGCAGGTCGGTGAGGGCCGCCAGGAGCAGGAGGACCACCTGCCAGATGAGGGCCATGCGGCGCACGTAGAGCACGATGGCCAGCACCACCAGACCCATGCGGAGCCGGGTCAGGTGGTTGGGCGTGACGCCCTCCGGGAAGCGGTCAATCAGGGCGCCCAAAGCCCGGTCGCGGAAGGCCTGCTCCCGAAGGGTGCGGTCCCCCGGCCTGAGTTGGGTTGGGCTGTGGGTGCTCATGGGAGTGCCCCCTCTCTCACGAAAGCGGACCTTTCACGCTACCAGGCGGTGCGGAGGCCCCGGAACGGCTCGGTCCATGAGGACAGCTGGGCCCCTCACCCCCATCGTACTCGGATCAGACCCAAAAAGCAAAAACAGGCTCCCGACGAGGTGAAGAAGCAGGCTTCTCAACGAGGAGGCGATGGCCATGCAGGCTGCGGCCCGGTGGCTGCGGACCATCTTTCTGGCGGGGCTGGCCGTGGTGGTCCCCGTTGTCTTGACGGCGTACCTGGTCTGGTTTGTCTTCAGCCGGCTGGATGCGTTGATGGCGGGGGTGGTGGCCGCGGTGGTGGGCCGTCCTGTGCCGGGAGGCGGGGTGGTGGCCAGCCTGGCCCTCGTCCTGGCCGTCGGTGTTGTCGCCACCAACTTCCTGGGCCGCCGGGTGATCCGGGCGGCTGAGCAGTTCGTCGAGCGGATCCCTGGGATCAGGACCGTCTACGGGGCAATCAAGGAGATCATGCACTCGGTGGTCCGGCCTCAGCGGGGCCAGTTCCGGAGGGCGGTTCTGGTGGAGTTTCCACCGGGGCTGTACATGCTGGGCTTTGTCACCCAGGAGGCCATCCCCTCCCGCTACCGCGGGGCAGAGCCTCTGGCGGCGGTCTACGTCCCCACCGCACCCAACCCGGCCTCGGGCTTTCTCTTCTTCGCTCCCCGGGAACACTTGATCGACCTGGAGGTCCCGGTGACTGAGGCCTTCCAGGCGGTCATCTCCGCGGGGCTGATCATGCCCGCCAAAGGCGGAGCCGGCTCGCCGGCGGGCCAGGAGGGGGCCATGCCGCAGCCCGACGCCGACGGGTGAGGCCCAGCCCCCGGTTGGGGCTCCATGCCTCCCCCGGGGCATCCTCCGCTCCCTCCGTTGCCCGGGGAAGCCGACGCAGCCTCAAAACAGGCTACTCGCGCGCGGTGGCGACCTCTTGGGTGGCGGCGACGGTGACCAGCCCTAGTTCCGTCAGGGGCCAGAACCGGAAGACGGCCCGCCCTTCCAAGGCCTCCCGGGAGACAACGCCGAAGCGACGACTGTCCTGGGAGCCGAGGGGGTGCCGGTTATCGCCCATGACAAAGTAGGTCCCCTCGGGGATGCGCAGGGGCGCCATGAACCCGCTGACGGCCACGTCGGTGTACGGTTCATCGAGAGGCTTGCCGTTGATCCAGACCCGCCCCATGGCGATGGAGATCTGCTCGCCCGGGAGGCCGATGATCCGCTTGATCAGCCGCCGGCCCGGCTCCAGGGGACTCTGCAGGACGACGATGTCCCCCCGTTGGGGCTCGCCGAAGCGGTACGAGAGCTTCTCCACGATGAGCCGGTCCCGGTCGTGCAGGGTCGGCTCCATCGACCGTCCCTCGACCACATAGGGCCTGGCGATGAAGGTGACGATGAAGAGCGCGACGGCCCCTGCCACGACGAAACTGCGAATCCACTCCAACAGGCCTTCCCGATCCACGGGCGTGACTCCCTTCCCCTGCTCCTTTGAGCCGGTCGACTCCTGGCTGGATCCGACGGAACGCCTGGAGCCGTCAACGGTTCACCCACCAGTCTAGCACGGAATCAGAAAAGAGTTCAATTGGTGTGGCCAGACCAGACCATCAGGGTCTGGACGGCCAGAGGTGCGGACCCGTCTCCTTCGGCGGCCGCCAAGGGGAGGGGCCTGCCTGGCAGGCTGCCCACCCTGGGGTGAGAGGCAGCCTTGCCCGCGGGAGGTGTGGGCCGCGGGGCGGGTGGCCGGCCCGGGAAGGGGTACCGCTGAAGGATGCCCCGCAGCCGCCTCGCCACCACCATCCGGTACCGGCGGGGGGCCAGATCGCCCTCCCGGTAGAGCTTCCGGGTGGCGTCGGCCAAGTCGGGAAGGATCTCGGCCAGCCGTTCCAAGTAGACCTCCCGGGCCCCCGGGCAGAGCCGGAGAACCTGGTGGCCCACCGCGACGGCGCCTGCCTGGTGGGCGGCTCCGACCACTGCGGCCAGGCTGGCGACACCGTCGGTGAGGCCGGGAAGGATGGGCGCCACCAGGATTCCGGTGGGGACGCCCAGCTCGTTCAGCCGGCGCAACGCCCGCAGCCGGGCCGCAGGCGGCGGCGCGCCCGGCTCGATGGCCCGGGCCAGGCCTCGGTCGACGGTGGTCAGGCTGATGGTCACCTGGACCCCGGCCCGGCGGTGCAGTTCCAGGAGCAGGTCCGCATCCCGGAGGATGAGGGGTGAGCGGGTGACGATGTGGGCGGGGGTCCGGTACCGGACCAGGAGCTCCAGGATCCGGCGGGTGATCCGGTAGTGCCCTTCGGCCGGCTGGTAGATGTCGGTGGCGGTGCCCAAGGCGACGGTCTCGCGCGCCCAGGAGGGACGGGCCAGCTCCCGTTCCAGCACTTCGGGGAGGTTCATCTTGACGAGGATGACCCGGGAGAACTGATCCCCCGCGGAGAGGTCCAGGAAGGTGTGGGTCCGGCGGGCGTAGCAGTAGGTGCACCCGTGGGCGCAGCCTCGGTAGGGGTTGAGGGACCAGCGGAAGGGGAGGCCGGGAGCCCGGACCCGGTTGAGGGCGCTGGCCGCCCGGATCTCCACGTACTCCACCCGCCGTCGAGCCATGGGGCTCTCACCTCCTGGTGACGAACAGATATTCGCTGCCAGCATAGACGAACGGGTGATCGGTGTCAAGGGGTTGGGACTGGCGTTGACCTTTTGGGAAGCCGACGACAAAAGAGGAAAGACCACTACTGGGCCGTGAGCACCGGGACGGCTCGAACCACTGGAGGCATCCATCATGTTCCCGACACGAAGCGCGGTCCTTGAGGCCCTCGCCGTCGCTGTCCCCGTTTGGCCCCGACGCTGCCTCGTCGTCCTTGCCGCTGTCCTCGTCCTTGGTCTCGCCCTGCCCCCGGCACCGATCGCAGCCAGCCTCTCCCCCTTGGAGCGTGGGATCCCGGTGGAAGGCGTGCTGACCGATGAGGATCCCGTCCTGGACGACGGGACCTTCTTCCACCTCTACGCGCTGGAGGGCCGGGAGGGCGAACAGCTCCGGCTCCGGCTGTCGTCACCCGATGTGGACGCGTTTCTCGTGCTCTTCAGTCTCTTGGGGGACTGGCTCGTCAGCGACGATGACTCGGGCGGCGGAACAGATGCCCTCCTGGAAGCCACCCTGCCCGAGGACGGCACCTACCTGGTGGCCGTGAACACCGTCTGGGCTGGGGAGACAGGCCGGTACACCCTCCTCTGGGAGCTTGGGGCGACGGACCCAGCCCCACCGCTGGATGGGGAGGGGGACGCCTTGACAGCAGCCGAGGATACATCGGGCCTGGGGGTCGATGGCTTCTTGGTGCCCGGCCAGCCCGTCACGGGGGTGGTGGGTGCCTTCCCTGATCATTACCGGACCTACGTGGTCGAGGTGCCCCCTGAAGCCGACTCCCTCGTGGTGAGCCTGCAGGCCAAGGTGGATCTGGACCTCTTCGTTCGTTTCCGGCACCAGATGGAGGATTGGACCGAGGATCCCGACCACGCCGCGGTGACCCCGGCTGGCTTGGAAGAGCTGGTCATCGACGGGGCCGCCTTGCGGGCGGGGCCCTACTACATCGACGTGGCCAACCTCCTCTCCAGCTCGTCCGGCGGCCCCTTCGTCCTCCTGGCCACTCTGGGCGTCTCCGGGGACGAGCCGCGGGCCCTGGTGGCCCGCCCCGTCGAAGAGCAGGTGGCTGGGACCCTGGACCCGGGTGGCGGGGCGGACGGGGTGATGGGCGCCGGGGATCTGGTCCAGTTCTGGGCCGTTGACGTCCCGCCTGGAGCCCAGACCTTGGAGGTGGGGCTCTTCGACGCGAGCGGCCCCCTCGATTTGGTGGCCGCCCCCGAAGGTGCCTTGCCCTTCGATTTGGAAGCCTTCCCCCACGGGGCCATGACCGCTCTGGCGAACGAGCGCCTCTCTCTTCCGGTAGGTGCGGTCCAAGCCTCCCGGTGGTGGATCGGGGTGGTCAACTGGGAGCACGCCCCCGCCACCTACCGGCTGGAAGTCCGGGTGGACGAACCCCTGCCGCCCCATCCCACCGTGCGGCCAGCGGTCCCCCCGACGGCCTCGCCCTTGCAGAGGGCCCTCGCCGCGGCGGTCCAAATTGCCAGCTCCCTGGGCCTGGGCTCAGGGACCCTGGTCTCCCCCGACGGGCTCATCCTCACCAATTACCACGTGGTGGCCCACTGCGCCATCACCGAGCCGGCCTTTGCCTGTGCCGGCGAGCCCCTGCGGGCGGCCGACGGGAGCTTGGAGCGGCTGGTGGTGGGGGTGGCCGACGTGGAGCAAGGGGTGGCGGTGCAGGCGTACTACGCCGTCTTGGAGCAGGCGCTCCCGGAGTACGACCTGGCCCTGCTGCGGATCGAGACCGATCTTAACGGGTGCCCGCCCCCGGGCGCTTTTCCCTGGGTGCCCATTGATCTGGCGCCCGTTGCCCTGGGGGAAGAGGTCCTGGTCATCGGGTACCCCACCATCGCCCGGGCCGGGGACCGGAATCCCCTCTCCCTGACCCGGGGGATTGTTTCGGGCTTCACCACCCACCAGGGCCGGCGGGTCCTCATCCAGACCGATGCCACCATCAACTCCGGCAACTCCGGGGGCCTGATGGTGCGGGCCCGGGACGGGGTCCTGATTGGCGTGCCTTCCGACGTCCGGTACGACGCCGAGCTCTTCGAGAAGCAGGATTATGCCCGCCCGGTCCAGCTTCTGCCCGCAGCTTGGGTGGAGCTGATCGAGGCCGGTGGGGGGCGGGTTCTGCGGGGGGAGGCGGCCCCATGAGGGCCGCCCCTGCCGGGACCCGAAAGGGAGGTTATACTGTGGGCGGACCATGGCGGCCGCCCGTGGCCGCCCGGAGGGGGCCGTCTCATGGAACTGGGGATCTACTCCTTTGGCGAGCGCACGCCGGACCCGGAGACGGGCCAGGTGATCAGCCCTGAAGAGCGCGTGCGGCGGCTCTTGGAGGAGATTGAGCTGGCCGATCAGGTGGGGCTCGACGTCTTCGGCGTGGGCGAGCACCACCGGCCGGAGTACACCGTCTCCTCCCCCGCGGTGGTGCTGGCGGCGGCGGCCGCCCGAACCCGGCGGATCCGCCTCACCAGCGCGGTGACGGTCCTCAGCTCCGACGACCCTGTCCGGGTCTTCCAAGACTTCGCCACCCTGGACCTGATCTCCGGGGGCCGGGCGGAGATCATGGTGGGCCGGGGCTCCTTCATCGAGTCCTTCCCCCTCTTCGGGTATGATCTGGCCGATTACGACGAGCTCTTCGAGGAGAAGCTGGACCTTCTCCTCCGGCTGCGCGAAGAGGAGCGGGTCTGGTGGTCGGGGCGCTTCCGGCCGGCCCTGGACGGGCAGGGGGTCTATCCCCGTCCGGTGCAGGATCCCATCCCCGTCTGGGTGGCGGTGGGCGGCACGCCCCAGTCGGCGGCCAGGGCCGGGGCCTTGGGACTGCCCATGGCCCTGGCCATCATCGGCGGCATGCCGGCTCGCTTCCGGCCCCTGGCGGAGCTTCACCGCCGGGCCGCGGAGCGGGCGGGCCATCCCGCGCCCCGGTTGAGCATCAACTCCCACGGCTTCATCGCCCGGCGGAGCCAGGAGGCCGCCGACCTCGCCTTCCGTCCCTTCAAGATGGTCATGGACCAGCTGGGTCGGGAGCGGGGCTGGCCGCCGATGAGCCGGGAGGATTTCGAAGCCTCCCGCAGCCTCCACGGGGCCAACTTCGTGGGGAGCCCCGAGGAGATCGCCGAGAAGATCCTCTACCAGCACAAGCTCTTCGGGCACGATCGCTTCCTGCTCCAGCTGACCGTCGGCACCATCCCCCACAAGAAGGTGCTGGAGGCCATCGAGCTCTTCGGCACCGAGGTGGCCCCCCTGGTCCGGCGGGAGCTGGCTTCCCGTACCCCCCAACCGTCCCCCCGTCCCTGATCAGCCTGGCGTGATCTCGCTGACAGAGGGCTGTCAGCGAGGCGGGAGTATCCTGGCGCGGCGGGCCCGGCGAGCCGCCCATGGGTTCTCCTTCCCGATCCGTGAAGATTCGTCTTGACGGACTGGCCAGGTCTGTGCTAACTTTCTAGCACGCGGTTGCGGCGCTGCCCCTTTCCCGGGCGGCTGCCAGCCCGGCACGGAGGAGGTGGAACCCATGCTCATGACTGGCACCGGTAGGCTCGGTCCGGCTCAGCCTCGCCCGTCGTTGGTCTGCCCGGAAGTGCGGGCGATTGGGCACGCGCGGCGTCATGGCAGCATGGGGTGTCCGCCTCAAGGCGTGCGCTGGTCCTAAGAGCGACCGGTTCACCTTTCGAGGCCGTGACACCCGGGACGGGGCCACGGCCTCACCTTTTGCGCGGGACCCGGAGGGTCGATGCGCGGGAGGCCGCGGCGCCACGAGGGCGGCGGCCTCCCTTCGCGCCTGGAGGTCGGGGCCGCTGCTGGCACGAGGAAAGGAGCACTCGTGATGTTGAGGGATGACCACACGGCCCTGATCCTCGCCCGCTTGCACCATGAGCGGCTCTTCGCCGAGGCGGAGCGGGAGCGCCAAGCCCAGGAGGTGTTGGAGGAGAAGTCGTCCAAGCCGGCCCACCCGCTGCCCCTCCTCGACCGAGTGCGCCGCTGGCGACGTCGACCTGCCCTCTGAGCGACGGGGCCGCGCCCGGGCTTCCCGCCCGGGGCGCCCCTCTCGACTCCGCTCCGGAACGACCCGGTTTGACCACCATCCCGCGCGCCGATCCCCCGGGCCGCGGGCCAGGGGAGGGATCACGGGGAGACCATGACCAAAGGCGATCGACTGGCGGCCATCCTGATCACCCTCCAGTCGCGGGAGCTGGTCCGGGCCCAGGAACTGGCCGAGCGGTTCGAGGTGTCGGTCCGGACCATCTACCGCGACATGCAGGCCCTCAGTGAGGCGGGGGTGCCCGTGATGGCCATCCCCGGGACGGGGGGCGGCTACCGGTTGATGGATGGTTACCGGCTCCCCCCGCTCACCTTCACCACCGAGGAGGCCCTCGCCCTGCTCCTGGCCCAGATCGCTCTGGCCCAGATGGAACAGGGGCCCTTTGCCGAGGCGGGCCGGCGGGCTATGGACCGGATCTTGGCCGTCTTGCCCGAGCATGTGCGGGCGGGCGTGCTCTCCATGGAGCGGTTGATGGCTGTCCGGGGCTCGGGAGCCATGCAGCCCAGGGAACGGACGTGGCTGGGGACGTTGCTCGCCGCCCTCTGGACCCGACGGCGGGTCCGGCTGCTCTACCGGAAGCCCCTGGCCGAGGAGGCCGAGTGGCGGCTGGTGGATCCCTACGGGATCGGGTTCGGTTTTGGGCGCTGGTACGTGCCGGGGTGGTGCCACCTCCGGCAGGCGCCCCGGACCTTCCGCCTGGACCGCATCGAGGTGGTCGAGCTGCAGAACGAATCCTACGAGCTGCCCAAGGGGTTTACCATGGAGGTGTGGGCCGAGGCGTTCTTCTCCCAGCCCGACGCGGCCCGGGTCTGCGCGACGGTCCGCTTTCTCGACGAGCGGACGGCGGAGAGGGCGGCCAACGACCGCCTCTTCCAGGGCCCGCCCGCCCGGCGGGGAAACGAGTGGGTGGCCACCATCACCTACCCGAGCTACGACACCGACTGGGTGGCCGAACGGCTCCTGAGGTACGGTGGCGCCGCGGTGGTGGAGCACCCGCCCGAGCTGCGGGAGATGGTGGTCACCTTAGCCCGGAAGGTGCTCCGAGCCTACGGGGACCCGGTCCAGGAGACCGCGACGGGCGGAACCCTCACCCGATGATCCCGCACGCCAGGCGGGGGCCCGAGTTCCCCGCGGGCTGGCTCCGGTAGTCGTCAGGGTGCTGGTGGATGATGACGGCCAGGCCGGCCACGTCCTGGGGGCGGAAACGGCTGGTGAAGAAGGCCATCTCAGCCCGCCCGTCGTTGGAGAACAGGACGGGAAAGTCGCCTGCGTGGTTACCGTGGGGCTGGCCGTCCGGGTTGTAGTGCCCTCCCGCCGCGGTGAAGGGCTCGTTGGGGTCGCCCACCTCGCAGCTCCCCTTCTCGTGGAGGTGGAAGCCCAGCGGGCCCGTGGGTGGGGGCCCTGGAGTGTAACCCGGCAGGCCCTCGACCCGGACTGAGACCCAGGTGCCTTCGTCCACCGCCCGGAAGGTGATGGTCCCCCGGATCTGGGGGGCCAAGGGGCCACCGCGCAGCTCGGCCGTCAGGTGAACGCCATCCCGCATCCGCCCGCCGACCAGCCCCGCCGTGGCCGCCAGCAGGATAAGGGCACCGCCCCCGACCAGAGCCCAGCGGGGGATCCGTTTGACCAGGATGGGCCGCACCGCCATCGACTCCTCCCAGAAGGATGGGGGGGCAGGCTCCCTGGTCGGTCGTCCTGGGCCCCCGCTCCTTCCATGGGTATGGCGACCCGGTACAAAGATACCGCCCCAGCCAGTCCTCTGTCCTGAGCAGCGCCCGGAGGCTCGTGATCAGCTTTACTTCGTCTTCTCCCCGGTGATAGACTAAGGTTGGGATACGTGATAGTACTCACAACCACTTAGTGTGACCGACTGCGACTGATTGTGACCTGTACGGCGCCTGCCGTACCCTTGGAGGGCTAGGCCAATGCGACGACGGAGGATGCCGGGTGGTGTACGGACCGGGGAGCCCCCAGGTCCGCTGGGGCCCATTCTGTCCTTGGCGGATCCGAAGCGGCTCATCCTGGCCTGCGCCCAGCCTGGCCATCAACTCAACCCGCTGGTGAAGAAGCGGGAACGGGTCGTGGGCGGCCAGCGATTGGCCGAACCCAACGGGGAAGGTTTCCCCATCTACGCGCCTTGCGCGGGCACGGTGACCGATGTGGCGCCGGCCTTGAGTTCGACGGGGGATTTCGTCCTCGCCATCTTCCTGGAGAATGATGGGAGCGGCGAGACCGCGCCGGCGTTGCCGGGCTGGGACGATCCGACGGATCCGACGCCCGAAGCGATCCGCCTGCGGGCCCTGGAGGCGGGGATTCCCGACGTGGCCCGGGGTGGGATCGCGTTGGCTCGGAGCCTGGCCCCGACCACGCCCATCCAAACGGTGGTCCTCAACGGGTGCACCACGGAACCCTTGGTCCAGGCGGAGCGGGTCCTACTCCACCACGAGTGGGAGACGGTGCTCTTCGGCTTCCGGGCTGCCATCCGAGCCATCGGCGCCCCCGAGGCGATCGTTGCCCTGTCGGTGGCCGACCGGCCCCTGGTGGGCACCCTCAGCCAGAGCTTGACCGAGCGGGATGCCATCACCATCGAGATCCTGCCCGACCGCTACCCGCAGGGGCTGGAACGGTACCTCTTGGCCGCCTTGCGAGGCGTCGACCTGCCGGTGGGGGAGGATCCGGCCACCGTCGGCTTCGCGGTTTTCGACGTGACCACCATGCATGCGCTGGGGCGGGCCCTCAGGGACGGGCAGCCCTTCACCCACCGGGTGGTCACTGTGGCCGGCGACGGGGTGGCCCGACCGGGGAACTACCGGGTTCCCCTGGGGATGCCCCTGGGCGCGCTGATGGAGGCGGCGGGCCGGCAGGGGACGATCCGGCAGCTGGTCTGGGGCGGGCCCCTCTCGGGGACGGCCGTCGCCTCGGAGGAGATCGGCGTCTGCGCCAACACCCGGGCGGTCCTGGCCTACCAGCAGCCCGTCTCCTTCGAGGTCCCGACGACGGACTGCATCCGGTGCGGCCGGTGCATCGACGTCTGCCCGGAACGCCTCTCACCCATCTACCTGGCCCGGTATGCGGAGCACAAGCGGTGGGATGAGGCCGAGGCCGAGGGGGCGTTGCTCTGCAGCAGCTGCGGGGCGTGCTCCTATGTCTGCCCCACGGGTCGGCCCCTCGTCCAGTCGATCCAGCTGGCCCGGTATGAGATCCTCCGCCAGCGGGAGGCGGAGCGGGCCAGCCAGCCCAAGGAGGTGGCGGTCCCGTGAGCACCCAAACGACGACGGCGGCCCAGGATGGGGTCGCCACCCAAGGGCCAACCCTCATCATCGGCCCGGCGCCGTATGTGCATGCGCCGTTGACCCGCCAGGCCATTCTCGCCGTCTTCATCACCGCCGTGGTGCCCGTTCTGGGCGTGGCCACGTACTTTTTCGGCTGGCGGGCGCTGGGGGTCGCCGTCGCCGCAGTGGCTGGCGCATACGGAGCCGAGGTGGTCGCCCACTGGGCTCGACAGCGGAGCCTCTTCGGCTCGCCGGGGCCGGCGCTGGTGACGGGCCTGGTCCTGGCCCTCGCCTTGCCGCCGGCGGTCCCCCTGTGGATTCCCTTCATTGGCGCCTTCTTCGGGGTGCTGGTGGCCCAGGAGCTCTTCGGCGGGTACGGCTACCAGATCTTCCACCCGGCCATGGTGGGGTGGGTCTTCCTGGTGATCAGCTTTCCTTCCTTTATGGAAGGCTGGCTGGAACCCTTTGAGCTGGTGACGGCCGCCACGCCTTTGAGCCAGATCCGGGCCGGCGCCGGTCCCGACCTGTGGACGCTCTTCGCCGGCACCACCGCCGGTGCCCTGGGCGAGACCTCGGTCCCGGCCATTCTCTTGGGGGGGCTGCTCCTGCTGGTGACCCGGGTCGCCGACTGGCGCCCGGTGGTGGGGATGCTGGGCACCGTCGCGCTGATGGGTTGGGCTTTCACCGGCAACCCGCTGGCCGAGCTGATGGCCGGTGCGGCGCTCTTCGGCGCCTTCTTCGTGGCCACCGATCCGGTGACCACCCCCCTCACCCGCTGGGGCCGGTTCCTCTTTGGTGTGGGTGTGGGGCTTGTCATGATGGTGATCCGTCTCTGGGCCAGCCGCCCGGAGGGGGTTGCCTTTGCCATTCTCTTCATGAATTCGTTGGTGCCGCTGGTCAATCTCTTGACCCGCCCGCGGCCCAAGAAGGGGGCGACAGCCGGTGCGTAACGCCTGGCGGATGATTCTCGTCCTTGGTCTGGTCTCTGTAGCCTCAGGGATGATCCTCGCCGGATTTTATGGCTGGATGGGCCCGCGCATCGAGGCCCAGCAGCTGCGGGAGCAGTTCGAGGTCGGGTTTAAGCAGATCTTCCCCGAGGCCGCCGACTTCAAGGCGGTGACCCCGGTGGAGCCGCTGCCGGAACGGGTGGAGGAGCCGGTCTACCAAGCCCTGGATTCTTCGGGGAACGTGCTGGGGCTGGTCTACAACGCCATCGGTGACGGATACGGTGGACCCGTGAAGGTGGCCGTTGGCGTGGATCCCGATCAGGGCCAGATCGTGGGGTTGGCCGTCCTTTCCCACACCGAGACGGCCGGCCTGGGCTCCCGGATCGAAGAGCCCTCCTTCCGGGACCAGTTTGCGGGCAAGCCGGTGACCGATCCCTTCGAAGTGGGCCGGGACGTGGACGGGATTACTGCCGCCACCGTCTCGAGCCAGGCGGTGAGCCGGGCGGTGGGCGAGACGGCCCGCGGGGTGCTGGAGGCCTTGGGATACTCGGTGCCCGACGGGGCGACCCATGCGACGCCCGACGCGGAGACCCACGCCACCACCTCGGCCACGCCTGACGCGACGAGCCACGCCACCCCGGCGGAGAAGGCCGGCGGGGCAGCCGGTCCGTCGGTGGAGGCGGTCCAGGCCCTCTTCGGCGCCGGCGTGGATTTGGGCCTTCCCCTCTGGCCGGTCTGGGATGAGGCGGGCGCCTTCCAGGGCGTGGTGGTCGAGTCGAGCGCTGACGGCTTCAAGGGCCCCATCCGGGTGCTGGTGGCCATCGATCCGGTGGCCGGCCGGGTTCAGGGCATCCAGGTGGTGGAGCAGAACGAGACCAAGGGCCTGGGCGACAAGGTTACCCTGCCTGAGTTCACCGACCAGTTCGTCGGCATGCCGCTGGATGCCGCCTTCCAGGTGGGCGTCGACGTCGACGCGGTCACCCGGGCCACCGTCTCCTCCAAGGCTGTGACCGAGGCCGTGGCGCAGGCCGTCGAGCACGTGAAGGCCATCGTCGGCCAGGGACGCTAAGGGGGTGGCAGGGGTGGCACAGTATTCCTTCTGGCGGGAGAAGTGGCGGCTCATCTCGGAAGGCCTCTTCCGGGACACGCCCCCCTTCTTCCTGGTGATCGGGCTCTGCCCGGCCCTGGCGGTGACCACCGCCGCGATCAACGGGGTGATCATGGGTATTGCGGTCACCTTCGTCTTGATGGGAGCTGAGGTGATCATCTCCCTCCTGCGGAAGTGGATCCCCAGGACCATCCGGATCCCCGTCTACGTCATCATCATTGCGGTGCTGGTGACGGTGATCGATCTGGTGCTGGCCGGGACGGTGCCGGCCATCCACCGGGTGCTGGGCATCTTCGTGCCCCTCATCGTGGTCAACTGCATCATCCTGGGGAGGGTGGAGGCCTTCGCGGCCCACAACACCCCGGCCAACGCAGCGGCCGACGCGCTGGGGTATGGCCTGGGCTACATGTGGGCCCTGGTGGCCATCGGCTCCATCCGGGAGATTCTGGGCAACGGCACCTGGTTCGGGCTCCAGATCTTCCCTGAGGGCCTGCCGACGGTGGACCTCTTCAAGCTGGCTCCCGGCGCCTTCGTCACCATGGCGGCGGTGCTGGCTGCCCTCAACGTGATCCGCCGGCGCCGGGCCCCGACGAGTGAGAAGAACGCGGCCATTCCGGTGGTCAGCCGGAACGCTGCCGCCTAAGGGGGGACGGATCGGTGGGCGAACTGATCATGCTCTTTGTGGGCGCCGCCCTGGTCAACAACTTCCTGCTCAGCCGCTTCCTGGGGATCTGTCCCTTCCTGGGCGTTACCCGGGAGCTGAAGTCGGCCTTGAGCATGGGCGGGGCCGTCACCTTCGTCATGTTGGTGACGGGGCTGGTGGTCTGGCCCTTGCAGCACTACGTCCTGGACCCTCTGGGGCTGGGCTTCCTCCAGACGGTGGCGTTTATCCTGATCATCGCGGTGCTGGTCCAGCTCCTGGAGATGTTCATCCGGAAGATGAGCCCCGCGCTCTACGAAGCCTTCGGGATCTACCTGCCCCTGATCACCACCAACTGCGCCATCCTGGGGCTGGCCCTGCTGGTGGTGGGCGAAGGCTTTACCTTGGCGCAGACCCTGATCTTCGCCTTGGGGAGCGCGGCGGGCTACACCCTGGCCATGCTGATGATGGCGGGGATTCGCCAGGAGATGGAGTTCGCCGACGTGCCCCAGGCCTTCCAGGGGACGGCCATCTCCTTGCTCATCGCCGGTCTGATGGCCCTGGCCTTCCTGGGGTTCGGGGGCCTGAACGTCGCCTGACGCCAGACGGTTGGGCTGGCGGCCGGGGGCGGGAAGTTTAAGGAAGGAGGCCGGGGGATGGTCTCGTCGATGGTCACCGCCGGCGCGGTGATGGGAGTCATTGGCGTCCTCTTCTCCATCGGGCTCTTCTACGCGGCCCGGGCCTTCCACGTGGAAGAGGACGAACGGGTGGAACTCTTGACCAACATGTTGCCGGGGGCCAACTGTGGGGCCTGTGGCTTCTCCGGCTGCAGCGGCCTGGCCCAGGCTCTGGCCGCGGGACGAGCCCAGCCCACCCAGTGTTCCGTGGCCAACAGTGAGCAGCTGGCCAAGATCGCGGAGTTCCTGGGGGTGGAGGCGGGGCCGGTGGAGCGGCAGGTGGCTCGGGTGATGTGCGGCGGCACCTCCGCCAAAGCCACCCAGCTGGCGGGCTACGTGGGCCTGGAGGACTGCCGGGCGGCCCACCTCATCGCCAGCGGGCCCAAGGGCTGCACCTACGGCTGCCTGGGCCTGGGCACCTGCGTGCAGGAGTGCCCCTTCGACGCCATGGTCCTGGGGCCCGACGGGCTGCCCGTGGTGGATGAGAGCGTCTGCACGGGCTGCGGCATCTGCGTCCAGGTCTGCCCCCGGGGGATCATGCAGCTGGTCAGCCCCGAGGCACCCCTGACGGTCCGGTGTGTGTCGCCCATGGCGGGCAAGCAGGTGCGGGCCGTCTGCCAGGCGGGTTGCATCGCCTGCAAGATCTGCGAGCGGGTCTGCGACCAGGATGCGATCCACGTCATCGACAACCTGGCCCGGGTCAATGAGGAGCTGTGCAATGGGTGCGGCGCCTGCGTGGAGAAGTGCCCCACCCACTGCCTGGAACTGACGGACGGTCAGGTCCGGGTGCTGGAGGCCGTCTGAGATGGGCCGCCGGGCCTGGCTCCTGGGCGTCATCGCCGTCGCGGCCCTGGCCCTGGTGGGGGTCATCGCCCTCCGCCCCAACGCACCCGGGGAGCCCGTGGAAGTGACGGGCTTTGCCATGGGGACCTTCGTCCGGGTGGTGGCCGACGGTCCCCGGGCGGCCCAGGCGGCGGAGCAGGTGATGCCCCTTCTTCAGGCCATGACCCAGGCCCTGGACCGGTTCGAGCCCGACTCGGACGTAAGCCGGATCAACGCCCGGGCGGGCCGGGGGCCCGTCCGGGTGCAGGCCGAGACGGTGGCGGTGGTGCAGGACGCCCTCCGGCTGGCCCACCTGACAGAGGGCGCCTTCGATCCGACCGTGGGTCCTCTGGTGGACCTCTGGGGGTTTGTCCAGACAGAAGAGGCCCCGGCTGACGGGGAGGGGACGGTGCGAGGCCGCCGGCCCCCGGCCCCGGAGGCCATCGCCCAGGTGCTGGAACGGGTGGGCTACCAGCACCTGCGGGTGGATGAGGAGGCCTCCACGGTGGAACTGGTCCAGCCCGGCATGGGCTTGGACCTGGGTGGCATCGCCAAGGGCGCCGCGGTCGACCGGGTGGCCCAGCTCTTCCGGGATGTTGGGGTGGAGCGGGCCCTCATCGACTTGGGCGGCAACCTCTACGCCCTGGGCCGGAAGGCCGATGGTTCCCCCTGGAGGGTAGGCATCCGCCACCCCCGGAATCCGGGGGCCGTTCTGGCCATCGTGGAGGCGAGGGACGTGGCCATCGCCACCTCAGGCGACTACGAGCGCTACTTCATCCACGAAGGGGTTCGCTACTCCCACCTCCTCGATCCCCGCACCGGCTCCCCGGCCCGGGAGCTGGCGAGCGTCACCATCCTGGCGCCGAAGGGCGTCGATGCCGACGGTTTGTCCACCGCGGTCTTCGTCCTGGGGCCGGAGGCCGGGGCCCAGCTGGTGGAGAGCCTGCCCGGGGTGGAGGCCATCTTTGTCGACCCAGCCATGAACGTCACCTACACATCGGGCCTGGAGGGCCGGATCGAGGTGCTCACCCGGTGACGGGCGCGGCCGCAGCCGGCGCCCCGCCCAGGGCGCGGGCCCACCGGAGTGCCCAGGATGTGGCCCGTTTGGGGGTCTTTCTCGCCCTGGGGGTGGCCCTCCACGTCTTGGAAGCCCAGCTTCCCGCCCTGCCCCTCCCTGGGGCCAAGGTGGGCTTGGCCAACCTGGTCTCCCTGGTGGCCCTGCATCTGTGGGGCGCGAGGGAAGCTTTCCTGCTGGTGGTCCTCCGGCAGGTCCTCGGCTCCCTGGTCATCGGAACCTTTCTGGCGGCCCCCTTCTGGTTTGGGCTGGTGGGCGGGGTGGTCAGCGTGGCGGTGATGGCGGCCATCCTCCGATGGGCCGGGGGCTGGTGCTCCCCCGTCGGGCTGAGCCTGGCGGGGGCGGCCGCCCACAACCTGGGCCAGCTCCTGGTCGCCTGGGGCGTGACGGGCCAGCGGGCCGTGCTGGCCTACCTGCCGTTTCTCCTCCTCTTTTCCCTCCCGGCGGGCGCCCTGGTGGGCTGGGGAGCCCACCGGATCCTGGCGGCTTTGATGCCCCTGGTGGCCCCCCTCCAGGGCCGCGGGGAGCCCGAACCCCTCGCCACGACGAAGGTCCTCCGTCCCGGCGACTGGGCGGTGGGCCTGGGCGTGACGGTGCTGGCCGGAGTCCTTCTCTGGAACACCTGGGTTCTTCCCGGCGCGGCCGACAGCGGGGCGGTCTCGGCGGTGGTCACCGTGGGGGACCAGGTGGTGGCCCAACTCCCTCTGGACCGGGAGGCGGTCCATCCCGTGGACGCCGGACGGATCCACCTGGTGGTGGAGACCGCGCCCGGACGGGTCCGGGTCCGGACCGCCACCTGCCCCGACCAGGTCTGCGTCCTCACCGGCTGGATCTCCCGGGCGGGACAGAGCATCGTCTGCCTGCCCGGCCGGGTGGTGGTCCAGGTGGAAGGCGGCCAGGCAGCCCCCTACGACGCCATCACCCGCTAGTCCCTTCCCACAGCCTTCCTGACCAGCCACCTACCTGCACAGCCAGAGCACCAGGCCATAGAGGGCCGGAAGGCCCACCACCAGCCAGTCGGTGGGGCGCCACCGCAGGGGATGGAGGCTCCCTCGTGGGGCGCCGCCCCGGTATCCCCGAGCTTCCATCGCCTCCGCCAGGCGGTCGGCCCGCCGCAGGGCTCCCACGAAGAGCGGGGGGAGGATGGCCACCGCCGCCCCCAGCCGGGCGCGCCAGCCTTCCCGTGCCCCCTGGCCCCGGGCCCGCCTGGCCAGGCTGAGGCGCTGGGCCTCGTCGGCCAGGAGAGGGATGAAGGCCAAGGCGATGGCGAGGATGAGGGAGAGGTCGGGGACCCGGAGGCCGACCCGCCCCAAGGGAGCCAGGAGCCGCTCCAAGCCCCGGCTCAGGGCGAGGGGCGGTGTGGTGGCGGTGAGCAGCCCGCCGGCCAGGGCGAGGAGCCCCAGGCGGGCGGCCAGCACCAGCCCCCGTTCCAGGCCGGCGCGGCTGGCCCGGAGGGGGCCGAGGGTGAACCACGGCTCTCCCGGTGTGAGAAAGAGGTTGAAGAGGAGGGTGACCAGAAGGAGGATGGCTACCAGGCGGAGGGCCCGGCCGAAGACCCGCCACGGCACCCGGCCGGCGGCGGCTCCGAGGGCGAGCAGCAACGCGCCCGCGGCCAGGCTGGCGGCGGTGCGCGCCTGGCTGAGGGCGACCAGGAAGAGGAGCAGGGCCAGCAGCTTGGCCCGGGGATCGGCGCGGTGCAGGAATGAGGCTTGGGCGGCAGAGGGGGTCAGCAGCACGCCTCCTCTCCCCAGAGAACTTTTCCCGCCCAGTCTACCATGTTCCCGGGCGGCGAGGGCAGGACCTGGAGAGAGGAGGCGGCCTTCAGCGGATGGCGACCTCGGCCAAGAGGGGCTCCAGGTCTACCACCGGCCGGCCGTGGCCGTCGGCCACCGCCTTCTTGGCCGGGGGCTCGCTCAGGTAGTTGGGGAGGCGCTGGACCAGCCGCTCGCCCAAGCTGGGGACGGCCCGGTTTTCCCAGAAGACGCCGGTCCGGATGGGCTCCTCCGAGCGGGTCGCTTCGGCGATGAAGGCGGCCATTCGGGCCTGGAGGGTGGCCTCGTCCGTCCCTGGGAGGATCACCGGATCGTAGCTGGGTTCCAGGGGGGCGTAGCGGGGGAGACCACCCCGATCCTTCCCGGCGAACCAGGCCTTGGTGTGGAGGTTGTTGTAGGTGGGGCAAGGCTGGAGGACCTCCAAGAAGGCCAAGCCCGGGTGGCGGATGGCCTGTTGGATCAAACGGACCAGCCCCCGGATGTCAAAGGCGTACCCACGGCCGATCCAGGTGTAGCCCGAGGCCATGGCCAGCATCAGCGGGTTGATGCCGCTTTGGATGGTGGGCTCGGGCAGGCTCTTGGTCTGGGCGCCCAAGGGGAGCGTGGGCGAGGCCTGCCCCTTGGTCAGCCCATAGACCTCGTTGTTGAAGAGGATGTAGGTCAGGTCCAGGTTGCCCCGGCCGGCGTTGACGAAGTGGCCGGCCCCGATGGCCATGCCGTCGCCGTCGCCGCCCACCGCGATCACCGTCAGCGCCGGGTTGGCCAACTTGGCCCCGATGGCGTACGGGAGGACCCGCCCGTGGAGGGTGTGGATATCGTAGGCGTTGACGTAGTACTGGGTCTTGCCCGAGCAGCCGATCCCACCGAAGACCGCCACCTCATGGGGCCTGAGGCCCAAGCCGGCCAGAGCCTGCTGAAGGGCGTTGAGGATCCCAAAGTCCCCGCAGCCCGGGCACCAGTCGTTGGGGTAGTCAACCTGGAAATCCTTGACGGTCACTGTCGCCACCGACATCTCCAAACCACCTTTCTGGGCAGCGCCCGCTGCCGGTCACTCGAAGGGGTTGCGGATGACGTACCGCGGCCCCGCCTTGCCAGCCAGAATCGCCCGCATGGCCTCGAGCAGCTCGTTGACGGCGATGGGGCGGCCATTGTACTTGACCACCAGATGGTCGGGCTTGGTGCCCGTCTCCTGGGTCAGGAGCCGGGCCATCTGGCCTGAGTAGTTGGTCTCCACCACCACCAGCGGTTGGGCCGTCGCCAGGAACGGCGCCAGCTCTTGGGCGGGGAAAGGCCAGAGCATGCGGATCTGGAGGTGCCGGACCTGCACACCTTCTGCGGCCAGCCGCTGGGTCGCCTCCAGGATGGCCCCCTTGGTGGAACCCCAGCTCAGGACGGTGAAGGCTGCATCAGGATCGCCGTAGACCTGGAGCTTCTCCTCGGCCGGGATCTCCCGGGCGGCCACCTCCAGCTTCCGCATCCGCTTCTCCATCTGCTGTTCCCGGGTGGTCGGGTCTTCGGTGACCCGTCCCACCTCCGAGTGCTCGGCCCCCGTCAGCCAGTGCATGCCGCCGGGCTGGCCCAGGAGGGGCCGGGGCGAGATGCCCGACTCGGTGGGCCGGAAGCGGGGGAAGCCCCCGGGCCAGGCTCCGTTCTCGGCCGGCTCGGCCACCAGCCCCCGGTCGATGGAGAGCTGGCTGGTGTCGAAGGGGTCCACCGTCTGGAGGGTGCTGGCCAGGGTCTTGTCCAGCAGGTGGATCACCACCGTCTGGTACCGCTCAGCGTAGTTGAAGGCCTGGGCCGCGTCCACGAAGGCCTCGGCCACATCGCCCGAGGCCAGGACAAAGCGGGGGAACTCCCCGTGACCGGCGTGGGCCGCGAAGAGGAGATCGCCCTGCTCGCTCCGGGTGGGAAGCCCCGTGGCCGGGCCGCCCCGCTGGTAGATGGTGACCACCAAGGGGACCTCGTTGATGCCCGCCCAGCCCAAACCTTCGGTCATGAGGGAGAGGCCCGGGCCGGAGGTGGCCGTGGCGCTCCGGGCGCCGGTCAGGGCGGCCCCGCTGGCGGTAGCCACCGCGGCCAACTCGTCCTCTGTTTGCCAGACCAGGACCGAGCTGGTGCCGCCGTCCACGGTGGGGACGGTGGCGTGGCGCTCCAGGTAGACGCTCTCATCGGTGGCCGGGCTGATGGGGTAGTAGCTTTGGAAGGCGATGCCGGCCGCCAGCTTCCCCATGGCCACCGCCTGGGTGCCGGAGAGGAAGAGCCGGACGGGGCGCTCTGCCCGGGGGGCGAGCCGGAGGGGCAGGGCCTCCAGATCCCAGGTCTCCCGCGCGTAGGCGTAGGCCAAGTCGACGGCCTGCTGGTTCAGCTCGGTCATGGGGCTCGAGCCGAAGGTGAGGGCCACGCCCTTCTTGATCAGCTCCGGATCGTACTGGAGCAAGGCGCCCGAGAGGGCGACGGCCACCGTGTTGATCATCCGCTCGGCCCGGGCCCGGGAGGCGCCCAGGGTGCTGGTGAGGTGCTCGGCCAACTCGCCGTAGGGGACGGAGAGGACCGTCACCCCCCGTCGGCGAGCCGCCTCCAAGAGCCCGGCGGTGGTGGGGGGGAGCCCCGCCTCTTCCAGGTGGGAGACCAAAGCCTCCTGGAGCGGGGGATCCAGGAAGACCATCCGGTCAATGGGGACGTCGGCCGCCCCGGCGTCGTGCAACAGGAGCCCCCCGGCGGCCACGGCCAGCGCGTGCCGGACCAGGGTCTCCGTCTCGAAAGTGACCAGGATGTCCACCGGGTTCCGGTGAACCGCCACCGGGTGGGTGGCCACCCGGATGTCGAAGTAGCTGTGCCGGCCCATGATGTTGGAGTAGTACTCCCGACGTCCGAAGACGAAGAAGCCTCCCGCGGCCGCGGCGCGCCCAAAGACGCCGGCGGCCGTGTCCACACCCTTGCCCTGGGGCCCGCCGACCCGCCAGGCGATATCGACCACGTTTGCGCTCACCGTCGCTCCTCCCTGGGCTTCCACTGGTTCTGTGTACACTGTATGAAGAAACCTACTCATAGCTATTCTCGATTGGCCAGAGATCTCCTGCGCCTCGCCACCGGCCCGCCGCCCATCACCCCGGACCCACCGGTCCAGCCCTCAGACTTCTCTGCCACTTTGCCAGGGAGTTGACGGCACGCCAAGGAACGGCTAGACTGGCACCAAGTGACGGTCTCCGGCCGTCTCGCCACAACTGCATAGTGCTTTTGAGGTGCTTTCATCCAGAGTGGCGGAGGGACAGGCCCGATGAAGCCCGGCAACCGGCACCCCTGGCGGGGGTGTGCGGTGCCAATTCCTGCCGGATTTCCCGGAGAGATGAGAGCCGACGGAGCGGCCTCTTCACTCGGGAAGAGGCCTTTTTCTTCCTCAAGCTCACGGCCCGTCGCCCGAGGCGGGCGCTCCCGGGGCCGGCAGCCGCTTCTGGCACGGGAGCGCCGGAGCACGGCGACGGGAGGGAAGACCCCTGGCCTACGTAACACCGGACGGGTCCCTGGGAACGGTTCCCGCCACGCCCCAGGTGGCAGCCCCGCGGGCCGGACGGGTCGTCGTTCGACTCCAGGGTGTCCACAAGGGATTTGAGACGGAAAACGGGCGGATCGAGGCCCTGCGGGGCATCGATCTGGAGGTGCGCGCCGGCGAGATCTACGGCGTCATCGGGGTGAGCGGCGCCGGCAAGAGCACCCTGGTCCGCTGTGTCAACCGCCTGGAACGGCCTGATGCCGGCCGGGTGGAGGTGGACGGGGTGGACCTCACCTCGCTGGAAGGGGCCGAACTGCGCCGCATGCGCCAACGCATCGGCATGGTCTTCCAGCACTTCAACCTCCTCCGTTCCCGGACCGTGGCGGGGAATGTGGCCCTCCCCCTGGAGATCGCCGGGCGACCCCGGGCGGAGATCCGCCAGCGGGTGCAGGAGCTCCTGGAGTGGGTGGGGCTGGCCGACCGGTGGGCCAGCTACCCCTCGGAGCTGTCGGGCGGCCAGAAGCAGCGGGTGGGCATCGCTCGGGCTTTGGCCAACCGGCCCCGGTTGCTTCTCTGCGACGAGCCCACCTCCGCGCTGGATCCCGAGACCACCGCCTCGGTCTTGGACCTGCTCAAGCGGGTGCGGGACGAGATGGGGGTGACCATCCTCATCATCACCCACCAGATGTCGGTGGTCCGGGCCATCTGTGACCGGGTGGCGGTGGTGGAGGCGGGCCGGGTGGTGGAGGAAGGGCCCACCAGCGAGGTGCTCGTCCGGCCCCAGTCGGAGGCGGCCCGCCGCCTGCTGGGCCGGTCCGGCCCCCGGCGCCAGCCCCTGCCCGACCGGACGCCGCCCCCACCGGGCCAGGAAGCCCGGCTGGTGGAGCTCCACTTCGTCGGCGAGACGGCCAAGGAGCCGGTCATCACCCACCTGGTCCGGCGGTTCCCCGTCATGGCCAACATCCTGAGCGGTCAGATCGACCGGTTGGGCGGGACGCCCTTCGGGGTGCTCTTGGTGGAGTTGACGGGCAAGCCCGGCGACCTGGAGCGGGCCCTCACCTACCTCCGGGAGGTCGGGGTGATCATCCAGGAGTGGCATGAGGAGGTGGAGGAGCGATGATCATCTCGCCCGTGGTCCTCAAGCTGACCTGGGAAGCCCTCCAGGAGACCCTGCTCATGGTCGGCGTTGCCACGGTCTTGGCTGAGCTGGGCGGGCTGCCACTGGGGGTTCTCTTGGTGACGACCGCCCCCGGGCGGATCCTCGCCTCGCCCCGCCTCCACCACGTGCTGGGCCTGATCGTCAACGTGGGCCGATCCATTCCGTTCATTATTTTGATGGTGGCCATCATCCCCTTCACCCGCTGGTTGGTGGGAACCTCCATCGGGACCACAGCGGCCATGGTCCCGCTGACCGTCGCCGCCATCCCCTACGTGGCCCGGCTGGTGGAAAGCTCCCTCAACGAGGTGGATCCGGGCGTGGTGGAGGCGGCGGTCGCCATGGGGGCCACCCCCTGGCAGGTGATCTGGAAGGTCTACCTGCCCGAAGCGGTCCCGTCCCTCATTCTCGGAGGGACCATCACGGCCATCACCCTGGTGGGCTACTCGGCCATGGCCGGGGCCGTGGGGGGCGGCGGGCTGGGCGACCTGGCCATCCGGTACGGGTACCAGCGGTTCCGGACGGACGTGATGCTGGTCACCGTGGCGGTGTTGGTGGTGCTGGTCCAGGGGATCCAGTACCTGGGCAGCTACTGGGCCCGGCGGCTGGACCGGCGGTGAAGGTTTGGGGTTGGGGGAACCCCACGCGGGAGTGACGCGCCCAAAGCGCAACGAAGGAGGCGACGTACGTACGATGGGAAGCCGTGCCATCTTCCGGGGAGCCGGGCTCTTGGGGGTGCTCTTGATCCTGGCCATGGCCCTTGTGGCCGGGACCGCCGCGGCCCAGACGGTGCTCCGGGTCGGGGCGACGCCGGTGCCCCACGCTGAGGTGCTCCAGGTGATCCAGCCCCAGCTGGCCGCGGAAGGGATCCAGTTGGAGATCGTGGAGTTTACCGATTATGTCCAGCCCAACCTGGCGCTGGCCGCGGGCGATCTGGACGCCAACTACTTCCAGCACATCCCCTACCTGGAGCAGTTCTCCCAGGACCACCGCCTGGACCTCACCTACATCGCCGCGGTCCACATCGAGCCCATGGGCGTCTACTCGGGCCGGTGGACCCGGCTGGAGGACCTGCCCCAGGGGGCTTCCATCGCCATCCCCAACGACCCGACCAACGGGGGCCGGGCCCTGCTCCTCCTCCAGTCGGCGGGTCTGATCCGCCTGGACCCGGCCGCCGGCATCACGGCGACCATCCTCGATGTGGTGGAGAACCCCCTGGGCCTCCGCTTCCGGGAGCTGGAGGCGGCCCAGCTGCCTCGGGTCCTCCCCGATGTGGACGCGGCCGTCATCAACACCAACTACGCGCTGGAGGCGGGCCTCAACCCCGTGGCCGACGCCCTCACCATCGAGGGGAGCGACTCGCCCTACGCCAACGTGCTGGCCGTCCGCACCGACCGGCAGGACGATCCGGCCCTCCAGGCCCTGGCCCGGGCCCTCACCTCCAGCCAGGTCCGGGACTTCCTCCTGGAGCGGTACGGCGGCGCGGTGGTGCCCGCCTTCTGAGCCTGAACCGTCATCCCCTCGGGGCCCCGGCTTCGCCGGGGCCTCTCCCTTTTCAAAGGCCTCCCGACCCCTGATGCGGAACTGGATACCAAGCGGCCTGTCCCGCTTTGCAGTTGGGAGTGGTATGCTAAGCCGCGAACGGCTCATTTCGTGAGGGAGGGTCCTTGTTGTCAAGTCAGTCAGCGCAGCGTCCCCAGGAGCGTGGCCAGGGCGGGATCGCTGACCACCTTCGCTGGGCGACGGCCGAGGTCGAGGCTGTAACCCAGGAGCTGAAGGTTGATGCCCATCAAGGTCTCCCGTCCGACGAGGCGGCTCGCCGGCTGGAGACGCATGGTCCCAATCGTTTGGCCGAAGCCCCGGGCCGGAGCTTCTTCCAGATGGTTTGGGATCAGATCACCGAGCCGCTGGTCCTAATCCTCATCGGCGCCGCGCTCCTCTCCGCCGTCTTAGGCGAGTGGGCGGACGTCGTCGTTATCCTCGCCATCGTCATCCTCAACGCCCTCCTCGGTGCCTCGCAGGAGCAGCGGGCCGAGGCGTCCCTGGCGGCCTTGAAGAAGATGGGCGCGCCCACGGCCCGGGTCCTCCGGGACGGCCGGGTGCGGGAGGTGCCCGCGGAGGAACTGGTCCCGGGGGACGTGATCCTCTTGGAAGCGGGGGACAGCGTGCCCGCCGACGCCCGGATTCTGGAGTCCGCCTCCCTCCGAACCGATGAGGCGGCCTTGACGGGGGAGTCGGAACCCGTGGAGAAGGGGCACCGACCCCTCGACCCCGAGAAGGTCCACGGTCTGGGCGACCTGGGGAACCTGGTCTTCAACGGCACCACCGTGGCCTACGGGCGGGGGCGGGCGGTGGTCTATGCCACCGGGATGGAGACGGCCCTGGGCCAGATCGCCGGCCTCCTGGCCGATGAACCCCAGGAGCAGACCCCCCTGCAGCGTCGGATGGGCGAAGTGGGGCGGACCCTGGGGCTGGCCGCCGGTGTCCTGGTCCTCCTCGTCTTCGGTATGGGCCTCATCCGGGGCGAGGAGCTCATCACCATGCTCCTTACAGCCGTCAGCTTGGCGGTGGCCGCCATTCCCGAAGGGCTGCCGGCCATTGTGACCATCGTTCTGGCCCTGGGTGTGCAACGGATGGCCGCCCGGCGGGCCATCATCCGCCGCTTGCCGGCGGTGGAGACCTTGGGCACGGCCACCGTGATCGCTTCCGACAAGACGGGCACCCTGACCCTGAACCGGATGACCGTCACCCACCTGGTGACGGCCGAAGGCGAGCTGGATCTCTCCGATGGGAGCAGCGAGGCCGCCGCGGCTCAGGGCGCCCCGGCGGTGGCCGCCGTCCCCGAGGCGACGGGCCCCGACGGGGTGCTGGCCCCCACCGTCGCCTGGCTGGTGGCGGGGGGCGCCTTGGCCAACGACAGCCGGTTGGAGGAAGAGGACGGCACCGTGCGGGCCATCGGCGATCCGACCGAGACCGCCCTCCTGGCCGTCGCCCGGCGCCTGGGCGTCAGCCTCAGCCGGCTTGACCGGGCCTTCCCCCGGGTGGCCGAACTCCCCTTCGACTCGGACCGGAAGCGGATGACCACCTTCCACCGCCCGGAGGCCGGGGCGGAGGACCTGGTGCCCGGGATCACCCAGCTGGGCGAGCTGGTCGCCTTCACCAAGGGCGCCCCTGACGTGGTGATCGAGCGCTGCCAGTCCATCCTGGGCCCCGATGGCGTCCGGCCGCTCAAGGATGAGGACCGGCAGAAGCTCCTGGCCGCCAACGAGCGCCTGGCCGGCCAGGCCCTCCGGGTCTTGGCCGTCGCCTGCCGGGCCTGGCCGGCGGTGCCCGATCCCCTGGAGCCGGAGACGGCGGAAGACGAGCTGATCTTCCTGGGGTTGATGGGGATGCTCGATCCGCCCCGTCCCGAGGTGGCCCAGGCCATCCGGGAGGCGAAGGGCGCAGGCATTCGCACCATCATGGTGACGGGCGACCATGCCATCACCGCGGCCGCCATCGCCAAGCGCTTGGAGCTGGTCGATCCGGGCCAGGAGCCGGAGATCATCTCGGGCCGGGAGCTGGAGACCATCGACGACGAGACCCTGAAGGAGAAGGTCCGGACCGTCTCGGTCTTCGCCCGGGTGAGCCCCGAGCACAAGCTCCGGATCGTCCGGGCCCTCAAGGCCAACGGGGCGGTGGTGGCGGTGACGGGCGACGGCGTCAACGATGCGCCGGCCCTCAAGGGGGCGGACATCGGCTGCGCCATGGGCATCACCGGCACCGACGTCTCCCGGAGTGCGGCCGACATGGTGCTGGCCGACGACAACTACGCCACCATCGTCTCGGCCGTCCGGGAAGGGCGGGTCATTTACGCCAACATCCGGAAGGCCATCCACTACCTGCTCTCGTGCAACATCGGCGAGATCGTGGCCATCTTCTTCGGTATCGCGCTGGGCCTGGGCTCGCCTCTGACGCCCATCCAGATCCTCTGGGTCAACCTGGTGACTGACGGGCTCCCCGCGCTCGCCCTGGGGGTGGAGCCGGCCGAGCCGGGTGTCATGGAGCGTCGGCCCCGCAGCCCGAAGGAGAGCATCTTCAGCGGCGGCCTGGGCTGGCAGATGCTCTGGCAGGGGGCCATGATCGGGTTCCTCACCCTGGGCCTCTACTGGTGGGGTCTCATGTACCTGACGCCGGGTGAGGCCCGGACCCTCGCCTTCGCCACCCTGGCTTTTACCCAGCTGGCCCACAGCTTCAATGTGCGCTCCACCCACGCCAGCCTCTTCCAGATCGGCTGGTTCTCCAACCGGGCGCTCCTCCTGGCGGTGGCCGCCTCGGCCTTGCTCCAGGTTACGGTGCTGGCCGTTCCCTTCCTGGCGCCCTTCTTCGATGTGGTGCCGCTGTCCATCCTGGACCTGGAGCTCCTCCTGGTGGCCACGGTCACGCCGTGGGTGGTGGTGGAGCTGTACAAGGCCATCCGCCGTTGGGTGGTGAAGGAAGCCTGACGGGCTGAAGGCCGAACTCGCGGAAGATAGTGAAAGGAGCCCCTCCCTCAAGGGCTTCGGCCCCGCCTCCGACACAAAAGGGTGGGGCCGAAGGGGAGGGGCTCTTGGTGCGTTTGGTTCCACTGGAGGCCGTGTCCCCAGGGACCATGCTGGGGCGCGACCTCATGTTGGATGAACGGACTCTCTTGCGGGCGGGCGTCCGGCTCAGCCCCCACATGCTCCGTCGTTTGGCCCAACTGGGCTTTGAGGCGGTCTGGATCTGCGAGCCGGGGGAGATCCCCGCCGGCTCCACCGGCGAGTTGCTGACCGAAGAGACCCGGCAAGCCTCCATGCGAGCTTTGAAGCGGTACGTGCATCGCCTGCGCAAGGGGTATGCGGGCGATCTCCGGCCCATCGCCGCGGTCGTCTCCCAGATCCTCGATGAGATCCTGGCCAACTCGTCGGTCTTGGTGGAGCTCACCGCCATCCGGGGCCTGTTGGACGAGCAGGAGTATCTCTTCGCCCACTCGGTCCGGGTGGCCGCCTTGACCCTCCTCCTCGGCCTCCACAGCGGGCTTGATCCCAGAGAGCTGACCGTTCTGGGCATGGGCGCCCTCCTCCACGATGTGGGGAAGGTCCGGGTGCCCCTCTCCATCTTGACCAAGGAGGGGCCCCTGACCCAGGAGGAACGGGCTCAGATCCAGCTCCACCCCGTCCACGGCTTCGAGATCCTCCGGCGCCACCGGGAGCTGGACCGGCGGGCGGTCCACGTGGCCTACCAGCACCACGAGCGCTGGGACGGCTCGGGGTATCCCCGGGGCCTCCAGGGGACGGAGATCCACCGGTTCGCCCGCCTAACGGCCGTGGCCGATGTCTTCGACGCCCTCACCAGCCCCCGCCCCTACCGGCCCGCCTGGCCCGTCCACCAGGCCTTGACCTTCATCGCCGATGAGGGGGGGCGCAGCCTGGACCCAGCGGTCGTCCGCACGTTCCTCGCCCGGGTCGCCCCTTACCCCGTGGGCACCCTGGTCCGCCTCAACACCGGCGAGGAAGCCCTGGTGGTCCGCCTCAACCCCATCGCCCCGGCCCGGCCTGTGGTCCGGGTCTGGAACGGGGAGGCCCGGGGGACGGAGGTGGACCTGCTCACCCGTCTGGAGTGGCGGATCGTCGGCCCCGTGACCGACCCTCTCCCCGACGGGGAGGCCCCAGGGGGCGGGGCCCTTAGGGGAGCTGGACCCGGTAGCGCCGGAGCCAGTGATCCAGCTGGATGAGGTACGCCAGGAGCTGGGGCAGGCGCATGAGCTGGCCGAAGAAGGGCACGTCCAGATCGGGGGCCTCCTTCTGGAGCAGCCGGACCAGGTGCCTCCGGTCCACCAGGCCCAAAAGGGGTGAGGACCGGTCGGCCAGGATCTCCAAGAGCCACCCGCGGACCGCCGCCAGGTAGGCGGGGTGATGGGTCTTGGGGAAGGGGCTCTTCCGCCGCTCGAGGACTTCCGGCGGGAGAAGCCCGGCCAGCGCCCGGCGGAGGAGCCCCTTCGGCACGCCGTCCAGCGCCTTGAGGGCCCAGGGAACGTTCCAGACGTACCCGACCAGGCGGGGGTCCAGGAAGGGAAGGCGGAGCTCCAGCCCCGCCGCGGCGCTCATTCGATCGGCCCGGTCCAGGAGGACGGGGAGCCACCGGGTCAGGGTGAGGTAGAGCCGCTCCCGGGCCCGGGCCTCGTCGGGCGTCTCGCCGGCCAGGCGAGGCACCTCCTCCAGGGCTTCCCGGTACCGCCGCTCCAGGTAGGCGTGGGGCTGGAGCTCCGCCACCACCTCGGGGGCCAGGAGGGCAAGGCGGGCAGGAAGCCGCCGCACCCAGGGAAAGGTGGAGGCTTCCAGGTCCTGGGGCCGCCAGAACCACGGGTAGCCCCCGAAGACCTCATCGGCCCCCTCCCCCGAGAGGGCGACGGGCGCCGCGGTCCGGATCCGCTGGGCGAAGAGGTAGAGGGACGCGTCCACGTCGGCCATGCCCGGCAGATCCCGGGCCTCCGCCGCGGCAGGCAAGGCGGCCACCAGGTCCGCTGGCTCCAGGTGCACCTCCCGGTGCTCGCCCCCCAGGAAGGCGGCCACCCGCCGGGCCCAGGGCCCGTCGGCCGCCGGTTGGAACTCGTCGGGCTGGAAGTGGGTCTCGTTCCCCGCGTGCTCCAGGGAGAAGGTGAGGAGCGGACCGCCCCGCCGCTGGCGGTGCCGGGCCGCCAGGGCGGAGACCGCGCTCGAGTCCAGCCCTCCCGACAGTAGGGAAGCGATGGGGGCCTCCCGGGGGACATGGCGCGCGACGGCGTCCTCCAGAAGGGCCCGGACGTGGTCCAGGGTGGTGGCCAGGTCGTGGGGGTGGGGGCGGCTCTCCAGCCGCCAGTAGGTTCCGCTCTTGAGCCCGTCGCGACCGGCCTCCAGCCAAGCTCCGGGCCGCAGCTCGGCCACGCCGCGGAAGATGCCGTGTCCAGGGGTCCGGGCCGGCCCCAGCACCAGCACCTCCGCCAGCCCCTCCCGGTCCAGCGCCGGCTCCACGGCCGGGTGGGCCAGCAGGGCCTTCAGCTCCGAGGCGAAGAGGAACGCCCCCGGGCGGGCGGCGTAGAAGAGGGGCTTCACCCCCAGCGGGTCCCGGGCGAGGAAGAGGCGCTCCCGGCGCGTGCTCCAGATGGCGCAGGCGAAGACCCCGTTGAGGCGGCTGAGGCCCTGGGCACCCCACTGGGCGTAGGCGGCCAGAATCAGCTCCCCGTCCGAAGGATCCGGGAGGGGATGACCCCGGGCCGCCAGCTCGGACCGGAGCTCGGCCCCATTGTACAGCTGGCCGTCCCACACCAGGGCCAACGTCTCCCCGCTCCAGTGGCGGACCAGAGGCTGGGTGGGACCGGTCCCGTCGCCGCCCAGCCGACGGTGGCCCAGGGCCGCGTGGGGCGAGAGCCAAATCCCCTGGCCGTCCGGGCCCCGGTTCTTGAGCGTGGCGCCCATGGCCTCCAACCGGGCTCCCTCCCGGGTTAGGTCCGCCTCCCAGCTGATCCATCCCACGATGCCGCTCACCGGTGTCACCCCTCTCCCGTGGGCTGCGGTCACCCCGTCCGGTGCAGGCTACGCTCCCCCGCGCCGGCCTGTGCCCCGGGGCCGACCCCCGCCGATTGACAGTCTCTGGGACCTTTTGTTACGCTGGGAGCACGTGCCACGGTCTTTGGCGCCGTTGGGCGACATCGGAGGAGGGGCTGAGGGGTGGCGAAGGAAGAGCCGCTGGTCAAGGAGATCGTACCCCAGTCGGAGGATTTCTCGGCCTGGTACATCAGTGTCATCCGCAAGGCCGACCTGATGGACTACGCGCCGGTGCGGGGCTGCATCGTCTTCAAGCCCGACGGGTACGAGCTGTGGGAGGCCTGCCAGGAGGGCCTCAACCGCCGGTTCAAGGCGACGGGGCACCGGAATGCCTACTTCCCCACCTTGGTCCCCGAGAGCTTCTTCGAGAAAGAGAAGGAGCACGTGGAGGGCTTTGCGCCTGAGCTGCCCTGGGTGACCGAGGTGGGCGACGAGGAGCTGGAGGAGCGGCTCGCCCTCCGCCCAACCTCGGAGACCATCATCGGCCACATGTACGCCCGCTGGATCAAGTCCTACCGGGACCTGCCCGTCCTTATCAACCAGTGGGCCAACGTCTTTCGCTGGGAGAAGCGGACCCTGCCCTTCTTGCGGACCACCGAGTTCCTCTGGCAGGAGGGCCACACGGCCCACGCCACCGAGGAGGAGGCCCGGGAGGAGACCTTGCGGATGCTCGAGGTCTACCGGGACTTTGTGGAGACGGACCTGGCCATCCCCGTGATCAAGGGGCAGAAGACCCCCCGGGAGCGGTTCGCCGGGGCGGTGGAGACCTACTCCATCGAGGCCATGATGAAGGACGGCAAGGCGGTCCAGGCGGGCACCTCCCACTACCTGGGGACCAACTTCGCCCAGGGCTTCGGCATCCAGTTCCTGGACCGGGACAACCAGCTCAAGTACGTCCACACCACCTCGTGGGGGGTGTCCACCCGCCTGATCGGCTGCCTGATCATGGTCCACGGCGACGACCGGGGCCTGGCCCTGCCACCCAAGGTGGCCCCCACCCAGGTGATCCTCATCCCCATCGGCCCGGCCAAAGTGCGGGACCAGGTGGTGGCCCGGGCGAAAGAGCTGCTCCAAGCCCTGCAGGCCGCGGGCGTGCGCGCCCGGCTGGACGACCGGGACGAGTACTCGCCGGGGTGGAAGTTCGCCGAGTACGAGATGCGGGGGATCCCCCTCCGCCTGGAGCTGGGTCCCCGGGATCTGGAGCAGAACCAGGTGCTCGCGGTCCGGCGGGATACGGGCGAGAAGCTGCCCATCAGCCAGGATGGGCTGGTCGAGCGGGTGCAGGCCCTGCTGGAGGAGATTCAGGCCACCATGTTCCAGAAGGCCCTGGCCTTCCGGGAGGCCCACAGCTACCAGGCCGAAACCCTGGCGGAGCTGGCGGGCATCCTCCAGGAGAAGACGGGCTTTGTGCTGGCGGGGTGGTGCGGCGACGACGCCTGCGAGGTCAAGGTGAAGGAGGAGACCAAGGCGACGGCCCGCAACATCCCCTTCGACCCGCCGGCCCGGATGAAGCGGTGCCTGGTCTGCGGGCGGGAAGCCCAGCACACCGTCTGGTATGCGAGGGCGTACTGAACCAGGTTCGGCGTCTGTGGATTGAGAGGCCCCGGCGGCCAGGCCGGGGCCTCGCCCTTCATTCAGTCGTCATGGGCCGCTGGCCGGCGTCCCATCAGGAGCCCTTCGGTCAGGGTGAACCGGATATGTCCCGCCTCCGCCCGGGGCTTGAGCCAGGCCTGAACGGCAGGCGGGGCTTCCAGGACGAGCTGCCGGAGGGTGGCCAGAGTCAGGTTGCTCGCGCCCGAGCGGCGGGCCCAGGTCTCCAGGTCCCGCTCCTTCTGGAAAGTCTCCACCCATTCGACGGTCAGGCCCGCGTCTTGGAAGAAGCGGGTCCAATCATCCAGGCTGTAGGCCCAGTGGTGCGAGGGATCGTGCACTTTCTCAAAGGCGTTGACGTATTCGGCTACCGCGCGATCTTCAGGCACCACGTTGTCGATGACGGCGACGAGACCCCCGGGGCGGACCACCCGGACCGCCTCCCGGACGAAGCGGGCCACGTCTGGGAAGTGGTGGGGCGCCACCCGGCAGGTCACGAGATCGAAGGAGGCGTCGGGGAAGGGAAGCGCCTCAGCGTCGGCCACGGCGAAGGTCACGTTGGTGACGCCTCGCTCGGTTGCATGGCGCGCCGCCGCCTGGACCATGGCTGGGGCCAAGTCGGTGGCGATGACCCGGCGTACCCGCGGCGCGAGGGCCAGGGCCGTGTGGCCCCCGCCCGTGGCCACATCGAGCACCTCCCAGTGGGGCTGGGGGTCCGCCAGTTCCACCAGCCGGTCCAGGCTCTCACTCCAGGCATGGTCCGGGCTTTGGACATAGGCTTCGGCATAGGTTCCAAACTGCTGACGATTCAGAGCTTTGAGACCATCCATGGCAAGAACATTTTAGCGGCCAAGGGCGCGACGGGCAAGGTTGGGGTCAGGCCGGGCCGAGCCCGTCCCGGAGGAGCTCCAGGTACTGGCCCACCTCCTGGAGGAGGTGGGCCAGCCGCTCCAGCGACTGGTCCGGTTCGCTGGTGAGCTGGACCATCTCCCGGTTGGTGAAGGTGTCCACCACCAGCATCACCAGCTCCAAGGCCCGGGCCGGGGGCACGTCGGGCCGGAAGGGGGAGGTGTCGATCCCCTTCAGGAGCAGGGTCCAGCCCTCGGCCAAGCCCTCCACGGCGTACGCCTCCAGGGCCGGCCGGACGGCCTCTGGTGGGTTGGCGAAGGCGGCCAGAGAAAGCTGGTAGAGGGTTGGGAACGCCCGGAAGACCTGGACCTTCCGCTGGGACCAGGCGCAGATCCGCTGGAAGAGGTCGGCGGGGGGTGGGGGGAGATCCTGGAGGAAGGCGGTGGACATCTGCGTGGCGGCGTCGCCCACCGCCGCCAGGTAAAGGCCCGCCTTGGACCCGAAGTGGTGGAAGATGAGCCCCTTGGCCACCCCCGCCTCCTCGGCGATGGCCTCCGCGGAGGTCCCGTCGTACCCCCGGGCCGCGAAGAGCCTTTGAGCGGCCCGGAGGATGCGGTCCCGCCGCTGGTCGGGCTCCTTGGGGGAGGGGGCCAGTCGGGCGGTCAGGTTGAGGAACGCGGTGGGATCCCACTCACCCAGGGGCTGGGCGACGGCCGAACGTCCCGGCTGGTAGATGCCCTTCCGGAGCAGCTCCATCAGCGAGCGGACCTGCTCCCGGGCCGCCGCAGGCGTCACCGCTTCCAAGCCGCCCGCATTCAGCCTCTGGAGCCAGGTCGTCACCAGCCCTTCGGCCACCAAGCCGAGCAGGTCAATGGCCCGTTGGGGCGCGATCCCAGGCCGGAAGCTTTGAGGGGCGATCCCGGTGCAGAAGGCCACCCGCTGGTGATGGAGCCGCTCCTCCAGGCGGGCCCGGAAGGGCCCGCCCAGAATCCGGGCGCTCTGGCCCAGGAGGCGGCCCACGAGGCGGGCGTGCTCGGGGTAGGCGTGGAGGCGGCGGAGCTGCTCCATCAGGGCCGCCTCCAGCCGCTGGTACGGATCGGCCGGGAGGGGCTCCTCGATGGGGGCCAGGATGAGCGCCCACGCCTCCTCCAAGGCGGCCTCGTAGAGTGCCTGCTTGGAGCCGAAGTGGTGGAAGATGAGCCCCTTGGCCACCCGAGCCCGCTGGGCGATCCGGTTGGTGGACGCGCCCGCGTAGCTGGACCGGGCAAACTCCTCCACCGCCGCGGCCAAGACCCGGCGCCGGCGCTCCTCAGGGTCCCGGCGGGGCGCAGGCTGGCTCACAGGCGCCACCTCCCTCCTTCAGCCTAAAGATAATACCGCAGGGCCGTTCGGACCAGCCAGGTGGCTCCGCGGGCGAGGGAGAGCCGACCCAGGCTCACCTCCACGTCGCTGGTGCCCGGCACCAGCTCGTAGGTGGCGGTCAGACCCCACTGGGTCTGGGGCGTCTCCTCCAGCGTGGCGGCCCCGTCCAGGCTGATGCTGAGGCCGAGGGTGGGGGCGTAGGCCAGCTGAAGGGCGGCCAGCGGCTCAGGGGGCTGGTCAGGCAGGAAGGGCGCCCGGGCCACCTCTCCCGTCCAGAGGAGGTCGCCCGCGTAGCCCGTGGCCCCCACCGCGGCCCGGGGCCGGGCCTCGCCGGGGACCACCCACCCTTCCCCGTAGACCACCACCGAGCCGACCAAGCCGCTCCCGCCCAAGCCGGCGACCAGGCGGCCGGCCTCCAGCACCCCGTGGGCCGTCAGCTCCCAGCCCGAGAAGGCCCGCCGCCAGCCGGCGACCGGGGCCCAGCCGTCACCCCTCTGGACCAGGGCCAGCTGGAGGCGGTCGTCCGCCAGGTAGAGGTCGGCCCGGGCCCCGTCCACCCCGGGCCGGCGCCCGTGCTCGTCTCGGGGGGTGATGGTGTACGGTTGGGTGAGGCGGGCCGTCTCCAGGGGCAGGAGGATGCGTCCCACCTGGAGGTCGCCCAGGGGTGCCCGGAAGGCCAGGTACCCCTCAATCAGCCCCAGGGAGAACGGTTCGACCGGGGTTCCGGCGCCCGCCAGGGGGAGCCTCGGCTCGGCGGTGAGGGCCACCTGCCAGGGCCCACGGGCCAGGTGCCCCTCCAGGTGGGCGGCCAGGGTCGCCGCCGTCTGGGAGGAGACGTCGTCGAGACGCCGGTGGTCGACCTCCAGACCGACGGACCCCCAGAGATCCACCGAGCCCCCGAGAGACCTCTGGGCTGCGACCCCTGCGGCGAGAAGCAGGAAGCCCACCGCCACCGCCAGGGCTTTCCCCAACGCCCGGCGCCAGTGGCCGGCGGGGCCGGTGGGCCGCCTCGTCGCCCTCATGCCCCCGGCCCCCTCTCATCACGCACCACCCGCCCGTCCTCCAGCCGGACGATGCGGGTGACGTGCTCCAGCAGGCGGGGATCGTGGGTGGAGAAGACGAAGGTGACGCCTTGCTCCTGGTTGAGCCGCTTCATCAGCTCGATGAGGGCCCGGCCCGTCTGGGAGTCCAGGTTGGCCGTGGGCTCATCGGCCAAGATCACCTGGGGCTCCGCGGCCAGGGCCCGGGCGATGGCCACCCGCTGCTGCTGGCCGCCCGAAAGCTGGTTGGGGCGCCGGTGGGCATACGCCGCCATGTCCAGAGCCTCCAAGGCGGCCATCGCCTTGGCCTCCCGCTCCCGCCGGGGCCGCCCCTGGAGCTCCAGGACGAAGGCGGCATTCTCCAGGGCGGTTAGGACGGGGATCAGGTTATACGCCTGGAAGACGAAGCCGATCTCCCAGAGGCGGACGTGGGCCAGCGCGACGGCGTCCAGCTGGTCGGTCCGCCGGTCCCCCAGCCAGGTCTCCCCGGCGGTGGGCCGGTCCAATCCCCCCAAGAGATGCAGGAGGGTGCTCTTGCCCGAACCGCTTGGGCCCGCGATGGCGGTGAACTCCCCCTTCTGGATGGTCAGGTCGACGCCCTGCAAGGCGGGCGTCTGGATCCCACCGGTGGTGTAGATCTTGGTGACTCCTTTGGCTTGCAGAATGGGTTCCAACCTTGCCGACCTCCTCCCTCACCGTGCAGGCCTGCTCGCCCGGGGCGGTGCCCCCGGAACGTCAGGTGACGTGCCGCATGGCTTCCACCGGCTGGAGCCGACCCGCCACCCAGGCGGGCCAGAGGGCCGCGGCCAGGGCGGTGCCCACCGCGAAGAGGATGGTGATCACCAGCTGGCCGGTGGTCAACCCGGCGTACATGACCGCCGGAATGCCGAACTCCACCGTGTACTCCGTCAGGGCATTGGGGAAGCGGAAGCCTTGGGCCAGCCGGGCGATAAGGCCCAACCCCAGGGCGGTGCCGACGGCCGTCCCCGTCAGGACCAACACCAAGGACTCGCTGATGACCATCCGCATCACCCGCCAGCGGTCGGCGCCGAGGGCGATGATCACCCCGAACTCCCGGATCCGCTCGGCCAGGCTCAGGTAGACGGTGTTGACCACCAAGAGGCCCGCCAGGACGAAACCCAGCCCGTTGAACACGAGCATGATGGGATCCACCAGGTCCAGGAGGGTGGCCAGACCCGGCTCCGCTTCCCGCCAGGTCTTGACGTGCAGTTCGGGTCCCAGGGGCTGGGCGAGCCGGTCCCGAACCTGCTCGAGCCGGTCCTCGTCGGTGATCCGGTGGAGGTCTGGGAGGTGGAGCTGGAACCGGGTGGCCGCCTCGGGCGCGGCCAGCTCCTGAGCCGCCGCCAGGGAGACGTACGCGGTCCGGCCCTCCAGGGCCGCTTCGGGAAAGTCCAGAAGGCCCACCAGGGTGTAGGCGCCCGCGCCCAGACCTTCGGTGCCGGGAGCGAAGATGTAGACCACCTCACCCACGTCCACCCGCAGCGCCCGGGCCAAGGCCTCCCCGAGCACGATCTCGTCCAAGCTGTCGGGGTCCGGCAGCCGGCCGGCGCTCAGGTAATCCTGGGCAAACTGCCGTTCAAGGCCCGGGGTCTGGCGGAGGCCCACCAGCTGAATGCCCCGGGAGCGGGAGCCGCCGCTGGCCAGCACCGGGACCTCCAGGAGCACGGCCAGCTCCCCTTCACCGGCCACCTCCCGCAAGGCGGCCTCCACCCGGGCCGCTTCCCGGATCAGGTGAGCGTCGAACTCCCTGGCTTCATCGGCCCCTGCCCGGGTCACCACCAGGTGGCCGGCCCGTTCGGTCAGCACCTGGAACATGCCGTTCTTCATGGCCTCGGCCAGCCCGAAGAAGAGGAGGGTGGAGAGGACTACCAGGGCGACGGCACTGGCGGTGACCAGGCTGCGGGCCTTCTGACGCCACAGGTTCCGCCACGCCAGACGCCACACGTCAGCGGCCCCCCCGTTCCAGCGCTTGCAGGGTGAAGCTTCCGGCCGGCAGTTCGATCCCGAAGCGCGCGTCGCTCAGGCGCACCTCGGTCCGGTGGCCGGGGCGGGTGACGTCCTGGACCGCCATCCGCAGGGGAACCCACCGGTCCCCCACGGGGGTGTACTCGGAGAGCTCGGCCCGCTTCACCACATTCCCCCGCTGGTCGTAGTAGTCGATACGCTGGGGCACCAGCCGCTCCGCCTCCACCTCCAGCCGTACCTGGCCGTAGGGGGTGGGGGCGCCCGGCTTGGGCACCAGTTCCAGGGTGAGGGTCTGGCCGCTGGAGGCGAGGATGGAAGGCGTGTAATCCTCTTCCAGGTCCCGTCCGGCCAGGTCGTTGTAGCTGATGTCCGAGCCCAGGAAGGCGCCGTTGCGGCCGCTGGGCGGGAGCCTCAGGGAGCGGCCCAGACGGGGGTTGTACACCCAGAGGTCATCTCCGTCGATCAGAAAGGCCTGGCCCGCCTCCCGGGGCGGTTGGACCACCCGGATCAGCCCCCGGTCCTCCCCGTCGCTGAGGACGGTCATGACATACTGGGTGGTCCGGTTGGGGCGCTCCACGGTGACGGTGTAGGTCCCCTCCAGAGTGCCGCCCCGGAGGTTGTCCACCACCCTCCGGACGATCTCCGTCGCATCGAGCTCCTGGGCCCCGGCGAGGAGGACCGCCCAGGTGGCTGCCAGCAGGGCCAGAAGGAGGATCCCCCAAGTCCTCAGCAACCGGTTCGCCATTCGAGCCATGGCTTTCCCGCCTCCCATCGTTCCTTTCCTGGTGCTTCGGTTTCCCGGGGCGCGCCTAGGCACTCCGCATCGCCTCCGCGGGCTGGAGCCGGGCCGCCCGCCGGGCGGGGAACAGGGCGCTGAGCCCCACCGCCACCGCCACGGTGATGGCGGAGTAGAGGATGTACGCGGGCCGTACGGCGCCGTAGAACTCGTCGGCCAGGCCGGTCTCCTGGAATCCCTCGCCGACGGCGGCGAACAGGGGGCCCAAGAGGTTGTAGCTGGCCAGAAGCCAGGCGACGCCGTAGCCCAGGACCAGCCCGACCCCCCAGCCGACGGCGCAGGCCAAGAGCGCCTCGTAGGTGACCAGGGTGCCCAGCCGCCGGGGCGGCAGCCCCAGCGCGGCGATGACGCCGAACTCCCGGGTTCGCTCCAAGACGCTGACGAAGATGGTGCTGGCGACGGCCAGGGCGGCGAAGAGGCCGAGGAAGAGCCCGAGGGGCAGCGCGAAGGCCTTGCCTGCCTCGATGTCGCCCTTGATGGGGCCCACCAGATCCCAGGCCCCCCGAGCCTCCAGACCCGGAGGAAGGACCTCCTGGACCCGCCGAGCCACCTCCCCTTCCCTTCCCCGGGGGACATCAAGGGCCAGGGTGGTCGCGGTGGCCACCCCCGTCAGGAGGCGCGCGTCCTCCAGGTGGCCCACGACCAGGGTCTCATCCAGCCCCGCCACCCCCGTCTCGGCCAGGCCCACCACCGTCAAGCCCAGGGCCTGGGGACCCGCCAGGGCGCCGGCGCTCACCACCACCCGCTCCCCCACTCGCACGTCGATCCGCTGGGCCAGCTCCTTCCCCAGGACCACCTCGCCGGGCCCTACCAGCCAGCGCCCTTCCCCGATCTTGTTGGGGATCTGGCTCACCCGCCCCTCGGCCGCGGGGTGGACGCCCCGGATCTCAGCCCCCACGGCGGCATAGGACGATTGGAGCAGGCCCGGGAAGACCAGGCGGGGCGCGACGGCCCGCACCCCCCGGACCTGGGCCACCGGCTCGATGACGCTCAAGTCGGCCAAGGCATGCTCGGGATCGGGATCCTCGTGCCAGGCCGCCGACGCGATCCGGACCGGGGCGGCGATGTAGCGGGCGTAGGCGTTCATCACCGAACCTTCATAGCCATCGATGAAGCTCCAGTAGATCACCGTCGACAGGGTGGCGTAGGCCACCACGACGATCAGAAGCACCGTCCGCTGGCGGTGACGCCAGAGGTTGCGCCACGCCAGGCGAACCAGCGGTGTGGCCGCTGCCCCCTTGGGCGCGGTGCTTGCCATCTCCACCACCTCTTTCCAGACCTCGGGGGGCCCGCCCCCGGCCGCCAGCGTCCATATTGACCATCCGGTCAGCACCTCCAGCATAGCCAAGATTGACCAGATGGTCAATACCGGAGGTGGCTTGGACCACCCAGGCGGCGCCGTGGGCCGGCCTGAACCGAGATGATCCCTCAGGGCCTCGGCAGCATACGGGTGGGGGAGGACAGGACCATTCCTGCGGTGTCCAGGCGGCCACTGGTGGGCCGCCCGGGGGGAGGGAGTGCCTTGCCAGAGCCAACCATGGAATGGCCCCCGCAGGCGATCATTGCCTGGGCGGCTCAGCGTTTCGGGGAACGGCTCGTCGTCTCGTCGTCCTTTGGGAATCCGGAAGGGACGGCCCTGCTGCACATGGTCGCCCAGACGGCACCCCATGTGCCCGTGGTCTGGGTCAACACCGGGTTTCTCTTCCCGGAGACCCTGGCCTTTCAGGAGGTCCTCACCCGGCGCTTGGGGCTCCGGGTGGTGGAGTTGATGCCCCGCCTGTCGCCCGAGGAGCAGGCTCTGGCGTACGGGCCGGCCCTCTGGTCGCGTGATCCGGACCTCTGTTGCCAGCTCCGGAAAGTGGAGCCTCTCTTCAGCTACCTTCAGGGGTACGATGCATGGATGACCGCCATCCGGCGGGGCCAGACGCCAGCCCGGGCCCAGGTCCAGGTCCTGGAGGAGCACCGTCTCCCGACCGCCGATGGCTTCCGGCCGGGTCAACTGATCACCAAGATCAACCCCCTGGCCGGCTGGAGCCGGGAGCAGGTCTGGCAGTACCTGGACGCGCACCAGCTGCCATACAACCCCCTCCTCGATCAGGGGTACACCAGCCTGGGCTGCATCCAGTGCACCCGCCGCATGGCGCTGGCCGGCGACCGGGGAGACGACCGCACGGGACGCTGGTGGGGGCAGGGGAAGACCGAGTGCGGTCTCCACACCCGGACGGTCCGCCTGGAAGCCGGCGGATCGTCCGGGGGCGCCGGATGGGCGATCAGCCCAAGGTGACGTCGAGGTAGAGCATGATGATGAGGCCGAGCATGGTCCCGACGGTGGCCACCCGCTTCTGGGCGCCGCCGTGGGTTTCGGGGATGATCTCGTCGCAGATGACGTAGAGCATCGCCCCCGCGGCGAAACCCATGGCATAGGGAAGGATGGGCCGCGCGACGGTCACCGCCCAGGCGCCCAGGACAGCCAGGGGGATCTCCACCAGGCCGGCTCGGATCCCCGTGTAGGCGGCATAGAAACGCCGGCCGAAGCCGGCCTGCAGGGCGGTAAAGGCGACGGCCATGCCTTCGGGGATGTTCTGCAGGCCGATGGCCCACATGAGGGTGAGGGCCTCGCTGATGTTCCCGGACCCGAAGCCGACGCCGACGGCCAGGCCCTCGGGCATATTGTGGAGGGTGATGGCCACGATGAAGAGGAGGACGGCCGCCACCCGGTTGCCGGCCACCCCTTCCTCGGCCGTCGCGGCCTCGTGCTCGCTGGGCAGGGTCCGGCCGGTGATGGCCACGTGGAGGTGGGGGACCCAGCGGTCGGCCTGGCCCAGGACCACCGCGCCCAAGATGATCCCCACGATGACCGGGATCGCCCCGGCCAGCTCGATGCCGGGAAGGATCAGGCTGGTAAAGCTGGCGGCCAGCATCACCCCGGCGGAGAAGCCCAGGCTGGCGTTGAGGAAGGCTTCCGACGGGTTCCGCACGAGCAGGACCACCAGCGCCCCCACCAGGTTCAGGGTGGCGATGACCAGGCCCCCGACCAGCCCTTGCCAGACCGGGTGGGGCCCGGCGATGCGGAGAAAGAACTCGACCACAGCCTTCGCCTCTTCCTGCAGGGGTTTCAGACGTACTAAAACAGGATTTAGTCCGCCCTAATTCTAGCCCACCGGGGTGCGTCGTGCAACCGCTCGGGCTGCCGGTGGCAAGGATCGCCACGGTCCAGGGCGGAGGAAGGGCTTCCCCCTCGCGGAATGAGACGGAAGGAGGGCTTGGGCCGGGACAGGCCCGGACGAATGGGGGATGGCGTGATGGCGGAAGCGGACCCGCGGGTCGGACCGGGACGGGAGCGCCGGGCGGGCCCGCCCCTCCCGGGCGAGCACGGCGCCTGGGCGACCTTGGTGGCCTGCCTCGCCTTGGGCGGGGCGCTGGCCTTGCAAAGCGGCGGCTCGCTGCTCCTGGCCCTGGGGGCCGGTCTGGCCGCCATTGACCTCTTCATGCTCCGGGAAGCCCTCTACCAGGGTTTCCGGCCCATTCGGGCCCGGAACCCGCGGCAGCGGGCGGCCGCCGCAGCTGCCGCCGCCCACGCCCGGCGGTGGGCTGGAGGGGAGCTGCTCCTCCTGGTGGTGCTGGGGCTGGCTTTGATCCTGGCCACCGGTCAGTGGTGGCTGGCCGGCGTCGGGGTGGCCGCCCTGGGCTTCTTGGCCCTCTTTGTCGCCCTCCGGCACAGCCGGAAGGAGCACACCTTTGGCGCGGAGGTGGTGGGGTTCACGGGCGTGGCGGCCGCCTGTCCCGTCACCTACCTGCTGGCGGCCTCCGTGCAGGGGGACCTGGCCCAGCTGCCGGGCGCGCCCTGGCCTGGGGGGCTGCTGGTGGAGGCGGCCTTGCTCTGGGTCTTGCTGGCCGCCTATTTTGTCGGTCCCGTCTTCTACGTGCGGATGAAGGTGGCCCAGCAGCGGGAGCGGCCCCAGGGGCTTGGGGAGCGCCTCCGCCTGGGCCTGGGGACGGGGAGCTACGCCCTCTTGGTGGCAGCCCTCTTGGCGTGGGCCGGCGGGCCGTTGGGGTTGGGCCCGTGGCCCCTCCTCGCCTACCTCCCCGCCCTGGCCAAGAACCTGGTGGGCATCGTGCGGGTCCGGCTCCCCCTCAACTTGATCCGGATCGGGCTGACAGAAGTGGGCCTGGCCTTCCTCTACGCGGTGGGGCTCTACCTGGGCCTGGCGGCCTGACCCCTGGGCGGGCGGCTCCTTGGGGATTAAAGTGAGAGGCAGGAGGGCAGTCACCGTGTCCTTGGCACCCGTTCCCGGCCCGCCCCGGCCCGAACCTGGCCCCAGGGGCTGGGATCCCGAAGAGATCCGGCGCCTCCTGTGGCATCACCCCTACCTGGGCCTGTTGAGCGACGATGAGCAGGAGGCCCTCCTCCAGCGCGCCCGGGTGGTCCGGGTTCGCCGGAATGGCCTCCTCTTCGCGGAGACGGAGCCCTGCCGCGCCTTCTACCTCCAGCTTTCGGGCCGGTTGAAGCTGGCCAAGCACTCCCCCGACGGGCGGGAGCAGACCCTCCGGGTGGTGGATCCCGGCGAGAGCTTCGGGGAAGCCGATGCCCTCACCGGGACCCATCTGGCCGCCGGCATCGCCCTCCGGTCCTCCCGGGTTCTGGCCCTCCCCGCCGACTTCTTGCGGCAGGCCCTCGAGAGGGGGGGCCCTGTGGCCCAGGCCCTAGCCGCCACCCTGGCGGCCGACGCCGTCCGGCTGGGCAACCTGGCGGCGGAGCTCTCGCTACTCAACGTGACGGCCCGGGTGGCCCGGCTCCTCCTCACCCGGGAGGACTGCCTGGTTGGCGCCAGCGGGGGTTTGAGCCAGCAGGAGATGGCCTCCCTGGCGGGGACGGCCCGCCAGGTGGTGGGCCGGATCCTGCGCCGCCTGGAAGAAGAGGGGATCATCGATCTGGAACGGGGGCGGATCCAGGTGCTGGATCCGGCCAGGCTGGCCGCGCTGGCGCACTGGCATTGACCCGCCCCAGCGGGGGCGGGGTGGGCCGGTAGACCAGGAGGCGGAGGCTGTTGGCGATCACCGCCAGCACGCTGCCCTGGTGGACGAGCATGGCCCACCCCAGGTGGCCGTGGCCCGAGAGGACGGCCCCCAGCAGCACGACCGCGGTGAGGATGGCCAGGGCCAGGTTCTGCCCGATGATCCGCCGGATGGTCCGGGCGAGGTCGATGGCCAGGGGAACCTGGGTGATCTCGTCCCGGGCCAGCACCACGTCGGCCACGCCTTTGGCCAGGTCGGTCCCCTCCAGGCCCATGGCGAAGGCCACCTCCGCCCGGGCCAGGGCCGGCCCATCATTCACCCCGTCGCCCACCATGCCCACCCGGTGCCCCCGGGCGACCAGGCGGGCCACTGCCTCGTCTTTCTCCGCGGGGAGCATACCGCCCCGGGCCTCATCCAGGGCCAGGGCCCGCCCCACCGCCTCCACCGCCGCGGGCCGGTCGCCGGAGAGGATGGCCAGCCGGCCGACCCCCAGGTGGCGGAGCCAGGCGAGCGCGGCGGGCGCCTCGGGGCGGAGGGTGTCCTCCAAGGCGAGGAGCCCGATGAGCCGGCCCTCGACCGCCACCATGACCGGGCTCCGGCCGGCCTCCTCTTCCCGCGCCAGGAGCGCCTGGGCCTCGGGGGGCACCGCCACCTGAGCTTCCGCCATGAGCCGGGGGCTGCCCACCAGGACCGGGCGGGCGGGGCCAGAAGCCCGGCCTGGGGGACGCACCCGGGCCTGGAGCCCCCGCCCGGGGAGAACCTCCAGCGCCTCCACCTCCCACGGCGGGTGGGGACCGGCGGCGGCCAGGACCGCCTGGGCCAAGGGGTGCTCGGAGCGGGCCTCCAGGGCGGCGGCCACCTCCAGCACCTGCTGGGGCGCCCACCCCCCGAAGCCGTGGACCTGGCTCACCCGAGGCCGGCCCTCGGTCAGGGTCCCCGTTTTGTCGAAGAGGAGGGTGTCCAGGCGGGCCAGGGACTCCACCGCGGAGGCCCGCCGGAGGAGAACCCCGTGCCGGGCGGCCACGGCCAGCCCGCTCATGAGGGCCACGGGCGCGGCCATCACCAGCGCGCCGGGGCAGGCGACCACCAGAAGGGTGAGGGAGAGGTGCAGGTCGCGGGTGAGCGCCAGGCTGGCCGCGGCCAGGAGCAGCACCAGGGGCGTGTAGACCCGACCCACCCGGTCCAGCACCTCCTGCACCCGGGGCTTGGCCTCCTGGGCCTCCAGGATTAGATCCAGCACCCGCTGGAAGGTGCTCTCCGCCCCCACCCGGGTCGCCTCCACCTCCAGGTAACCCACCTGGACCAGGCTGCCCGCGATGACCGAGTCCCCAGGCTCCACGTCCAGGGGGATGGACTCGCCCGTCACCCGGGAGGTGTCCACGCTGGCCCGGCCCGTGACCACCCGGCCATCGACGACCACCTTCTCCCCCGACCGGATCCGGACCCGATCCCCCGGGCGGATGGCCTCGACGGGTACCTCCTCCCAGCCGCCTTCCTTCAAGACCTGGGCCCGCTCGGGCATCCAGGCCATCAGCTCTTCCAGCGCCCGCCGGGTGCGGGCCAGGCTGGCTCCCTCCAGGAGGCCCCCCAAACTGTAGAGGACCGTCACCGCGGCGGCCTCCCAGGCCTCGCCCAGGAGGATGGCGCCCGCCGCGGCCAGGGTGACCAGCCCGTCGATGCTCAGGGAGCGGAAGCGCACGGCCCGCCACGCCCGGAGCGCGATGGGGGTCCCGGCGATGAGGGCGGCGGCGATCATCCCCGCCTGGGAGAAGGTGCTGAAGCCTGCCCGGCCCGCCGCCCACGCCAACAGGGTGAGGGCCCCGGCCAGGGCCGGCCCCAGCCAGGGAGGCCGGGAACGGATCTGGGGCAGCTGGGCCGTCATCGGGGCTCCTCCTGAGCCGCCACCACCGTGTACCCCAGCTGCCGGACCCGCTCGGCCACCTCGTCGGCCCCCGGGCCATCCTGGGCCAGGTCCACCACCAGCCGCTGGGAGCCAAACTGCAGGCGCGCCGCCCGCACCCCCGCCATCCGGCGGACGGTCCCCTCGATGCGGGCCACACACGAGGGGCAGGTCAACCCCGTCAGTTGAATGACACCCCGGCGCTCCACACCCTGGGTCTGAGCCATCGTCCCCAACCTCCTCACGGTAGATGCGGGCCGCCCCGGAAAGCCCTGGGGCCGCCCGGCGCCTCCATGGTACGGGGGAAGGGTGGGGATAAGCGAGGACTTAGGTCACACCCGCCAGCGGGGAGGGGCCTCCTCGCCGGCGAGGGCCCGGAGGCCCTCCCAGTCCCGCAGGTGGACCTGTCGCCCGTCCACCTGGAGGAGGCCCAGGTCCTGAAGGCGCCGCAGGGAGCGGCTCAGGCTCTCCCGGGCGCAGCCCAAGAGCCGGGCCGTCTCCGCCCGGGAGAAGGGGATCTGGAAGGTGGCCGCGCCCCCGGAGAGGCGGAGGAAGAGGCTGGCCACCCGCTCGTCCACGCTTTGGGTGGCGAGGCTGCCCGCCATCCGGGTGGTCTCGTCCAGGAGGCGGGCCAGCTCCCGCAGCAGGTCCCAGCCCAGCTCGGGCCAGGTCTCCACCGCCCGGCGGAGGGCGGCCCCGTCCAGAATGCAGGCCTCCACCGGCTCCACCGCCCGGACCTCGCCGGGCGTGGGGCGGCCGGTGAAGAGGGCCATCTCACCGAAGAACTCCCCGGGGCCCAGGAAGCGGAGGACCTGCTCCCGGCCCCCGGGGGAGGTGACCGCGTGGCGGGCCAGGCCGGCGGCCAGGATGGTCAGGTGGGTCGCCTCCTCGCCCGGGGTGAGGAGCTGGCCCGGGGCGTAGTGCCGGTGCCTTAGCTCCCGGGCCAGGTGCTCCCGGGCCGAGGCGGGCAGGCGGGCGAAGACGGGCACCCGCTCAATGCAGCTCTGGCGGCTCAAGGGCACGGGGGGCTCAGGGCCCAGCGGCATGGGCACCACCTCCTTGGGTTCATGATGATCTTTTCGGCCTGAACGCTCCCGGCCCTGGGGTACGGGGACCGGCCTTGTGGCGCCGGGAGCCATGGGCTACACTGCAAGCAAGTGGCCACGATGGCGGCCGCGGCTGGATGGGAGGGGAAGAGGCAGCGATGGACCGGAATCAGTTGCTCCACGAAGGTGTGGTGGCCAAGTTCCTCCGCTACGTCCAGGTGGAGACCACCTCCGCGGAGGAGCCGCAGACCATCCCCAGCACGCCAGGCCAGTGGGAGCTGGCCCGGATGCTGGCCGCGGAGTTGCAGGCCATGGGCTTGACCGATGTGGAGGTGGATGAGCACGCCTTCGTCACCGCCACCCTACCCGCCCGGGGGGCGGAGCATGCGCCCGTCATCGGTTTTCTCGCCCACATGGACACCAGCCCCGCCGCACCGGGCAGGAACGTGAAGCCCATCCTGCACCGGGCCTACCCCGGCGGGCCGATCCAGCTTCCCGCGGGTCCCGTCCTCCGGGAGGAGGAGCAGCCCCTCCTCCGGGAGGTGATTGGCCACGACCTGATCACGTCCAGCGGCGACACCCTCTTGGGGGCCGACAACAAGGCGGGGATCGCGGTGATCATGGAGGCCCTGGCCCGCCTCCTCAGGGATCCCAGCCACATCCACGGGACCTTGCGAATCGCGTTCACCCCGGATGAGGAGAACGGGAGCGGCATTGCCCTCTTCGACCCCGCCCGCTTCGGGGCTGTGGCGGCCTACACCGTCGATGGCGGCCCCTTGGGGGAGTTGGAGTGGGAGAACTTCAACGCCCTCAACCTGCGGGTGGTGATCGAAGGGCGGGCCGCGCACACAGGCACCGCGCGGGGAACCATGATCAACAGCCTCCACCTGGCAGCCCAGCTCATTGGGAGCGTGCCGGCCACGGCCCGACCCGAGACCACCCTGGGGAGGGAGGGCTTCATCCACGTGGACCGGATCGAGGGTTCGGTGGAGCGGGTGGCCATGGTCTGGCTCTTGCGGGACTTCACCGCTTCGGGGCTGGACGCCAAGCGGCAGTGGCTGGAACGGGCGGTGGAGGCGCTCCGCCTGGCCCACCCGGGCTGCCGGATCACGGTGGAGGCGTTGGGCGGGTACCGGAACATGCGGGAGGTGCTGGAGACCTTCCCGGAGGTGGTGGAGCGAGCCCGCCAAGCCTACCGGGATGTGGGGGTGGAGCCCGTGGAGCTCCCCATCCGGGGCGGCACCGACGGCGCTCAGCTGACTCACATGGGGCTGCCCACGCCCAACCTGTTCACCGGGGGGGTCAACTTCCACTCACGGACCGAGTGGGTTTCAGTCCAGTGGATGGAGAAGGCGGTGGAGGTCCTCCTCGCCCTGGCCCGCCGCTGGGCGGAGAGCCCGGCGCCCCAGGCTCGCCCTTGAGCAGGGGGCGGGGGAGGGCCCGGCGAAGAAGACCCCAGTTCCGTCCCGGGTTGAGGACGGCATGAAACCGGGCTGCCCTGGAGAGAAAGAAGGAGTGCAACCAGGGTCGCAGAACCTGGGAGTCGGAAGGGGTAGCTTGGTTCCTGGAAGGGGGGGTTCGCTGTGGCCTTTGTCATCACCGAACCGTGCATTGATGTGAAGGATGCGGCGTGTGTGGAGGTTTGCCCGGTCGACTGCATCCACGAGGGCCCGGATCAGTACTACATCGACCCTGAGGAGTGCATCGACTGCGGCGCCTGCGAGCCCGAGTGCCCGGTGGAAGCCATCTTCCCCGAGGACGAGGTCCCCGAGGAGTGGGCCCACTTCATCGAGAAGAACGCCAACTTCTTCAAGTGAGGAACCCTTCTCGGGAACGGAGGGCTTGCCGCTTCCGTTTCCACCATGCAGGGCGCCTTCCCGCCGGAAGGCGCCTTTTGTTTCCCCCACACCAAGGCCCGGTGCCCAGGCTGAGGGAACCTAACGGCGCAGCTCGCCCAGGGCCTGCCGGCTCAAGGCGGCCAGGAGCGTCACGCCCGCCACGCCCATCAGGGTGTAGAGGTTCCGGACCAGGGCCGCCAGGCCCACCTGGGCCATCAGCCAAGCCAGGACGCTGACGGCCAGGGTGGTGGTCCTCCACCGAGAGACGGCCCCGCGGGCCGGACCGCGGGGAGGGGCCGGGCGTGGGAAGGGGGAGCGGTCCAGCCGGGCCACCAGCCCAAAGAGATTGGCCACCGCGGTGGTGAAGATCTCGGCCAGGAGGACCAGGCTGTAGGCGGGACCCAGCCCCGGGGCCAGCCGGGTGGCCAGGAGGACCATGGGCAGCTCTGTCTCCTGGAGCACCTGGGGTTCCAAGGTGAAGAGGCTGAAGTGGATGGCCAGGGCCCCGCTGGCCAGGATGGCGGCCCCCACGAGGGCCCCCGGCAGCAGGGCCTGGCGGGGGCTGGCCCGCCCCAGGGGCCCCAGCACCCCCACCGCGAGGATCAGGTTGTACGATCCGTACGCCACGGCGGCGAGAGGCCAAGCCGGGAGCACCGCGGGGGCGGGTGGGGCCCACCCCGGATCCAGGGGGTGGGTGGCCAGGTTGCCGAGGGCCACCAGGAGCACGGCGCCCAGCAACCAGGGGACCACCGCCGCGATGGTCCGGACCACCCCGTCGAGGCCGAAGAGGACCGCCGTCGCCGCCCCGGCCACCAAGAGGGCAGAGCCCGCCGGGGCGGGTAGCCCCAGCTGCTCGCGGGCGACGGCCCCCGCGCCGGCCGCCATGGCTGCCAGGCCGCCCAAGAGGAAGAGGAGCAGGAGCCCATCGAGGAGGGCGGCCAGCGGGGGGGTGGCGAGCCCCGTCAGGAGCTCCCGGTGGGAGCGGGCCTGGAAGCGGGCGCCCGCCCGCAGGATCAGGTAGCCATAGCCCGCGAGAAGGGCCCCGGCCAAACCCACCCCCCAGCCGGCCTGCAGCCCGTAGAGCCCGAAGAACTGGAGGATCTCCTGCCCCGACGCGAAGCCCGCGCCGACCACCGTGCCGGCGAAGGCGGCCCCTACCCGGAGGGCGGCCCCCATGATCTCCCTGCCCCTGGTGGTGTTGCCGGCCATGGTCCAGCATACGCCGGGGGCAGGGGGCTAGCACGGTTGGGGCCTAGAAGCCGCCGAAGATGAGGCCGATGCGGAAACCTGGCCGCTGGATGGCCCTCAGATCACCCAGCGCGGCGCTGCTCCCCATGGGGATGGGGAAGGTGTAGGTGACCCCGACCTGGGCCGTCCCCAGCTGGCCCAGCCCGAACTCGATGGCCGCCTCCGGCCGGAAGAGGAGGAAGGCGAGCCGCTCGGGCTGGGACCCGTGCTGCAGGGAGGCCATCCCGAGACCGAAGAGGACGCCGAGGCTGGTCCGTGGGGTGACCGCCGGGAAGGCCCCCTGGGCCCCGGGCAGGTACGCGGCGTGGATGCCGCCGTAGCTGAGGCTGAAGCTGGGGCCGTCCCCCGTTGGGGCCGTCTGGCCCGCCGCGCCGTACCCGCCCACCCGCCAGGCCTGGTGTCGGCCGAAGCCGCCCCCACCCTGGAGCACCAGCATCTCGGGGAGGGCGGGGAGGCCCAATTCCGCCGGGTCGATGAGGAGGAGCTCCACCATGGGCCCGCCCCCACCGGTGAGGAGCCCCTGGGCCCCAACCGATCCGGCCGCGGTCAGGACCAGGAGGACGATGCCCGCCGCGGCGAGGAGCGCTGCAGCCTTGCCCCGGCCGCGGGCGGTGGATGCTGCCAAGACCGCCATGATCCATGCCTCCTTCCCGATGCGCGCCCAGGCGCACCGGTCGATGGTCGCCGCCTTAGCTATCGGTCGGGGCGGGGCGGAGATGAAGGCTGGCGAGGGGCGCAGGCCTCGGGGTCAAGGAGCGTCCGACCAGGAGAAGCCGTGGTAGCGCAGGGTGAGGGTGAGGCCCCACGGGGAGACCCGGATCTCTTGGTTGCGGACCACCTGGTGTCCCAGCTCCAAGCCGTACTCCAGGGTGGAGTCGATGCTCCCCCACCAGTAGGTGAGGGCGATGCGCCGCAACTCCCCTGTCTTCAGCGAGATCCAGATGGAGCCCTTCTGGGCGCCGGAGGCTCCTTCTTTCAGGGTGCCTTGGAACAGGGCTTGGGGTTCCCCCTCGAGGAGCTCCACGCCCACAAAGTTGAAATCGAAGTCGGCCAGGTAGGTCCGGGCGTCGCGGAGGACCGTCTCAATCTCCCGGGGAACGAAGGCGGGCGCCTTCTCCACGCTGACCACCGCCCGCGGGCCTTGCTGCTCCACCGTGGCCACGAAGGGCGCCCGGAGACCCACCAGGGAGACGTGCCCATCCACCTGGAAGCGAACCCCTCCTTGATCGAGAGGCCGCCGCTCGATGAGTTGCTCCAGAATCTGGTAGGCCTCGCCTGGGTCCAGGGTGAACGGGTCGGGGGCTTGGGCGCTCACCCGGCCCACCCCGCCCAGCCCGACCAGAGCCAGGGCCAGGAGGGCGGCCAGCCAGCCTTGGCAAACGCCCCGGGCCGTCCTTCGGGTCTGAGGGAGTTGGGCCCTCCTCACGCCTTCCCTCCTCGCCACGGGCTTGGGCGTCTTGCGCCGCCAGTATAGCATACAGGTCCGAGAAGAGAGAAGATGGTGGCAAAAGGCTGGGAGAGGGACGGGCCGGGGCCTCATCCGGCGGCGCGGGTCGTCCGGGGCAGGGCGAGGCCCGGCAGCCCCAGGCCCGGGGGGAAGGCCTCGCCCTCGCCGGCCCGGAGGGCGGCCCCCACCTGGGTGGCCATGGGTTCTTCGATCATCTGAAGGTAGGCCTCCAGAGAGACGGGGATCTGGAGGGCCTGGAGGATCCGGAAGCCCCGCACGAAGGCGGAGCGCTCGATCTCCCAGGGCACCTGGGACCAGTGGTGGTGGCGGATCCGCTCCAGCTCCTGGGGCTTTTCGTCAAAATCGAGGACATGGCCCAGCTCGTGGGCAAGAATGACCACCAGGAAGGAGAGGGATTGGCGGCTCAGATCGGGGGTCCAGACATCGAGAATCCGCTCCTCCGGATGGTAGAGCCACTGCTCCCGGACCTGGCCCGGCCGCAGGCGGACCCCCAGGGCCTGAAAGGAGCGGAGCAGCCGGAGGATGTACTGGTTTCTGGGAAACTGGCCCATCAGGTTGTCGGTCGGGTGCGGGCTCATGGCCGGGCCTCCTCGAAGGTTTCCAGAGCCTTCGGCCTCCAAGGGACCGCCTCCTGGTGCCGCGGGGTGGCAATGGCTGCCAGGGGGCCGCAGGATCCTCGGAGAGGGGGCGCCGCCCGCCGGGCTGGGTCCGGGCTGGGCAAAGGAGGGATGGCTGGTGGGTTGGGGTCCCTTCCCCTTTCCCGGGGAATCGGAGGTCGATTGGGTGGCCCTGGTGGCCGAAGCCCGGATCGAAGAGGCCATGAAAGAAGGCCGTTTTGACAACCTTCCAGGCCGGGGAAAGCCCCTCCAGCTGAAAGAGTACCCCTTCGTGCCGGCCCGGCTGCGGGTTCCTTACAAGATCCTGCACGACGCGGGGTTGGCCCCGGCCTGGATCCAACGGAGCCAGACCCTGGCCGAGCTGGAGGAGCGGATCGGCCAGGTGATGGAAGAACACCTGGCCTGGCTAGCCCGGGAGCGGGAGGCCCAGGAGCGCCTGGCGGCCCAAGGGACGGCCTCAAGCCGGGAGCAGGCCCGGGCCCGCCTGGAGCTGGCCCGTCGGGCCCACGGACACGCCGTCGCCCAGGTCCGGGAGCTGATGGAGGCCCGCAACCGAGCCCTCGACCAGTTCAACCAGATGGTCCCCAACATCCTCTGGCAGAAGGGGCGCTGGTCCATCCCCGAACGGCTGGCCCGGTTCGAGGCGGCGTGCCGCGACGCCTTCCCCGGGCTGACGGCGGGGGCTGGCCCTCCCTCGTCGGCGGCAACGCCCCCGCCCGGTACCCCCCTGCCCCCGTCAGGCGGGGGTCCAGAGGGTGAAGGGGATGGCTGAGATGAGATCCCCCAGGCCCACCGTCCACAGCGGGCGGTCCACCCAGCGGGTGGGCATGCCCACCAAGGTCAGCCCCTGCCACTGGAGTCCTGGGCCGTCCAGGCTCCCCGTCACCCCGGGAAGCTCACTCAACGCCTGCAGCAGCTCCAGCCCGGTGGACGCCAAGGGGGTGGCCAGGTGGTCGGCGAGGGCGGCGGGTGTGGCCCGCCCCCGGGCGGAGCGGGCGGCGGCGGCCAGGGCCGTGTAGGCCAGGGCCAGCCGCTCCAGGAGGGCCCTTTCGGGGCGGGTGGTGGAGGTCAGGTAGAGGCCGGGCATGTGCAGCTGGATCCGCTGAAGGCCTGTCCTTTGGTGGAGGAGGTGGAGGGTCTCCAGCATCCAGCGGGGCCCGGGCCGTGCCGGCCAGTCGGGATGGCCCAGGTCGTGGGCCATCAGCCCCAGCTCCGCCTCGTTGAGGCCGAGGCTCTGCACCTGGGGCAGGAGGTGCTGGAGGAGGTACGTCCGGATCTGGGGCGAGGCCATGGAGGCCCACTCGTAGTGGATGAGGAGGCCGGGCGCCTCCGCGCGGACCGTGGCCAGCCCTTCCAAGAGGGGACCGGCCCAGGTGTCGAAGCGGCTCCCGTCGGGATAGGTCTCGGAGAGGAGCTGGAAGCCCGAGAGGATCAGGTGGCTGAACTCCCGGGCGTAGGGGGCAAAGGCCCGCAGCCACTGGGTCCCCTCGCCCAGGCGGTGGTTCCCCGGGTTCCAGGCGGCGATGAACCGGTTGGCCCGGGTGGTGGTCAGGGTGCGGCCGGGCAGGGGGAGGGCCATCCCCTTCGGGTACTCGAAGATCCAGTGGAGGGCTCCTTCCCGGGCGGGCGTGGGCGCCTCCGAGATGGGAACGGGTCCCTCAGGGGCCAGGACCAGGATCTGGGGCGCCTGGGCCAGGAGCTGGGCCAGTTGGGGGTGGAGGGGAGGGGTGAACACCAAGACCCGGGGCAGGCCCAAATCGGCCAGGGCGAGGGCCATGTTCCCCGAGTTCCCTCCCACCGTCGGCTGGTCCACGGGGAAGTGCTCCATGAGCCAGTGGAAGGTGGTTTCGTCGGTGATGACCCGTTCTAGGGCGGTGCTCCGGCTGACGGACCAGGCGATGGCCGCGAAGAGATCGGCCGGGGAGCGGAGCTCTCCGGGCGCGTGCTCAAGGCCGCGGGCGGCCGCCTCCTGCCATGTCGGGTCCGTGGCCAGCAGGTGCGCCAGCTCCTGGGGCCGGGCCCGATGGAGGCCGTCCACCACCGTGTGGAAGGCCAGGGCCACACCTCGGACGGCTCCAATCTTCTCAGGGATGACGGCCAGCGCCTCCTGGTAGATGGCCTGCCACCGGTCTGGGCTCACCATCGCCCCACCGCCTTTCCCGTTGGCTCTCTTCCCGGCTCCTGGTTCGCCCTGGACCCGGGCCCTTCCTCTGCCCAGCCCCTTCCCGGCGGGCCTGCCCAGGGATCCCGAGCGGGAAACCCTGGACGCCGAAGCTGGCCCCTGAACGGAGCGGGGATGGTGCCGAATCCATCATTTGGGAGGAAGGGCTCGCGACGGGCGGGAACTCTTCCCAGCAGGAGGCGCGAACCGATTGCAGGAGATCCTCATCGTCAACGGCCGGGTTCACACCATGAGCCCCCTGGGGACCCTTCCCGGCGCGGCGGTGGCCCTGCGGGCGGGCCGGGTGGTGGGTGTGGGCCCTGAAGAGGCCATGCGCCGTCTCTTGGGGCGGTCGGTCCTGCGGGTCGATGCCCAGGGCGGCTCGGTCCTGCCCGGGTTCACCGATGCCCATATCCACCTCACCGCGTTCGCCCAGCGGGCGCACCAGGTCGATCTCCGGGGGGTCCGCCACCTCACCGAGGCCTTGGAGCGGGTCCGGGCCCAGGTGGCTGAGCTGCCCCCGGGCGCGTGGGTGCTGGGCGGGGGCTTCGACCTCAATGGGTGGACGGGCGAGGCCCCGACCGCCGCTGCCTTGGATCAGGTGGCCCCCGAGCACCCCGTCGCCTTGGGGAGCAAGGACGGCCACCAGGTCTGGGTGAACAGTCTGGCCCTCCAGCAGGCGGGTTTCGGCGATGGGGCGGGGGACCTGCCGGGCGGGGTGGTGGAGCGGGACGCCGCAGGCCGGCCCACGGGCATCCTCAAGGAACGGGCCGCGGAACGGGTGTGGGCGGCGGTCCAGGAGCCGGAGCCGGCCGTCCTGCGGGAGCTGGTCTTGCGGGCCCAGGAGCGCCTCCATGCCCTGGGCATCACTGGGGTCCACGTGCCCGAGGGCGCTGGGGCTTTCCGGCTCCTCCAGAGCCTGGCCCAGGCCGGGGAGTTGGCCCTCCGGGTCACCTTCATGCTCCCCGTCCAGCTCCTGGAGGCGGCGGTCCAGCTTGGGCTGCAGGATGGCTTCGGCAACGACCTCCTCCGCCTTGGGCCGCTGAAGATCTTCAGCGACGGCACCCTGGGGGCCCAAACGGCCGCTATGCTGGAGCCCTACGTGGGCCGGGAGGCCGACGGCTACCGGGGCGTGGTGACCATCGAGCCCGAGGAGCTGCACGAGGTGGTGGCTCAGGCCACCCAGGCAGGCTTGGCGGTAGCCATTCATGCCATCGGCGACCGGGCCAACCGGATGGCCCTCGACGCCCTGGAGCCGTGGGTCTTTCAGAGCCGGCGCCGGGGCTTGCGCCACCGGATTGAGCACGCGCAGCTGGTCGATCCCAAGGATCGGGTCCGGTTTGGGCAGTTGGGGGTGGTCGCCTCCGTCCAGCCCATCCACGGGCCTTACGATCGGGAGCTGGTCCGGCGCCACTGGGGGCCCGAGCGGGCCCAGTGGGCCCATGCCTGGCGCTCGCTGCGGGCCGCGGGAGCCCGGCTCGCCTTCGGTTCCGACGCTCCGGTGGAGAGCCCCGATCCGCTCCTGGGCGTGTATGCGGCCCTCACCCGGCGGCTGCCCCACCAGGCGGACGAGCCCCTGGAGGCGCACGAGGCCCGGGAACGGCTCACCCTGCACGAGGCCTTGGAAGGGTACACCACGGGGGCCGCGTACGCTTCGGGCGAAGAGCGGGTGAAAGGGAGCCTGGAGCCGGGGAAGGTGGCCGATCTGGTCATCTTGAGCCATGACCTGGTCCGGCTGCCCTTGGAGGCGTGGGGGGAGCTGCACGTCCGGGGGACGGTGTGGAATGGCCGGATGGTCCACCAGACGCCCGACCTTCCGGTGGAGATGGACGTGCGGGTCGGTTCGTGAAGCTTTGGAGCGCGCGGGCAAAGGGCGGCTCGGGTTGGCAAGGGGTGGGTGTCTTGGGACGGATGCGACGCTGGTGGCGTAGGGATTACTTTCTCGATCTGGGGGCGACGACCACCCTTTTTGCGGCCGCAGGAGATCCCGCCTTCCGGTCGGAGGCGAGCCTCCTCATCCTCCGGCGGGGGCTGGCTGCGCCGTACGCGGCCGGGGACGCCGTCCGCCACCTGATCGGGCGGCTGCCCCCCAGTTTCCGGCTGGCCCGGCCGTACCGGGACGGCCGGCTGGAGGACGCGGATCTCCTGGAGCAACTCCTCCGGAGCTTGATCGGCGAGCGCCTCCACGGCGGCTGGCGCCGCCGCCACGTGTGGGTCACCCTCTCCATGGCCAGCAGTCCGGCCGAGCGGCAGGCGGCGGTCAAGGTCCTGCGGAACCTGGGGGCGGGCCGGGTCTATCTCACCGCAGAGCCCTTCGTCATCGCCTTGGGCGCGGGGGATCTGGACCAGCCGGGTGGGGTGGCGGCGGTGATCAACGTGGGGGGCGAGTCGACGGAGCTGGCGGTCCTGGTCCGGGACGCCGTGGTGGCCGCCCGGGTGATCCCGGTGGGCGGCCGGGCCCTGGACGAGACGGTCCGGGCGTGGGCCCTGACCCAGATGGGCGTGGAACTGAGCCCCTTGATGGCCGAGGAGGCCAAGTTCCGCTTGGGCCACCTCCGCCCGCCCGAGGGGTCGGAGGTGGATCCCATTCCTGTGGCCGGGAAAAATCTGAAGACGGGCCTTCCCGCCCGGATCCAGGTGGACCCCGAGGTCTTCCGGGCTCGGGTGATGGAGCAGATCCACCAGATCGCGGCCGCCTTCGGCCGCCTGGTGGAAGGGTGCAGCGCGGAGGTGGCCGCCGACCTGGTGGAGCGGGGCGTGGTCCTGGTCGGGGGCGGCGCCCGTCTGGGCGGGTTCGACCAGGTCCTGGCGGAAGCGCTGGAGCTCCCCGTCCGGACCGAGCCGGAACCGGACGCCTTCCTCCTCCAGGGCTTCCAGCGGTGGGCCGCCCAGCCCACGGTCATCCCCGCGGAGGGGGTCCGCCGGCCCGCCCGAGAACGGGAGAAGGGAATCTTCCCCGGGGTCCCGGGAGGCGACGGCGTCTGGTACCCCAACGGACCCGTGGACCTGGACGGCGGGGTCTGGGACGGGGTGGTGGGAGGGGCCGACCAGGCGGCCGCTGCCCAGGAGCCCGACGGGGCCGGCGACGAGGAGCCGGTGGAGGCCTCCCGCCCACCGGGCCCGGGGGAGGCCTGACCGGAGCCGGAGGAAGCACCCGGCCGGGCCTCGAGCGGCGGAGCGGAGGAAGCGGGGCCTCTACGGCGAAGAGCGGTCTGGGCGGTGGGATCGTCACAGGGTTTCCCCCCGGCGCTGCGCGCCAATCGGACCGCCCGAAGGAGGACAGCGATGAAGCAGGTGACGGTTCCCACCTTGCAGGTGGAGGCCTACGCGTCCCTCGCCGGTGAGGCGGCGGTGGAGCGGATTCGCGCTCTAGCCCGTCCCCTGGAAGGGCTGCGGGTCGTGCACGTCAACGCGACCGCCTACGGCGGAGGGGTTGTGGAGCTGTTGTACCCGCTGGTGGGCCTGATGAACGGCCTCGGGATCCCCACCGAGTGGTGGGTGCTGGAAGGGACCGATGCCTTCTTCAATGTGACCAAGACGGCCCACAACGGGCTCCAGGGCGCAGACGTGGCCATCGACCCGGCCATGCAGGCGATCTACCGGGAGGTCAACCTGGCCAACAGCCGGTTCGATTGGGATCGTTACGATCTGGTCATCATCCACGACCCCCAGCCGGCGGCCCTGGCCAGCCTCGTCGGCGAGCGAAAGGCGCCGTGGATCTGGCGGTGCCACATTGACCTGTCCACGCCCAATCCCGATGTGTGGGCGTGGATCCGGCCGTACGTGGCGGCCTACGACGGGGCCATTTTCAGCCTGGCCCAGTACGTCCAGCGGGACCTGACCCTGCCCCTGATCGCCATCATCCCTCCGTCCATCAACCCCTTGAGCGAGAAGAACCGGGATCTGGAGCCGGCGGAAGTGGAGGCGGTACTGGAGCGCTTTGGGATCGACCGGAACCGGCCCCTCATCACCCAGATCTCCCGGTTCGACCCGTGGAAGGATCCCCTGGGCGTCATCGACGCCTACCGGCTGGTCAAGGAGGCCATCCCGGGGGTCCAGTTGCTCCTGGTGGGTTCCATGGCCACCGACGACCCGGAAGGCTGGACCTTCTACGACCGGACCCTGCGGCGGGCGGGTGAAGACGGGGATATCTTCGTCCTGGCCAACCTGCACGGGGTCCACGACCGGGAGGTGAACGCCTTCCAGCGGGCCTCGGACGTGATCATCCAGAAGTCCCTCCGGGAGGGCTTCGGCCTGACGGTGACCGAGGGGCTCTGGAAGGGCCGGCCGGTGGTGGGGGGAGAGACGGGCGGCATCCCCCTGCAGATTCAGGATGGCCAGAACGGCTTCCTGGTCGATTCGGTGGAAGCCTGCGCCGAGCGGACCCGGTGGCTCTTGGAGCACCCCGATGAGGCGAGCCAGATGGGCGCCCGGGGGCGGGAGCACGTGCGGGAGCACTTCCTGTCCACCCGGGAGCTGGAAGACCATCTCCAGCTCATGGCCCGGGCGCTGAAGATCACACCGCCGGTGACGCCCCGGGAGGGCCTCTTCCTCGCGGGCTAGGGGCTGCAGCGGCCCTCCTCCCCATGGTCCGGCGGTCGGCGCCATTCGGCGGCGGCGGTCAGGGTGGGCCGCTCCAGGACCGGAGGCGTGGCGCGGCCGGCGTGGTAGGCCACAATGCCGGCCGCAATCGCCTCGGCGATGGCCTGGCGCCCGCCGGGACTGGCCAGCTGCTCCCGGTCCGTGCTGGAGGTGAGGAAGCCAGCCTCCACCAGCACCGTCGGGTAGGGGACGTGGCGGAGCAGGTAGAAGTCGCCCGGGAGGATGCCGTTCTGGTTGCCCGGGAGGACCCGCTCCAGCTCAGCCTGGATGTGGGCGGCCAGGCGGCGGCTCTCGGGCAGGTGGGGCTGGTAGAAGACCATAGCGCCCGACAGGTGGTCGGAGCTGGCCGCGTTGACGTGGAGGCTGACCAGGATGGCGGCGCCCACCTCCCGGGCCAGCTTCACCCGGGCTTGAAGGTCCCGCAGGTGGCGCCCCCGGACCGTCGGCTCCAGGGGGTCCAGGTCCCGATCGGTGGCCCGGCCCAGGAGGGCGGGGACCTGTTGGGCCTCCAGCCGGTTCTTCAGCTCTAAAGCCAGGTCCAGGGTGATCTCCTTCTCCAGGAGGTCGCCCCAGTGGCAGCCCGAGTCGATGCCGCCGTGGCCTGGGTCAATGAGGACCCGGAAGGGGACCGGGCGGGGCTCCGGCGGGGGAAGGGCGCCGGCGTCGATGAGGAAGAGTCCGGCCGCCCCGAGGGTCCCCAGGAGCAGGAGCAGGGTCCATCCGGGGATGACCAGAATGGGGCGGAGCCTGGGCACCGGTTCTCGCCTCCCGGGCTGGAGTGGGCGGTGTGCGTCATCCTACGCGGCGGCCGCTCCCACCAGAACCAGAAGGCTGGAGGGGGGAGGACGATCATGGCCCAGTGGGTGGAGGCCCTGCGCCGTCAGCTGCCGGTCACCCGGCAGTGGATCTACATGAACACGGGCACCTCAGGCCCGGTGCCGGAGCCTGCCTTGGAGGCGGAAGCCCAAGCCGCCCGGGCCATGAGCGAGGCCGGCCCGGGCCGGGAGGCGACGGTGCGGGCTGGCGAAGCCCGGCTGGAGACGATCCGGCAGGAGTTGGCCCGGTTCCTGGGCACCAGCCCGGAGCGGCTCAGCTTGACCCAGAGCACCAGCGACGGGATCGCCAAGGTGGTGGCCGGCCTGCCCTGGCGACCGGGCGATGAGGTGATCACCTCCGAGCTGGAGCACGCCTCGGGGATCCTCCCCTTCGCCTACCTGCGGGACCGGGCGGGGGTGCGGGTCCGGCTGCTCCGGCCCCGGGACGGGGTGTGCCTGACGGTCGATGAGCTGCGGGAGGCCCTCACGCCCCGGACCCGTCTGGTCTGCATGAGCCACGTCTCCTACAGCACCGGCGCCCGGCTGCCGGTGGAGGCCGCGGCCGAGATGGTCCAACAGCACGGGGCCCTCCTCCTGGTGGACGGCGCCCAGTCGGCGGGCGTTCTTCCCGTCAATCTGGAGGCCCTGGGCGCGGACGCCTATGCCGTGCCCGGCCAGAAGTGGCTCCTCGGCCCGGAAGGGACGGGGGTGCTGGCCATCACCCCCCGGGCCCAGGAATGGGTGGCCCCCACCAGCCTCGCCTGGGCGTCGGTGGACCACGGCGACGGTCCCGCCCATCCCCTGGCCTACCGGCTCAAGCCGTCGGCCCGGCGGTACGAGCTGGCCACCATGAGCCTGCCCCTCTTCGAGGGGCTGCGGGCGTCGGTGGCCATCCTGGACCAGGTGGGGGCGACGGCCGTTTGGGAGCGGGTCGCCTCCCTGGCGACCCGGCTGAAGGAGGGGTTGGCCGCCCGACCCGGGGTGGAGCTGATCACGCCCCTGGAGGCCGACCGCTCCGCGGGGCTGGTCACCTTTAAGCTCCGGGGCGTGCCCGCCCCGGAGGCGGCCCGGCTCCTGACCGAGCGGTATCGGGTGGTGGGGCGGTGGGTGCCCCGGCCCGAGGCGGTCCGGCTCTCCGTCCACCTCTTCAATACCGAGGACGAGGTGGAGCGGGTCTTGGAGGCCATCGATGAACTGGTTGCGGGTGGGAGGCGCGAGCGGTGACGGAGCTGGAGCAGGAACAGCACGAGAGCCAGGATCGGAGCGGGGGCGGTGGGGAGCTTCAGGCGGCCCTGGCCGCCCTGGAGCGGTTCATGGCCCGGGCCCGGCGGCGGCTGCTCATCATCGTGGGCACCTTCCTCACCCTGGTCATGGTCGCCTTCTTCGCGGGGGAACGCTTCCTTGAGGAGCTGCTGGCCGTCCAGCCCCGCCTCAGCTCGCTGGTCTTCCTCTCGCCGGCTGAGGCCCTGGTCAGCCAGTTCAAGCTGGCCCTGGGGCTGGCCGCCATCGGCACCTACCCCGTCTTCCTCTGGCAGATCTGGCAGCTGGTCCGGGACCGGGCCCGGGGCGGCTCCCGGATGATCTACTGGGTGGTCCCCCTGGCCAGCCTCCTCTTTGCCGGTGGGGCGGCCTTCGCCTTCTTCCTGGTCCTGCCCACCACCCTTGCCTTTTTCTTGAGCTTTGCCAGCCCGGAGCTGGAGGCGATGATCTCCACCAGCAGCTTCGTCAACTTTGTCCTGTACCTGACCCTGCCCTTCGGGTTCCTCTTCCAGTTCCCGGTGATCGTCTACTTCATGGCCCGGGTCGGCCTCCTCAGCCCCGGTTTCCTCGCCCACAACCGGCGGTACGCTATCCTGCTGGTCTTCATCCTGGCCGCCTTCCTGACACCGGGAACCGATCCCTTCTCCCAGCTGCTCCTGGCCATCCCCATGGTGGTCCTCTACGAGGTGGGCCACCTGGTCGCCCGGCTCGCCTGGCGCCGCCGGCGCCGGGCCGAGGTGGCCCAAGGCTGACGATTGGAACCCGGAATCGACTTTGTTATAATGAGCGAGCGCGTGGCATCGGCGAGCCCGTCGAATCCGCGCCGTCCAGCCGGCAGGCTGGGCAGATGGCCTCAGCGGGGTGACAAACGTCTTGGACAGACTGGAGCGCTCCCTCGGGGATGGGGGATCGGGGACGGACGAGCGGGTGTACGACATTACCATCATCGGCGGCGGCCCCACCGGGCTCTTCGCGGCCTACTACGCGGGCGAGCGGGATATGTCCTGCAAGATCATCGAAAGTTTGAACCAGTTGGGGGGCCAGCCCGCCGCGCTCTATCCGGAGAAGACCATCTATGACGTGGCCGGCTTCCCGGAGGTGCTCGCCAAGGACCTGGTGGCCCGGCTGGTGGAGCAGGCCCTCCAGCGGAACCCCACCGTCTGCTTGGGGGAAGAGGTGCTCCACATCACCCAGGAGGCGGACGGCGTCTTCCGCCTGGAGACCACCAAGGGGGTCCACTTCTCCCGGTCGGTGCTGGTGGCCGCAGGCGTCGGGGCCATGACCCCGCGGAAGCTCCGGGTGCCCGGCGCTGAGGCGCTGGAAGGGCGGGGACTGGCCTACCAGGTGGACTCCCTCGAGAGCTACCAGGGGGCTCGGGTTCTGGTCGTCGGCGGGGGCGATTCGGCCGTCGACTGGGCCCTCATGTTGGAGCCCGTGGCCCGGGAGGTGGTCTTGATCCACCGCCGGCACGGCTTCCGGGCCCATGAGAGCAGCGTGAAGCGCCTGAAGGCGTCGCGGGTCCGGGTGATGACGCCCTATGAGCTCCGGGCGCTCCACGGGGACGGCCGAGTGACCGGGGCCACCATCTTCCACAACCAGACGGACGAGGAAGAGGAGCTGGAGCTGGACCACGTGGTGGTCAGTATCGGCTTCGAGATGGACCTGGGCCCCATCCGGACGTGGGGCCTGGCGATGGACGACCAGGGCATCGTCGTCGACACCCGGATGGCCACCTCCATCCCGGGGATCTTCGCGGCCGGCGATCTGGTCTCGTACCCCGGCAAGGTGAAGCTGATTGCCACCGGGTTCGGTGAAGCGGCGACGGCGGTCAACAACGCCAAGATCTTCGTCGACCCCGAAGCCCGTCTCTTTGCGGGGCACTCCACCAGTCGGAAGCGCTGAAGGCCAGCCTTCATGGGCCCGGGCGGTGGCCGCCCGGGCTTTTTTCCATATGGGGGCTTGACCGGGCCGGGCCCGTGCTATAATAGGCATGGAAGGTCAGGAAAGGTCAGTACGGGGGTCGGAGATGGCAACGCTGGCAGAACAAATCGAGGCACACCTGAAGCGGCTGCTGGCAGCTTCCAACGGCATCATCGAGATCCAGCGCCGTGAACTGGCCCGTCTGTTCGCCTGTGTGCCCTCTCAGATCAACTACGTCCTGGAGACCCGGTTCACCCCCGAACGGGGGTACCGGGTGGAGAGCCGCCGGGGCGGCGGGGGCTACATCCGGATCACCTGGCTGGGGCCGTGGCAGGAGGGATCCGAGCCCATCAAGGCCTGGCCGCCCTGGAGGGCCATCGGCTCCGAGGTGGAGGCCGAGTACGCGGAGGAGCTGGTCCGGGTCCTGGAGGCTGACGGGTGGTTGGAGCCCCGGCAAGGGGTCCTGGTCCGGACTGCCTTGGACCAAGCTACTGGAGACCTGGAAGGACGGATGGCGGACCGGGTTCGGGCCCGGGTCCTGCGGTCCATCCTCATGGTCTTGCTCCAGTAGGGGTCAGGCTCAGGGAGCCCTGGGCAGCTCTGGCGGAGGGGGTGGGGTCATGCTGTGTGAAGACTGCCATGAGCGGGAAGCGACGGTCCACATCACCCATGTGGTCAACGGGGAGCGGAGTGAGGCCCACCTGTGCGAGCGCTGCGCCCAGAAGCGGAGCGAGAGTGAGGGGGTCGCCCCCTTCGGGCTCCAATCGTTCCTCAAGGGGCTCTTCGACCCCGAGACCCTCTTCGGGCCCGGCGCCTCGGGAGGGTTGGCAGGCGTCGAGCGGGTGGAACGGTGCCAGCGCTGCGGGCTGAGCCTGGATGACTTCCGCCGGCTGGGCCACCTGGGGTGCAGCCACTGCTACCAGCAGTTCCACCGGCAGCTCCTGCCGGCGCTCCAGCGGATCCACGGCGCCACCCGGCACCGGGGCAAGGTGCCGAGCCGGGGGAACGAGACGGTCCTCCTCCGCCGGGATCTGAAGCAGCTGCGGGAGCAGCTGAACGCGGCCATCCAGCGGGAGGCGTACGAGGAGGCGGCGGTGCTCCGGGACCGGATCCGGGCCCTGGAGGAGCAGCTGGGCGCCTCGTGACGGCCGCCGCGTCCAAGGGGGAGAGGCCATGGCACTCGATGAGATCCTCAAGCATCCGGTGGCCCAGTGGATGGTGGGCGACGCCCCGGCCAACGATATCGTGGTGGGAACCCGGGTTCGCCTGGCGCGAAACCTGCACGAGATTCCCTTCCCGGGGGTGGCCACCCGGACCCAGCTGGGGCAGGTGGTGGACCAAGTCCGGGAGGCGATCACCCACGCCGCCCAGGGGGACGGGCGGACGCCGAGATTGGGCCGGCTCCACTTCTTCACCATGGACGCCCTGTCCCCCCTAACGAAGCAGTTGCTGGTCGAGCGCCACCTGATCAGCCCGCAGCACGCCCAGACGGGGGCCGGGCACGGCGTGGCCCTGCGGGATGACGAGCGGGTCAGCATCATGGTCAACGAGGAGGACCATCTCCGGATTCAGGTCCTCCTGCCCGGGTTCCAACCCCAGGAGGCCTGGGAGATGGCCAACCAAGTGGACGATGCCCTGGATGCTCGGCTGGTCTACGCTTTCTCCGACGCGGTCGGGTACTTGACGGCGTGGCCCACCAATGTGGGCACGGGCCTGCGGGCGTCGGTGATGCTCCACCTGCCGGCCCTGGCCCGGGCCGGCCAGATCCGGGCGTTGATCAGCGCGGTGGCCCAGCTGGGCCTGACCGTGCGGGGGATCTACGGCGAGGGGACCGAGGCCTGGGGAAACCTCTTCCAGCTCTCGAACCAGGTGAGCCTGGGGCGCTCGGAGGAGGAGATCACCACCCACTTGGCCACCGTCGCCCGCCAGGTGATCCAGCAGGAGCGGCAGGCTCGGGAGGCGCTTCTTAACCGCCAGCGCATCGAGCTGGAGGATGCCATCTACCGCTCCTTCGGCATCGTCACCCACGCCCGGTCCCTTTCGACCAAGGAGGCCCTCCGCCTCCTGTCCGATGTGCGGCTGGGGATTGATCTGGGACTGATCAGCGGCATCCCTGAGACCATCCTGCAGGAGCTTATGGTCCGCATTCGTCCGGCGCACCTGCAGCGCTTGGTGGGCCGGGAGCTGTCGGCGTCGGAACGGGATCTCCAGCGGGCGACCTTGATCCGGGAACGGTTCAAGGTTCAGCGTTAGAATATCAAGGGAGAGCGTGTGAAGGAAGGTGCTTCCAGGATGTTTGGACGGTTCACCGAACGGGCGCAGAAGGTGGTCGTGCTCTCGCAAGAGGAGGCGCGGCGGCTGGGCCACAACGTGGTCGGCACGGAGCACATCCTCCTCGGTCTCGTCGCCGAAGGTGAAGGGGTTGCCGCCCGAGCTCTCCAGCAACTGGGCATCAGCCTCAACGGGGTCCGGGCTGAGGTGGAGAAGGTGATCGGCCGGGGTGAGAGCCCACCGACGGGCCAGATCGGCTTCACCCCCCGGGCCAAGCGGGTGCTCGAGCTGGCCTTCGATGAGGCCCGCCAGCTGGGCCACACCTACATCGGCACCGAGCACATCCTCCTAGGGCTCATCCGGGAAGGGGAAGGGGTGGCTGCCCAGGTCCTGCGGAACATGGGCGCCGACCTGGAGGGTGTGCGCAAGCAGGTGGTGGAGCTCCTGGGCGGCGGGGGCAGCGGCGGCCCGGGCAAGTCGGCCCGCTCCCGCAAGACCCCGACCTTGGACCAGTACGGCCGGGATCTGACCGAGCTGGCCCGGGAAGGGAAGCTGGATCCGGTCATCGGCCGGGAGAAGGAGATCCAGCGGGTGATCCAGGTCCTCTCCCGCCGGACCAAGAACAACCCGGTCCTCATTGGCGAGCCGGGCGTGGGCAAGACGGCCATCGCGGAAGGGCTGGCCCAGATGATCGTCAACGGCGATGTGCCCGAGACCCTGTTGGGGAAGCGGGTCGTTACCCTCGATTTGGGCGCTTTGGTGGCCGGGTCCAAGTTCCGGGGTGAGTTCGAGGAGCGCCTCAAGAAGGTGATGGACGAGATCCGCACCTCGGGGGATGTCATCCTCTTCATCGACGAAATGCACACCATCATCGGGGCGGGGGCGGCCGAGGGCGCCATCGACGCTTCCAACATCCTCAAGCCCGCCCTGGCCCGGGGTGAACTGCAGGCGATCGGCGCCACCACCTTGGATGAGTACCGGAAGCACGTGGAGAAGGACCCGGCGCTGGAGCGCCGGTTCCAACCGGTGATGGTGGAGGAGCCCACGGTGGAGGAGACCATCGCCATCCTCGAGGGCTTGCGGGACCGGTACGAGGCGCACCACCGGGTGAAGATCACCGACGAAGCCCTGCAGGCGGCGGCCAGGCTCTCGGACCGGTACGTGAGCGACCGGTTCCTGCCCGACAAGGCCATCGACCTGATCGACGAGGCCGCGTCCAAGGTCCGCCTCCAGGGGCTGATCCAGCCGCCCGAGCTGAAGCAGCTGGAGGAAGAGATCGAGGAGACCCGGGTGGAGAAGGAGGCGGCCATCAAGAACGAGGAGTTCGAGAAGGCGGCCAGCCTCCGGGACAAGGAGCAGAAGATGCGGGAGGAGCTGGAGCGGAAGCGGGCCCAGTGGAAGAACGACCGCTCCCGCACCGAGGCCACGGTGGACGCGGAGGACATCGCCGAGGTGGTCTCGGCTTGGACGGGGATTCCCGTCAACAAGCTCCAGCAGGCGGAGACGGAGCGGCTCCTCCACCTGGAGGCGATCCTCCGCCAGCGGGTCATCGGCCAGGAGGAGGCCATCGGCGCCGTCTCCCGGGCGATCCGGCGGGCCTTTGCCGGCTTGAAGGACCCCCGCCGGCCCATCGGTTCCTTCATCTTCCTGGGGCCGACGGGTGTGGGCAAGACGGAGCTGGCTCGGGCCTTGGCCGAGGCCCTCTTCGGCGACGAGGACGCCATGATCCGCATCGACATGTCCGAGTACATGGAGCGGCACACCGTCTCCCGGCTAATCGGCGCGCCGCCGGGCTATGTGGGCTATGAGGAGGGCGGCCAGCTGACCGAGCGGGTGCGCCGGCGGCCCTACTCGGTGGTCCTCCTCGATGAGATCGAGAAGGCCCACCCCGAGGTCTTCAACATCCTGCTCCAGGTGCTGGAAGACGGCCGTCTGACGGACAGCAAGGGCCGGACCGTCGACTTCCGCAACACCCTGCTCATCATGACGTCCAACGTGGGCGCCCATGAGATCCAGCGGGGGAGCGGCATCGGCTTCACCGTTCAGAAGGATGAGCGGGAGAGCTACGAGGTGATGCGGAAGACGGTCATGGACGAGTTGAAGCGGACCTTCCGGCCCGAGTTCCTCAACCGGATCGATGAGGTGATCGTCTTCCACGCGCTTAACCAGGAGCAGCTGAACGCCATCGTGGAGATCATGCTCCGGGACGTGAAGGCCCAGCTGCGGGAGCGGGGCTTCGAGATCGAGTTCACCGAGGCGGCCAAGGAGCTCATCACCAAGGAGGGGTTCGAGCCCGATTACGGCGCCCGGCCGCTGCGGCGGGCCATCCAGCGGCTGGTGGAGAACCCCCTCTCCGACGAGATGCTCCGGGGTGCCTTCCATGAGGGCGATGTGATCGTGGTGGACGCGGTCGACGGGAGCATGCGCTTCAGGAAGAAGGAGGTGGCCGCTCCCGTCGAGCCGTGACCGAGGGGAGCCCGGCGCCAGAACGCCGGGCTCCGCCTTTTGGGCATCCTGGGCCCCGATGGCCTGGGCTTCCGGAGGGCCTGGGCTCCACTAGTCGCCGGAAATGGCCGATGCTATAATCGCACTGAGGGAACGAACGGGGGGAGTCTCTTGGCGGCGGCCGATGGAAAGGCCCGGGGGGACGACCAGCTGCTCCAGGTTCTCCGCATGGTGGCTCCGGGCACCGAACTGCACGAGGCGCTGGAACACATCCTGCGGGCGCGGACGGGTGCCTTGCTGGTCCTGGCGGACAGCGATGAGGTCCTCTCCCTGGTCAACGGGGGCTTCCGCATTGATGCGCCCCTGCATCCTTCGGCCCTGTACGAGCTGGCCAAGATGGACGGAGCCATCGTCCTCTCCGGTGACGCCCGCCGCATCCTGTACGCCAACACCCAGCTGGTCCCCGACCCCATGATCCCCTCATTTGAGACGGGGACCCGGCACCGGACGGCGGAGCGGGTCGCCCGCCAGACCGGTGCCTTGGTGATCGCCATCTCCCAGCGCCGGAGCGTCATCACCCTCTACAAAGGCGATCTCAAGTACGTGGTGCGGGACATCGGCGTCCTGCTGGCCAAGGCCAACCAAGCCCTCGCCACCCTCGACAAGTACCGCTCCGTTCTCGATCAAGCCCTCAACAACCTGAGTGCGGTGGAGTTCGAGGACTTGGCCACCCTCTACGACGTGACCACGTGCATCCAGCGGGCCCAGATGGTGGCCCGGATCGGCCGGGAGATCGAACGGTACGTGGCCGAGCTGGGGACCGAAGGTCGCCTGGTCAAGATGCAGCTGGAAGAGCTGATGGTGGATGCCAAAGACGAAGGGCCCATGATTGTGCGGGACTACTTGGTGAAGTCGGGGGATGCGGAAGAGGCGGCCAAGGTCTGGGAGGCCATGCTGAACCTGGACGCCGATGAGCTGCTGGACCACAGCCTGATGGCCCGGCTCCTGGGCTACGGCACCTCCGGAGCCGCCTCCCTCGATCAGCCCGTCACCCCCCGGGGTTACCGGGTGGTCCGGAAGATCCCCCGGGTCCCCATGCCCGTCATCGAGAACCTGGTCAGCGTCTTCCAAACCCTGCCGAGCATCTTGAACGCGTCCATCGAAGAGCTGGACGATGTGGAAGGGATCGGCGAGGTCCGGGCGCGGGCCATCAAGCAAGGCCTGAACCGCCTCCGGGAGCAGGTCCTTCTCGACCGACACCTGTAGCCTGAAGAGCGTTGGAGCCTGGAGGCCGCTGGCAGGACCGGGCTGGACGGCACGAGCCAGCCCGCGGCGGGGAAGGGGCAGAAGAGGTAGGGGCTCAGAAGGCTAGCGGAGCCCGTAGGGACCGAGCAGGTCCATGTGCCGTTGTTCCTGGTCGATGACGTCCTGAACCTGGAGTCCCAGAATCTGGGCCAAAGCCGTCAGGTAAAAGAGGTGCTGGCCCATCTCGGTCTCCACGATTTCCCGGCACTGCTCGCACAAGGCTCCGGTCACGTGGGATTCCACAGCCTTCAAGGCATCCTCCAGGGTTCCGTCGGTGGGGAAGGTCTGCTTGCGCGCGTGCACCTCGATGCAGCCGCACTGGGTGATGGCCTTGGCCACCGCCCGCTGGAGGCGGGCCTGGGACTCCTGCAGCTTGGTGGCCAGGTCCAGAACGCTTCGGTGGCGGATCAGCTGACGGTTGACGGACTGCTGGAAGTGGGCGAGGTCCACGGAACGTGACGGCGCGTCGCCGGGGGCCTGGCTGCTCGGGGGGGTGGCCACGAGATCACGCTCCTTGGGGGGCTGAGGTACGGCCCCATTATAGGGATGGGCCAGCGAGGGTGTCAAGCGAGCCCCTGGCGGCGGAGGCCGGGCGCGCTGGGCGGGCGCGGCCCAGGGGCGGCCGCCCAAATTGACAGCGGGACGCAGGAAGGGTAGAATAATCACTGTACGGTCCTTCTTCGGGATGGGCCAATAAGGAGATGGGAGCTCGTTGGGACAGACTTTTGAGATTGGTGCCAAGGTGGTCTACCCCATGCACGGTGCTGGGGTCATTGAGGCCATCGAGGAACGGGAGGTCCTGGGGGAACGACAGAAGTACTACGTGATGCGCCTGCCCATCGGGGATATGAAGGTGATGATCCCCATTGCCAACGCCGAGGAGATTGGCTTGCGTGAGGTGATCGACGAAGAGGGCATCAAGAAGGTCTTCGAGATCCTCCAGGGCGAAGAGACCGAGATGTCGAGCAATTGGAATCGTCGCTTTCGTGCCAACATGGAAAAGATCAAGTCGGGAAACATCTTCGAGGTGGCCGAGGTGGTCCGCAACCTCGCCATCCGCGACCGGGAGAAGGGGCTCTCCACCGGTGAGCGGAAGATGTTGGATACGGCCCGGCAGATCTTGGTGAGCGAGCTGGTCCTGGCCCAGGACACCACCCCCGACCAGGTCGAGCACCGTCTTGCCGAGCTTTTTGCGTGAACGTCCTTCCGCAGCGCCCAGGCCACGTCGCGCTGCTTGTTCCTGCCTCGGGGTTCAGGCTGGATAGGATTCCAAGAACTGTGCACCCTACCATCGATCAAGGACGTGGAAGGGGGTGGGGGGAGTGTCCGTCGAAAGGGTCGCCCGGATCCTTCTGGCGGTCACTGGCCTCATCGCCGGTTATCAGGCGACCAACGCCATCATCGCCCACCCGGCCCTCTTCGGCCTGACCGGCGAACCATGGCGTCTCCTCCTCATCGGATCACTCTTGCTCGGCATGGTGGGCTACCTCCTGGGTCCCTGGCTCGTCCGGGGGATCCAGGCGGGGAGCCGCTGGATTTCGGGAACGGTGCAAGGGATTCCCACCGCTGACCTCCTGGCGGGCGCGGTGGGTCTTCTCATTGGTCTTATTCTTGCGCTCCTCATCACCTTGCCCCTCCCCGATCAGATCCCCTTGGTGGGGCCCTACCTGCCCCTGGCCATCACCGCCATCCTCGGCTACACCGGTTGGACGGTGGGCGTCAAGAAGCGGGAGGAGCTGGTCCAGTTCTTCCGCCTCCCCGCCGGGACGGAGCGGGGCCGCGCCCGGCGGTTCCGCTCGGGCACTCGGAAGATCCTGGACACCAGCGTCATCATCGATGGGCGGATCGCCGACATCTGCGCCACCGGCTTCCTCGAGGGCCCGCTGGTGGTGCCCCGGTTCGTGCTGGAGGAGCTCCAGCACATCGCGGACAGCTCCGACGTCCTCAAGCGGAATCGGGGACGGCGGGGGCTGGATGTGCTCCAGCGGCTGCAGGAGATCGCGCCGGCCATGGTCGAGGTGGTGGAGCGGGACTTCCCCGACCTGACCGAGGTCGACTCCAAACTGATCCGCCTGGCCAAAACCATGCAGGCCAAGATCGTCACCAATGATTTCAACCTCAACAAGGTGGCCGAGCTCCAAGGGGTTCCGGTCCTCAACGTGAACGATCTGGCCAATGCCCTCAAGCCGGTGGTCCTCCCGGGCGAGGAGATGGTGGTCCACGTCATCCGCGACGGCAAGGAACAGGGCCAGGGTGTGGGGTACTTGGACGACGGGACCATGATCGTTGTCGATGGCGGCCGCAAGCACATCGGCCAGTCCATCGAGGTCCTGGTCACCAGCGTGCTCCAGACCTCGGCGGGGCGGATGATCTTCGCCCGGCCCAAGCCGCTGGAGAAGGCCCTGTAGCCGCGGCACCAGCTCCAGAGGAGGGACCCCGATGAGGGTTGTCGCCTTGGTGCCCGCCGCAGGCCGCGGGGAGCGGATGCGGCGGGCGCTGCGCGCGCGGGGCGGGGAAGCCCCGGCGCCCAGAAAGCTTTTCCTCCCCCTGGCCGGCCGGCCCGTCCTCCAATGGACATTAGAGGCCCTGCAGCGCTCGCCGGCCGTCGAGGCCCTCTGGGTGGCGGCGCCGCCAGGGGAGACGGCGGCCCTGGAGGCCACCCTGGCCGCCTGGGGCCTGAACCCGGTGCATGTGGTGGAAGGCGGGGCGAGCCGCCAGGAGTCGGTTCGGCGCCTGCTGGAGGCCCTGCCTGAATCAGTCGAGTGGGTGGTGGTCCACGACGGCGCCCGTCCCCTGGTGGCCCCGGAGCTGGTGGAGCGGGTGCTGGCCGCCGCCCTCCGGGAGGGGGCGGCCGCGTGCGGCCTTCCGGTCCATGAGACGGTCAAGCGGGTCGATGGGACAGGGCTGGTGGTGGAGACGGTGGACCGGGAGGGCCTGTGGACCATTCAGACGCCTCAGGCCTTCCGGCGAGATCTCCTCCTCCAGGCCCACCGCCAGGCCCTGGCCGACGGGGCGTCGGGAACGGACGACGCCGCGCTGGTGGAGCGCCTAGGCCGTCCCGTCCGCGTGGTCCCCGGCCACCCGGCGAACCTGAAGGTGACCACACCCGACGACTTGGTCCGGGCCGAGGCTTGGCTCCAGCGCCCGGAAGGGCTGGCGACGGCCGTGCCCCCGGCCTGGGGCCTCCGAGCCGGCTTTGGCTTTGATGTCCACCGGCTGGCGCCCGGGCGGCCCTTGATCCTGGGCGGGGTGACCATCCCCTGGGAGCGGGGCTTGGTAGGCCACTCGGATGGAGACGCCCTCTCCCATGCCATCGCCGACGCGCTCCTGGGCGCGGCCGGCCTGGGGGACTTGGGGGGCCACTTTCCTGACGATGATCCGGCCTTTGCCGGGGCCTACAGCCTGGGCCTCCTCCGGCGGGTGGTGGAGGCGGTGGACGAGGCGGGGCTTCAGGTGGTGGCGGTGGATGCCACCATCCTGGCCCAGGAACCCCGTCTGGCCCCCTACGTGCCCGCCATGGTCGCCAAGCTGAGGGAGGTCTTGGGGGCCCAGGCGGAGGTCAATGTGAAAGCGACCCGCCCCGAGGGTCTGGGCGCCCTGGGGCGGGCCGAAGGGATCGCAGCCTTCTGTGTGGCCATCTGCGCTCCCCGGGTGGTGGGGTAGCAGGGGCGGGTCCGGGCCGTCAGGCGGGGGGTGCCTGCCACCGGCGGAGGAGGTTGGCCATCTCCACCGCGGCCTGGGCCGCCTCGGCCCCCTTGTTGCCCGCCTTGCCGCCGGCCCGGTCCAGGGCCTGCTCCAGGTTCTCGGTGGTCAGCACGCCCAGGGTGCAGGGAATCCCCGTGGTGAGGGCCACTTCCTGGATGCCCCGAATGGCCTCCTGGGCCACGTACTCGAAGTGCGCGGTCTCGCCCCGGATCACCACCCCCAGGCAGACCACCGCGTCCACCTGGCCCGAGCGGGCGAGGGCCAGGGCGGCGACCGGCAGCTCAAAGGCGCCCGGCACCCGGGCTACCTGGATCCCTTCAGCCGGTACCCCCAGCCGGCTCAGCTCTGCCAGGGCTCCGTCCAGGAGCCGGTCGGTCACCAGGCTGTTGAACCGGGAGGCGATCACGCCGATCCGGAGCTGACGTCCGTCGAGGGAAGCTTCCACGGGTGCGGGCCTCATCCTTGGGTCACCCTTTCTGCGAGAGCCTCTTCCAGCCAATGGCCCATCTTGGTCCGTTTGGTCTCCAGGTAGCGACGGTTGCTGGGGTTGGCCCCGATCTCCAGCGGCACCCGCTCCACCACCTCAATCCCGTAGCCTTCCAGGCTCCGGACCTTGTCGGGGTTGTTGGTCATGAGGCGGACCGACCGGACACCCAGGTCCTTGAGGATCTGGGCGCTGATGCCGTACTCCCGGAGATCGGCGGGGAAACCCAGGGCGTGGTTGGCCTCCACCGTATCCAGCCCCTGATCCTGGAGGGCGTAGGCCCGGATCTTGTTGAGAAGGCCGATGCCCCGGCCTTCCTGGCGCATGTAGATGAGGACGCCCCGGCCCTCCCACTCGATGTGCTGGAGGGCCGCTTCCAGCTGGGGCCCGCAGTCGCACCGGAAGCTCCCGAACACCTCGCCCGTGAGGCACTCGGAGTGGACCCGGACCAGGACGGGCTCGCCGTCGTCCACCTCACCCTTGACCAGGGCGACGTGGTGTTCCCCGGGAGCGATGGCCTCGTAGCCCACCAGGCGGAAGGTGCCGTGCTCGGTGGGCAGGCGGGTCTCGGCCACCGGCCGGACCACCTGCTCATGGTGCATCCGGTACCGGATCACATCCCGGACCGAGAGCAGGACCAGCCCGTGCTCCTGGGCGAAAACCTCCAGCTCGGGACGCCGGGCCATGGTGCCGTCGGGGTTCATGATCTCGCAGATGACCCCCACGGGCTGGAGACCGGCCAAGCGCATGAGGTCCACCGCCGCCTCGGTGTGCCCCGCCCGGCGCAGGACCCCGCCCGCCTTCGCCTTCAAGGGGAAGATGTGGCCGGGCCGGATGAGATCCTCCGGCCGGGTGGCCGGGTCGGCCAGGAGCTGGACGGTCCGGGCCCGTTCCGCCGCGGAGATGCCGGTGCGCACCCCCCGGGCGTCGACGGAGACGGTGAAGGCGGTCCCCATCGATTCCTCCCCCTGGTCGACCATCAAGGGCAGCTGGAGCTCGGCCGCCCGCTCCGCGGTCATGGGCACGCAGACCAACCCCCGGCCGTACCGGGTCATGAAGTTGATGGCCTCCGGTGTCGCCTTCTCCGCGGCCATCACCAGGTCGCCTTCGTTCTCCCGGTCTTCATCGTCCACGACGATGATCATCCGGCCCGCCCGAAGGGCCTCCAGGGCCTTCTCCACCCGTTCCAGAGCGGTCTTGGGGTCCATTAGGGGGTCACCTCCTGACCCGGCACCGCGCCGGCTTGGAGCAGGGTCTCCATGTACCGGGCGAGCGCATCCACCTCAACGTTGATCCGGTCACCCGGCTGCCGGCGGCCGAGGGTGGTCACCTCCCATGTGTGGGGGATGATCATGACGGCCACCTGGATTTGGTCGCCGACCTGGCGCCGCGCCGCGATGGTCATGCTGACGCCGTCCAGGGCGACGGAGCCCTTGTAGGGCATGTACTTGGTCAGGCTCTGGTCGGGCAGGAGCCACATCCGGTGGCTCTCCCCCTCGGGCAGCACCTCCACCACCTGGGCCGTGCCGTCCACGTGGCCCAACACCATGTGCCCGTCCAGGCGGCCGTTCATCTGCAGGGCCCGCTCCAAGTTGACGGGGTGGCCCGGCGCCAAATCCCCCAGGTTGGTCCGAGCCAGGGTTTCAGGCGCACACTCGACGGTGAAGGTGGCCGCATCCCGCTCCACCACCGTGAGGCACGTGCCGTTGACGGCGATGCTGGAGCCGATCTCCAGGTCGTCCATCACCTTCTCGGCCTGGATGACCAAACGGGTCAGCCCCTCCCGGCGCTCGACGGCCTGGACCTGGCCCATCTCCTCCACGATGCCAGTAAACATCAGTCTCCCCCTCCCTCACGATGCCGCGGGCGACGCCTCCGCCGCCCGGACAGGAACCCCTTCAAAGACCACATCGCTCCCCACACGCCGAACGCGCCCGGGCTCCAGGCGCCACCCCTCGGCCAGCCGGTCCTTGGGGTGGCCCGCCACCGCGGGCACCCCTCCCGGATCGCCGAGGATGCGGGGAGCCACATACCAGCTCACCCAGTCGACCAGGCCTTGCTCCAGGAGGGCCGCGGCCAGCCGGGACCCCCCCTCCACCAGGACCGAGGCGATCTCCGCCTCACCCAACCGGCGGAGGAGGGCCTGCAGATCCAGGCCGGTCCCAGGGCTGGCAGGATCGGGCGGAAGCCGCCAGACCTGGACTCCCCTGGCCAGCAGCTCCCGCTCCGTCGCCGGCGAGGCGTCGGGACCCGTGGCGACCACGGTGGGGATCGCCCCCGCGGAGGTGACCAGCTGGGCATGGAGAGGCAGCTGGAGGCGGCGGCTCACCACCACCCGCCAGGGCTGGTGGATGCCCCCGGGGGGCTCCACATCCCGGACGGTGAGGGCCGGATCATCGATCCGGACGGTCCCGGCTCCGACCATGACCGCCCCGGAGCTGTGACGGAGCCAGTGGACCTCCTGGCGGGCTGCGGGCGAGGTGATCCAGCGCGCGTCGCCGGTGCGCGCCGCCAGCCGGCCGTCCAGGGTGCTGGCCAGCTTCAGGTGGACCCACGGCCGGCCGAGGTGGATGTAGGTGGGAAACCAGGGGTTGATCGCCTCGCTCTCGGCCGCCCTGAGCCCCACGTCCACGGTGATGCCGGCCTGCCGCAGGCGCTCGATGCCTCCACCGGCGACCCGGGGGTTGGGGTCCCGGGCCGCCACCACCACCCGCTGGATCCCGGCGGCCAGGATGGCCTCGGTGCAGGGGGGCGTCCGCCCCTGGTGGCTGCAGGGTTCCAGGGTGACGTAGAGGGTGGCGCCTCGGGCCCCCTCGCCCGCTTCCCTCAGGGCCAGGACCTCGGCGTGGGGCTCCCCGGCCCGGCGGTGGAACCCCTGCCCCACCACCTGGCCGTCCCGCACCACCACCGCGCCCACCGCCGGGTTGGGCTGGCTGTGCCCGATCCCCTGGCGGGCCAAGGCCAGGGCCTGGCCCATCCACCGGTGGTCGTCGGCGCTGAAAGGATCCGGAGCGGCCTCCCGAGTCTCCACCCAACCTGTCCCCCTTGCCGCACCCCAACAAAAAACCCCGGGGGCGAAAACACCCTCGGGGCACAAGACGGCCGCGCGCGGTCGCCTGGGACCTTCTCCCATCCGGACTTTACCGTCGGCCCCGGATTCGCACCGGGTCAACCCTGATGCCAGGGCTCGTGGGCTCGCGGCGTGTGGCCGCATCACCACCGGTCGGGAATTGCGCCAGAGGCGCTCACCCTGCCCCGAAGGTCCTGATCGATTGCACTTCCAGGATATCACCGAACGGCCGGCGAAGCAACGACCTTGCTCCAAGGCGGCAAAGGAGGGTGAGGGGTTGCGGCGGCGCTGGACGGTGGCGGTCTTCGTTGTCCACCAGGGGCGGGTGCTCCTCCTCTGGCACCGGAAGCACCAGACGTGGCTGCCCCCGGGAGGCCACATCGAGCCCGACGAGCTGCCCGATGAGGCGGCCCGCCGGGAGGTCCGGGAGGAGACGGGGCTGGAGGTGGAGCTGGTGGGGCCCCGGGGGCTTCCCGGCCTGGAGCAGCCCCGTCAGCTGGTGGTCCCGGCCGGAATCCAGGTGGAGCCCGCGGGCCCTGGCCGGGAGCACATCGACCTGGTCTACCTGGCGCGCCCGGTGCGGCTGGGTCCCCTCCGGCCCAATCACGAGTCGGACCACCTGGACTGGTATGGGCCCGACCGCCTGGCCACCCTCCCCCTCCGGGAGGATGTCCGGCGCTGGTGCCGCCGGGCCCTGGAGGAGTTGGGATCCGGGGAGGCACGGGCCTGAGGGTCCGGTTGACGCTTGCTGGGCCCAGTTCCTATAATGGATCCACCTCTGAGGGATCCACCTCGAGGCCCGCTGGGAGCCGGCCTCGGGGCGAGGATGCATCGAAGGCGATGAAGGGAGAAGGGCCCAAGGTCCGGCCTCCAGAGAGGGGCGTCCCGGCTGCGAGCGCCCTGGCCCGCCTGGTGCCGGTGCCTCCCGGAGCTGCCCGTCCGAACGCCCACCGCGGCCAGTAGGGCGTGCCGGTTCCGCCCGTTACTGCGGAGGACGCTGGACGTCCGCAACGAGGGGGCCCGTTCTGGGGGCGGGCCAAGCAGAGTGGAACCGCGGGGAGACCCGTCTCTGCAGGCAGGCTGCGAGGCGGGCTTTTTTCTTGGGGCCAGGTGCAGGGGTTGTGAGGGGGAAGGGCATGTTTGAACGGATCAAGCGGGACATCCAGGTGGTCTTCGAGCGGGACCCGGCCGTCAAGAGCGTCTGGGAGGTCATCTTGGCCTATCCGGGCTTCCACGCCATCCAGATCCACCGAATCGCCCACTGGCTCTACCGCCGCCGGCGCTACGTTTTGGCCCGGGTCGTCTCCCACATCGGCCGGTTCCTGACGGGCATTGAGATCCACCCGGGGGCGAAGCTGGGCCCCGGCCTCTTCATCGATCACGGCATGGGCGTGGTCATCGGCGAGACCGCTGAGATCGGGGAGAATGTCACCCTCTACCAGGGCGTTGTCCTGGGCGGGACGGGCAAGGAGAAAGGGAAGCGGCACCCGACCATCGGCAACAATGTGGTCATTGCCGCAGGGGCCAAGGTGCTGGGCTCCTTCAAGGTGGGGGACGGGGCCAAGATCGGGGCGGGGGCGGTGGTCCTCCAGGAGGTGCCCCCCAACTCGACGGTGGTGGGGGTGCCCGGCCGGGTGGTGGTCCAGGACGGCCGGCGGGTGGACAGCATCGATCTGGACCACGCCCGCCTGCCGGATCCGGTGGCCAGCGCCCTCCAGGCCCTGGAGGCTCGGCTCGCAGCCTTGGAGGCTCGCTTGGACGCCCTGGAGAAAGGGATGCAGAATGGAAGCGGAGCACAGGGAGGTCAGGACGGTGCCCATCCAGATCTACAACACGCTCACCGGGAAGAAGGAGCCTCTGGAGACCGTTGAACCGGGCCGGGTGAAGATGTACTCCTGCGGGCCGACGGTCTACGACTACTTTCATGTGGGGAACGCCCGGGCCTTCGTGGTGCCTGACGTGATCAAGCGGTACCTGCGGGACCGGGGCTACCAGGTCCTCCACGTCCAGAACGTGACCGATATTGATGATAAGATCATCCAGCGGGCCCAGAGTCTGGGGGTCTCGGTGGACGAGGTGGTGGACCGCTACACCCGGGCCTACCTGGAGGACCTCCTCCGGCTGGGGTGCGAGATGCCCACGGTCCTCCCCCGGGCCCGGGACCACGTGGGCCCCATGATCGACCTGATCCGGGTCCTCTTCGACAACGGCCTGGCCTACGCTGCCGGCGGCGACGTCTACTTCTCCGTCGAACGGTTTCCCCGCTACGGCCAGCTCTCCCGCCAGGAGGTGAGCCAGCTGGAGGCGGGCGCCCGGGTGGAGGCCTCGGCCCACAAGCGCCATCCGGCCGACTTCGTGCTCTGGAAGGCCGCCAAGCCGGGGGAGCCTTGGTGGGAGTCGCCCTGGGGCCGGGGGCGGCCTGGCTGGCACCTGGAGTGCTCCGCCATGTCCATGGCCTACCTGGGGGAGCGCTTCGACATCCACACGGGCGGGGCTGACTTGATCTTCCCCCACCACGAGAACGAGATCGCCCAGAGCGAAGGCGCCGTGGGGCACCCGGTGGTCACCTACTGGGTGCACAACGGCTACATCAACGTGGACGGCGAGAAGATGTCCAAGTCCCTGGGCAACTTCTGGCTCTTCCGGGACGTGGCCGACCGCTGGGGCGCGCCGGTGGTCCGGGCCCTGCTCCTCTCCAAGCATTACCGGACGCCCATTGACTTCACCGAGGAGGCGCTGGAGGCCCAAGCCCGGGGTTTGGAGCGGCTCTACCGGACGGTGGGCGACCTGGCTCGTCGCCTCCACCCCGACGCCCCCCAGCTCTCCTCTGAGGCGGCGGCCGCCGGGCCGGCTGAACAGGCGCTGGAGCGGGTCCTTCAGGAGAAGGAAGCCGCCTTCCATGAGGCGATGGAGGACGACTTCAACACCGCCATGGCCCTGGCCCGCCTCTTCGAGCTGGCCCGGGAGGTGAACCGGTACCTGACGGAGGCGGAGCCCGCGCCCCAGCCGGGCCCCCAGCCCACCCTCCACCGGGCGTACCGGCTCCTCATCCGGCTGGGCGGCATCCTGGGCCTGCGGCTGGACGAACCGCTGCACTCGCGGGCGGACGACGGGGAGCTCCTGGTTCCCTTGGTCGACCTCATCCTGGAGGTGCGCCAGCAGGTCCGGAGCGAGCGGCGCTTTGATCTGGCCGACCAGATCCGGGACCGGCTGAAAGCCCTGGGCATTCAGGTGGAGGATACCCGGGAGGGCGCGCGGTGGATCCTCAGCGACGCAAGCCGGTAAAGGGCCGAAACCCCCGACGGGAACGAGCCCGCCTCAGCCGGGTGGAGGGGCGCCAGGCGGTGCTGGAGATGCTCCGTTCGGGCCGGCCCATCGACCGCCTTCTCGTGGCCGAGGGCCGGCGGGGCCGCACTTGGGAGGAGCTCCTGCAGGCGGCCGAAGCGCGCCAGGTCCCCATCGAGTGGGTGGCGCCGGACGATCTGAACCGGCTCAGCCAGACGGGCCGCCACCAGGGCGTCATCGCGGAAGGACCCGCCCCCGCCCCCTGGAGCCTGGGGGAGCTCCTCCAGACCCTCGCCCCCAGGGAGGAGGCCCTCCTCCTGGCCTGCGACCAGGTGCAGGATCCGCACAACCTGGGCGCCCTCATCCGGAGCGCCGACGCCGCCGGCGCCGACGGGGTGGTGGTCCCCGCCCGGCGGAGCGCGACCGTGACCCCGGCGGTGGAGCGGGTGGCCGCTGGCGCCACCAGCTACCTCCCCTGGGTGGAGGTGGTCAACCTAGCCCGGGCCCTGGTCCAGCTCCAGGAGGCGGGCTTCTGGGTGATGGGGCTTGATCCCGCTGGAGCCCGGAACCTCTGGGAGGTGGAGCTGCCGCCCCGGCTGGTGGTGGTGGTGGGCTCGGAAGGGGCGGGCTTGCGGCCCCTGGTGCGCCAGCGGTGCGACGAGCTAATCCGGATTCCCATGCGGGGCCACGTCAGCTCCCTCAACGTCTCGGTGGCGGGGGCCCTCTGCCTCTTCGAGGTCCTCCGCCGCAGGATCCTGGCGGAGGAGGCGGAAGGCACCAGTCCACCGGCCAGGGGCGGCGCATAGACTAGGGGCGAAAGGCGGGGATGGGGCCATGGCAAGGCTTGGCCGCCAGGTCGCCGGCCTGGTGACGATCCTCTGGGTCGCGGCCCTCATCGTGCTCTCCTACAGCCCTGGGTTCCTGACCGCCGCGCCCGAGCCCTGGTCCGCCCCGCGCCTGGAGGCCTTGGACGAGGCCCTGGCCCGGCGAGAGGTCCACCTCTGGGTGGAGGGGAGCGACCAGACGTGGCGCCTCACCGGGGCCGATGTGGCCCTGCGGGTGGACTGGGTGGCCACCCGGGCCCTGGCCGCCGCGCCGCCCCGGCCTGAGAGCCCCGACCTCCCCGTGGTCACGCTGGAGGCGTGGCGGATCCGCAGCTGGCTGCGGGAGCGGGTGGCCGGCTCCGTCCGGGTGGATCCCGTCCCCGCCAGGCTCGATGCCCAGGGCCGGGTGATCCCCGACCAGCCCGGCCGGCGGCTGGACCTGGACGAGGCGGTCCGCCGGGTCGAGACGGCCTTCCGCCGCCTGGGGGCCGGTCCCGGGCCCCTCCGGATTCAGCTGCCCGTGGTCGCCACCCGGGCTGAGGTGACCGCGGAACGATTGGAGGCCCTGGCGCCCTGGACTCGCCTCAGCTCCTTCACCACCCGCTTCGATCCCGATGACGTCAACCGGGCGACCAACATCCGGCTGAGTGCCTCCCTCTTGGACGGCACCCTGGTGGAGCCGGGCCAGATCTTCTCCTTTAACGACGTGGTCGGCCTGCGCACTGAAGCCCGGGGCTTCCTGCCGGCGCCCATCATCGTCAGCCGGCGGCTGGTGGCCGGGATCGGCGGCGGGGTTTGCCAGCTGTCGTCCACCACCTACAACGCCGCGCTCTTGGCTGGGCTGGAGGTGGTGGAGCGGCGCCACCACTCCATCCCCGTGACCTACCTCCCCCTGGGGCGGGATGCCACCGTCCTCGACCGCCTCATCGACTTGCGCTTTCGCAATACCTTGAGCCATCCCGTCCTGATCCAGAGCCTGGTGGAGGGCGACCGGCTGATCGTCACCCTCTGGGGCCACCCCGGCGACCGCCAGCAGGTGGAGGTCCGGACCCGCCTGATCCAAGAGGTGCCGCCTCCGTTCCAATGGGAGGATGGGACCGACGTGAGGGACCTGCCGCCGGGCCTCTCGGTGCACGAGCTGGAAGTGGTCGTCCCCGGCCGCCCCGAGTACGTGGTGGAGACAGAGCGGCTCTTCTTCGGGACGGATGGCCAAGTGGTGCGAACTGAGAAACTCTCCAGGGATCGCTACCTGCCCGAGCCCCGCATTGTGCGGCCGCCCGGGCCCCTCCAGCCCCCCGCCCAGCCGTGATGAGACGGGATGGGACGGGCCCGATGGGCCGAAAGGGCCTTTCTTGACGCTTCTCGCGAGCCTAGTGTATAATCCGCGTGGACGACTTGTCCGGTTGAGAGGCTCCCCAAGACCAGCACGGCCGGTTCCCCAGAACCGGCCGTAACGGCAGGTCGGCCCCTGGAAGGGGCCGGAGAAGCCACCACAACGCAGGGAATCCGTCTCCATTTCCCGAGCGGCGCATCTGGACTTGAATGAATCTTCCTATGGGGGCGATTTTGCTTTGAGCCTTCCCGCCCGTAAAGAGGCGTCTCGCCGAGAACTCTACGAGCTATTCGAGCGACTGGACGACGAGGAAGTCGTCGAGTTCGCGCGGGAGGGTGAGGAAGCGGCCCTCGAGTACCTGATCGACAAGTACCGCAACTTCGTGCGGGCCAAAGCCCGCTCCTACTTCCTCATCGGGGCCGATCGCGAGGACATCATTCAAGAGGGTATGATTGGCCTTTACAAGGCGATCCGGGATTTCCGGGCCGAGAAGTTGGCCTCCTTCCGGGCCTTTGCGGAGCTGTGCATCACCCGTCAGATGATCACCGCCATCAAGACGGCCACCCGGCAGAAGCACATCCCGCTCAACTCGTACGTCTCGCTGAACAAGCCGATGTACGACGAGGAGTCGGACCGGACCCTCATGGACGTCCTGGCCGGGAGCCGGATCAGCGATCCTGAGGAGCTGGTCATCAGCCAGGAGGAGTTCAACGACATTGAAAGCAAGATGAACGGCTTCCTTAGCCCGCTGGAGTGGCAGGTGCTCATGTCCTACCTGGAAGGGAAGTCGTACCAGGAGATCGCGGACGATCTCTCCCGGCACGTCAAGTCCATTGACAACGCCCTGCAGCGGGTGAAGCGGAAGCTGGAGCGGTACTTGGAGCGGCGGGAGATGGAGAGCCGCTCGTGAGGGCTGGGCCGGGCCGGAGCCGTTGACGGCGAGGCCAGAGGCCGTTAAGATTCAACATGGAGTTCAGGCCGGCGTAGCTCAACTGGTAGAGCGGCTCCCTTGTAAGGAGACGGCCCGAAAGGGAATTGCGGGTTCGAGTCCCGCCGCCGGCTCCAGGGCCGGACCGGTCGGTCCGGCCCTTCACCGTCTCAGGGGAGCCGGCCTTGACGCTCCGTCGCGGCCCTGCTATAATCGTCCTTGCGGCTCGGGCGGTTGCCGACGCGGAGGGATTCCCGAGCTGGCCAAAGGGGGCAGACTGTAAATCTGCTGGCGTTGCCTTCGGAGGTTCGAATCCTCCTCCCTCCACCAAGCAGGCAACCGTCCGTGCCACCGCGACGCGGGGTGGAGCAACGGTAGCTCGTCGGGCTCATAACCCGGAGGTTGCCGGTTCGAATCCGGCCCCCGCAACCAACCGGCCGGCGACGCCGGCCCCTGCCCGCATAGCTCAGTCGGTAGAGCGCCTCCATGGTAAGGAGGAGGTCGGCGGTTCAAGTCCGCCTGCGGGCTCCAATCCAAACCGATGGACCATGGCCTCCAGCATGCTGGAGGCCATTTTTTCGTGCAGCGCCCGCCCGATGATTGGCCGTCTCGCCCGAGGGGCATCCTCCAAACCTTGGAGGGATGGCTATGGCGAAGCAGAAGTTCGAGCGGACCAAGCCGCACGTGAACGTGGGGACCATCGGGCACGTGGACCACGGGAAGACGACGCTGACGGCAGCGATCACGGCGTATCTGGCGCATCAGGGGAAGGCGG
>PIUA01000040.1 GCA_017577405.1 Bacillota bacterium
GGAATGACCCGCTCCACCTGGGTCTGCTGGAGCATCACCTCCGAGAGCCAGATCCGGTAGGGATCCCGGGTCTCCCGCCAGGGCAGAGCCCGGCCGTGCTCCCGGTACCAAGCGAGCAGGGTGGTGTGGAGGGCCTCGCGCCAGCGGGCCGGTTCCGCCTGCCGGCGGGCCAGCTCCGGCAGGGATCCCGAGGGGTGGCTCTCGGGGATCATCATGAGGGAGCCGACCCCTCAGGCCGTTCGTCTCTGCCCGCGGCCGCCTCCCGGAACCAGGGGATCAGCCCCGACTCCCAGGCGGCCTTGCCCAGGATGATGATGATGGGGGCCAGCAGAAGCCCAGGCAGCCCGAAGAGGGTGGTGGCCACATAGAGGGTGCCCAGGGTGAGGAGGGGATGGATGCCCATGGAGCCGCCCACCACCCGGGGCTCCACCAGCTGGCGGATGGCGCTCACCCCGCCGTAGACCGCGAGCAGCCCCAGCCCCAAGCCCACCCGGTCGGTGAGGAGCAGGTAGAGGGCCCAGGGGACGTAGAGCAAGCCCGGCCCCACCAGGGGCATCACATCCAAGAGCCCCCCGACCAGCCCCAGGATGAGCCACTGGTCGATCCCCAGGAGCAGGAGGCCCACCAGGGAGATGAAGGTGCTGATGAGGATGAGGATCACCTGAGCCCGCACGTAGCGGAGCGCATCGGTCCAGAGGCGGGCGGGCATCCCCCGGACGAGTTCCCGCTTCTGGGGAGGAATGAGCTGGACGACCGCCCCCTTCACCTGTTCCCAGTCCCGGGTGACAAAATAGGTAGCGATGAGCGCCACCACCAGCACGCCCAGGAAGACCGGCACCGCGGTCAGCATGCCCAAGACGGCCTGCCCCGCGGCCAGGAGCGCGCCCTCCAGGGCCCCCACCAGGGTCTGGACGTTTTCCCGGGCAAAATCCAGGGCTTCCGGCGGCAGGAGGCCGTACCACTCGGTGATCCGCTCGATGAGGGCCTCCCCGTGGCGGCGGAGGCTGTCCAGGTGCTGGGGAAGGGCCGCCAGCCCGTCGCTCACCTGGGCGGCCAGGAGGAGGGTGGCGCCCACCAGGAGCCCGCCCAGCAGGAGGAGAACTAAGAGGAGGCTGGCAAGGACGGCGAGGGACCGGGGCAGCCGGAGGCCGCGGCGGATCCAGCCTGCCAGGGGATGGAGAAAGGGACTGGCCAGGGCCGCCAGCAGGAAGGGGGCCACCGCCAGCACGAGGCGGTTCCCGAAGAGGTACCAGGCCCCCAGAGCCAGCACCAGAATCCAGACGGACCGCACGGCCATCCCCCCAGTTCACGACTCGTCCCAGAAGGTTCGTTCCGGCCCGGTCGGAGCCCTGCCGCGGACCGAGCAGAGGAGATTGGGCGGTTACCGAGAACTGTACCACGACTCTAGCGGGGTGGGGTGAAAGCGATGCCTCGACTGGCCATTCTCAGTGCGGGTGGCGACTGCCCCGGCATCAACGCGGTGATCCGGGCCGTGGTCCGGACGGCCAACCAGCAGGGCTGGGAGGTCGTCGGGATCCGGAACGGGTACCGGGGCGCGGTGGAGAACGACTACATCGTGCTGGGCCCCAACGAGATCGCGGGGCTCCTTCCCCGGGGCGGCACCATGCTGGGCACCGACAACCGGTACGACCCCGCCTCCTTCCCCGTGGAGGAGGACGGGCGCATCGTCCGGAAGGACATGTCCGCCCAGGTGATGGCCAACCTGGAGAAGCTGGGGGTGGAAGGGCTCATCGCCATCGGGGGCGACGGCACCATGGCCGTCACCCGCGGGCTGGCCGAACGGGTGGGGCTGAAGGCCATCTGTGTGCCCAAGACCATCGACAACGACCTGCCCTCCACCGACCAGACCTTCGGCTTCGACACTGCCGTGCAGACCGCGACCGATGCGCTGGACAAGCTCCACACCACTGCCGAATCGCACCACCGGGTGATGGTCCTGGAGGTGATGGGCCGGTACGCCGGCTGGATCGCCCTCTACACCGGCATCGCCGGCGGCGCCGACGTCATCCTCATCCCCGAGATCCCCTGGGATCCGGACGTGGTGGCTCAGACCATCCTGGAGCGCCGGGCCCGGGGACGGATGTTCAGCATCGTGGTGGTGGCCGAAGGGGCCCTGACGCCTGAGGGCGAGCGGGTGGTCCAGCGGACCGTCCCCGACAGCCACGAGCAGGTCCGCCTGGGCGGCATCGGCCAGGTGGTGGGCGAGCTCATCGAGGAGAAGACGGGCATCGAGACCCGGGTGACGGTCCTGGGGCACATCCAGCGGGGTGGCAGCCCGTCCCCCTACGACCGCCTTCTGGCCACCCAGCTGGGGGCGTACGCGGCCCAGCTGGCCCTGGAGGGCAAGTACGGCCAGCTGGTGGCCCTCCGCCAGGGGAAGATCCAGGCGGTCCCCCTGGATCAGGTGGAGACGGGGATCCGGACCGTGCCCGTCGACGGTCCCGAGGTGATGGCCGCCCGGGCCATCGGCATCAGCTTCGGCGACCGGTAAGGCCTCGTCCTTCTTCCCGACCCGCCGGGGGCCCGGACCCGGCGGGTCGGCGCGCTCTGGTCCGGCCTCTTGCCAATCACTCCCACAGGTAAGGCCTGCACGCCGTGTCTAAGTCTTCCTGGGCTCCCAGCGCGTCCCTGACGCGCTCGCTTGAGAACGCCCTTGAAGGAGGATTTGGATGGACGTGCGTCGCCTTCTCCTGGTGCCGGTCCTGCTCGCCGTCTTGGCCTTCAGCGGGCCGGCGGCCGCCCAAGGGTATGTGGTCCAGCCCGGGGATTCCCTCTACACCATCGCCCAGCGGTTTGGCACCACGGTGGACAAGCTCCGGGCGGCCAACAACCTCTGGCACACCAGCGAGATCTGGGCCGGAACCTGGCTCCGCCTGCCGGCGGGTCTGAGCCACACCTACACCGTTCAAGCAGGGGACTCCCTCTACCTGATCGCCCAGCGGCTGGGGACCACCGTTACCCAGCTCCGGCAGGCCAACAACCTGTGGGGCACCGACCTCATCCTGGTGGGTCAGGTGCTGGCCGTGCCCAGATCGGGTGCGGGGTCCAACCCGGGCGGCGGCTCCCCACCCCCTGGTTCCGGCATCCACCTCTCGCCCAGCGACCTGGACCTGTTGGCCCGGCTGGTGACGGCGGAGGCGGAGGGTGAAAGTTACGAGGGCCAGGTGGCCGTGGCCGCGACCGTCCTCAACCGGCTGCGGGACCCCCGCTACCCCGACACCGTCTCTGGGGTCATCTTCCAGTACGTCAACGGCCTTCCCCAGTTCAGCCCGGTGGCCAACGGGCGGATCTACCTGCCGGCCACCGAGACGGCCCGGCAGGCGGTGCTGGACGCGCTCAAAGGCTGGGATCCCACCAACGGAGCCCTGGGCTTTTACAACCCGGCCAAGACCAGCAACCAGTGGGTGCGCCAGCAGCCCGTCACCGCGGCCATCGGCAACCATCTCTTCTTCCGCATCCCCTAGGGCTTCTCCCCGGGAAGCCGCGGCTGGGCGGGCGCGCTCAGCGCCCGCCCCGGCGCGCCAGCCCGCCCCGGGCGGCGGCCCGGGCCGGCCCGGCTTGGTCCGCAGGCTGGAACCGGTCTTGCACCCGGGCCATGATCTGGGGCATGGAGGTATACTCCATCTCATCCAGGGGGAGCCGGTGGGGCTCGAAGGGTCCCTGGCTCCGCATCATCTCCGCCATCTCCAAAGCGACCCGCCGGGCCCGGTCGAAGGCCACATCGCCCAGAAGGTCCCGCGGGCCCACCAACCGGCCCCGGTTGAGCTGGAAGCCGTAACAGGTGACCCGGGGCGGGCCGTCAAAGCGGCTGACGGCCCGATCCTGGAAGCTCACGGGGAGGAGCGGGCCCACATGACTCCCCCGCATCCACCCGCCCACCAAGGGGGGCCGGGCGAAAGCCTCCAGGATCTCCCCCACGGCAGGGAAGCCGCTCTGGGCCCGGATGATCATCACCGGGTCGTCCTTCCCCACGTACCGCCCCGCGATCAGGGAGAGCTTCTGGGTGGAGGTGACGGCCACCACCTCCCCGTCCCGGGCCCGCAGCACCCGCCGGACCACGTAATGGCTGGGCGCGCCCAGGAAGAGGAGGAGATCGTAGCTCTCCTCGGGGGTGGTGAAGTGGGCCACCCGGTCGGCCTTCAGGTCCAGAATCTCGAAGACGAACCCGTCGTGCATCTGGGGATCGATGACCAGCCCGGGCGTGTTGAAGGGGTCGGCAAAGATCCGGTACAGGGGGAGGTTCCACGCCCCTGGTTCGGTCTTGTCGGCCAGAAAGACCAAGACCGGTTCACTGGGGCGCTCCTCCAGCTCCAGCTCCGCCACCCCCGGGCCCAACCCCTTGAGGGTGCCCGCGAAAGCGTCGGCCAGGAGGTCCTGCCCTGCGCCGTACAGTTTGAGCTTCTTGGCCACCTCGGTGGTCTGGCGGAAGACCTCCCAGGCCAGCTGGTGGATGGCCTCATCCTCCCGGCCCCGGCCATGGCTCATGATCAAGGCGATGTCGTCGCCCACCTGCCCCACGTGGAAGTCGAGGAGCAGGCCTTCCTCTTGCTTGGTCCGCAAGAGGACCTCCGCCGTCGCCACCAGGTCCGGATGGGTGGCCGAGTGGCCCACAAAGCCTCCCGTGTCAGCCTTGATCACACTCAAGGTCGTCACCGGTCGCCCTCCTCTAACCGTTGCGCGCCCCCGCCTCCCCCTCAGGCCATATGCCCGCGCCGCCGGGATCATGTGTCCACAGCGCGCCGGGTCGGGGGCATCCCACCGGGGCCGGGAGGGCCAGCGGCGGAAGAGGCCCCAAGCCGCACCGGCTCCCAGACCCCCGAACCACCGGACGCCCGGCCGGCCCCAGCAGGCCGGCCGGGCGTCTTCCATCCTTGCCACCAAGGCTCGTCAGGAGGGGGGCGGGTCCGCAGGGAGGGCCCACCCGGCCTGCTGGCGCAGGGCGCGGATGAGGCCGGCCACCTGCTCCACCCGGCCGAAGGAGGGGACCACGTAGCACCCCTGGATCAGGGGCCGGGCCTCCTCCAGCACCTGGGCGGCCAGCTCGATCCCCACCTCGGCCCCCCGGTCTCCGGCCCGGGCCAGGGCCTCCCGGACCGGCTTGGGGATGGAGATCCCCGGCACCTCGTTGTGCAGGTACTCGGCGTGCTTGGCGCTCTGGAGGGGCATCACCCCCAGGACGATGGGGACCGGGCAGCCCCCGAGCCGATCCAGGATCCGCAGCAGCGGGGCCACCTCGTAGAGGGGCTGGGTCATGACGAAGTGCGCCCCCGCCTCCAGCTTCTCCCGGAAACGGCGGAGCTCCCGGTCCAAGTCGGGGGCGTTGGGGCTGAGGGCGACGGCGATGGTGAAGGCGGGCGCGACGCCGATGGGGTTCCCCACCAGGTCGTGGCCCCGGTTGAGGGTCTGAAGGATCCGGACCAGGCCGATGGAGTCCACGTCGTAGACCGCGCTGGCGTGGGGGTAGTTGCCCACGGTGGGCGGATCCCCCGTAACAGCCAGGATGTGGCGGATGCCTAAGGCCCAGGCCCCCAAGAGATCGGCCTGGATCCCCATCAGGTTCCGGTCTCGGGTGGTGAAGTGGATGATGGCGGGGAGGGCCGTCGCCTCCTGGACCAGGCGGGCTGCGGCCAGGGAGGCCATGCGCACCCGGGCCATGGGGGAGTCGGCCACGTTGAAGCAGGTGACGCCGGCCTCCCGGAGGATCTGGGCGTTCTGCAAGAGCTTGGTGACGCTCACGCCCCGGGGCGGGTCCAGCTCCACGCTGATCAGGTCCCCCCGGGCCAGGGCGGCCAGAATCGGGCTGGCCGTCTCCCCTTCCGGCGGGGCCTCGGTCTCGGGCGGGGGGACGACCCGAACGGGCGGCGGGTGGGCCTCCACCGGCTCGGCCCGGCCGCCGGGTAGGGCCCCGCTGGGCTGAAGGGCATCCAGCTGGGCCCGCAAGGCCCGGATGTGCTCGGGGGTGGTGCCGCAGCAGCCCCCCACCAGCCGGACCCCCTGCTGGAGCATGGCGGGCAGGAGGCTGGCCAGGTAGGCAGGCGAGGCGCTGTAGAGAAGCCGCCCATCCACCCGGGCGGGAAGGCCCGCGTTGGGCAGGGCGGAGAGGGGGATCCCCCGGGCTCGTAGGGGCTCCAGCCAGCCCAGGGCCTCCACCACCGGGCCCGGCCCCGCCCCGCAGTTGATCCCCACCACATCCGGGGCCGCCTCGCCCAGCTCTTCCACCAGCCGCACCAGGGCCTGGGCCTGACCCGTCGCCACCGGCTCCAAACCCCCGGAGAAGGTGACCTGGGCCACCACGGGGAGGGCCGCCAGGCTCCGGGCCGCCTCCACCGCCAGGCGCAGCTCCTCCACATCCAGCATGGTCTCCACCATGAACAGGTCCACCCCGCCGGCCAGGAGCGCCTCCATCTGCCGGAGGAAGGCGTCCCGGACCTGGATGCGCCCCGAGGGGCCGAGGGCCTCCAGGGGGCAGCCCACGGGGCCGACCGCCCCGGCCACCAGCACGGGCCGGCCCGCGATCTCCCGGGCGCTGCGGGCGAGCTTGGCCCCCTGCAGGTTGACCCGCCAGACCTCCTCCTCCAGGCCGTACGCCCGCAGGCGGAAGGGGTTGGCCCCGAAGGTGTTGGTCTCGATCAGGTCGGCCCCGGCCGCGATGTAGGCCAGGTGGACCTCCTCCACCACCCGGGGCTGGCTCAGGTTGAGCCCGTCCAGGTTCCCCCGGGGGCCGCCCACCCGCTGGTAGAGCTGGGTCCCCACGCCCCCGTCGGCCAGCACCACCCGCTCCGCCAGAGCCTGGCGGAAGCGGGCCCGGGGGCTGTCGGCGCCGCGGGCGGTCACAGGCGAGCCACCGCCTCGACCTCCACCAGGGCCCCCTTGGGCAGGGCGGCCACGCCCACGGTGGCCCGGGCGGGCTTGTGGGTGAAGAAGCGGGCGTACACCTGGTTGACGGCGTCAAAGTGGCTCAAGTCGGTGAGGAAAAGGGTGACCTTCACCACGTTCTCCAGCCGGCCCCCGGCCGCCTCCACCACCGCCTGCAGGTTCCGGAAGGCCCGCTCGGCCTGGGCGGTCACCCCCCCGTCCACCAGCTGGCCCGTCGCCGGATCCAAGGGGATCTGGCCCGAGACGAAGAGCCACTCCCCTGCCCGGACGGCCTGGGAGTAGGGCCCGATGGCCGCCGGCGCGTCCGGGGTCGCGATCCTCTCCCACTCCACACCGCTCACCTCCGCGGTCGGTCCTCCCCGAGCCCGGCGGCCGGCGCGCCAGAGACCGGCCCGGGGCCCGAGGGCTTGCGGCAAAGGTTCGGGCCCCAGGGGCCCAACCCTGCTGGCCGGTGCCGGTCTCTGGGATTCGGTGGGAAAGGTCCCTTACCAGGCGATCTCCAGCCGGTGGGCGCCTTCCTGGGAAAGGGCCACCCGGAGAAGGTTCCGCTCCCGATCCACCAGGGTGGCCGTCGGGACGGCCCGGCCGTCGAGGCGCACCTGCCGGGGAGGTTCCGCCAGGAAGGGGAGCTCCACCTGGATCACCTCCCGGTCGGGCCGGTAGGGCCCTTGGGGCTCGCCCACCTCCAGGAGCAGCCGGTCCGTCTCGACGGTCACCTGGAGGCTCCGCCGGCTGCTCACGCCCTGCTCGTAGGCCAGGCTCGCGCCGTCGTCCTCGTAGAGGGTGCCCTGCCAGCGGGACGGCCTGGTGCCGGGGAAGAGGCGCAGGATGAGCCGGGCCCACCCCGCCTCGCCCGTGTGCTGGATGACCGGGCCCAAGGGAAGGGCGGCGCCGGCCCGGACAAAGAGGGGGATCCGCTCCAGGGGGGCCTCCACCACCTGGTGGGCCCCGCCCTCATAGCAGGTCCCCGTCCAGAAGTCGACCCACTCCCCCTGGGGCAGGTAGACCAGCCGCTCCCGGGCCCCCGGCTGGAGCACCGGCGCCACCAGGAGGTCCGCTCCCACGAAGAAGGCATCCTCGGTCCGGGCGGCTACGGGATCGTCGGGCGCGTGCCAGACCAGGGGCCGCATGATGGGCCAGCCCCGGGTGTGGGCCTCCCAGAAGCGAGTGTACAGGTAGGGCAGGAGCTGGTAGCGGAGCTCCAGAGCCTCCCGGGCCAGGGCTTCCACCTCGGGGCCGAAGGTCCAGGGCTCCTGCCGCCGGAAGGTCTTGGCGCTGTGATTCCGGCAGAAGGGATAGAAGGCGCCCAGCTGCATCCACCGGACCATCAGCTCGGGCGTGGCGTCCTCGGAGAAGCCGCCGATGTCGGGGCCCACGAAAGCCACCCCCGAGAGCCCCAAGTTGAGGAGCATGGGGATGGACATGGCCAAGTGTTCCCACCAGCTGGAGTTGTCGCCCGTCCAGACGGCCGCGTACCGCTGGATGCCCGCGAAGCCGGACCGGGTGAGGAGGAAGGGCCGCTCCTCAGGGCGGAGGCGCCGGAGCCCTTCGTAGGTCGCCTTCCCCATCAAGAGGCCGTACAGGTTGTGGACCTCCCGGTGCTGGCGGACCTCCCCCTGGTCCGTCCGGTGGACGGCCGTCTCGGGCAGGGTCCGGTCCTCATCCCGGGCATCGAAGATGACCGGCTCGTTCATGTCGTTCCAGATCCCGGCCACCCCTCGATCGAGGAGGGCCCGGTGGGCGTCACCCCACCACCGCCGGGTCCGCTCCTGGAGGAAGTCAGGAAAGTGGACCTCGCCGGGCCAGACCTGGCCTGTGACGGGCTCCCCCGACGGCGCCTCGACGTAGAGGCCCGCCTCCAGCCCTTCCTGGAAGAAGGCATAGGAAGGGTCCTTCTTCACCCCCGGGTCGACGATGGTCACCACCCGGAAGCCCTGCTCCTTCAGGCGGGCGCAGAGGGCCTCGGGGTCCGGGAAGCGGTCGGGATGCCAGGTGAAGACCCGGAAGCCGTCCATGTAGTCGATGTCCAGGTGGATCACGTCGCAGGGGAGGCGGCGCTCCCGGAAGGTGCGGGCCACCTCCGCCACCTCCTGCTGGGTGAGGTATCCCCAGCGGCTCTGGTGGTACCCCAGGCTCCACCGGGGTGGCAGGGGCATCCGGCCCGTCAGCTGGGTGTACCGCTCCAAGACCTGGGGGAAGGTGGGACCCGCCAGGAGGTAGTAGACGAGCCGGCCGCCCTCGGCCCAGATATGGTAGCGGCCGCTTCCGTCCGAGTCCATGTCGAAGTGGCTGCGGAAGGTGTTCTCCAGGAAGAAGCCATGGACCCGGCCCTCCTTCCAGACCAGGTAGAAGGGGATGGCCTGGTAGAGCGGGTCGGTGGTGGGCAGGTGGGGCAGGACGTCCCGGGCCCACATGGTCCACCGGCGGCCCCGCTTGTCCAGGTGCCCCGTCTTCTCCCCCAGACCGTAGACCCGCTCCCCGGGTTGGGCCTGCCGGAAGGTGTGGACCGTCTCGTACCGCCACCCCATGCCCAGCTCGGGGTCGTCCCGGTCGATCACCCGCCCCTCCCCATCGCGGAAGGTGAGGCGGATGGGATCCGTCTCGATCTCCACCCGGACGGCCTCGGTGGCCAAGATGAGCCGGCCGTCCTGCTCCTCTTGGGTGACGGCTGGTGGGGGAAACTCCGTCTCGCTTCGGCTGAAAGGGAGGGGTTCGGGGAGGTCGGGTCGGGGGATCAGCTCCACCCGGATCAGGTCGGGGGCCAGGCAACGGATCTCGAGCCGGGCCGGGGGCGCCTCCAGCACCACGCCGGTCGAGGTCCACCGGACCGACTGGGCCCGTCCGAGGGCCCGGTAGGCGGGGTCCATGGCACCAACCGCTCCTTCCCTGGAAAGAGTGCAAACGTTTTCGCTACGGCCATTCTAGCACACGGTCGCCCCACCCGCAACGAGAAGCGACGCGCCGCGGGGGCGGCCTTCTGGCGCCCCCGCGACAGACCCGAATGGGCGAGCCGATGTGGGGGAGTCCACCGGGGGACTTCCCCGCATCCGGGCCTGAACGCCCCGCCGGGTGGCGGTGGCGTCCGCCCCTAGCCTCGCGCAGGGCACGCGGCCGGCAACCGGGGAAGTGGCGGTGGAACGCGAAGCAATTGGATGCGGAGGTTCTCAAACCGCGGGCGCCGAAGGGAAGGGAGGCCCCGGCCTGCGCCGGGGCTGCCCCATGATGGGCAGGATCCGAAAGGAGGTGGCGGCACCCTTGGCCCGGTGGTCCTACGGGCCGGTGCTCAGGAGTTTTACGCCCACAGCCCGGGCATTTCTTGCCTACACCCTCTTCAACAGCATCGGCTTCGACATGCTCAACCTCGTCTTCAACCTCTACCTCCACAGCCTGGGCCACGGCCGGGACCTGATCGGCCTGGTCAACGGGGTGCCCTCCATCGCCGTCTTGCTGGTGGGGCTTCCCATCGGCATTTGGGCTGACCGGATCGGGTACCGGCCCTTCCTGGTGGCGGGCGCCTTCCTCAACGTGGTGGCCCTGGGCGGGATGGCCTTGTGGCCCGCCCCCGCCGCCCTGATCGGCTTCTCCATCCTCCGGGGCCTGGCCTGGGCCTGCACCTGGGTCCTCGGGCCGCCGCTGTTGATGGCGGAGAGCACGCCCCAGAACCGGGTCCATCTCTTCGCCGTCCACTCGGCCATCATGATGGGGTCGGGTTTCATCGGGAGCCTCTTGGCCGGCTCCCTGCCCGAAGCTTTGGCCGCCCGCTGGCAGGTGGGTCCCAGCAGCCCGGGGCCCCTGCGGGCCACCTTCGGGGTGGCCATCGCCTTCATGGCGGCCGCTGCTCTGCCCACCCTCCTCATCCGAAGCCAGGCGCCTTTGGGCCACCGCTCCCCCTTGCCCCAGACCCGGGCGGAGGCCCTCCTCTTCCTCCGCCTCCTGCTCCCTTCGGCCCTCATCGCCTTCGGCGCGGGCGCGATGGTGGTCTTCTTCCAGCTTTTCTTCAACCTCCGCTTCGGCATGGACCCGGGGGAGATAGGGATCCTCTTCGCGCTGGGTTCGGTGGCCACGGCCCTGGCGACCCTCGTGACCCCTCGCTTGAGCCAGCGCCTGGGCAAGGTCCGGACAGTGGTGGTGACCGAGCTGGCCTCCATCCCCTTCCTCCTGCTCCTGGCCTACTCCCGCCACCTGCCCTTGGTCATCGGGGCCTACTACATGCGCCAGGTCCTGATGAACATGGCCTCACCCGTTTCCAGCGCCTTTCTCCTGGAGCAGGTGCGGCCCGAGCAGCGGGCGACCCTCACCAGCCTCCACGCTATGCTGGGGTCCTTGGGACGGGGGGGTCTGGGGCCGGTGGTGAGCGGCTGGATGCAGGTACGGTGGGACTTCACGGGGGCCTTCACCCTCACCACCGTGGCCTACGTGTTGGGGACGTCCCTCTTCTACCTCTTTTTCCGGAACGTGCCTGAGCCCGAGCGGGTGCGGGCCAAGGCTCCGACGGAGGCTCCCTCGCCTTGAGCTGGGGCGGCCCAGGTGGACTCCCTCGGGGCCTAGGGTCCTGGCCCTGAGGCGCTCGGGCGGGGACGCCTCGAGGGGGGGACGCCTAGATAGGGGGCTCCTCCGGCTGGGGTTCGCTCACCCAGCGGAGGGCTGACTCCCGAAGGGCCTCCTCCCGCTGGGCGAGCAATCGACGGACCGCCGGCCCGCCGAGGCTCCCGGCGAGCCGGGCGGGCGTGCTCCGGATCGGTTCGTCCTGCACCTGCACTGTGAGCTCGGACGCCACCTCGTGTTGGAGTTGACGGAGCGCCTCCCGGATCTTACGGGTCTCCTCGGGGGCCAAGCGGTCTCCCTCCCTGGACAGGGGCGTTACTGGTTCAGGTTCGCCCCCTGCTGCTGCGCTGGGGCCGTCACGTTGGAGAGCGGCTGCGAGAACGCCTGCTGGAAGGCAGCCCGGACATTGCTGGCCGCCTGGTCCACCAGGGACTGCTCGGCGGCAGCGATCATGCGCCGCACCATGTGCCCGCCCACCGCGCCACACTCGCGGGCGGAGATGTTGCCCCAGTATCCGGTCTTATATTCCGGGTTGATCCCCAGCTCGGTCGCGACCTCGTACTTGAACTGGTCCAGGGCCGCCGCCGCCTGGGGGATCAGCCGGTTGTTCCTCTTCTGCCCTTCGGCCACCTGTGTCCCTCCTTCGCTCGCCTGGCCCTAGTATGGGCGGCGGCGCGGAAGGACCATGCTAGTGCCTTTTCCCTCTGATGAGCGGCGATCGGCGTTAGAGATGGGCTTCGATCTGCTCAGGCAGGCCCTGGACCCGGGACCCCACGTGGCGGTGAACCTCCTGCCCGTTCTTGAAGAGGATCAGGGTGGGGATGCTCATGATCCCGTACCGCCCTGGGGTCTCGGGGTTGGCGTCCACGTCCATCTTGGCCACCCGGAGCCGCCCGGCATACTGGCTGGCCCACTGCTCCACCACGGGCGCGATGGCCCGGCAGGGCATGCACCAGTCAGCCCAAAAGTCGACCAGAACGGGAAGGTCGGACTGGAGTACCTTCTCTTCAAAATCGGCGTCGGTCACGTTCAGCACAGCGCCGTCCTGACTCATCCGTTCCCCTCCTTGCGCTTTCAACCCTCACAGGCGGAAACCGTTCGGAGACCGTTTCATTATACCAGTGGACAGCCCCGGCGCCCAGGCGGCCCACGAGTCCCGGCGGCTCAGGACCCCAGACGGCCCGGGCGCCCCGGCCCTGTCCTCGCCCCGAGGGGGCAACCGTGGTATAGTGAGAGCGAAGTTCACTCAGGTTCTGGGAGGTGCCCTGCCACGTCCCGTATGGTGCCTGAGGGGGAGGCCCTGGTGGAGCAGGCCCGTCATCAGGGCTTTCGCGTTCCCCCGCCAACCAAAGTGGCCATTCCGCTCATCGACGTGCACACCCACGCCTTCCCCGACCGGCCCACCCATGAGCTGGTGGAGGCGGCGGAGCTTTACCAGGTGGAGCGGCTGGTCGCCCTGGCCAGCCTGGAGCAGAGCGTGGAGGTGCAAAGCCAGTTTCCCCACATGGTCCTGCCGGGACCCATGCTCGATTTCACCCACTGGCAGGATCCGGACCGGTTCGCGGCGACCAACATCGCCGTGGTCCGGGAGGCGGCCCGGGCGGGCGCGCCCTTGATCAAGCTCTGGTTCGCCCCCCGGTTCCAGGACCGGGTCCCCATGAAGCTGGACGACGCCCGGCTGGACCCCATCTTCGAAGAGATCGGGCGCCAGAAGCTGGCGGTGCTGGTCCATGTGGCCGACCCGGACATCTGGTTTGCCAAGTACTACACCGACACGGCCCGCTACGGCACCAAGGCCGACCAGTACCCGCCCTTGGAGTACCGCCTCGAGCGGCACCCGGAGATCGTCTTCATCAGCGCCCACATGGGCGGGGATCCGGAGCACCTGGATCACCTGGCCGAGCTTATGGACCGCTACCCCAACTACCACGTGGACACCAGCGCCACCAAGTGGATCGTCCGGGAGCTGGGCCGTAAGCCCGCGGAGGCCCGGGACTTCTTCCAGGCCTACGCGGACCGCATCCTCTTTGGGTCTGACCAGGTGGTCTTCCGGGCAGAGGACGCCGAACCCCACCGGTACCGGATGCGGTACTGGATCCACCGGGCCTTCTGGGAGACGGACATCCGGGCCCCTTCGCCCCTGCCCGACGGGGACGCGGAGGGGGAGCCGCAGCTGAACGGCCTCGACCTGCCGGTGCCGGTCTTGGAGAAGGTCTACCGGGAGAACGCCCTCCGCCTCCTCCGTCTGCCTGCCGGCCCCAAAAAGGAAGCGACGGATCCCTGACGCTAGGGACCCGTCGCGCCCCGGCCCAGGCAGGCCCTTTCCCCGCTAGGCCTGCTCCAAGAGGTCAGCGGTGACCCAATCTTGGAAGGCGGTGCCCTCCAGGAAACGCTCCACGTCCAGGGCGGCCTGGCAGCCGGAGCCGGCGGCCGTGATGGCCTGGCGGTAAATGGGATCGGCCACGTCGCCCGCGGCGAAGACCCCCCGGGCGCTGGTCGCGGTGCCCTGGAAGGTGCGGATGTACCCCCGCTCGTCCATGGCCAGCTGCCCACGGAAGAGCTCGGTGTTGGGCTGGTGGCCGATGGCGATGAAGACGCCGTCGGCCGGGTGCTCCGCCAGCTCGCCCGTGACCACATCCCGCAGCCGCAGGGCCGTCACCCGCCCCGTTCCCTCGTCCAGGATCTCTTCCACCACTCGGTTGAAGAGGACCTCGATCTTGGGATGCTCCAGCACCCGCTGCTGCATGATCTTGGAGGCCCGGAGCTGGTCCCGCCGGTGAACGATCCGGACCCGCCGGGCGAAGCGGGTGAGGAAGAGGGCCTCCTCCATGGCCCAATCGCCGCCGCCCACCACGTAGAGCTCCTTGTCGGGGAAGAAGGCGCCGTCGCAGGTGGCGCAGGTGGAGACGCCCCGGCCCATCAGCCGCTCCTCGCCCGGCACCCCCAGCCGCTTGGCGGAAGCCCCGGTGGCGACGATCACCGCCCGGGCCTCATAGACCTCCCCCTGGGCCTCCACCCGCAAGGGGTAGGTGGTGAAGTCCACCCGATCCACCCGGGCGAACCGCATCTCCGCGCCGAAACGGGCGGCCTGGCGCTCCATGTTCTGCATCAACTCGGGCCCCAGAATCCCGTCGGGGAAACCGGGGAAGTTCTCCACCTGGGTGGTGGTGGTCAACTGGCCCCCCGGCTCGTCGCCCTGGAAGACCAGGGGGCGGAGCTGGGCCCGGGCCGTGTAGAGGGCCGCGGTGTACCCTGCGGGGCCACCGCCGATCACGATCACATCCCGCACTGGGATCCCTCCCCAGAGGTACCCTGGTCCCTTCTCGCTCTAGTATAGCGCGCCCCAACGCGCCGGGCCCGGTGGCCCGAGCGGCGGGCCCTCCCGCCGCTCAACCCCGGGTATACCTGAGGAAGGTCCGGCCGTCGTCCTCCTCGTCCCCTTCCTCGGGCTCCGGGGCCGTCACCGCGGGAAAGGCCCGGGTGTCGTCCTCATCGTCCTCGGCCGCCCCCCGCTCCGGCTCCCACGCCGGCTCATCGCTGTCGGGGCGCCGGTTCAGAGCCTCTCCCGGCGCCGGCGAGTCCAGGTAGGCTTCGGTGAGGCGCCGGAGCTGGCGGAGGAGCCGGTCGACCTCCTCCCGGAGTTCCCGGAGGCGGGTCTGCTCCCGGCTCACCCGCTCCCGGGCCTCCGCCTCGATCCGGGCCGCCCGCTGCCGGGCCTCCTCCACGATGAGGCGGGCCTCCCACTGGGCGTTGGCCCGGAGCTCATCGGCCGCCTGCCGGGCCAACGCGGCCGCCTCCCGCAGATCGGCCGACAGCTCGGCGCTCCCGCCCTTGGCCCCTTCGGGCAGGCCCTCGGCCCGCTCCCGGGCCGGCTCCGGCGCCCGTTCCCGCCCCGGCTCGGCCCCCCGCTCTACCCGCTCCCGGAGCCGCTCGTACTCCTCGATCAGGCGGCCGAGAAACTCGTCCACCTCTTGGGGGTCATACCCGCGGAAGACTTTCCTGAACTCGATGTGGCGCAACGCGCGCGGTGTGAGCATTCAGCCTGCCCCTCCTCCATCCCCCGAGCCACAGGCTCCCGGCTGGAGCAGGAGCCCACCCATCACAAGAGCACGGTCCACAAGAACCGGACCACCAGCTGGCGAGCCACCTCCAAGGCCAGGAAGACCAGCACCGGCGAGAAATCGATCATGCCCAAGGGGGGCAAGAGCCCCCGGAAGGGCCGCATCACCGGCTCGGTCATCCGGTAGAGCCAGCGCACCACCGGATTGTAGGGGTCGGCGTTGACCCACGAGGTGAAGATCCGGGCGAGAAGGATCAGCTCGTACAGCTGGAACAGACTGTTGACCAGGCGGATCAGGCCCACCCTACTCCCCCTCCTTGGCCTCGCCGTTGGCCGGCTCCTCCTCCCGGCCGCCGGCGGAGAGCTCCTGGGACCGGCGGGTGGCCGCCCGGACCGCCCCGGCCAGGGCCGCCCGGACCGCCCCCTCTTCCAGCACCTGGATCCCGGCGGCCGAGGTGCCGCCCGGCGAGGTGACCATCTCCCGCAAGAGGGCCGGGTGGAGTCCCCCCTCCAAGACCAGCCGGCCCGCCCCCACACAGGTCTGGGCGGCCAGCTTCACCGCCACCTCTCGGGGCAGCCCGCAGGCCACGCCCCCTTCGGCCAGGGCCTCGATGACCAGGGCCAAGAAGGCGGGTCCCGAGCCGGAGAGACCCGTCACCACATCGAGGAGGGGTTCAGGCAACAGGAAGACCTGGCCCACCGCGCCCAGGATCTGCCGGGCGAGCTCCGCTTCCTTCTCCCCCGCCCAGCGGCCCAGACTGAAGCCCGACGCCGCCTCCCCCACCAGGCAGGCCACGTTGGGCATGGCCCGGACCACCGGCACCCCATCGCCCAGGTGGCTCTCCAGGAACCGGATGCGGACCCCCGCCGCGATGGAGAGGATGAGGTGGTGGGGGGTGAGGTGGGGCCTGATCTCCTGAAGCACCCCTTCAATCTGCTGGGGCTTCACCGCCAGGATGAGCACCTCGCCGAACCGGGCCGCCTCTTCGTTGCTGGCCCCGGCCCGCACGCCGTAGCGGCGGGCCACCTCCTCCAGGCGGGAACGCCGGACATCAGCGGCCATGAGGGCCTGAGGCTCGACCAAACGGCGGGTGACCAGACTGCGCACCAGAGCCTCGCCCATGGCTCCGGCGCCGATGAGGCTGACGCGTCGCTCCAGCATGGGGTCCTCCTGTCACAGGCTCGTGAAGGGGGGCCGGTCCGTCTCCTCCCCCGGGAGCCAGTCGATGGTCACGTTGCTGGGTGTGAAGAGGAAGATCCAGTCGCCCACCTTCTGGAGGTGGCCGTCCAGGGCGAAGGCGGCGCCGCTCATGAAATCGATGATCCTCCGGGCCACGTCCCCTTGGGCCCGCTCCAGGGTGATCAGCACCGGACGGCGGCGCTTCAACTCCTCGGCCAGCGCCTCCACCTCGTCGAAGCTGGTCGGCTCGGCCACCACCACGTTCATCTGCTGGGCGCCGGCTCCCGGCAGGCTGACCAGCCGGCCCCGCCGCCGGATGGCGATCTCATCGGACACCGGGGCGGGTTCGGCCGCGGCGGCCGGTTCCTCCTCCTGCTCAATGCCCATGAACTTCAAGACCCGGTCAAGAAACCCTCGCTCCACGGGCTCACCTCCCCGGGGCCGCCGGGCGGGGTCCCACCAGCACGGTCCCCAGACGGATCATGGTCGCCCCTTCCTCCACCGCCACCTCAAAGTCGTTGCTCATCCCCATGGAGAGCCACGGCAGCTCCAGGCTGAAGCGGTCTTGCAGGGCGTCCCGGAGCTCCCGCAGGCGGCGGAAGACGGGCCGCACCTCTTCCGGATCGTGGGCCAAGGGGGCGACGGTCATCAAGCCTTCCACCCGCAGGCCCGGGAGCTGATCCAGCCGGGCGAAGAACTCGGGGACCCTCTCCGGGGCGAAGCCATGCTTCTGAGCCTCGCCGCCCACATTGACCTCCACCAGCACCGGCACCACCCGCTGGGCGGCCACCGCCCGGCGGCTCACCGCCTCCGCCACCTCCCAGCGGTCGATGGCGTCCAGCCAGTCAAAGAGCTCCAGGGCCCGCCGGACCTTGTTCCGTTGGAGGGGACCGACGAGCCGCCAGGTCGCGGGCCGCTGCACCTCGGGCTTCTTGGCCAGGGCCTCCTGCACCCGGTTCTCACCGATCTGGTCGATGCCGGCGGCCACCAGCTCCTCCACCCGGGAGGCGGGGTGGCCCTTGGTGACGGCCACGATGGTCACTTCGGCCGGGTCCCGCCCGGCCCGTTCCGCGGCCTGGGCCACCCGTTCCCGGACCTGCTCCACCCTGGCTGCAACCTCAGACACGGACGGACCCTCCTACCCGCTATGGGTTCCGTCCGGCCTCAGGGATCTCCTGCCGGGGCCGGGGCGGGCCGCTCGCCCAAGAGCCGGGGGTTGACCACCACCGAGCTCCCCAGGGGCAGGCCTTGGACCGCCGCCCACACGCCGTCGCTCCCCTTCACCTGGACCCGGGTGAAAAGCCGCCGCCCCCCCACCCCCCCCCACATCCACTCCCGCTCCATCCCAG
>PIUA01000041.1 GCA_017577405.1 Bacillota bacterium
CCCGAGGGGTAAACGGGGCAGTTGGGCTCCGAGTCGGGGCAGGGCGGCACATTCCGGGTGATCCGGACGATCTGCCCGAACCGGTCGGCGAAGATCATGTCCAGCGGGATCCGGGTGAAGCGCATCCACATGCTGACGGGTTCCTCAACGGGCCAGACAAAGAGCATGCCCTGCCCCCGCGGCAGCTCCGTCCGGCCCATGAGCCCGATCCGCCGCTCCTCGGGCTCGTCGGCCAGCTCCGCCACCACCTGGCCCAGGAAGCCCTCCCCTTCCGCTTGGGGATCGAGCCGCAGCAGCCAGACCGTCACCGTCGGCAGCGGCGGCTGGCCCTGAGCCCCAGCTCCCAGGTCGACGCTCCCCGCCGCCAGGAGGCATCCCGCCAGAAGCAGAGCCCCCCACCGGGCCCCCCCCCTGCCCTGCCCACCCGTCGCAAGCCGCTCCTTTCGAGGCGCCACCGCCTCCACCTCCTGCCACCGAGCCCTTCCCCCAACCGGCCCGTCCTCCAGTTCGGCCGGCCCTGAGCCAAACCCTGCCGCCCGAGCCAGGCGGCGACCGCCCGTGCAAGGGTGCCTGACCTATGGGAGAGACTACCTCCGGGCGGCCCGCCAAGGGAGGCCAGGGGCGCCCGCCAGGGGGTGGGGCGTACGGCAGTCCAATCGTCGGTTCGGGAAAGGGGCGTCCGAGGAAGGGGTCGGGCCGGGGACGGTTGGCACCTGGGGAGGCTCTTCGGCAGCGTCCTCCCCCTGGCCCACCGGGAGGTGGCCCGCTGGATCCAGCGGGCCGAAGCCATCCCCGACCCCGCCCTCCGCCGCCAAGCCCTGGACAGCCTCCACTTCAAGCGCTTCCACGCCCTGGGTGCCGCGGTCTACGGCGCGTTGCGCCGGGATCCCGCGCCCCTGGTCCGCTTCGCGGTGGCCTACCAAATCATCAGCGACTACCTGGACAACCTGGCCGACCGGGACCGCCAGCCCCCGGCCCGCCGGGAGGCGAACCTGACCTGTCTCCACCAGGCGATGGTGGACGGGGTGTCGGCCGAGCCCCCCCGGGGCGGCTACTACCGGTTCCACACCGCCTCCCAGGACGGGGGCTATCTGGAGGAGCTGGTGACCCACTGCCGGGCGGCCCTGGCCGAGCTGGATGCCTGGGAGCTCAGCCCCCGCCTGGTGCCCCTGGCCGCCCGCTTCGCCCGGATGCAGGTGCTGAAGCACCTGGAGACGGGCCGGCGGGGCCCGGCCCTGCAGGCGTGGGCCGAGGCGGAGGGGGCGCCCTGGCCGGAAGTGCGGTGGTACGAGTTTGCCGCCTCGGCCGGTTCCACCCTGGGCATCTTCGCCCTGGCCGCGGCCGCCGGGGCCCCCCCAGACCACCTGGACCGCCTGGAGGCCGCCTACGTCCCCTGGCTCACCGCGTACCACATCCTCCTCGACTACCTGATCGACCTGGAGGAGGACCGACAAGGCGGCGACTTCAACTTCGTCGCCTGCTACCCGTCCCTGGACGAGGCGGAAGCCCGCCTCCGCCTGCTTGCCCAGGAGGCGGCCCGCCAGATCGACCGGTTGCCGGAGCCCGCCTTCCATCGGCTGGTCCTCTGGGGGCTGGCCGGCCTCTACCTGGCCGACGCGAAGGCGGAGGGCCCCCACCTCCAGGCCCACGCCCGGCGGCTCCTGCGCCACGCGGGGGGCGCTGCCCGGTTCCTGGCCTGGCTCTGCCGGCGGGCCAACCCCTTCGGCCAGGTGGCCGAGCTCCAGCCGCCCCCCGTCCCCTAAGCCACCTGCCCCAGGCGGCCCTGGCTCAGGGCCCCAAGGCCTTCTGCGCCGGGTCCGAGCCGCCCTGTCCCCGCCGTGCCCGGCCCGGCAGCTAGGCAGGCTCCCGGTGGGTCCGGAAGGTCCTTAGGCTCCAGACGAGGAGCCATCCCAGGATCGCGATGACGGCCACCCACTCGGCCGCCCGGCCCAACCAGGCGGCCACCGAGGGCCAGCGGCTGCCCAGGACGTACCCTGCCGCCACGGGCAGCCCCACCCAGGCCGCCCCGTGAAGCACCGCCGCCACCAGGAAAGGGAGAAGACGGACGCGGCCCGCCCCGGCCAGGTACGGGGTCACGTTCCCCAGGGTGGGCACGAAGTGGCCCAGGGCGTACCCCCAGATCCCCCAGCGGGCCAGGGCCGCCTGGGCCCGGCGGAGACGCTCGGGCGCCACGCCCAGCCGCTCCAGCCAGCGGTGCAGCCGCGAGGCCTGCCCCCGGCCGAGCCAGTAGGCACTGCCCGTGCCGGCCACGATCCCCACGGTGCCCGCCAGCAGGATCCCCGCCAGGTGAAGGTCTCCCCGGGAGGCGAGGAACCCCGCGAAGAGGAGGGCGATCTGGCCGGGAAAGGGCAAGCCCAGGCCGTCGATGAAGAGCCCCAGCGCCACCACGGGGTAGCCAAAGGTCCTGACGTGCCCCAAGATCCACTCGACCACCGTCTCCCTCCGTTCCCTTCCAGGGTGCCTCAAGGGCCTCCGGGTCGATGCAAGGCCCGCCCCGGAGAGCGGCACCCCACGGCAGCCCGTGTCCACCCGTGCCCCCGCCCCTGGAACCAATCGTCGGCGGCCGTCATTGGATCGAAGGGGAATCTCTCTCGCTGTCGAAAAGATCGATTGACTTGAACGGTAGCGATTCGGATCAAGCCTCGGACGTGCCGGCAGCGTCCGGGTTGGGCCTACCGGTGCCTTTGGGGGTCGGCGCCGGGGCCCAGCCGCTGGCGGTCCGTCGCCACCGTGAGTTGGGGGAGGCAAGGTCATGGCACAGTCGGCCGTTCAGACTGGCTTACAGGGGGTCGTGGCGGCCCCGTCGGCCATCTGTTACATCGATGGCGAGCAAGGCATCTTGAGCTACCGCGGGTATGACATTCGCGACCTGGCTGCCCAGGCCACCTACGAAGAGGTGGCCTACCTGCTCCTCATGGGCGAGCTGCCCACCCAGCAGGAGCTGGAGCGCTTCCAGGGGGAGCTGGTCCGCCGCCGGCCGGTGCCGGAGGCGGTCTGGAACGTCCTGGCAGCGGTCGCCCAGCACGATGAGCCGATGGCCGTGCTCCGCACGGGGGTCTCCGTTTTGGGCCAGTACGACCCGCTCGCCGGCCAGACCTCCCGGGAGGCGGCCCTGGAGCAGGCCCTCAACCTCATCGCCCAAGTGCCCACCCTGGTGGCCGGCATCGCCCGCCTCCGCCGGGGGCAAGAACCCCTTCCGGCCGACGAGGCGCCGTCGGTGGCCCGGAGCTTCCTCACCATGCTGAAGGGCGAGCCGCCCAGCGACCTGCAGGCGCGGGCCCTGGACATCGCCCTCACCCTCCATGCGGATCATGAGTTCAATGCGTCCACCTTTGCCGCGCGGGTGACGGCGGCCACCCTCTCCGACATGTACTCGGCCATCACCGCGGCCGTCGGCGCCCTCAAAGGGCCGCTCCACGGCGGGGCCAACCAGCGGGCCATGGAGATGCTGATGACCATCGGCGAGCCGGAGAAGGCCGAAGGCTGGGTCAGGGAGAAGTTGGCCCGCAAGGAGAAGATCATGGGGATCGGCCACCGGGTCTACAAGACCTACGACCCGCGGGCCCGTTTCCTGAAGGAGATGGCCGAGCGCCTCTCGGCCGAGGTGGGCGAGGACCGCTGGTACCGGATCGCCACCGAGGTGGAGCGGGTGGTCCTGGAGGTTTTGGGCGAGAAGGCCCTCTATCCCAACGTTGACTTCTTCTCCGGCATCTGCTACCACGTGATGGGCATTCCCACCGAGCTGTTCACCCCCATCTTCGCCATGAGCCGGGTGTCGGGGTGGACGGCCCACGTGGTGGAGCAGTACGAGAACAACCGGTTGATCCGGCCCCGCGCCGAGTACACCGGCCCCACCCTCCGGCCCTTCATCCCCTTGGGCCAACGGTGAGAGGTTCCCCACCGCTGGGGTGGGCCTTGAGCCAGAAGCCTCGGCGAGCGGCCGGGGCTTCTGCTGTGTCTAGGAGGTGGCCCCATGCCTGACAGAAGCCCAAGCCGGGCCCAGCTCTTGGACGAGCTGGCCCAAGAGGTGATCGCCTGCCAGGCGTGCCCCCGCCTTCGGGAGCACTGCCTCCGGGTGGCGGCCACCCGGCGCCGGGCGTACCAAGACCAGGTCTACTGGGGCCGGCCCGTTCCAGGCTTCGGTGACCCCGACGCCCGCCTGCTCATCATCGGCCTGGCCCCCGCGGCCCACGGCGCCAACCGGACGGGGCGGATGTTCACCGGCGACGCCTCGGGCGAGTGGCTGGCCGAGGCCCTCTACCGGTACGGCTTCGCCAACCAGCCCACCTCCACCCACCGGGGCGACGGCTTCCAGCTGAAGGGAGCGTACATCACCGCGGTCTGCCGCTGCGCGCCGCCGGAGAACAAGCCGACCCGCGCGGAGATGGAAGCCTGCCGGCCCTTCTTGGCGCGGGAGCTGGCCATCTTGGACCGGGTGGAGGTGGTCCTCGTCCTGGGCCGGATCGCCTTCGACACGTACACGGGGCTCCTGAAGGAGCAGGGCCGGCTGACGAACCGGCCCGCCTTCGAGCACGGGGCGGTGGTCTCCCTGCCCGACGGGCCGCCCCACCACCTCGTGGTCAGCTACCACCCCAGCCGGCAGAACACCCAGACGGGCCGCCTCACCCGCCCCATGTGGCATCGGGTCTTCGCCCTGGCCCGGGAACTGGTGGATGGCTCGTCCGGTCTCGCCGCGGCCAACCAGGTCTGATAGGCTAAGCCCAAGGCCCCTGGCCATCTGGGCGCCATTCTCGAGGGGCGCCCCACAGAAAGGGGAAGAGACCGGTCATGGAAGGCGTCATCAGCGATCTCGTCACCTGGGAGGCGTGGCTTCCCCGGCTGCTCTCCATCGTGAGCCGACTGGCCCTGGTGCTCATCCTGGCCTGGGGCCTCAACCGCCTCAGCCGGCCCCTGATCCGCCGGCTCGACGGGGCCCTCAGCCGCCACCGGGAACGGGATGAAGAGCGGCAGCGCCGAGCCGAGACCCTGGTCAACATCGTGGAGAAGGGGGTCTCGGCCACCATCTGGGCCGTGGCCGGCCTGATGGGCCTCCAGGTCCTGGGCGTCAACACCGCGGCCCTCCTCACCGCGGCAGGCGTGGGCGGTCTGGCCATCGGCTTCGGAGCCCAGAACCTGGTACGGGACTTCATCAGCGGCTTCTTCATCCTCGCGGAAGACCAGTTCCGGGTGGGGGACGTGGTGGTCATCAACGGGACCAGCGGCACGGTCCAGGCCATCAACCCCCGGACCACCATCCTCCGGGACCTGAGCGGCACCGTCCACATCTTTCCCAACGGGCTGATCGAGACGGTGGCCAACCGGACCAAAGAGTGGGCCCGCTCCGTTATCGAGCTGAGCGTGCCCTACACAGAGAATGTGGACCGGGTGATGGCCCTCCTGCGGGAGGTGGGCGAGGAGCTCCAGGCCGACGAGACCTTCGGCCCCGGGATCACCCAGCCCATCAGCATCCTGGGGGTGGACGGCTTCGGCCCCGAGGGCGTCACCCTCAAGCTGACCATCACCACCGTACCCGGGCAGCAGTTCGCCATCGCCCGGGAGTTCCGCCGGCGGGTGAAGAACCGGTTCGATGCCGAGGGGATCCGCCTCAGCTACCCCCACACCAGCCTCCACTGGGAGGTCGAGCCCCCGCCCTTCCGGCTGGAGCTGCAGGGGGCGGATCCGGCCCTCCTCGACGCCTTGGCCGACCAGGTGGCCGAAAGGGTCCTCCGTCGCCTGGAGGCCCAGGGCGGCACCCAGCCCGGGACGGGAGGGCCCGCGGGTCGGCAGCAGGCCGCCCCCACGAGGGAGGATGAGGCGTGAGGGAGGAGCGCCAAACGGTCGCCCGGGCCCGGGGCTTGGTGAAACGGTACGGGCCGGTGGAGGCCGTCGCCGGCATCGACTTCACCATCCGGCCCCGGGAGTGTTACGGCTTCTTAGGCCCCAACGGGGCTGGCAAGACGACCACCATCCGGATGGTCACCTGCCGCATCCCCCGGACCGCCGGGGAGTTGGAGGTGCTGGGCCGGGATGTGGATGAGGCCCCCGCGGCCATAAAGGCCCAGATGGGCGTCGTCAGCCAGGAGAACAACCTGGACGAATCCCTGACCGTCCTGGAGAACTTGTACGTCTACGGGCGGTACCACGGCCTCAGCCACCAGGAGGCGCTCCGCCGGAGCCATGAGCTCCTGGAGCTGATGCAGCTGGAGGGGAAGGCCCGGGTCCGGCCCATGCACCTGTCGGGCGGCATGAAGCGCCGGCTGGCCATCGCCCGGGCGCTGGTCAACCGGCCCCGGCTGGTGGTGCTCGATGAGCCCACCACCGGCTTGGACCCCCAGGCCCGCCTCCTGGTCTGGCAGCGGCTGGCCGCCTTGAAGGAGGCCGGGGTGACCCTCATCCTCACCACCCACTACATGGAGGAGGCGGCCCGGCTCTGCGACCGGGTGGCCATCGTCGACCAGGGGCGGGTCGTGGCGGAGGACGCGCCCGACCGTCTGGTGGCCCGCCACTCGGGCCAGGTGGTGGTGGAGTTGGACCGTTGGGAGGGCGCCCTGCCCCCAGGGACGGCCAACGGCGCCGGCCCCATCCGCCGGGCCGATCCCATCGGGGAGAGCCTCTACCTCTACGGCGACGATGGCGACCAGATCCTGGGGTGGCTGCGGGCGCGCGGCGTACGGCCCCTCTCCTTCCGGGTCCGGGCGGCCACCCTGGAGGACGTCTTCCTGGTGCTGACAGGGAAGGAGTTGCGCGAGGCATGAGCGTGGAGATCCCCTCAGACCTTCCCCAGGGCCGGGCCCGCAGCGCCCCCCGCCGGGCAGCGCTGGTCTGGCCCCACTTCAACGCCCGGAGCCTCACCGTCTGGCGGCGGAACGCCTTGGCGTGGCGGCGTCATGCCGCCTCCAGCATCCTGGCCAACCTGATGGACCCGGTCCTCAGCCTCCTGGCCCTGGGGCTGGGCCTGGGGCTCTTTGTCTCCCGGATCGGCGAGTACTCGTTCCTGGAGTTCATCGGGCCGGGGCTGCTGGCCGGTTCGGCCATGACGTGGATCACGTACGACCTGACCTACGGGTGCTACGACCGCCTCCACTGGAGCCGGGCCTACCACGCCATGATCGCCTCCCCCCTCTCGGTGGGCGAGATCGTGGCCGGGGAGTTCGCCTGGCAGGCCACCCGGACCACCCTGTTCGGGCTGGGCTTCCTCGCCCTCATGGCCCCCTTCGGCATCGTCCACAGCCCTTGGGCCGTGCCCGGCACGGTGGTGATCACCCTGCTCACCGCGCTCATCTTCACCGGCCCCGCCCTGGCTGTGGGCGCGGCCGCCCGGGCGGAGGAGCAGCTCTCCTACTACTTCAACCTGGTGATCACCCCCATGTTCTTCTTCTCGGGCGTCTTCTTCCCCCTGGAGAGCTTGGGGCCCGCCCTCCGGCAGGTGGCCCAGTTCCTCCCCCTCTACCACCTGGTGGAGCTGGCCCGGGCCTTTATCCTGGGGAGCCCCCTCCCCAACCTGACCACCCACCTGCTCTGGCTCGGCCTCTTCATCCTCATCTCCTTCCTCTTGCCGGGTAGGCTGCTCCGCGACGCCCTGGAACGCATCGCCTAAGGGCCCCAGCGGCTGGCCCGGCGGAGCCGGTGGCAAGGTTCCCGGCTTCGGGATACCCTCCCGGCCCCGGGGCCCCCGGGTGGCGTGGGGCGGGCAAACGGCAGGCGGCGAGCCGCCGGCTCGCCGCCTGAAAGGAACCCTTGACGTCTTCTCTCGATCTCATCTGGACCGGCCAGGTGGCCCTCACCGGGCCCACTCGAAGTCGCCCACCTCGGGGAAGGAGGTGAGGGCTTCCTTCATGATGGCCTCGATGCGGTGCAGGGCTTCCTCCGTCTGGCCCTCGCAGCGGGCGACGATGGCCGGCTGGGTGTTGGAGGCTCGGGCCAGGCCCCAGCCGTCGGGGAAGAGGACCCGGACACCGTCCACATCGATCACCGGATACTCCCGGGCGAACCGCTCCTTGAGCTCCCGCACCACCTGGAACTTGGCCTCATCGGAGGTGCAGGGCACCCGGGTCTCCGCGCTGCTGGGATACCGGGGGATGGTTTGCCGGATCTCGGAGAGGGGCCGGTCATCGGCGGCCAGGATGCGCAGGAACCGGCCGGCCGCGTAGAAGGCGTCGTCGAAGCCGTAGTACTCGTCGGCGAAGAACATGTGGCCCGACATCTCGCCCGTGAAGACCGCCCCGATCTCCCGCATCTTGGCCTTGATGAGGGAGTGGCCCGTCTTGTAGAAGAGGGGCTTCCCACCCAGCCGCTCTACCTCTTCCACCAGGGCCTGGGAGCACTTGACCTCGATGATGGCCGTCGTCCCCGGGTGCTTGGGCAGGATCTCACGCCAGTAGAGGATCATCAGCTCGTCGCCCCACATCACTTCGCCCTGGTCGTCGACGACCCCTAGCCGGTCGCCGTCCCCGTCGAAGCCGATGCCGACGTCGCACCCTTCCTCCCGGACCACCCGGATCAGGTCGCGCAGGTTCTCCCGCTCCACCGGATCGGGCTGGTGGTTGGGGAAGCGGCCGTCGGACTCGCAGTACAGGGGCACCACCTCGCACCCCAGCCCCTTCAGAAAGTCCACGGCAAAGAGGCTGGCCGTGCCGTTGCCGCAGTCGACGGCCACCTTCAGCGGCCGGGCCAGCTTGATCCGGTCGTGAAGATCCTTGAGGTAGGCCCCGGAGGCATCCAGGTGCTCCACCTGGCTCTCATCGATGGGGCCTGCACCGAGCGGGGGATCCTCCGCGGCCACCTCCTGGGCCACCCGGGCCAGCTCCTGGATCTGCTGCCCGTAGATGGTGCCGTAACCCAGCGCCACCTTGAGGCCGTTGTACGTGGGCGGGTTGTGGCTCGCCGTGATCATCATGCCGGCATCCAAGCCGTAATGGACCCGGGCAAAGTAAAAGAGCGGCGTGGTGACCACGCCCAGGTCGACCACCTGCATCCCCTCGGCCAGGAGGCCCCGGAGGAGCGCGTCCCGAAGCTCATCGGAGCTGAGCCGGTTGTCCCGGCCCACCACCACCTTGTTCTGGCCCACCCGTTTGAACCGGCGGGCGGCGGCCCGGCCCAGGATCTCCATCACCTGGGGCGTCAGCTCCGTCTCCACCAAGCCGCGAATGTCATACTCCCGAAAGATGTTCAAAGGTACCGTGACAGGCACTGAGGTTGCTCCTTTCCTGCTCACCTTGGGGGTGAACGGATGAGGCTTTCCTCGGAACCTCCTTCCAGACGTATTCTACCCGGTCACTCCGGCGATGGAAAGCGGACCCCCTGGCTGAGGAGCTGGCGGAGGGCCTCGGGCCGGTCCAGGGGCGGGGAGCAGGTGAAGTTCCGGCAGTGGTACGCCCGGACCCGGCCGTCATGCTCCCGGCCGGCCAGGAAGGGCAAGGGGTGGGGCAGGGGAATCTGCCAGACCCGGGGCAGGCGGACCGCCTGATCCCCCCAGAGGCCCCGCAGCGCGCCGCCGGCGGCCAGCCGCTCGGGGGCATAAGGCCCGAAGGCCGCCTCCAGCCACGGCATGAGGGCCTCACCCCCCATCCCCGGCGGCGCCGCCAGGGTCACCTCGGTCCAACCGGTCTCCACCAGCTGGGCCAGGAGCAGGAGGCTGCTGTGGGGCCAGGGGTGCTCCACCATGGCCGCCTGGTACCGCTCCACCAGCCGCTCCGCCGGCTCCCGGAACGCCTCCCGGCCCAGAAGGGTGGCCGCCGCCAGCAAGACCCCCGCCGCGACCGCGGCCGGGGCGGGCACGGCCTGATCCACAGCCTGCCGGGGCCGGACGCCTAGGAGAGGTGTCTCGCCCGGCTCCGCCGCCGTCAGGAAGAAGTCGCCCGCCTGCCCATCCCAGAACCGCTCCATGAGGAGCCCCGCCAGGGCCCCCAGGGCCTGGAGGAGGCTGGGCTCGAAGGTGGCCTGGTAGAGCTCCAGGGCCCCCCACGCCAGGTAGGCGTGATCGTCCAGCTGGCCCGCCACCGGCGGTCCCGACCGTCGCCACACCCGCTGGAGGCCCCCGTCCTCGCTCACCAGGTGGTCGAGGATGAACTGGAAGGCTTGCCGGGCCGCCTCCAGGTACCGGCCCTCCCCCAGCACCGCGGCCGCCCGGGCCAGGGTGGCGATGGCCAGCCCGTTCCAGGCGGTCAGGACCTTGTCGTCCCGCTGGGGCTGGGGGCGCCGCTGGCGGGCCTCCAGCAATCGCTGGCCGATGGCGGCCAAGCGGTCCTCCAAGACGTCCATGGAGAGGCCGAAGCGCTCAGCCGCTTCCTCAGGCGCTAACGCCTGGTGGAGGACGCTCCGCCCCTCCAGGTGGCCCTCCGGGGTCACCCCGAACCAGGCAATGGCCAGCTGGGCCTCCTCGGCGCCCAAGACCGCTTCCACCTCGGCCGGAGTCCAGAGGTAGGTTCCCCCTTCCACCCCTTCGGTGTCGGCATCCTGGCTGGCGGCAAAGGGGCCTTCGGGATGGCGCATCTCCCGGATCAGGTACTCCAAGGCCGCCTGGGCGCTCAGGCGGTACCGGACCGCACCCGTCAGCTGGTAGGCCTCCAGCAGGACCCACGGGATGAGCCCGTTGTCGTAGAGCATCTTCTCGAAGTGGGGCACCAGCCAGCGGTTGTCGGTGGCGTACCGGTGGAAGCCGCCCCCCAGCTGGTCATGGATCCCGCCCGCCAGGATCCGGTCCAAGGTGAAGAGGGCGTGGCGGGCCCGGGCCTCCGCCCGGTCGTCCCGGCCGAAGCGGGCCTGAGCCAGGAAGAGGCGGAGCAACGGCACGTTGGGGAACTTGGGCGCCCGGCCGAAGCCGCCCTGGGCCCGGTCCGCGTGCTCATCCAGCACCCGCAACGCCGCTTCCACATCGACCCTTCGGCGAGGGGCTGGGACCAGGCGGTCCGGGGCGGGGGCGATCCGCTCCGGGGGCCGGCCGGGCGGGGGCTCCTGGAGGGCTCGGAGGGCGGCCACCACCTGGCTCGCCACCTGCTCCACCCGGTCCCGCTCCTCCCGGAAGATCTGGGCCAACGTCTCCAGCAGGTCGGGGAAGGCGGGCAAGCCGTACCGCTCCACAGGGGGGAAGTAGGTGCCCGCGTAGAAGGGCGCCCCCTGGGGGGTGAGGAAGACGGTGAGGGGCCAGCCGCCCCCCGACCCCAAAAGCTCCGCCGCCTGCTGGTAGAGGTGGTCCAGGTCGGGGCGCTCCTCCCGATCCACCTTGATGCAGACGAAGTGCCGGTTCATCACCTCGGCGATGGCCGGATCGGAGAAGGACTCGGCCTCCATCACGTGGCACCAGTGGCAGGCCGAGTACCCGATGCTGAGGAGGATGGGACGGTCCTCCCGCCGGGCCTGCTCCAGGGCTTCGGGCCCCCACGGGTACCAGTCCACCGGGTTAGATGCATGCTGCCGGAGGTAGAGGCTCTCCTCCGCCGCCAAGCGGTTGGCCTGACCGGGAACGGAACGCTCCAGACCAGACATGGACCACCCTCCTCGCGCCGTTCGCTCCTCGGCAGTATAACCAGATCCCGGGCCCCGGGAGGGGCGGAACCCGTCCCGCTGGCGAGGAAGGCACCGTCAAGTGGCGAAGGCTCCAGAAGGGCGCCGACCAGGTAGGCGTCGCCGGGGGTGAGGCTCTTTGGAGGTCTGGTTGGGCCTGGATGAGGCGGGACGCGGCTCGGTCATCGGCCCCATGGTGGTGGCCGGGCTCTGGGTGCCGGCCGACCAGGCGGAGGTTCTGGCCGAGCTGGGGGCCCGGGACTCCAAGGCCCTCTCCCGGGAGGCGCGGGCCCAGGTCTTCGACCGCCTGAGGCAGGTGGCTCTCCACTGGGATGTGGTTCGGGTGCCCCCGGAGCAGATCGATGAGGAGAGCTTGACCCACCTGGAGCTGGAGGCTTTGGCGGCGTTGATCCGAGCCCGCCCCGCCGACCGCATCTTCCTCGACGTGCCCACCCCGCCCCGGGGCATCGGGCCCTTCCTCCAAGCCTTGGAGCGGCGGGTGGGCCGGCCCCTCCCCCTGGTGGGCGAGAACCGGGCCGACCAGACCTACCCTTTGGTGGGCGCGGCCAGCATCCTGGCCAAGGTGACCCGGGACCAGGAGCTGGAGGCCATCCGCGCCGTCTATGGGGACGTGGGCTGGGGCTATCCCGGGGAGCCCCAGGTACGGCGCTTCCTCACCAACTGGTACCGCCGGGAGGGCCGCTTCCCGCCCGTCGTCCGCCAGCGGTGGCGGACCGTCCAGGAGATCGCCGCGGCCCTGGACCAGGGCTCCCTCTTCCCCGAAGCCGATCCGCCTCACTCCAACCCCAAGCCCCGGGCGGCCAGCGCCGAGAGGTAGAAGAGCAGGGCCCCAGCCAGGGCCGCCGCTCCCCCGGAGAAGCCCCTTTCATGGTGGACGGCGGGCACCATCTCCGTCGCCCCGATGTAGATGAGGGCGCCCGCGGCCAGAGGCAGCAGGGCCGACTCCAGGGCCCAGGCAACCCGCTCCAAGACCAGGGTGACCCACGCGCCCACCAGGGTGGCCAGGGTCAAGAGCCCGCCGGACCAGGCGGCCAGGCGGGGCTGGCCCAGGGCCTGGCACCCCAGAGCGCCCAAGGTGAACCCTTCGGGGATCTTGTGGAGACTAATCGCCAGGACGAGAGGAAGCCCGCGGGCCAGACCGGCCCCCAACCCGCCCATGAGGGCCACGCCGTCAAAGAAGGCATGGGCTGAGAGGCCCAGCAGCGCGCCCCAGAACGAGGCCGAACCCCCCGGCGCGGGAGGCCCAGCGTGGGGCCACCCCCGGCTGGCCCCACCGGGGAGCACTCCTTCTGGGTGGGCCCGGGCCGGCAGCAGGCTTTCCACCCCGAGCAGGAGGAGGTAGCCGACCAGCACCAGGGGAAGCCACTGGGGGCCCTGCTCCTCCGCCACGTGGGGGATGAGATCGAGGAAGGCTGAGGCCAGGAGAAAGCCGCCCACCCCAGCCAGAAGGTGGGCCAGCGAGCCAGGCTTGAGCGGGGCGAGCCGGACGGCCAGCAGGCTGCCCAGCAGGGTGGCCAGGCTGGAGAGGACGACCAACACCCAAGCCGACCCGGTCCCGTGGATGGGAGCACCCCCTCAGCCTTGGTCTTCCGCCGCCTGAGCCAAGAGCTCGGCGACCACGCCCGCCAGGCGCTGCCTGGCCGGCGCCGCCGGGCCCATCCGGTAGAGGAGCTCACCGTCGACCACCCGCGGTTCCACCGGCCGGTCGAAGATGGCCGCCCCCTCCACCACCGACTCCACGCAGTAGGTGACCAACATGGGGAAACCGGGGGGCGCGTCGTCGGGGGCCAGGGCCCCGCCCAGAGGGACCAACACCAGCAGAACCTGCTCGGGAGCCAGACGGTAGATGGCGGCACCCGGCCGGCGGGACACCAGTTGGACGTCGCACAGGCACCGGTCGCTGGGCTTGCCGCACCGGCTGCAGTCCACGCTGCCCATGGGAACCACGCCCCTTGCCCACTCACCCTCACGGGTCAGCTCTTCATTCGTCATGCGTCCTACTTGCACCTGCCGAACCCCAGCCGGCGAGGAACGCGTCCACCAAGGGCTCGATCAGGTCCTGGGGTGAGAGGGCCCGCCCGGCCAGCTCCGACAGGCTGGCCACCCTTCCCTCATCCCAGGGGCCATGGGCCCCCACCTGGCGGTAGAAAGCGGCCACCTGGCGGAGCCGGGACCGCCCCTCCCCCCCGACCATCACCGTCGCATGGACCAGTACCGCGCCCCGGCGCTGGGCCTGGGCCGTGCCCGCCACCTTCCGCCCGCCCACCACCAGGTTGAAGCGCCCATCGCAGAAGCTCCCGGGGGCCCAACCCGGGCCGGCCTGGAGGCCCAAGGCCTGCTCCAAAGCCCGCACCAACCCAGCCAAGAGCCGCCGGTAACCCATCTCGGGAGCGGCCGGCACCTGGTCGCAGGGGTAGCAGAGGGTGACGCTCAGATCGTCGGGCCCGTGGGGCACGGCCGTCCCGCCCGAGGGACGGACCAGGACGGGCAGAGGCCCCATCTGGGCCAGGGCGTACCCGGCCTGTTCCAGGCGCCGGGCCTCCAGCCGGCCCAACACCAGGCTGGGCCCGCTGGTCCAAAGGCGCAGCACCGGCCCCAGGCGGCCCGCGGCCACGGCCCCCAGGAGGGCCTCCTCCCGGGCCACCTTCTCCCAGGGCGGGCCCGGGGAGGCATCGACCCACACGGTCCAGGATTGGTCCCGCCCCACCGCCGGAGGCTCACCCTTCCCTGGGGGTGGTCTCCTCGACGACCCAGCGGAGGTAGTCCGGGTTCCCCCCGACCACCGCCAGGGCCGACGTGGCCGGCACCTCATACCCGGAGAGCTCCCGGACCCGGGCCACCAGCCGGTCCAGGCAGGCCGCCTGGGTCTTCACCAGGAGGAGGACCTCCCCTTCCCGCTGCACCTCGCCCTCCCACCAGTAAAAGGAGGTGATCCCCTCCACCACGTTGACGCAGGCGGCCAGCCGCTCCTCCACCAGGGTGCGGGCCAGCTTCTCCCCCACCTCCCGGGTGGCGACGGTCACGTAGACGAGCCGCACGGTGGTATCCGGAGAAGGCCCGGCGGCCGCCTCACGGGGCTCTCCCATCATCCATCCCTCCCTGACGGGTGAAGACCCATGCTCGCCGCCATTCTACCCTGGCCCGCCCCGGTGGGAAAGCGGGCCCCCGCGTCCTTGCGGCCGGTCTCCACCAGGGTGAGGCGGGGTTCCAGAGGCTCCCAAGTTCGGCCGCCGTCCCGGGTCTGGAAGAGGGCGGGCGCCCCCTCGGCTGCCTGGGGCACCCAGGCAAGACCGTCGCCGGCCTCGAGCCACATGAGCCGGGCCTCGTCGCCAAAGGGAAGGTCGTCGGCCAGGCGCTCCCAGCTCCGCCCGCCATCGGAGGTGCGGGAGAGGACGGCCGACCCCTCCCCCTGGGCCGGGGCCAGGAGCCACCCGTGCCGGGCATCCCGGAAGACCACCAAGGCCCCCGGCGCGGGAAGGGGCAGGGCCTGCCACCCCTCACCCCCGTCCTGGGTGACCAGCAGGTAACTCGCCTTGGGAGGAGCCAGGAACTGGTCGCAGGGCGGGCAGGCCACGTCCTCCTCTTCGTACAGATCGACCACCACCCACCCATGGCCCTCGTCGGTGAAGCGGGGCGGCCGGACATACCGGAAGGGCTGGGCGAGGGCCGGCGCGTCGGGCGGCCCGGGGATGGCCGCCTCGTGCCAGGTGCTCCCGCCGTCGCGGGTCTGGAGCAGGCTGCCCGTCCCGATCCACCCCTGGGCCGGGGTGAGGAAGACGAGCAGTTCCGGCCCGTAGGGGGTGCTGTAAGCGCCCCGGAAGGGGATCCCGCCACCGGGATCACCGGCCTGGGCAGGCAGCACCAGCTCCCAGCTCCGGCCGCCGTCGTCGGTGGCCCAGAGGAAGGGAACCACCCCATGCATCCCTGGGTAGACCTGCCCGTAGAACCACCCGTGCCGATCGTCGAGGAAGGTGATCTGGAGGGGCCGGAACCCCTCGCCCCCGGTGGCCTCCCCCACCGGGATAGAGCCCCGGTCCTCCCAGGTTTGGCCCCCGTCCGCGGTGGCCACCAGATGGACGGTCCCCTGGCCGGCGCCGGCGGGGGTGAAGGCGACCCACGCCCGCTGGGGATCGAGCCCGGCCAGCCCCACCCACTCCGTCCCACCGGTGGCGATCCCAGAAGGGGTCACCGGCACCCAGCGGTCCGGCCCGCCCTCAGCCCGGAGGATCCGGCGGTCCGCATCCACCGCCCAGCCTTCGCTGGGGCTGAACATGGCCAGCCCCTGGAGGCGAAGGGGATCGACCAGCGGCGCGGTCTGCAGCTCAGGCGGGGCTGAACGGTTCTGCCAAAGCCCCATGGCGACGACGGCCAGCAAGAAGGCGAGGAGCACCCCCCGCCGGGCCCAGGATCCCATCCCATCCCCTCCTCTTCTGATGGGAAGCCTTCCCCGCCGCCGCCTTCGCCTCCCCCTTCCCCTCCTCCTGCGGGACCACGCGGCAGGCTGGGCCTGGGCTCTGGGGCCACGCTCCAGGGCGCCGATCGTCCCCTGAGTCTGAGCCGAGGTCGCCCCGGGCCCGGCAGCAGGATCCCGGCCGTCGATGTCGGATTATACTATATTCGGAGGTCTTTCCCGAGAAGTGCCGTTTGTCTGGTGCCCCGCAAGGGCCGGGAGGACGCCATGGCGACCAGGCAAGACTCCACAACCCAGGCCGCCCCGGCCGCTGGGCTGGCAGCCCAACTCCAAGCCGGTGACCAGCGGGCCCTGGCCCGAGCCCTCTCGTGGGTGGAGAACGACCACCCGCTGAAAGAGGCCCTCCTGGCCCGCTGCCCGCCGAGTCAGGGCACGGCCTACCGGGTGGGGATCACCGGTCCCCCCGGCGCCGGCAAGAGTACCCTCATCAACGGCCTGATCGCCCAAGGAAGGGCCCAGGGGTGGCGGGTGGCGGTGGTGGCCGTCGATCCCACCAGCCCCTTCACCGGTGGGGCCGTCCTGGGCGACCGGATCCGCATGGCCAGCCACACCCTCGATCCTGACGTCTTCATCCGGAGCATGGGCGCCCGGGGCGGCTCCGGCGGCCTGGCCGGCGCCGTCTGGGAGGTGCTCCAGCTGGTCGAGGCGGCCGGCTACCAGCTCCTCTTGGTGGAGACGGTGGGCACGGGCCAGTCCGAGTGGGCCGTCGCCCAGGTGGTGGACACCACCGTGCTGGTTCTCACCCCTGCCTCGGGTGACGGCATCCAGGCCATCAAGGCCGGCCTCATGGAGGTGGCCGATCTCTACCTTCTCAACAAGGCGGACCTCCCCGGCGCCCACCAGGCCCTGGCGGAGCTGCGGGCCAGCCTCCCGCCCGCCTCGCCCCAGAGCTGGCAGCCGCCGGTTCTCCCGGTGGTGGCCACCCAAGGAGAGGGGCTGGCGGACGTCTGGGAGGCGATCTTAGCCCACCGCCGGGCCTTGGAGGCGGGGGGCCAAGGGCAGGCGGCCCCGCTCGCCCCCGCCCGGCACCCCCCGGTGCATCAAGCGGAAACCCAGCGCCCCCCCCGCCCCCCACGCCGGGTCCCAGTCACCCTGCCGCGCCCCCGCCCCCCCCATTCCCCCCGGCGCGAAGTTCTCGTTTGGCCGCGGGTTCCGAAGGGAACCCAAAAAGCAAACCGCGCTCACCACCCGGGGGGTGGTGGGGGGGATCATTCCCGCCGCAGACTGGCCGCTTCTGGCCGAGGCGGGCGTGCGCAAGATCTTCGGCCCCGAGTCTCCGCTGGACGAGGTGGTGGAGTATTTCCGCTGGGTGGTCGAGCCGCGCGCATGGGCGAACGGCAACGGCCCGAGGCCTGTGGGGGAGGGGGT
>PIUA01000042.1 GCA_017577405.1 Bacillota bacterium
CGGCCGTAGGGGCAGATGTGGACGGGAGCCGGGGTCAGGCCCGACCTGAAGGGCACCCCGATGGGCACCCTCGCGGGCACCCTGAAGTGGACAAGGCGGGGGGCGCCGGACGGGAGGGTGAAGAAAGGCAGGATGGTAGGGCGTCTGCGGCCGCTTGGGGGTTGTAGGGCGAACGGAAGAGCCCCTTTGACAGGTTGGCCCCGCTATGGTATGTTAGTTTAGGCAACGCATGTTCGCCGCCCGTTTCCGCTCTGACTCGGAGGTGCCGCTTGGACCGGCGTGCATGGAGTCAGGTCGAGGCCCGTGCATGGGCGATCCAACCTGTCCCATACTACCTCACAGGGGCGCGAACCCTTCACCCCTTCTTGGTCCGTGCCCATCCTGTTTGCCACCGCCCGAAGCGGATTCGGGACGCAGCACCCTTTTTGCCCTTGCGAGCGCCACAAGGCGCGCTTTGTGCCGGAACGCGCCGGATCCTGTCCCGGCGTGGTGTTCGCCCGCCGATTGGGGTGATTGGAGTGACACTTGATGCGCAAAGAGATCGTGGTCAACGTCGGCCACGGCGAGACGCGAGCCGCGGTGTTGGAAGACCGTCGGCTCGCTGAATTGTACATTGAACGTGACGAGGACGAGCGGGTTGTCGGGAACATCTACAAAGGTCGTGTGGAGAACGTCCTGCCTGGGATGCAGGCGGCGTTCGTGAACATTGGGCTGGAACGGAACGCTTTTTTGTATGTGGACGATGCGCTGGCCCACCTCCGGAACGGCAACGGGGGTGAGGCGAACCTCGACCGGGTGAGGGTGCGTTCCATCAAAGACGTGCTGCGCGAAGGCGACGAGGTGATCGTCCAGGTCAGCAAGGAGCCCATCGGGACCAAGGGCGCCCGGGTGGTCACCAACCTGACCCTGGCCGGCCGGTACCTGGTCCTCATGCCCACGGTGGAGTACGTGGGCGTCTCCCGCCGGATCCAAGAGGAGGCGGAACGGGCCCGGTTGAAGGCGCTGGCCAAGCGGCTCCGGCCCAAGGGCATGGGGCTGATCGTGCGGACCATCGCTGCCGGCAAGGACGAGGAGGACCTGATCCGGGACGCCCAGTTCCTGCTCAAGGTCTGGGACCGGCTCCGCCGGAAGGCGGCGGAGGCCAAGGCGCCGGCCCTCCTTTATAAGGATTACGACCTGGTCTACCGGCTGGTCCGGGACAGCTTCACCCCCGATGTGACCAAGTTCGTGGTGGACTCGGAGGAGGAGTACCGGAAGACCCTCGATCTCCTCGACAGCCTGGCGCCCAATCTGAAGGAGCGGGTCTACCGCTACCACGAGGGCCCGCCCATCTTCGAGGCCTACCAGATCGAGTCGGAGATCGAGAAGGCTCTGGATCGGAAGGTGTGGCTGCAAAGCGGCGGGTACATCGTCATCGACCAGACGGAGGCCTTGGTCAGCATCGACGTCAACACCGGCCGGTACATCGGCAGCACCAACCTGGCCGACACGGTCCTGCGGACCAATCTGGAGGCGGCCAGCGAGATCGCCCGGCAGCTCCGGCTCCGGAACTTCGGCGGGATCATTGTGGTCGACTTCATCGACATGGAGTCGAAGGAGCACGAGCAGATGGTCCTCCGGCGTCTGGAGGAGGAGCTGCGTAAGGACAAGACCAAGACCCACGTGCTGGGCTTCACCCACCTGGGTTTGGTGGAGATCACCCGGAAGAAGACCAAGCAGAACGTCCCGGACATCCTGCAGAAGCCCTGCCCCCACTGCGAGGGAAGCGGCCGGGTCCTGTCGGAGGCGACGGTCGCCCACCGGGTGGAGCGGGAGTTGCGGAAGCTTTCCCACACCACCCAAGCGGCGGCCTTCTTGGTGGAGGCTCACCCCTCGGTGGCCGCCCTGCTCATCGGGCCCGGTGGGTCCAACCTGAAGCGGCTGGAGAAGGAGCTCAACCGGACGGTGTACGTCCGGGGCGTGGAGAACCGACATGTGGAGGAGCCGTCCATCCTCTCCGGAAGCCGCGAGGAGATTGAGCGCCAGGCGATGCCCGTCCGGGAGGGGGATGTGGTCCGCTTGAAGGTGGAGGAGCCCCACATCTCGAACCCCAAGGACGGGATTGCCCGTCTTGAAGGGTATGTGGTCGATATCGAAGGGGCCGGCCGCAAAGTGGGCCAGCACCTAGACGTGGAGATTACCCGCGTCTTCCGAACCTACGCGAAGGCGCGGGTCGTTTCTCGGTAAGCGGGCCCGCCGCCCCCTGGGCGGGCGGCGGGCCGGCCCGGCCCCGTGCGTTGACACTCGCGGAAGGCCTTTGTTATACTCGCGCCGCGGGTTTGCAAGGCCGGGCCGCAGGAGGTGAGACGACGCGGTGTACGCTGTGGTTGAGACGGGTGGCAAGCAGTACCGGGTTCAGGAAGGCGACCGGCTCTTGGTTGAGCGCCTCGATGCCCCGGCCGACGGCGAGGTCACCTTGGATCGGGTCCTCTTGATCTCCGATGGGGAGACATGCCGGGTGGGCACGCCCGTGGTCGACGGGGCCCGGGTCGTGGCGCGGGTGGAGAAGCACCTGCGGGGCCGGAAGATTACCGTCTTCAAGTACAAGCCCAAGAAGAACTACCGGCGGAAGATGGGCCATCGTCAGGAGCTGACCCGAATCCGTATCGAGAAGATTGAGGGCTGAGCATGGTTCGTGTTGAACTCTACCAGGCTGGCCCCGGTGAGCTGATCGGGTTCCGCGCGGTGGGCCATGCCGGGTATGCGCCCCCGGGCGAGGATATTGTCTGCGCCGGGGTCTCCGCGCTGACCCAGGCCTGCGTCCTGGGCCTGAAGGATCACCTGAAGCTCCCCGTGGTCCTCAAGGCGGAGCACGGGTTGCTGGAATGCCGGCTTCCCCGGGAGATCCCTCCCGAGGCGAGGGCGCCGGCTCAGGCCATCCTGGAGACCATGGTGCTGGCCCTCCGGGAGATTGAAAAGGAGCACGGCCGGTATTTCGCGTTGATCTCCCTGGACGCGCCTCGCCCGTCCCGCCAGCGCCGGAGCCGGCGGGGGCGGCGGAGTGAGAGCCGGCCCGAACGTGCCAGCCAGGAGCCGGCCGGGGCTGAGGCGGCTCCAGCCGAGGCCGAGGTTGAACCGGCCAAGCCGGAGGTGGCGGACGAGGCGGCCGACGAGGCGCCTGCGGAGGCGCCGGCCCAAGAGGGGGCTGTCCAAGAGCGGGTTGCCCGGAGCCGTCCCGCCCGCCGGCGTCGGGGCACCCGGCGGCGGAAGGCCGAACCGGCCGCCGTGCTGCGGGAGGAGCCGGAGCCGGAACACCCGGAGGCGTCGCCTCCGGAGCCGGCGGCGGAGGAGGTCGGCGCCCAGCCTGAACCTCCGGTGCCTGCGGAGCCGGAACCCGAACCGGAGCAGCAGGTGGCCGTCGCGGAGGATCCGGTGGAGAAGCAGGTCCGGGCGATTATTCATCCCTTCCGGCGGCGCGTCCGTTCGTTCCGACCGGGAAGGCTGGGAAGGAGGTGGAGGCCGTGAGGTTCGATCTCCAGCGTTTCGCCCAGAAGAAGGGTCTCGGCAGCAGCCGGAACGGCCGCGACAGCAAGGCCAAGCGCCTGGGCGTGAAGCGGCATGACGGGCAGTTTGTCAACGCCGGCACCATCCTGGTCCGCCAGAGGGGAACCCGCTTCCATCCCGGCCCTGGGGTCGGGCGGGGGAAGGATGACACCCTCTTCGCCCGGGAGAGCGGGTACGTCACCTTCCTGACCAAGGGGTCGCGCAAGGTGGTGGCCATCCGGGCGGCTCAGTGAGGCGGACGCTCGCCTGGACGGGTGCAAGGACTTCTTTCATCGGGAGCCCTGGCCTGAGGTCAGGGCTCCTTGGCACCTTGGGCCCAGGCGGCCAGTGGGGGGAGCGACGTGTGGGTCGACCAGGTACGGATCTGGGTCCGGGCCGGGAACGGAGGCCACGGGGCCGTCAGCTTCCGGCGGGAGAAGTACGTGCCCGCCGGCGGGCCTGATGGGGGCGACGGCGGGCACGGGGGTCACGTCATTCTGGAGGCCGATGCCAGCGAGCGGACTCTGGTCGCCTTCCGGTACCGGAAGCGGTTCCAGGCGGAGAGCGGCCGGCCCGGTTCGGGGGCCCGCAAGCGGGGAGCCAACGGCGCCGATCTGGTCTTGAAGGTCCCCGTGGGGACCGTTGTGAAGGATGCTGCCACCGGGGAGGTTCTGGCCGACCTGGCCGAGCCCGGCGCCCGGGTGATCGTGGCCCGGGGCGGGTCAGGCGGCAAGGGGAACGCCCGCTTCGCCACCCCCACCCGGCAGGCGCCGGCCTTTGCCCAGAAGGGGCTGCCGGGGGAGGAGCGGGAGCTGGAGCTGGAGCTGAAGCTGGTGGCCGATGTGGGGCTGGTGGGCTACCCCAACGCGGGCAAGTCCAGCCTCATCGCCCAGTGCTCCGCCGCCCGCCCGGAGATCGCCAACTACCCCTTCACCACCCTGGTGCCCACCCTGGGGACCGTCTTCCGGGGGCCAGGCCGGAGTTTCGTCATGGCCGACATTCCGGGCCTCATCGAAGGGGCGAGCCAAGGGGCGGGGTTGGGCCACCAGTTCCTGCGGCATGTGGAGCGGAGCGGCCTTCTGGTCCAGGTGGTGGACGCTTCCGGCTTGGAAGGCCGGGACCCGGTGGACGACTTGCGGGTGGTCCGCCAGGAGTTGGAGGCGTACCAGCCCGAGCTGGTCCAACGGGTGAAGCTGGTGGTGGCCAACAAGATGGATCTGGCCGAAAGCCGCCAGCACCTGCCCCGGCTGGAGGCGGCCGCGGCCGAGCTGGGCCTGGAGGTGGTCCCGCTCTCGGCGGCCACGGGCGAAGGGGTGGACGCCTTCCTCGACCGGGTGGAGGCGCTCCTCGCCCAAAGGCCCAAGCCTGAACCCGCCACCCCTGGGGTCACCCCGCCGCCGGCGAGACCCCGGCGGAGGCGGGCCTCCCTGAAGGAGTTCACCGTCGAGAGGCAGAATGACGCATTTGCCGTTCGGGGCGAGGCCCTGGAGCGGATCGTGGCCCGGCTCGACCTGAACAATCCCGAGAGCCTCCGCTACCTCCAGCACATCCTGGAGCAGAACGGCGTCTTGCAGGCCTTGCGGGAGGCGGGGGCCCGGGAAGGGGACACCGTTTGGCTGGGTTCCGTCGAGCTCGAGTACGTCGAGGAGTGAACCGACGGCCGGCCGCCGGGGCTCGGCCCGCGGGAGGGGATGGCGACGCGGATCGGTATCATGGGCGGGACCTTCGATCCTATCCACTACGGCCATCTGGTCGCGGCCGAGGAGGCGCGCCACGACTTCCAGTTGGACCTGGTCCTCTTTGTGCCGTCGGGTCAGCCCCCGCACAAGACGGACCGGGCCATCACGGCGGCCAAGCACCGGTACCTGATGACGGTGCTGGCGACCTTGACCAACCCCCACTTCGCCGTCTCCCGGGTGGACATCGACCGGCCGGGGCCGTCGTACACCATCGACACCATCGAACTCCTCCGGCAGCAGTACGGCCCCGATGAAGAGTACTTCTTCATCAGTGGCGCCGATGCCATCCTGGAGCTGCTCACCTGGAAGGAGCCCGAGCGGCTCCTGGGCCTCTGCGAGTTTATCGCTGCCACCCGGCCCGGCTTTCCCCTGACGGCCTTGTCGGAGACGGTGGGTCAGCTGGGCGAGCAGTACGGGGCCCGGGTGCACGTGCTCACCGTGCCGGCCCTGGCCATCTCCTCCACCGACGTGCGGCAGCGGGTGGCTTCCGGCCGGCCCATCCGCTACCTGGTTCCCGAGACGGTCCTCTACTACATCGAGAAGAACGGCCTCTACCGGCCGCGGGTGCCCAGCCCGGCCGAGGAGGCGCCCCCGCTTGAAGGGCGCGGGGACGAGTTCACCGCGGATGAGGCGCCCGCGGACGAGGTGCCCGCCCCGGCCCCGTCGGCGGCACGGGGGGACGCGCCCTGAACCTGCCTGAGCCTGCCCTCCGGGCCTGGGTCCAGGAGTGGTTGCCCGAAGCTCTCTTCCACCACTCCGTGGGTGTGGCGGAGACGGCCCGGAGCCTGGCCCAGCGGTACGGGGTGGATCCGGAGGCGGCCTTCACCGCGGGACTCCTGCACGATCTTGCCAAGAACCTTCCCCCTGAAGGGCTGTTGAAGGCGGCTGAGGCCTCTGGTATCGTGGTGGACGGGATCGAGCGGGCCAACCCCAGCCTGCTCCACGGCCCCGTCGCGGCCGTGTGGGCGGAGAAGGAGCTGGGCATCACCGACCGGTCTATCTTGGATGCCATCCGCTACCACACCACGGGGCGGGCGGGGATGAGCCGGCTGGAGATGGTCGTCTACCTGGCCGACCTGATCGAGCCGGGCCGCCGGTACCCCGGGGTGGACCGGCTGCGCGAGCTGGCTGGGAAGGATCTGGTCGCGGCCTGTCGGGCCGGCCTGGATCAGACCCTCCGCTTCTGCCTGGACCGGGGCCTCTTGATTCATCCCCGGTCCTTCGAGGCCCGGAACGCGCTCCTGCTCGGGGGAGGGTGATTGGGGAGGTCTCGACGTGGCGGCGGGTGACGAGGGGAAGGATAGAGGCGTGTCGGCCGGACCCGACCTGATTGCAGAGCTTCGCCAACAGCTGGAAGAGCGCCGTGAGGCGCGGGCCCGGCGCCGCCGGAGGCGGTTCCTCCTGGCCGGGACCGGGGTCGCCCTCCTGGGGCTGGTCCTTTTCCTGTACGTCTTCTTCCTGGCCCTCCCTCCCTCGACGGCCCACCGGCCGGGGGCCCCTGTCCCCCAGGGCGCGGAAGACCGGCTCTTCGTCCTCATCATGGGCATCGACTCGCCCGTCAACGTGTCGGAACGGACGGACACCATGCTGGTGGCCAGCTTCAACCCCCGCACCGGGGAGGCGGGGGTGCTCTCCCTGCCCCGGGACACCCGGGTCCAGGTGCCCGGTCACACGGGCTACCGCAAGCTGAACGCGGCCTACTCTCTGGGCGGCCCGGAGCTGGCCGCCGAGACCGTCAGCCGCTTCTTGGGCATCCCCATCGACCACTACGTGGTCCTGAACTTTGAGAGCTTCGCCGGCATCGTGGATGCGGTGGGGGGCGTCGAGGTGACCGTCCGGCGGCCCATGCGGTATGAGGATCGGGCCCAGGGGCTCTTCATCAACATTCCCGCGGGCACCCACCGGCTGAACGGGGAGGAGGCCCTGGGCTTTGTCCGCTACCGGGCGGACAACCTGGGGGATGTGGCCCTGGTCAACCCGGCCACGGGCGAGTACGGCGGCCGGGTCCAGCGCCAGCTCGAGTTCGTCCACGCCCTGGCCAAGGCGGCCCTCCGGCCGGAGGTGTTGGTCAAGCTCCCACGCCTTCTGGTAGAGTATTATCGGACGGTCGAGACAGACCTGTCCGTCCATCAGATCACCCGGCTGGCCCGGGCCCTCACCCGGGTGTCGCCGGAGCAGGTGCGGACCGGGCTGGTTCCCGGCACAGCCGGCACCGAGCATGGCGTCGCCTACTGGATCCCGGATCCCATCTGGTTGCGGAGCACCGTGGCGGAAATCTTGCTGGGCGTGGAACGGCCGGCGGTCCAGGTGGTCAACGGCAAGGGCTCCGCGGGCCTGGCCGGACGGGTCGCCTTGGAGTTGAAGCGGCGGGGCTTCCCCGTGGTCCAGGTGGGGAACGCGGCCCGCTTCGGCATCCCCCAGACCCAGATTGAGGTGCCCCCGGGATGGGGGGACGAGGCGGAGGCGCTGGCCCAAGAGCTGCCGATCCGGCCCCAGCTGGTCCCCATGCGGGGCGAGGGCGGTTCCCTTAGGCTGGTGCTGGGGAACGATTTCCCCGAGGACTGGGCCATCGATCCTGCCGATCTGGATCGGGGGCTGATTCCCTGGGAAATGGGTCGAGGAGGTGTGGGAAGCTGAGGGCTGAGGAGATCGCCTTCCTGGCGGCTCAGGCGGCGGAGGAGAAGAAGGCCATTGATGTCCTCATCCTGGACCTGAGAGAGCAAACCGTCTTGGCCGATTACTTTGTCATCGCCAGTGCCGAGACAGCCCCCCACGTGCGCGCCATCGTGGAGGCGATCGAGGAGCAGGTCTCCCGAGCCGGGAAGGACCCCCTCCGCCGGGAGGGGCGCCAGGAGGCCCGGTGGATTCTGATGGACTACGGGTCGGTCGTCGTCCACGTGATGGATGAAGCAACCCGCGATTACTACGATCTGGAACACTTCTGGCGAGATGCCCCCCGGATCGAGCTGGCCGAGATGGCCCAATGGGCCCAGGCCAGCCAGTGAGGTGTCGTCGATTTCGATGAATCCCAACCGCAACGCGGAGGCCCACGCGGGGCCTCCTGACCCCCGTTGGTACCGCGCCGCGCTCGACCGCTGGGACCGGGTCCTGCTGGCCCGGGAGGGCGTGCGTCTTCTCCTCAAGGGCGTGCGGAAGCGTGAGGTGCGCCGCGCCCTGGGGTGGGACGGGCCCGGCGCCCAGACCGGGTCGGAGAACCAAGCGGTCTGGCCCCGGGTGCTGGAGCTGGGCTGCCGGACGGGCTGGCTGACGTGGCTTGTGGCCCGTCAGGCGCCGGTGCCGTGGACGGCCGTCGACAGCGATGCGGATCGCCTCGCCCTGGCCTCGGCCCGGGCGACGGGCCCCACCTGGGTCCGACAGGATCCGCAGAACCTTCAGGACGCCCTGCCCGGCGCTCCTTTCGATCTGGTGATCGTCCACCCGTGGGTGGCCAATGGCGTGCCTCCCCGGCAGCTGGAGGCCTTCCTCCGGGCCATCCGGGCCCAGGTGGACCCGGCCGCCGAGCCCGGCAGCGAGGGGAGCCCCGGCGGGGAGGGGGCGGCGCAACACGGCAGCGTCCTCCTCAGCCTCTACCGGCCGGTGCAGCTGGTCCACCGCTGGGCCCGCCTCACGGGCGGCGCGGATCTGGGCCACTGGGCCTGGGCGTGGCAAGGCGCGTACGATGCCGACGAGGACCGGGTGGACCTCCAGCTTCTGGCCTTCCTCCCCACCAGCACCCCCGGTCGGTTTGCCCGCATCGACGAGGTGGTGGAACTCTACGTCCATCCCTTGGACAGCCTGCGGGAGGCGGCGGAGGCGGCGGGGTTGGCCGGCGCCGACCGGCCCGTGGCCCGCGACGGGCACCACGCCCTCTACCTGCTCACCCCGGACAAGGCGGTGGACGCCTCCGGATCGGAAGGGTCCCACCAGGAGGCCTCCCACCAGCTCTCGCCAGCCTGATAGAGCTCGGCGGCCCAACGCCACCGGCCAAGCTGCATGCAGAGCCGCGCCGCGCTCCGCAGGGTGGCGTGGCGCTCCCACGGTGAGGGGATGGCCCCGGCCAGCCGGAGGAGCTCCTGGCGTGCCTCGGGCCACGGCTTTTGCCCCACGGCCGCGGCCAGGCAGAGCTGGTGAGCCCGTTCTGAGGAGGGAGCGGGCGCCTGGAGGGCCGCCTCCACCAGGGCCCGGGCCCCGGCCAGATCGCCCTGGAGGAGGGCAAGGCGAGCCCGTTCGGAGCGGGTGAAGAGCACCAGCTCCGGCCTGGTCTGGGCCAGGTTCGCTTCCGCCCGCGCCAGGCGCTGGGCCGCCTCGCTCGCCCGGGCCGGCCCCTGGTCGAGGAGGGCTATGGCCACCGCCAGCTCCGCGATCCCCAGGCAGGGCGCGTGGCCGGTGGAGAGGAAGCGCTCCCGCGCCTCATCGGCCAGGAGGCGGCCCCGCTCCAAGGCTCCTGCCCCGTGGGCGGCGTGGGCGGCCTCCAAGAGCGCGTGGCCTTCCCCCACCTGGTCCCCCAGGGCCCGGTAGAGACGGGCGGCTTTGGCCGCCTGCTCCTCAGCCCGTCGGTGGGCGCCCATGCGCTGGAGGGCCCGGGCTTCCGAGTGGAGGACGATGGCCCGGAAGCGTTGGTCGGCCTGGTCTCCCTGCCGAGTCCACGTCCGCCGGGCCTCCCGGAAACACCAGAGCGCGTCGGGGCCGGGTGCCGCCTCGGCCAGCATCATCCCCAGCTCCCAGAGGGCCCAGGCCGCCTCCCGGAAGTGTCCCCGGCGCCGGTGGTGTTCCACACCGCCCCGGAGGAGGGGGACGGCTTGGTCCAGGCGGCCGTCGAGAAACCGAGTCCAGGCCAAGGCCCGGGCGCCGTGCCCTGTGGTCCCTCTGGGAAGCTGGGTGAGCGCGTTGAGGATGGTCCTGGCGCCGGCGACCTCCCCCCAGAGGGCCAGGGCCAGCCCCGCCTGGAGCCAGTCGGCCCGGGGAGGGTAGCTGGCGACCAGGGCCTCAGCCAGAGCCCGCCGCTCCGGAAGCCGTTCCAGCAGGTGGCGGACCACATGCCCCGAGGGTGCCCGCACGCCCGTCTCGATGGCGGAGATGTGGGCTTTGGTGCAGAAGCCCCGGCCCAACTCCGCCTGGGTGAGCCCGTGGCGCCGGCGGAGGGTCCGCAGCAGCTCTCCAAAAGGATGCCCAGCCATGAACCAACCTCAGACCCAGGTGCTCTTCGAGGGTCGAGGCGATCCCCCGAGAACAGTTACCATAAATCTACTCGATTGGGTCGATTGAGGCAAGGTGGTGGCATCCGATCGGGGTTCCCCATCCGGGAGCTGGGGACCGTGCTCGGGCCGGAGTAGCAGGGACGCGGCACCCAGCTCGTGTCTCTGAGGGGGCGTCCACTCCCACGCCCGGAAGGCCTCACCTCCACGGTCCAGTTGACCGCTGGATGAGCTTACCTCCGGTAGAATGCAAGCAAAAACTGGGAGGCAGGCTGGACGGAGGGGGTGCTCAGGCACCCCCTCCGACGCGCGACGACCGGCCCACCGGACCACAGAGACTTTTCGTTGTGTACCCCTTGACGGTGCCAGCCCACTGCCCTATAATCAGTGGTGCAGTCGGCGGGAGCCGCTGCGCACAAGACGCGTGGGGCCGTAGCTCAGTTGGGAGAGCGCGTGAATGGCATTCACGAGGTCGGCGGTTCGAGCCCGCTCGGCTCCACCAGATGAGCCCTCTGGAACCTGGGTTCCAGAGGGTTTTTCTTTTTGCTGGTTCCCGACGCCGAGTGCCTGACGCCCCCACACCGAAGCTTCCGGAAGAAACGAGCAGGACCCGCCGGGCCAGGTGCCGGCGGGTCCCAGCCCCCAGGCTTGCCTTACGGCTGGCGCCAGCGGGCGGGGGGCAGGTCGATGACCGTCTTCAGGCCGGGGCTGGCCGCCAGGACGTTGGGGATGGCATTGATCACCGCCGCCGCGGTGGCCAGGTCACCGGGAGTTCCCCGGGGGATGGTGAGCTCCAGCGGCGGCTCCCCCTGGAGCCGGATCGTGTCGTGCGGATTGGGCGCGCCCACGTACATCTGGAGGTGGAGGCGGATCCGCTCCTCGCCCTGCTCATCCAGCCCGACGGCCACCTGATCGATGCCCAAGACGTGGCCGGGCGGCACCGTTAGGTCGGGGCTCTCATATGGCTCCTGGGCGATCTTGGGCTGAAGGTCCGAGGTGATCTGGTCCAAGCTCCAGCCGAAGGCGGCGGCGATCATGGCCACCGACTCCACCAGCCCGATGTGCCCGAAGGTGCCCGTGGCCGCCTGGGCCTGGAAGGCGTCGGGGGTCAGGCCGGCCCCCACCTTCCGCTTCAAGGGCCCTCGGCGGGAACCCGCATCGACCACCCGCTCCACGTGGACGTGGCTGACGCTGGCCGCCGCGCCGGCCAGGCAGACCGGCAGGAAATCCATGACGAATCCTGGGTTGACGCCGGTGCCGAGGATGGTCACCCCAGCCCGGCGGGCCGCCTCGTCGATGGCCCGGGCCTCGTCGGGGTGGTGCCGCCAGGGGTAGGCCAGCTCTTCACACGTGGAGACCACGTTGAGCCCATGTTCGGCCGCCTCCACCAACTGGGGGGCGACCTGGCTCAGGAAGGAGCTGGTGGCGTGGACGGCCACCGTTGGCCTTTGGGCCGCCTGGGCCAGGGCTTCGGCCAGGCTGGGGGCGACCCGGAGCGCGCGGGCCGCCTTAGCCCCTGGGTCGGAGGGAGCCAGCCCCAGGACCTCCGCCACGGACCGCCCGGCCTTGTCGGGGGCCGGGTCCACCGCCCCCACGATGGCGGAGTCGCTCCGGGCGAGAAGCCGCCGCACGATACCCTGACCGATGGGACCGAGTCCAAGCTGGAGAATGGGTGTCAAGTGACTCTTCCTTTCTGGCTGCCGCGTTGAGGGGTGCGTTGGGTCCGGCGGGTGGGCCTGGCCGGGTGCGGGAGCCGCCGGGGGCCCAGGCCTCTGCCGGACGCCCAAAACCCTCTTCGTTTTCGGGTGGTGCCCACCTTCTGCCCCTACATTTCCATTGGATTCGGACAGATCCTCCTTGTCAGGGATTGGGGCTCCCCGACGGGGGGAGGTGGAGCGAGTTGCCCGTCACTTCCAGGATGGCCCGGGACTCCACCCACGCACCCGTGGCGATGAGCGCCAGCGCGAAGAGGAAGAAGGCCCGTTCGGCAGGGGTGAGGCCGGGTCCGCCCGGGAGGGCCGGGTCCGCGGGGAGGCCGCGGCCCCGCAGGCGGGCCCAGCGGGCCGACGCGGTGGCCGCCAGGATGTAGCCCGTCAGCTCGATGAAGCCCGAGTGGTGGACGATATCCAGCGGGCGGACGAGCCTCTGCCAGAAGGGCGGCGCCGGGGTGACCACCTCGAAGGACCAGCTGCCCAGGTAAGCGCCGGTGAGGATGGCCAGGGCCCAGAGGGCCAGGTAGCCCTGGGGCAGGAGGCGCCCCCGGGCCAGCCGGGAGGGGCTGGCGAAGAGGTTGCCCCCCACCACCACGCCCGTGGGCATCAGGTTGTAGCCGAAGATCTGGAGGGTTGAGCGCCAGAGGTCCGGGGCGGTGGTCCAGGAACTGACCAGGGGGTGCCTCCCCCGGAGGAAGCCGTCGGGCAGGACCACGAACGACAGGATGGCTGACAGGTAGAAAAGGGAAAAAAAGGAGAGGCAGAGCCAGGCGAACCGGCGCCAGGGCCGGGGTTCCAGGGTGCCGAGGAGGATCCGTTCCACGAGCCGACGCATGACGGGCGCACCTCCGGGCCCCTAGGTTCGCCGCCTGCCGGCCCCTCCCTCTGGGGCCGGAGCCGCACCCGGTCGCCCATGACAGGGGTGCCGACTCCGCATGGCCGGAAGGGCCGGTGGGAGCGCCGGAAGGGGCGCCGTGCCTGGGATGGCCCCCCCGGCTGCGGTATAATGACCCACAGATAGCCATCCACGGGCGGGCCCTCCCGGGGCCCGAAGCCACAGGAGGGGTTGCCGTTGGGCGTGCTCTCCCGGATGAGCACGGTCTTTAAGGCCAAGGTGAACAAGCTGCTGGACCGAGCGGAGAACCCGGAAGAGACCCTGGAGTACAGCTACCAGCGCCAGCTTGAGCTCCTGCAGCAGGTGAAGCGGGGCGTCGTGGAAGTGGTCGGCCAGAAGAAGCGCCTGGAGCTTCAGGCCGTCCGCTTGCGGGAGCAGAACAAGAAGCTGGAGGAGCAGGCGAAGGAAGCCCTCAAGCTGGGGAAGGAGCACCTGGCCCTGGAAGCCCTGCGTCGGAAGCAGGAGGCGGAGCTCCAGCTCCAGGAACTGGAGGCCCAGATCAACGCCCTCCAGGCCGAGCAGGAGAAGCTGGAGCGGAACGAGCAGCGTTTGCGGGCCAAGGTGGAAAGCTTCCGCACCCAGAAGGAGCTGATCAAGGCCCAGTACTCCGCGGCCGCGGCCCAGGTGAAGATCGGGGAGGCGGCCACCGGGCTGTCGGAGGAGCTGGCCGACGTCACCATGGCCATCGAACGGGCCCAGCGGAAGACCCAGGAGATGCAGGCCCGCGCCGCGGCCATCGACGAGCTGGTGGAGAAGGGAACCCTCCAGGAGACCTGGGGGGCCTCCGACCCTCTGGAGGAAGAGCTCCGCAAGGCCAAGCTCGACCAGGGCGTGGAGTCGGAGTTGGAGCGGCTCAAGCGGGAGGTGGCCGGCCAGTGATCGTCCGCATCCTGACCGAGGGCCAGTATGAGATCACCGGAGACCTCTTGGAGGAGCTGGACCGGGAGGATAACCGCCTTCTGGAGGCCATCGCCAACAGCGATGAGGAAGCCTTCCGGCGGGAGCTGGAGACGGTTCTGGCCATCGTCCGCCGGGGCCGGCGGCTGGCGGACGATGAGCTCGTGGAGTCCGATCTGATCCTGCCCGCCCCCGATACGGAGCTGACCGAGGCCCTGCACCTCTTTGCCGATTACCCGGCGGACCTCACCTGAAGCGGTTGAGGCCGCGCCAGGCCCAGGCCCGGCCCCAGGCCCCGGTGGGGCAGGGGCCGGCTTACGGTTCGGCAAAGACCCGCAGGTTCCGGAACGTGACGGAGACGGGATCGCCAAGCCCCAAAGCCGCCTGGTGGAAGGCCTCGTGGGGCAGTTCGGCCCGGAGGAGGTCGCCCGTCTCCAAAGCCAGGTCCAGCCGGACCTGGGGTCCGGCGGAGTGGATCCGGACCACCCGGGCCGGTAGGCCAGGGCTGCCGTTGGCCTGCCGGCGGACCTCCACCTCATGGGGGCGGACGAAGAGTCTGGCCTTCCGGTGACCGTTCAGGTCGGCCGGTTGGGGGGCCAGAGGCCACGGCCCCACCATCAGCCGGCCCGCCTCCACCCGGCCCCGGAAGAGGTTGACCTGGCCCAGGAAATCCATGACGAACATGTTGGCCGGGTGGTGGTAGACCTGGTCGGGGGTGCCCACCTGCTCCACCCGGCCTTCGTTCATGAGCACGATGCGATCGGCCACCTCCAAGGCCTCTTCCTGGTCGTGGGTGACGAAGAGCCCCGTCACGTGGATCTCGTCGTGGAGGCGCCGGAGCCAGCGGCGGAGGCGCTGGCGGACCTTGGCGTCCAGCGCGCCGAAGGGTTCGTCCAGGAGGAGGACCTGGGGATCGATGGCCAGGGCCCGGGCCAGGGCCACCCGCTGGCGCTGGCCGCCCGAGAGCTCCGCTGGCCGGCGCTGCTCGTACCCCTCCAGCTGGACCAGCCGCAAGAGTTCCATCACCCGCTCGCGGATCTTCGCCTCGCTGGGGCGGGTGGCCCGGGGACGAACCCTCAGGCCGAAGGCGACGTTCTCGAAGACGGTCATGTGGCGGAAGAGCGCGTAGTGCTGGAAGACGAAACCCACCCGCCGCCGGCCGGGGGGCCGGAAGGTGACGTCCTCGCCGTGGATCAGCACCGAGCCCGGCGGGTCGGGAAGCTCCAGCCCGGCGATGATGCGGAGCAGGGTGGTCTTGCCTGAACCCGACGGTCCCAGGAGGGCGACCAGCTCCCCTTCGGGAACCGTCAGGCTCACCCCCTTCAGGGCCTGAAAGGTGCCGAAGCGTTTCCGGATGGATCGGACCTCAATGCTCACCTTCCGTCCCTCCTTCGTCTCCCGGTGCGGTCCCGGCCCCGCCTTCCCGCCAGTCCAGGAGGGCCTTGAGCACCAGGGTGCCCAGGGCCAGCAGGGTGAGCAGGGAGGCGACCGCGAAGGCGCCGGTGAAGTCGTACTCGTTGTAGAGCATCTCCACGTGCAAGGGGACAGTGTTGGTCTTGCCCCGGATGTGCCCGGAGACCACCGACACCGCCCCAAACTCCCCCATGGCCCGGGCGTTGCAGAGGATGACGCCGTACAGCAGGGCCCGCCGGATCCGGGGGAGGGTGATCCTCCAGAAGATCTGCCAGCCGCTGGCCCCCAGCACCAGGGCCGCCTCCTCCTCGTCCGTCCCCTGGCCCCGCATGAGGGGGATCAGCTCCTTGGCGACGATGGGCAGGGTGACGAAGAGGGTGGCCACGACGATGCCCGGCGGGGCGAAGATCACCTGCCAGCCCCGCTCGGCCAGCCAGGGCCCCAGCCACCCTTGGCGCCCGAAGAGCAGGACGAAGACCAACCCCGCGATGACCGGCGAGACGGTGAAGGGGAGGTCGATCAGCCCCTCTAGGAACCGCCGGCCGGGAAAGGGCGCGCGGCTCAGACACCAGGCGGCCGCCAGGCCGAAGAGGGTGTTGGCCGCCACCGCCGAGGCGGCCACCTGAAGGGTGAGGCGGATGGCCGCCAGGGTGTCCGGGTCGCGCAGGGCCTGCCAGTAGGTCCCCACCCCCTTGGCGAAGGCCTCCACGAAGACGACGGCCAGGGGAAGGAAAAGGACCAGCCCCAGGATGGTGAGCCCGCTCCCGATGAGGAGCGCCCGGACCCACGGCGGGTCGCTGCCGGGCGGGGCGGAGGGTGCCCCGTTGGGTGCCTGGAGCCGATTGCCTGCCAGCCAGCAGATCCTCATCCCCCAACCCCCCCCCCCTTGCCCCCGGCCCCCGCCCGCCCGGTTTTGAGGACCCCGGCCGCCCACCGGGGGGACGGGGCGCCCCCCCGCCCGA
>PIUA01000043.1 GCA_017577405.1 Bacillota bacterium
TCGACCACCTCCAGGGCGCACTTCTGGAGGTACTCGTGGGCCCGGTGGACGGGGTTCCGGGTCTGGAAGGCGACCACCGTCTGCCAGCCCCGCTCCTGGAAAAGCGCCCGGGTCTGGGCCGGGGTGAGCCGGTAGTGGGCGAAAGGATCGGGCCCGGGTCGGTCCACCACCCAGAGGGGCCCGGCTAGGTAGACGGGCCCCTGGCGGTAGAGGCGGGCCACGCCGGGGTGGGCCTCATCGGTGGTGCCGTAGACCTGGGCCGCCTCCTCCCGGGGGTCGTAGGTGAAGCGCTCGGTCACCTGCATCAGCGCCACCACCCGCCCCTCACCCGGCGTCACCAGCGCCACCTCTTGGCCCTCCCGGATGGCGGCCGCCTCCTCCCGGGTGACGGCCAGGGTGATGGGCAGCGGCCAGAGGAGCCCGTCGGCCAGGCGCATCTGGCCAATCACCGTTTCGTACTCCAGCCGCCCCATGAAGCCCACCAGGGGGCTGAGGGCCCCGCAGCCGATCATCTCCACGTCGGCCAGCTCCCGCTCGTCCAGCTCCACCACGGGCAGCTCCCTGGCCCGGCCCAGGGCCTCCTCCTGGGCCTCGCCCTCCAGAACCCGTTGGACCAGCTGGCCCCCGTGGGGCGTCACCGGGCCCTGACCCGCCTCTGAAGGGGCGGGGCCTGCCCCGGCGATAACGGGCCCTTTCCCGCTGGGCGGCAGATACCCCCGCGCTTCCAAGAGCCCGATCACCCGGGCGGCGCACGCCTCCACCGGCTCCCGGTCCGTCTCCAAGAGCAGGTCTGGCTGCTCCGGCGGCTCGTAGGGGTCGCTGACGCCGGTGAAGTTGGGCAGCTTCCCTGCCAGGGCCTTCCGGTAGAGGCCCTTCACGTCCCGTTCGAGCAGGGTTGCGAGCGGGGCGGTGACGTACACCTCGAGAAACTCGCCTATCTCCTGGCGGGCCCGGGCCCGCATGGCCCGGTAGGGGGAGATGAACGAGGCCAGGCAGATGACGCCGTGGCGGGTCAAGAGCTTGGCGACAAAGGCGACCCGGTCGATGTTCTGCTCCCGGTCCTCCCGGGAGAAGCCCAGGTCCCGGGTGAGGCTCTGGCGGACCACGTCGCCGTCCAGCCGCTCCACGGGCACCCCCCGGGCCCGCAGGGCCGCCTCCACCGCCCGGGCAATGGTGGTCTTCCCGGCCCCCGACAGGCCGGTGAACCAAACGGTGACGCCCCGAGGCTCCATCCACGTCACTCCTCCAAAAGCATCACGGGCGAAGCCGGGGCCGTGAAGAGAGAAAGGCCACGCCGGTTCCGCCCCCGGCAAGATATCCGACCAGGAGCCGAGGGGTGCCCCCCGACTCCCCATTTCCCCATCGCGTCGGCTGGCCAGCAGGCCGAGGGTGGGGCGTGGCCAAAGGCTTTGATCTTTAACTTGAGGGCGAGACCTTCTTAGGCCTCCAGCACGGGGCGTTCTGCCTACCCCGAAGCGCGCCTGGCAAGGGGGCGGCGGGACCGGCCCGCACCCGGCGGAAACGCGGCCCCTACCACGCAGCCCGGAGACTCTTCCGCCCGCTCAAAGAGCGCTCCACCGCCAGAGCGGCCATGACGCCGTCGGCCGCGGCGAAGACCGCCTGGCGGACCCGGTGGCAGACCAGGTCGCCCACCACGTAGACACCGGGGATGGAGCTTTCCATCTCCTCGTTCACCTTGACGCACCCCTCGGGCGTCTGCTCGGGGCCCTGCCCGGGCGGGAAGAAGTCCAGGATGGGCTGGTTGCCCTGGAGGTAGACGAAGGCGCCCTCAACGGGCAGCACCTCCTCGCCCTCGGGCCCGGCCAGGCGCACACCCGTCACCTTGCCGTTCCCCAGGATCTCCCGGACCTTCACGCCCTCCTTCCAGACCACCTTAGGATGCCGGCGGAGCTCCTCCAGCTCCGCCTCGGGCGCGCGTACCTTCCGGCCCCGGGGGATGAAGTAGACGGGCTCGGCGAACCGGGTGAGGAAGCGGGCCTCGGAGACCGCCTCCTCGTTGTCACCGATCACCGCCACGGGCCGCCCCCGGAAGAAGGCGCCGTCACAGGTGGCGCAGTAGCTGACACCCTTGCCCAGCAGCTCGGCCTCGCCGGGAATGGAGGCCTTCCGGCCCATGGTGCCCGTGGCCACGATGAGCCGCCGGGCGTAGAGCACTCGCTGGGTGGTCCCCACCTCCATGGGCTCCTGGAAGGGATCGACGGTGAGAACCGTCTCCTGAAGGATCTGGGCGCCGAAGCTCTCCGCCTGGCGGCGGAAGATGCTCAAGAGTTCCACCCCGGAGATGGGACCCGGCACCCCGGGGTAGTTCTCGATCCGGTCCGTCAGGCCCAGGGCCCCCGCGTAGGCCGACTTGTCGATGACCACCGTCCTCAAGCCCGCCCGGGCGGTGTAGATGGCGGCCGAAAGCCCTGCCGGCCCCCCGCCGATGATGGCCACATCGTACGGCTCGGCCTCTTCCAGGAGCTCTTCCCCCTCGGCCTCGGCGGAGAGGCCAAAGCCCAGGCTGATGGGAACAATGCCCCCTTCCAGATCCGCCACTCCATTCTCCAGGGCAGCTTCCCGTCCGTTCGCTGTGCTCATCCCGCTCCCCCTCCCTCACATCTGCAGACCCTGCCCCGGCCCGAAGGCGGCCCCTCCCGGGGTCTCAAGGCCGGCCGGCGGGCGGCAGCGCTGGGCGGCGCCAGGCTGCCCGGGCAGACCGCCCCACCGGGCCGCGCGGCCAGGCGGCTCCACAGGACCGCAGCGTGCTACGCCTTCACCGCCGTCGCCCGCAGAAGGGCCTCCAGAACGAACTCCTCGGGCACCGCGCCCTCGATCTCCTCCACGTCGTTGATCACCGTCTTAGGCACGCCGAAGACGCCGTACTTCTGGGACCAGTCGGGGAACTCGGTCGCCTCCACCATGTCCGCCCGGACCCGGGGGCTCTCGATGGCGAACTGGTGGGCGATCCGGACCGCCTTGGGGCAGTAGGGGCACGTGGGCGTCACGAAGACCTGGATGTGGGCGTCCACCGCCAGGCTCTGAAGGGCCTCCTTGGTCTTCTCGGAAAGGCTGGTGGTGCCCCGGGAGACGTCCACCAGATCCTCCATCAGGGTCCGGAACTCATACCCCGCCGGGATCCCGTAGAAGCGGATGCCGTAGTCGATGCCGCCAGGGCCCTGAAGGACCGTCGCCGGCACCTCCCGGATGCCATAGGCTTCGAACGTCTCGTCGTCGGTCCCCCGCCGGTAGATGGTCAAGGAGAGCTTGTCGGAGAGCCCCGCCACCGTCTTGATCAGCTCTTCCGTCTCCTTCAGGTAGGGGTTCTTCCGGGCGGCCAGCTCGTCGCCCTCCGCCGCGGTGAAGAGCAGGATCTCCACCGGGTTCTCCAGGTGCTCGTCAAAAAAGCCGCGGACGTACTGGGCATCCTTCTCACTCAGCAGTGCCATGGTCTCCCTCCGTCACCCCTCCCGCGCTCGCCGCATACGCCTGGGAGGCTGGATGTTCTGCTCATCTTCAGACCAGCTCAGAGGTTAGGTACCCATACCCCTATATGGTATATACCCTGAGGTCCGGGCTCCGTCAAGGGGAACCCTCGCGGGGTAACCTCCCTCCACGGGAGGGGCGGGCATGCACCGGACGCGCCAAGGCCGCCCGAGCCTCGGGCGGCCTCGTGCCGAAAGGGATCGACGCCAGGCGGCAACGGATTGACGACGGGTCAGGGGCGGGTCGGCTGGACGGCCGGCTCACGACTGGGCCTCAGCCAAGAGCCGGTCGATGAGGGCGAAGAAGGCGCCCGGCTCGGGCAGCCCTTCCACCTTCTCCTTGCCGACGAAGAAGGTGGGTGTGGCCCGCACGCCCTCCTCCTCGATGGCCAAGCGCCGAACCTGCCCCAGGACGTCCCGGTAGCGGCCCTCATCCAGGCCCTTCTCAATCAGCGCGGGATCGGCACCCACTTCTGCAGCCAGGCGGACCAGGTCCTCCCGGGTGAAGCGGGAGCCCGAGGTCTGGAGCCGCTGGTAGACCCGCTGCTGGAAGGGCCAGAAAAGCTCGGGATCCTGATCCGAGACCAAAGCGCCCACCTGGGCGGCCAGGAGGGACCCGGGCCCCAGGAAGGCCATGGGCCGGTAGACCAGGCGCACCTGGCCCGTCTCCACGTACCGCTCCACCAGCTCAGGCTCGATCTCCAGAGCGAAGATGGCACAGTAGGGGCAGGCGAAGTCCGAGTAGTTGACAATGGTCAGGGGGGCGTCGGGCGAGCCCAGCACCTCTTCCACCGCGTCCCAGCCCACCGTTTGGGTGGGTCGGGCGAGGGCCGCCACCAGCCCCACCACCGCCACCACCAGAACGGCGCCGGCGATCCAGGCGACACGGCGCTGGGCCGCCCGCCGCCCCGCCCGCTTTTGGCCCTTCTTCTTCGCCACCTTGAACCGCCTCCCGCTTCAGCCCACGTGCGGGCCCCACTCCCCCTGAGGGCACGGGCTTCCGTTAATGGGAAGCATTAGCTGTCGGCGGGGCCTCTTCCTCCTCCAGCTCAAGACCCATGAGTTCGGCCAGGCGGCCAAGAGCTTCCCCGGCCTTCTCCCGGATCACCCACGTGGCCCGGCCGTCGTAGGGCGTGGGATCCAGGTTGATGATGGCCAGGGACGCGCCGGCCAGCAGGGCCTCGCCGGGCAGGTGGGAGACGGGCGCCACCTGGAGGGACGTCCCCACCACCAGGAAGAGGCGGCAGGAGCGGGCCGCCTGCCAAGCCCGGCTCATGGCCTCCGGCGGCAGCTGCTCGCCGTACAGGACGATGTCGGGACGCATGGGCCCCCCGCAGTGGCGGCAGGCGGGCCGGTCATCCCGCCCGGTGACCGGTTCCAGAAGCCGGTCGGGGCTGTCTTTCCGGCCGCAGCGCTGGCAGCGGGTGTGGGCCATGGACCCGTGAACCTCAATCACGTCCGTCGCGCCAGCCGCCTGGTGGAGCCCGTCCACATTCTGGGTGATGAGGGCCTCCAGGAGGCCTTCCTTCTGAAAGCGGGCCAGCACCCGGTGGGCCTTGTTGGGCCGGGCCTCCTTCAGGGCCCGCACCCGGGCCGCGTAGAAGGCGTAGAACTCCTCAGGCCAGGTCTCCATCCCGTAGACCGTCCCCAGCTCGGTGGGATGGCGCTTCCACAACCCCTGGGAGCCCCGGTAGTCGGGGATGCCCGACTCGGTGCTGCACCCAGCCCCGGTGAGGACCGCCACCCGTCCCTGTTTGAGCGCCTGGGCCAGGGACTCCAAATCGGCTGAAGCCATCGACCATCGCCTCCGGGATGTGCCAGAATGGTGCAGGGTGCCTCCGTGCAGGGCGGCCGGGCCGCCCCAGAAGACCTTAGGCTTTTGGAATGGAGACTCCTGCCAATCATGGCAGGGGCTGGGAAGGAAAAGGCCCTTTTCACGGGCCATCGGCGGAGCGGGCGGCACCCTGGGCGCCGGGCTGGCGTAGCCATGGAAGGGTCAGGAGGTGGGGCGGGTGGACTTCTTCGAGCGGGCGGCCCTGGCAGGCCGGGCCCGGGAGTTGAAAGGCCGCTGGGACCGGCTGGGCCGGGAACTGGGGACGTTGCTGGCCGATGAGCGCCAGCTGGAAGCGTTGGGCCCCGGGGCCCGGCGGCTCTTCCAGTCAGGCCGCCGGGCCCTGGGGGAGTTGGCCGCCGGGGTGCGCCAAACGGAGGCCAGCGCTCCTCCGGCCCTCCGGGGCACCTTGCGGGATCTGCGGGCCTTGCTGGAGGATACGGACCGGCTCCTGGGCGACCTGGAGGCGCGGCTCACCTCGGGGTCCTAAGACCCCGAGGTGGACAGCCCCGAGGGGCGCTTCACCCGTCGACGCCCAGGGCCTGGAGCACGGCGGGGGTCAGGTCGATGCCGCCGTCCAGAACCGCTTCCTTGTGGAGGACCAGGCTGACGCCCTGCTTCTTGGCCTGGCTCGCCACGGCCTCCAGAGCCTTGGTCACGTACTGCTCTTCCAGGGCCTGAACCTCGGCCACCTTCTTGTCGAGGCGCTCCTGGTACTGGTCGAAGAGTTCCTGCTTCTCCTCGTCCTCCAGGCCTTCCGCCTTCTCGTCAAACTCCGCCTGGAGGTCCTGCTGGAGCTGGCTCAGCTCCGTCAGGGGATCGTTCAGCTGGGGCTTCAGGTAGTGGGCCTGGATCTGGCTCCAGTCCACGTACCCCACCGCGGTCACACCCTCCGCCCCGGTGGGCTCCCGCAGGAAGCCCACAGCCAAGAGCGCCAGAACCACCACCAGGCCCAAGCTGAGCAGCATCTTGGGCCGGCGATCCATGCTCCGCAGCCTGGCCATCAAAGACCCATTCTTCACGCAGCCACCTTCTTTCTTGGCTTTCGCAGCGATTATATCAAGAGGCTTTTCGAGACCCAAATGGGTGCAGGATCGCTGAAAGTCCCGTCGTGATGGGGTTTGACGCTCTCTTCCGCCGCTCTTTCCCCAGGTTTTCCAGAGAGTGAGTTTGTGTTTCCACTGGATCAGAAGCCCAAGGTTGCCGGATGGTGCTGCAAACCCCTCCCCTTTTTGGACTGGTCGGGCCCATCGCGCTTGCCCGTCGGGCGAGACGGGCCAGGAGATCGGGCCCGGGCGGCAAAATTAGGGGAATCGGGCCGCCGGCGGTCAGGCCAGGCCTTTTTCTCGCCAGGCGAGCCGTTCTTGAGGAGGGATGGCGGTGCGGGTTCTGGTGTTGGGAGCATCGGGCGATATGGGCCGCCGGGCGGTTCAGGAGCTGGCCCGGGAAGCCTCGGTGACAGCCGTGGGGTTGGCCGGCCGCAACCCGGCCCGGCTCCAAGCCTTGGCCCGGGAATGCCCGCCAGGCAAGGCCCAACCCGTCCCCCTCGACGTCGGCGATCCCGCCCGCCTGCGGGAAGTGATGGCCGGCTGGGATGTGGTCGCCTCGGCCCTGGGCCCGGCCTACCAGTGGGAGGTGCCGGCCCTGCGGGCGGCCATCGATGCCGGGGTCCCCTACGTGAGCCTCTGTGACGATTACGACGCGGCCCAGGGCGCGCTCGCCCTCGACCAGGAGGCCCGGGCCCGGGGGCTCACCATGATCACGGGCCTGGGCTGGACCCCGGGCTTGAGCAACCTGCTGGTCCGCCAGGCCGCCGCCCGCCTGGACCAGCCCCGGCGGATCCGGATCGCCTGGGCGGCCTCCGTGAGCGATGCCCAAGGGTACGCGGTCATCCTCCACACCCTGCACATCCTGACGGGAGAGGTGCCCACCTTCCGGGCCGGGCGCTTCCAGCCCATTCCCGCCGGGGCTGAACCGGAGTGGCTCCCCTTCCCCGAGCCTCTGGGCCGGGTCCAGGTGGTCCACGTGGGCCATCCCGAACCCGTCACCCTCCCCCAGGCCTTCCCTGGGGTGGAGGAGGTCTCCCTGAAGGGCGGCCTGGCCGAGCCCTTCCTCAACTGGCTCGCCCGGGTGGTGGGGCGGACGGGGCTTACCCGCTCCCACCGGGGGAAGGTGGTCCTGGGGCGGATCTTCCGGCCCCTCCTCCCCGTCCTCCAGCGCTTGGGCCCCTGGAAGGAGCCTGCCTCGGGCCTCCACGTGGTGGTGGAAGGGGTGCTCGACGGGGAGCCCGCCCGGGTGACGGTCCGGGCCGTGGGCCCCATGGACGGGCTCACCAGCGTGCCCCTCGCCCTGGGGGCCCTCCTCCTGGGCCGGCGGGCCATCGAGCGTCCCGGGGTGCACCCGCCGGAGACGCCGGGGCTCCTGGACGTTGAGAGCTTCCTGGCCGAACTGGCCAAGCGGGGCCTCACCTTGGAAACGCCGGTGCTGGAGCGGCTCCCGGGAGGCTCCGGCCGCCGGGCGGTGTAGGCGCCACCCTGCCCCGGCGTGGATCCCCTCCCCCTGAGCCCGGCCGCGGCCCGGGCCGGCCCGCGGCCGTCGTCAGGCCGCGTGCCGTTTGCGGGGAAGGAAGGTTCCCGCCGGACGGGAACCTCATGGAGCGTGTGCCGGCATGCGAGACGCGTTCCGGCCGAGGAGGTGCCGTATGAAACCCTACCTCTTCTTCGACGCCGGAGGTACGGTGATCTTTCCCGACTTTGCCCGGGCGGCGGAACTCTTGCAGGCGACGGGCCACCCCGTCGATGCGGAGACCCTCTTCCGTGCCTTCAGCGTCCTCCTCTACCGGGTGGATCGGCCCCCGGCGGAGCAGCACGGAGACCCTTTCCCCCAAGGGTTGGGGGTCGCCATCCTGGAGGAGGTGGGGGTCCCCTCGGAGCAGGCTGAACTCCTGGCCCGCCAGCTGGCCAACGAACCGCCCGGACTCGACTGGGCCGCCACCTTCCCGTGGGTGAAGCCGGCCCTCGAGGAACTCCGGCGCCAGGGTTACGGGATGTCCATCATCTCCAACTCCGACGGCCGGGTGGCCGAACGGCTGGCCCACGCCGGCTTGGACCACTTCTTCGACCGGATCTACGACTCGGCCATCGTGGGCTACGAGAAGCCCCACCCCGGTATCTTCCAGAAAGCCTTGGACGAGCTGGGCCTGGATCCGGCCCAGTGCCTTCACGTGGGCGACCTGTACTACGCGGACGTGCTGGGCGCCAACCGGGCGGGTGTGGGCGCGGTCCTGCTCGACCCCTTCGGCCTCAGCGTGGGCCGGGCCGGCTTGCGGATCCGGACCATCGCCGACTATCCTGAGTTTCTGGCCGGGATTCACGAGGTGACCGGTCCCGCCTTCCACCCCCTGGCTGGGCAGTAAGGGGGCGGCCGGCGGCTTCGGGAGAGGAGGCCGCCAAGGCGGGCCACCGCCCCGGCGGCCCTGGGGCCCGGTGTGACGGGTGGGGAACCATCCAGGAAAGGGGGATGGGTGTGCCCAACGAGCTCCTCTGGTTCGGCTTCATGATCCTTGATCTGACCATCGTGCTGGCCCTCTACTGGGCCTTCGGCCGCTCGGGGCTCTACACCGCCGTCATCACCGGCACCATCGTGAGCAACGTCCAGGTGGTGAAGACGGTCACCCTCTTCGGCCTGGAGGCGACCCTGGGGAACATCACCTACGCCAGCATCTTCCTTGCCACCGACATGCTGAACGAACGGTACGGGAAGCGGGAGGCCCTGCGCGGGGTCGCCTTGGGCTTTGCGGCCCTCGTCTCCTTCACCATCGCCATGCAGTATGCCCTCCTGGTGAAGCCCGCCCCTTCCGACTTCGCCCACCCCGCCATGACCACCCTCTTCACCCTCCTGCCCCGGGTGGTTGCGGCCAGCCTGGCCGCCTACCTCATCTCCAACGTCCTGGACGTCCACCTCTTCCAGTTCATCCGCCAGCGCACGGGCGGCCGGCACCTCTGGCTGCGGAAGAACGGCTCCACCTGGATCTCCCAGGCGGTGGACTCCACCGTCTTCGTCCTGGGCGCCTTTGCGGGTGTCCTCCCCTGGGCGGTCATGGGGGAGATTGTGGTGACCACCTTCCTCCTGAAGGCGGTCGTGGCCGCCATCGACACGGTCTTCATGTACATCGCCGTCCGGATCCGGCCCCGCTCCGAAGCCCCTCCCCTCCCCTCGCCTCCCCTGGAGCCGAGGCCCGGCAGGCGCTGACGGCTGGGATCCTCGCCCGCGCCCGGCCCGCTCCCGCCGGGCGCCCCCTGGCGGCCTCCACCCTCCCCGTCCTCGCCCCCGACGGCGTCCTTACCCCCGGACCTGCCCCTGGGGGCGGTCCAGGTGGGCGAAGGTGTCCCGCCAGAGGAGGAGGCTGCCGGTGGCGGCCAGGAGGAGGAGGCCGCCGGCCACGAAGGCGGCCTCAATCCCCGCCACCTCCGCGACCAGGCCGTACAGGACGGGGCTGGTCACCTGAGCCAGGCGGTTCCCCGTCAGGCGGACGCCCAGGGCCAGCCCCCGCTCGGACTGGGGCACCGTCTCGGCCACGGCCAGCATGCTCAAGGGTTGCACCAGCCCCAGCCCGATGCCTGCGGCCACCGAGGCCACCGCCAGGCTGACCGGGTCCCGGGTCCAGGGGGTGATCAGGATGGCCAGCGCGCTCACCAGCATGGAGGCAAAGACGGTGGGGAAGCGCCCCCGCATCAGCCGGACGATCCGGGGCATGAAGGGCCGGACGCTCATGGAGGCGAGGGCCCGCAGGCTGAGCATGGCCCCCACAAAGCCGGCCGAGTAGCCCAACCCTTCCACGTAGATGGGATAGAAGCCCTGGCGGACCCCCATGGTGAAGAGGGTGGCGAAGCTGGTCACCACCGCGAGCTGCACGCCCCCGGTGCGGAGGATCCGCCCCAGGGCCTCCCGTTCCATCGTAAGGCTCGTCGCACCCTTTTCGGGCTCCTGGCGGGACGCCCAGGGCAGGTCCCGAACCCGGGTGCCCACCAGGACGGGCAGAAGGCCCAGAACCGAGGCGGTCAGGAAGCTGCGGGCATAGCCCACCGCGTCGGCCAGCACGCCCCCCAGGAGGGGGCCCACCAGCTGGCCGGCCGAGACCATGGTGGTGTACCAGCCCAGGTGCTGCTCCCGCTCCCGGCCGGTGCTGAGGGAGGTGGCATAGGTTTGGCCGGCCACGATGACCAGCAGCTCCGAAAGGCCCGCCAGCGCCTGGGCCCCAAAGAGGACGGGAATGGAGGGCTTGAGGCCGATGGCCCCCAGGCCCAGGACGATGCCGCACGCCCCCGCAACGAAGAGCCGCCGGGAGCCCAGGCGATCCACCAGAGCTCCCGCCGGCACCGCCAGCACCAGCGGGATGACCGCGTAGGCGGCCACCACCGCGCCCACCCGGGCTGCGCCCGCCCCCAGCTCCTGGGCCAGGAGCGGCACCAAGGGCCGGCTGAAGGTGGTCACCAGGAAGCTGAGGCCCGTGGCGGAGGCCATCACCATCAGGGCCCGCCAGGCCTCCCGCTGTCCCAGGCGTCTGCCGGAGGGGATGGGCTCAGGCACCGGGCATCAGACCCGGATCGAACCCCGGCCCCCCTCCCCCGGCAGGGGTCTCGGTCTCGGGCTGGACCGCCCCCTCCTCGCCGGATCCGGGAGGAAGCCCCTCCCCTGCCGGCTCACCCAGCGCCCCGCCCGGGTCGCCGGGGCCGCCGCCCGGCTCCGGCCCCACCGGCTCGCCCCCCACCTGGGCCCAGATCCAGCCGGCAATGGTCTCGATCACCTCAGGGGCCATCGCTCGCCGCCAGCGGAAGCCGGAGGTGAGGACCGGATCCTCCCCCCGGGTGAAGGTGTGGTTCAAGAAGAGGAAGAGCCGGAAGGTGACGTCCTGCCGCCCGCCCAGCCGCTGCCGCCAGAGGGCCAGCTCCGAGGGCGGGACCACCCGGTCCCGGCCGCCGTGGAGGATGAGCAGGGGCCCAGCATAGCTGGCGGCCCGGCCCAGGGGATCCCGCTGGCGCAAGTCCACAAAGTAGCGGGCGGGGCCCAGGTAGGTCTGGGCCGGCTCGGTCTGGCCCTGGCGGAACTGCTCCACCGCCGCCCGGGCCCGCTCCAGGTGGGCCTGCTCCTCGGCCGAGAGCCCGTCGGCCCGGAAGACCTCCTCCAGCTGGCGAAGGACCAGCTCATCCAGGGGCGTGGCCAGGGGCGCCAGGAGCACCGCGCCCGCGGCCTGGGCCCGCTGGGCGATCTCGGGGGCCAAGGTGCCGCCCAACCCGTGACCCACGATGAAGAGGGCTTCCAGCCCCTCCTGTTCCGCCAGGAGCCGGGCGGCGGCCAAGGCATCTTGGATCAGGTCCTCCTCCACGGTGAGGGCCTTCCCGTCCATCTTGGGGCCGTGGAGGAAGGTCCGCTTGTCGAAGCGGATGGAGGCGATGCCCCGCTGGGCCAGGCCCCGGGCCAGATCCCGGAAGGGCGTGTCGAGGCCGGTGGTCGCATCCCGATCGTACGGGCCGAAGCCGGGCACCAAGACCACCCCGGGGAAGCGGCTGGCCCCCTCGGGCAGGGCCAGGGTCCCCTCCACCTCCCACGGCGCCGTGCCGAGGGTCACCGGCTCCTCCCGGAAGGTGAAGGCTCCAGCGGCGCTCCCCCGGACCCACCCGGCTGCTCCGGCCAGGAGCACCGCCACCAGCAGCCCCACCGTGATCCGATGGGCCCGCCCCTTCCAGGCGTGGGGACCCATGGGCATCCCTCCCTCATCCATACCTCTCACCTTCGAGACGGGCCCTCCGGCTCCTGGTGCCCGGCGCCTTCCTTTCCCCGTTTCCAACCCCTTCCTGGGGCGGCGATTCCCCGGGAAAGGCGCGGTCAACTGAAGAGGGCGCGCAGGGCGGGCCCGTAGGGCGGGTGGACGATCCCCTTCTCGGTGATGATCCCGGTGATGAACCGGTGGGGCGTCACGTCGAAGGCGGGGTTGTACACCGGGACCCCTTCGGGCGCGACGGGGACGCCGAAGGGCTCCGTCACCTCCCGGGGATCCCGCTCCTCGATGGGGATCTCCTGGCCGGAAGGGAGGGAGAGATCGATGGTGGCCAGGGGGCTGGCCACGTAGAAGGGCACCCCAAAGGCCTGCGCGGCGACGGCCAGGGCAGAGGTCCCGATCTTGTTGGCCACATCCCCGTTGGCCGCCACCCGGTCCGCGCCCACGAGCACCAGGTCCACCTTCCCCTGGGCCATCAGGCTGGCGGCCGCCCCGTCACAGAGGAGGGTGACGGGAATCCCCGCCCGCTGCAGCTCCCAGGCGGTGAGGCGGGCCCCCTGCAGGAGGGGGCGGGTCTCGTCGGCGTAGACCTCCACCGGCCAGCCCCGCTCGTGGGCGAGGAAGATGGGCGCGAGGGCGGTGCCGATGCCGGCGGTGGCCAGGGCGCCGGTGTTGCAGTGGGTGAGGACCCGCATCCCCGGCTGGAGGAGCTTCAGCCCGTGGAGGCCGATCTGGTGGCAGACCTCCCGGTCCTCCTCCTGGATCTGGCGGGCCTCCGCCAGGAGCCCCGCCAGCACCCGTTCCGGGGCCGTGGGGTGCTGGGCGGCCAGCTCCCGGGCCCGGGCCTGCATCCGGTCCAAGGCCCAGAAGAGGTTGACCGCCGTCGGCCGGGAGCGGGCCAGGAACTGGGCCACCTCCTCCACCCGGGCCAGGAGCTGGTCCACGGGGCCGGTGTGGTCCCGCACACCCAGATAGAGCCCGTAGGCGGCGGCCACCCCGATGGCCGGGGCGCCCCGGACCCTCAGCTTCTGGATGGCTTCGAACATGGCCTCTGGATCCCGGATCTCCAGGTACCGCTCCTCCCGGGGCAGGCGGGTCTGGTCCAGGATGACCACGTGATCTTCGTTCCAGCGGATGCTCTCGGGCGCCATCGGCTCACCTCCGGGCGGTCCTACCGCTCCCGTGCCATGCTTCGGTTCTCGTCCCATTCTACCAGCCCGACGGCGCCCTGTCTGGCCCTGAAGGGCGAAGGAGCTCCGCCAGGCGGCGCCGCATCAGCTTTCCCGACGGGGTCCGGGGCAGGGCCTCCACCGCCACGATGCGGGCGGGCACCTTGTAGCCCGCCAGCCGCTCCCGGCAGAACTGGCGGAGGGCCGCCTCGTCGAACGCCGCCCCGGGCCGGAGCCGGACGGCCGCCACCACCGCCTGGCCCCAGACGGGGTCGGGCACGCCCACCACCCCCGCCTCGGCCACCGCCGGGTGCTCCAGGAGAACCCCCTCCACCTCGGCCGGGTAGATGTTCTCGCCGCCGGAGATGATCAGGTCGTCCCGCCGGTCCAGGACGTAGAGGTACCCCTGCTCGTCCAGGTACCCCACATCCCCCGTGTGGAGCCACCCGCCCGCCAGGGCTCGGGCCGTCGCCTCGGGCTGCCCGTGGTACCCCGCCATCACGTTGGGGCCCCGGACCAGGATCTCCCCCGGCTCGCCCGGCGGCTGGTCCCGGCCGTCCTGGACGATGCGGAGCTCCACCCCGAAGAGGGGCCGCCCCGAAGAGCCGGGCCGGGCCGCCGCCTCGTGGGGCGGCAGGGTGGCCACCTGGGAGGCCGCCTCCGTCAGGCCGTAGCTGGGCGCCACGGGGAGGCCCAGGCCCTGGGCCCGTTCCACCAGGACCTGGGGGACCGGCCCGCCGCCCAGAAGGGCCGCCCGGAAGGTGGGAGGGTACGGCTCGGTGCGGGCCTCCAGCATCCGGGCCAGCATGACGCTCACCACGGACACCAGAGTGGCCCCCTCGTGGTCGATGGCGTGGTGGACCGCCGCCACATCAAAGCGGGGGTGAAGGAGGACGGGGATCCCGTAGATCACCGCCCGGAAGAGGATGGAGAGGCCCCCCACGTGGAAGAGGGGCAGCACGGCCAGCCACCGGTCGCTGGGCACGAGCCCCAGGTTGAGGGCCGAGGCCAGCGCGTTCCAGCCGTAGTTGCCATAGGTGAGCCGGGCCCCCTTGGGCCGCCCCGTGGTCCCGGAGGTGTAGATGATGGTGTGGACCTGGCCCGGCTCCCGTTCAAGGTGCAGGGGGATCTCCCGGGGCCGGACCGCCTCCAGCTCTTCCGCCGCCACGGCCCGCAGCCCCGGCACCTCCCGGGCGACGGCCTCAGCGGCGGCGGCCGTCGTCTCGTCATAGAGCAGGAGCTTGGCGCCCCCGTCGGCCACCTGCCAGGCCAGCTCCGGCACGGCCAGCCGGGTGTTCAAGGGGACCAGCTCCACCCCCAGGCGGCCCACCCCGTGGACCACCTGGACCATCAAGGGCCCGCTCCCCAGGAGGACGGCCAGGCGGTCCCCGGGCTCCAGGCCCAGGGCGGCCAGCCGCAGGGCCAGCCGGGTCACCGCCTCATCCAGCTGGGCGAAGGTCCAGGAACGGCCCTGGAAGCGGAGGGCCTCCCGCTCCGGGGCGTGCGGGGCCCGCCAGTGGAGCCAGTCGGTGGTGGGCCATCCCATTGCCATGCCCATCCCTCCCTCCTCGGCCGGGTGAGGCCCTAGCGGGGCCAGAGCAGGCTCGCCCCCAAAAGGAGCCCGTACAGGAGGTGGAGCTGCCCCGTTCCCTTGAGCACCCGGTTGAGGGCGGGCCCCTGGGTTCCGGCCAGGACGGTCCGGGCCAGGCGCCAGGCGAGGGGCAGGCTCAAGGCGGGCAGCCACCAGGCGGCGCCCACCCAGCCGGCTAGGCGCAAGCCGACGGGGACCAGGTAGGCGA
>PIUA01000044.1 GCA_017577405.1 Bacillota bacterium
GGTGATGCCTGGCGACAACGTGCGGTTGACGTGCGAGCTGATCACGCCCGTCGCCATGGAGGAAGGCATGCGCTTCGCCATCCGGGAGGGTGGCCGCACCGTCGGTGCGGGGGTCGTCACCAAGATCGCAGGTTGATCGGGGGCGGGCGCCGCCCTGCCAGGCAGAGGCCGTCCGGTTGACACTGACGGGGCGCTGTGCTACAGTCAAAAGGTGCCTGCGCGGCCAGGCGGGGAGGTGGCATGGGTGAGGGTTGGTATCACTTTGGAGTGCACCGAGTGCGGTGGCCGGAACTACCGTACCAGCAAGAACAAGACCAACGACCCCGATCGCCTGGAGCTCAGCAAGTATTGCCCCGTCTGCCGGCGACATACTGCGCACCGCGAGACTCGCTGATGCTTTCGGCCGGGCGCGAGCAACGGATGGGATGTGAGCACCGTGGCGGCGACAGACAGGGCCGGGAAGGTGGCGGCTCGGCAGGGATGGGTCCGGCGATTGGGCCAGTACCTGCGGGAGGTGCGCGCTGAGGCGCGCAAGATCGCCTGGCCGAACCGGCGGGAGTTGACGGCGTACACAGCGGTCGTCCTGGTGGTGGTCGTTTCCGCGGCCCTTTTCATCATGCTGGCGGACCTTGTGATCTCGCAGCTGATCCGTGTGACGGGCATTCTCTGAGAAAGGGGTGGGTCTGATGCCGGAGCCTGAGATGGATTTGCCGGAGGCTGACGAAACCGGCGGTGAGACCCAGCCCGAACGCCCGGATGATGGCCGGGCCTGGTACGTCGTCCACACCTATTCCGGCTACGAGAACAAGGTCAAGACCAATCTCGAGCGCCGGGTGGAGTCGATGGGGATGCAGGACAAGATCTTCCGGGTCCTCATCCCCACCGAGGAAGAGATCGACTTCCGGGACGGCAAGAAGCGGATCGTGACCCGCAAGATCTTCCCCGGCTACGTGCTGGTGGAGATGATCATGCAGGACGACTCCTGGTATGTGGTCCGGAACACGCCGGGGGTCACGGGCTTTGTGGGCAGCGGCAACCGGCCCATCCCGTTGGATGAGGCTGAGGTGCGGGCCATCCTCCACGGCATGGAGGAGGAGGAGGCCCGGCCCAAGGTGGCCTTCGATGTGGGTGATCCCGTGCGGGTGGTTTCGGGTCCGTTCGTCAACTTCACCGGCGTGATCGACGAGGTCAACCTGGAGCGGGGCAAGCTGCGGGTGATCGTCTCCATGTTCGGCCGGGAGACCCCCGTCGAGCTGGAGTTCCACCAGGTCGAGAAGACTCTGTGATGCAAGGGTGAGCGTTGGGTGGCCAAGAAAGTCATCGCGATGGTAAAGATTCAGATCCCGGCTGGCAAAGCGACCCCGGCGCCGCCCGTGGGCACTGCCTTGGGCCCTCACGGGATCAACATTATGGACTTTTGCAAGGCGTTCAATGCCCGGACGGCGGCCCAGGCAGGGATGATCATCCCGGTCGAGATCACCATTTACGCCGATCGGTCCTTCAGCTTCATCACCAAGACCCCGCCGGCGGCCGTCCTCCTCAAGCAGGCCGCGGGCTTGGAGAAGGGGTCCGGGGTGCCCAACCGGGAGAAGGTCGGCACGGTCACCAGGGCGCAGATCCGGGAGATCGCGGAGACCAAGATGCCCGACCTGAACGCCAACGACATCGAGGCGGCCATGCGCATCATCGAAGGGACGGCCCGGAGCATGGGCCTGGTGGTGGAGGGGTAGGTTTATGGCACGGCGGGGCAAGCGGTACCTAAAGCTGCTGGAGTTGTACGACCCTCAGAAGGCTTACAGCGCTGACGAGGCCATTAGCCTCGTGAAGCGTATGGCCTCCGCGCGCTTCGAGGAGACGGTGGAGCTCGCGCTGAAGCTGGGGGTCGATCCCCGGCACGCGGACCAGCAGGTGCGGGGCACCGTGGTCCTTCCCCACGGCACCGGGCGGGAGGTTCGGGTGGCCGTCTTTGCCAAGGGCGAGAAGGCCCAGGAAGCCCGGGAGGCTGGCGCCGATCTGGTGGGTCTGGAAGACCTGGCTGAGCAGGTGCAGGCGGGCCAGCTGGACTTCGATGTGGCCGTGGCGACGCCGGACGTCATGGGTGTGGTAGGTCGGCTTGGGCGGATCCTGGGGCCCCGGGGCCTGATGCCCAACCCCAAGTCGGGCACGGTCACCATGGATGTGGGCCGGGCGGTGCGGGAGATCAAGGCGGGGAAGGTGGAGTTCCGGGTCAACAAGGAGGGAGGCATCCACGTCCCCATCGGGAAGGTCTCCTTCACCGAGGAGCAGCTCCGGGAGAACCTGCGGGCCGTCCTGGATGCCATTATCCGGGCGAGGCCGGCCGCGGCCAAGGGGCAGTACCTCCGGAAGGTGGCCCTCTCCACCACCATGAGCCCCGGGATCAAGCTTTCGCCCGCGGAAGTGATGAACTTCGTCCAGTCCCGGGCCTCTTAGGCCCGGTGCGGCTGGGTTCCACCCACAAGAGAAGAGACTGCCGTAGACAGCCGGTGCCCGGCAGGGCTTAATGGATCGGCCGATCCGCCGACCGAGGCAGGGGATCGAGGTTTGGTCTGTTGACGCGTCCCGGGAGGGCGCGTCCCCCGCGCCGCCGGCTGTTCCAGCCGGCGGTTGTCGCGTGAAAGGGGGGAGGAGTGTGCCAAGACCGGAGAAGGTGGCCCAAGTGGAGGCGCTGGCCGAGCGCTTCCAGCGGGCGCAGGCGGTCCTGGCCGCCGATTACCGGGGCCTGACCGTCAAGGAGATGACCGACCTGCGCAAGCGGATGCGGGAGGCGGGGGCGGAGCTCAAGGTGGTCAAGAACACCCTGGCCCGCCTGGCGGCCGATCAGGCCCAGGTGGAGGCGCTGAAGGCCTACCTGGAAGGGCCGACGGTCCTCGCCTTCGGGTACGACGATCCTGTGGCGCCCGCCAAGATCCTGGACCAGTTCAGCCGCCAGCAGAAGCAACTGGAGATCAAGGGCGGGGTGCTGAACGGGGCCCCCTTGACCGCCGCGGGCGTTCAGCAGCTGGCCCAGCTGCCGAGCCGGGAGGAGCTCCTGGCCCAGGTGCTGCGGGGCCTCCAGGGGCCGCTGTACGGGCTGGTCGGGGTGCTCAGCGGGGTCCCGCGGGCGCTGGTGTACGCGCTGGACGCGCTCCGGCGGCAGCGGGAGGCGGCGTAAGGTGGCGGTCCGCCCAACCGCGGGCGGTCTGAGCCTTTGGGATGGAGTCTTGAATGAGGTTGAGAGGAGGCCAGGGTGATGGCTCTGAGCAAGGACGAAATCCTTGAAGCGATTGGCAACATGACCGTGCTGGAACTGGCCGAGCTGGTCAAGGCCTTGGAGGAGAAGTTCGGCGTCAGCGCGGCGGCTCCCGTGGCGGTCGCGGCCGGCCCGGCGGTGGCGGCCGGTGGCGCTGAGGCGGCCGAGGAGGAGAAGACCGAGTTCGACGTGATCCTGGAGGCGGCCGGGGACAAGAAGATCCAGGTGATCAAGGTGGTCCGGGAGATCACCGGCCTGGGCCTCAAGGAGGCCAAGGACCTGGTCGATTCGGCGCCCAAGCCGGTCAAGGAGGGCGTCACCAAGGAGCAGGCCGAGGAGATCAAGAGCAAGCTGGAAGAGGTCGGCGCGACGGTCCAGATCAAGTAAGGAAGTCGCCCCAGCGAGCGGGTGCCAGGCGCGCTCTGACGGGCCTGGCGCCCGCTTGCCGCGTCAGGAAAGCCTTGACAAGCTGCGTATCGGCATGCTAGAGTACCAAGGTGTCGGTACGTGCGGACGCGGGCGAGGCGATCTCAGTTCTTTCGAGGCGTGCATATTCTCACCGATCAGGTTGGACCCTACTGGCTGGCCCAGTCCCTAGCCTCTCGTCTCCGGTGAGGGGGGAGGGGTTCCTTGTCTCGTACGGTCACCTTCTTCCCTTGCCGCTGTTATCCTTCTCGAACTGCTTGGTCCTTCCTTCCTTGCTGCGCGCAGATTTCAAAACGAGGTGAGCGCGATTGGCGGTGGAAATCAAGGCGGCGGCGCCTAGGCGGCAGCGAGTCAGCTTCGGCAAGATCCGGGAAGTCCTGGAGATGCCCAACCTCATTGAAATCCAGCGGAAGTCCTTCGAGTGGTTCCTCCGGGAGGGCCTGCTGGAGACCTTCCGGGACATCTCGCCGATCCAGGACTTCACCGGCAACCTGGTCCTGGAGTTTGTGGACTACAACCTGGGCGAGCCCAAGTACACCGTCGAGGAGTGCAAGCACCGGGACGCCACCTACAATGTGCCTCTGAAGGTGAAGGTGCGGCTCATCAACAAGGAGACGGGCGAGGTCAAGGAGCAGGAGGTCTTCATGGGCGACTTCCCGCTCATGACCGAGAACGGCACCTTCATCATCAACGGGGCCGAACGGGTGATCGTCAGCCAGCTGGTCCGGTCGCCCGGCGTCTACTTCGGCAAGGAGGTGGACAACAACGGGCGGCCCATCTACACCGCCAGCATCATCCCCAACCGGGGGGCCTGGCTCGAGTTTGAGACCGACGCGTCCCATACCATCTATGTGAAGGTGGACCGGACGCGGAAGCTCCCCGCCACCGTCCTTTTGCGGGCCATGGGCCTGGAGACCGACGGGCAGATCCTGGAGACGTACCGGGATGCCGAGCCCATTCGGGCCACCCTGGAGCGGGACAACACCAGCTCCCAGATGGACGCCCTGGTGGAGGTCTACAAGCGCCTCCGGCCCGGCGAGCCGCCCACCGAGGAGAACGCCCGCACCCTCTTCCACACCCTCTTCAGCGACCCCAAGCGGTACGACCTGGCGGGGGTCGGGCGGTACAAGGTGAACAAGAAGCTGCGGCTCCTGCCCCGGATCCTCAACCGACCCCTGGCCAGCGCCGTCATCGACCCCGAGACGGGCGAGCTTCTGGCCGAGGCGGGCACGGTGGTGACCCGGAAGCTGGCCGAGCAGATCGAGCAGCGGAACCTGCCTTACGTGGAGATCGAGAACGAGGAGGGCCACGTGGTCCGGGTTCTGGGCAACGGCCAGCCCGGGCCCGATGAGAAGGTGCTCACCCAGGGGGACCTGGTGGCCACCGTGGGGTACATCGTCAACCTGATGCAGGGCGTGGGCACCATCGACGACATCGACCACCTGGGGAACCGGCGCCTCAAGTCGGTGGGCGAGCTCCTGCAGAACCAGTTCCGCATCGGCCTGTCCAGGATGGAGCGGGTGGTGCGGGAGCGGATGACCATCCAGGACGTGGACATCATCACGCCCCAGGCCCTCATCAACATCCGGCCGGTGGTGGCGGCCATCAAGGAGTTCTTCGGCTCGTCCCAGCTCTCCCAGTTCATGGACCAGACCAATCCCCTGGCGGAGCTGACCCACAAGCGGCGCCTGTCGGCCCTGGGCCCCGGCGGGCTCTCCCGGGAACGGGCGGGGTACGAGGTGCGGGACGTCCACCACTCCCACTACGGCCGGATGTGCCCCATCGAGACGCCCGAAGGGCCCAACATCGGCCTCATCGGCTCCCTCGCCACCTACGCGCGCATCAACGAGTACGGCTTCATTGAGACGCCGTACCGGAAGGTGGAGGACGGCCGGGTCACCGACGAGATCGTCTACCTCACCGCGGACGAGGAGGACAACTACGTCATCGCGCAGGCCAACGAGCCTGTGGCTGAGGACGGAACCCTGGTCAACGAGCGGGTCTCCGCCCGCTGGAAGGACCAGATCCGCATCGTGCCGCGGGAGAAGGTGGACTTCATGGACGTCTCGCCCAAGCAGATGGTGAGCGTGGCCGCGGCGCTCATCCCCTTCCTGGAGAACGACGATGCCTCCCGGGCCCTGATGGGCGCCAACATGCAGCGGCAGGCGGTACCCCTGCTACGGACAGAGGCGCCCCTGGTGGGGACGGGGATGGAGTACAAGGCGGCCGTCGACTCGGGTGTGGTGGTCTTGGCCGAGCGGCCGGGCGTGGTCACCCGGGTGAGTTCCACGGAGATCGTGGTCCGGACCGATGACGGCCAGGAGGACCACTACCGGCTCCGGAAGTTCGAGCGGTCCAACCAGGGGACCTGCTTCAACCAAAAGCCTTTGGTCCGCCGGGGCGACCGGGTGGAGGCGGGCCAGGTGATCGCCGACGGGCCCTCCACCGATCAGGGCGAGCTGGCCCTGGGGAAGAACGTCCTGGTGGCGTACATGCCCTGGGAGGGCTACAACTTTGAGGACGCCATCCTCATCAGCGAGAAGCTGGTGAAGGAAGACGTCTTCACCTCCATCCACATCGAGGAGTACGAGTGCCAGGCCCGGGATACCAAGCTGGGGCCCGAGGAGATCACCCGGGACATCCCCAACGTGGGGGACGACGCCCTGAAGAACCTGGACGAGCGGGGCATCATCCGCATCGGGGCCGAGGTCCGGCCGGGCGACATCCTGGTGGGGAAGGTGACGCCCAAGGGCGAGACGGAGCTGACGGCGGAAGAGCGCCTCCTCCGGGCCATCTTCGGGGAGAAGGCCCGGGAGGTCCGGGACACCTCCCTGCGGGTGCCCCACGGTGAGGGCGGCGTCGTCGTCGACGTGAAGGTCTTCGACCGGGAGGCGAACGACGAGCTGGCCCCGGGCGTCAACAAGATGGTCCGGGTCTACGTGGCTCGCAAGCGGAAGATCTCCGAGGGCGACAAGATGGCCGGGCGGCACGGCAACAAGGGCGTGGTGGCCCGCATCCTGCCCGAGGAGGATATGCCCTTCCTGCCCGACGGGACCCCCATCGAGCTGGTCCTCAACCCCTTGGGTGTCCCCTCCCGGATGAACATCGGGCAGGTGCTGGAGACCAGCCTGGGCCTCGCGGCCAAAGCCATGGGGATTTACGTGGCCACCCCCGTCTTCGACGGCGCGACGGAGCATGAGGTGCTGGAGCAGCTCGAGAAGGCGGGCGTCAGCCCCGACGGGAAGGCGTGGCTCCGGGACGGGCGGACGGGCGAGCTCTTCGACCGGCCGGTGACGGTGGGCTACACCTACATGCTGAAGCTGGCCCACCTGGTCGACGACAAGATCCACGCCCGGTCGACGGGCCCCTACTCCTTGGTCACCCAGCAGCCTCTGGGCGGCAAGGCCCAGTTCGGCGGCCAGCGTTTCGGCGAGATGGAGGTTTGGGCCCTGGAGGCGTACGGGGCCGCGTACACCCTCCAGGAGCTGCTGACCGTCAAGTCCGACGACGTGGTCGGCCGGGTGAAGACCTACGAAGCCATCGTCAAGGGCGAGAACATCCCCGAACCGGGGGCGCCCGAGGCCTTCAAGGTGCTCATCAAGGAGCTCCAGAGCCTCTGTCTGGATGTGCGGGTCCTGACCGAGGATTCCCAGGTCATCGAGATCCGCGAGGAAGAGGAGGACATCTCCGAGATGGCCCGGGAGCTGGGGATCGACATCCAGGGCCGGGAGGACGACCGGGAGGAGGGCGGCAAGACGGCGGCCCAGGCTGGCTCCGAGGGCGAGGCCGACGGCGAGCCGGCGGACGAGGAGGAGCCCGAGGAGGCCGACGAGGCCGAGGAGGAACCCGATGCCCTCTTCCTGGCCGAGGACGACGAGCTGGATGACACCCAGCCTCTGGTCACGCCCGAAGAGCTGGCGGAGCTCTACGGCCAGGCGGACGGCCTGGAGGATGAGGAGGATGATGCCGAGAGCCGGCGACGGGCGTAAGCTCGGGGCCGGGCGTGCGCCCCGAGGGCAGCGGTTGGTGGTAGGGGACCTTCGGAGGGGGAATCCGCGTGCTTGATGTGAACAACTTCGACCGGATCCAGATCGGGTTGGCCTCTCCCGAGCAGATTCGGGCCTGGTCGTCGGGCGAGGTGAAGAAGCCCGAGACCATCAACTACCGGACCCTGAAGCCCGAGCGGGAAGGGCTCTTCTGCGAGAAGATCTTCGGCCCGACCAAGGACTGGGAGTGCCACTGCGGCAAGTACAAGAAGGTCCGGTACCGGGGGATCGTCTGCGACCGGTGCGGCGTGGAGGTCACCCGGGCCAAGGTCCGCCGGGAGCGGATGGGGCACATCGAGCTGGCCGCGCCCGTCTCCCACATCTGGTTCTTCAAGGGGATCCCGTCCCGGATGGGGTTGATCCTCGACCTCTCGCCCCGGACCCTCGAAAAGGTGCTCTACTTTGCCGCCTACATCGTCATCCACCCGGGCGACACGCCCCTGACCAAGAAGCAACTCTTGTCCGAGGCTGAGTACCGGGAGTACCGGGAGAAGTACGGGAACGCCTTCGAGGCGGGGATGGGTGCGGAGGCGATCAAGAAGCTCCTGGAGGAGATCGACCTGGACCAGCTCTGCGAGGAGCTGCGGAAGGAGATCGCCTCCACCAGTGGCCAGCGCCGGCTGCGGGCGATCCGCCGCCTGGAGGTGGCCGAGGCCTTCCGCAAGTCGGGGAACCGGCCCGAGTGGATGATCCTGGAGGTGATTCCGGTCATCCCGCCGGAGCTGCGGCCCATGGTCCAGCTGGACGGCGGGCGGTTCGCCACCTCCGACCTGAACGACCTCTACCGCCGGGTGATCAACCGGAACAACCGCTTGAAGCGGCTCCTGGAGCTGGGCGCGCCGGACATCATCGTGCGGAACGAGAAGCGGATGCTCCAGGAGGCGGTCGACGCGCTCATCGACAACGGCCGCCGCGGGCGGCCCGTCACGGGGCCGGGGAACCGCCCCCTCAAGTCCCTGTCGGACATGCTCAAGGGGAAGCAGGGCCGGTTCCGCCAGAACCTCCTGGGCAAGCGGGTGGACTACTCGGGCCGGTCGGTCATCGTGGTGGGGCCCGAGCTGAAGCTCCACCAGTGCGGCCTGCCCAAGGAGATGGCCCTGGAGCTCTTCAAGCCCTTTGTCATGAAGCGGCTGGTGGACCTGGGCTACGCGCACAACATCAAGAGCGCCAAGCGGGCGGTGGAGCGGCAGCGGCCTGAGGTCTGGGACGTCCTCGAAGAGGTGATCAAGGAGCATCCGGTCCTCCTCAACCGGGCGCCCACCCTCCACCGGCTGGGGATCCAGGCCTTCGAGCCCGTCCTGGTCGAGGGCCGGGCCATCAAGATCCACCCCCTGGTCTGCGCGGCCTACAACGCCGACTTCGACGGGGACCAGATGGCGGTCCACGTCCCCCTGTCGGCGGAGGCCCAGGCCGAGGCCCGGCTGTTGATGCTTTCGGTCCACAACATGCTCCTGCCGGCCAGCGGCCGCCCGGTGACCACGCCCACCCAGGACATGGTCATCGGCTGCTACTACCTCACCCTGGACCCCTCGGCCCGGAAGGATCAGCCGCTGAAGGGCGCAGGGCGGGCCTTCGCCAGCCCCGAGGAGGTCCGGCTGGCCTACGACGCGGGCGATCTGGACCTGCACGCGCCCATCACCGTCCGGATGCAGGAGCCCGACGGCACCTGGGTGCGGCGGGAGACGACCGCGGGCCGGATCTTCTTCAACGAGGTGCTGCCGCCGGAGATGGGCTTCTTCAACGGCACCGTGGACCGGAAGGAGCTTGGCCGGCTGGTGGACCGGCTCTACCGGCGGTTCGGCAACACCAAGACCGCGGAGGTCCTGGACCGCATCAAGGCCCTGGGCTTCCACTACGCCACCGTCTCGGGGACCACGGTGGGGATCAACGACATCTCCGTGCCGCCTGAGAAGGATGAGCTGATCCGCCAGGCCGAGGAGCAGGTGGAGAAGATCGAGCTCCAGCACCGCCGGGGGCTGCTCACCGCGGAGGAGCGGTACCAGCAGGTGGTGCGGATCTGGACGGAGACCAAGGAGAAGGTCACCCAGGCCATGCTGAAGCACATGGACCCCCTCAACCCGGTGTACATGATGGCCATCTCCGGGGCCCGGGGGAACGAGTCCCAGCTGTCGCAGCTGGCGGGCATGCGGGGCCTGGTGGCCGACCCGCGGGGCCGGACCATTGAGATCCCCATCAAGGCCAACTTCCGCGAGGGGCTCACGGTGCTGGAGTACTTCATCTCGACCCACGGTACCCGCAAGGGCCTGGCCGACACCGCGCTCCGGACGGCCGACTCGGGGTACCTCACCCGGCGCCTGGTGGACGTGGCCCAGGACGTGATCGTCCGGGAGGAGGACTGCGGGACCACCCAGGGCATCGAGATCCGCCGGCCCAGCGAGGACGACGACGACCTGCCCTTGCGGGAGCGGATTACGGGCCGGGTGCTGGCCGAGCCCGTCTTCCACCCGGAGACGGGCGAGCGGATCGCCGACGAGAACCAGCTCATCGACGAGGAGCTGGCCACCTACATCGAAGAGGTGGGCGTGGAGTCGGTGGTCATCCGCTCGGTCCTCACCTGCCAGACCCGCCAGGGGGTCTGTGTCCGCTGCTACGGGCGGAACCTGGCGACGGGCGAGCTGGTGGAGGTGGGCGAGGCGGTGGGCGTCATCGCCGCCCAGTCCATCGGTGAGCCGGGGACCCAGCTGACCATGCGGACCTTCCACACTGGCGGCATCGCCGGCGAGGACATCACCTCCGGCCTGCCCCGGGTGGAGGAGCTCTTCGAGGCCCGCAAGCCCAAGGGCGAGGCCAAGATCAGCGAGATCGCCGGGACGGTCCACATCGACGAGTCCCGGGGCGTGCGGAAGGTGATCATCACCTCCGACGACGGCCACCAGAAGAGCTACACCGTGCCCTTCGGCTCCCGGCTGAAGGTCCGGGAGGGCCAGCGGGTGGAGGCGGGGACGCCGCTCACCGAGGGCTCCATCAACCCCCACGACATCCTGGCCATCCAGGGGGTGCGGGCGGTCCAGCAGTACCTGGTGCGGGAGGTCCAGAACGTCTACCGTTCCCAGGGTGTGGACATCAACGACAAGCACATCGAGATCATCGTCCGCCAGATGATGCGGAAGGTGAAGGTGGAGGATCCCGGCGACACGGAGCTGCTCCCCGGCGGGCTCTACGACAAGCACGAGTTTGAGGAGGAAAACCGCCGGGTGGAGGCCGCGGGCCTGCGGCCGGCGGTGGCCAAACCCACCCTGCTGGGGATCACCAAGGCCTCTTTGGCCACCGAGAGCTTCCTCTCGGCCGCCTCCTTCCAGGAGACCACCCGGGTCCTGACCGACGCCGCCATCAAGGGGAAGGTGGACCCGCTGGTGGGCCTGAAGGAGAACGTGCTCATCGGCAAGCTCATCCCTGCCGGAACGGGCCTGCCCCGGTACCGGAAGCTGAAGGTGACCCCGCGGGAGGATGCGGAGCCTGTGGCGGAAAGCCTGCGGGATCCCAAGGAGTCCAAGGAGGCCGTTCCCAGTGCCATGGGGCCCCTGCTGGGGGTCACCACGGGGGTCACCACCTCCCGGGACGGCGCGGCGGACGCCCCGGTGCAGGAGCGGGCTTAACGGGGAGCGGCGGGAGGTCTTGGGGAACGACCTGGGCCCAGGGGCACCACCGCTGGGCCCAGGTCCATCCCACCGAGGAAGACGGTGACAGGCAAGGAGGAGCTCCAGTTGACAGCCGGTAGTGAGGGTGCTACAATACCCGAGTGCGTGCAAAGCCCGGATCCACCGGACCTTGCGGCGATTGAACGGTGTTTTCGCGCTGCTCGTCGCCGGACGGTCGGGACCAAGCAGACGCTGAAGGCGATCAAGCAGGAGAACCCCAAGCTGGTCCTGATCGCTGACGATGCGGACCCCCAGGTGATCCGGCCCATCCTGGAGTTGTGCCGGGAGCGGAACCTGAAGGTGATCCGGGTCCCATCGATGGCCGATCTGGGGCGCTGCTGCGGGATCGATGTGGGCGCCGCGACCGCTTCGGTGATCGGGTGAGTTGTGCGCGTCAGACCGGCGTGAGGAGGTGTCTAGCGGATGCCGACCATCAACCAGCTGATTCGCAAGCCACGCCGGAGCGCGCGCGGCCGGGTGTCGGCTCCTGCGCTCCGCTACGTGTACAACAGCCGCACCGGGGCCACGGTGGCGACCAAGGGATCGCCCCAAAAGCGCGGCGTTTGCACGCGTGTCTTCACGGTAACCCCGAAGAAGCCCAACTCCGCGCTGCGCAAGGTGGCCCGGGTTCGCCTCAGCAATCAGATTGAGGTGACCGCGTACATCCCGGGTGAGGGCCACAACCTGCAGGAGCACTCGGTGGTTCTGGTCCGCGGGGGCCGGGTCAAGGACCTGCCGGGGGTGCGGTACCACATCATCCGGGGAGCCCTGGACGCGGCGGGGGTGGCCGATCGGCGCCAGGGGCGTTCCAAGTACGGGGCCAAGCGGCCCAAGTGAGGGCCACGGAAGGAGCTTGGGGTAAGGAGGGAAGGCCATGCCGCGGCGCGGTCCGGTGCCACCGCGAGAGATTCAGCCCGACCTGGTCTACAACAGTGAGCTGGTGGCGCGCCTGATCAACAAGGTGATGATCTCGGGCAAGAAGGCGTTGGCCGAGCGGATTGTCTACAGCGCGCTGGAGATCGTCCGGGAGAAGTCGGGCCGGGATCCCCTGGAAGTGCTGGAAGAGGCTTTGAAGAATGTCCAGCCCCTCCTGGAGGTGCGGCCCCGCCGGGTGGGCGGCGCCACCTACCAGGTTCCGCTGGAGGTCCGGCCCAGCCGCCGTCTGAGCCTGGGGCTCCGCTGGCTGGTCCAATACGCCCGGCTGCGTGGGGACGCCCGGACGATGGATCAGAAGCTGGCGCGGGAGATTCTGGACGCGGCCAACGGCCAGGGCGGTGCGGTCCGCAAGCGGGAGGAGACCCACCGCATGGCAGAAGCCAACCGGGCCTTTGCCCATTATCGTTGGTAGGTTTTGCAGGACGAGGAGGAGCATCCTTTGGGACGACCAGCTCCCATTGAGCAGATCCGAAATATAGGGATCATGGCCCACATCGACGCGGGCAAGACGACCACCACCGAGCGGATCCTTTTCTACGCGGGCCGGATCCACAAGATGGGCGAGACCCACGAGGGCGCCGCCACCATGGACTGGATGGTCCAGGAGCGGGAGCGGGGGATCACCATCACCGCGGCCGCCACGACGTGCCAGTGGCGGGATTGCACCATCAACATCATTGATACGCCCGGCCACGTGGACTTCACGGTGGAGGTTGAGCGCTCGTTGCGGGTGCTCGATGGGGCTGTGGCCGTCTTTGACGCCGTGGCGGGCGTGGAGCCCCAGTCGGAGACCGTCTGGCGCCAGGCGGACAAGTACCAGGTGCCCCGCATCGCCTACGTCAACAAGATGGACCGGGTCGGCGCCGACTTCCGGGCGGCCGTCGCCTCCATGCGGGAGCGCCTGGGGGCCAATGTAGTGCCCATCCAGCTTCCCATTGGGGCGGAGGATCAGTTTAGCGGGATTGTCGACCTGATCGAGAACCGGGCCATCCACTACCTGGACGACCTGGGGACCCGGGCGGAGTCCACAGAGATCCCCGAGGCCATGCGCGAGGAGGTGGAGTTGGCCCGGCAGGAGATGATCGAGGCCATCGTCGAGTTCGACGATGAGCTGATGGCCAAGTACCTGGAGGGCGAGGAGATCAGTCCGGACGAGCTGCGGCGGGCCCTGCGGGCGGCCTGCCTGGCCAACCAGCTGGTGCCGGTGCTCTGCGGCTCCTCCTTCAAGAACAAGGGCGTCCAGCTCCTCCTGGATGCCATCACCTACTACCTCCCCTCGCCCGTGGATCTGCCGCCGGTGACGGGGCAGAACCCCCGGACCGAGGAGGAGGAGAGCCGGCGCCCCGCCGACGATGAGCCGCTGACCGCGCTGGCGTTCAAGATCGCGGCGGATCCCTACGTGGGGAAGCTGGCGTACGTGCGGGTGTACAGCGGCGTCCTTCAGGCCGGCAGCTACGTCTACAACAGCAGCAAGGGCCGCAAGGAGCGGATCGGGCGGGTCCTGCGGATGCACGCCAACCACCGGGAGGAGCTGGAGGCGGCGTACGCAGGGGATATTGTCGCCTGTGTGGGCCTCAAGGACGTTTCCACCGGCGACAGCCTGTGCGATCCCGATCACCCCATCGTGCTGGAGCAGCTCACCTTCCCTGAGCCGGTTATCGCTCAGGCCATCGAGCCCAAGACCCGGGCCGATCAGGACAAGCTCGGGTTGGCCCTCCAGCGCCTGGCCGAGGAAGACCCGACTTTCCATGTCTCCTACGACGAGGAGACGGGCCAGACCATCATCCGGGGCATGGGCGAGCTCCACCTGGAGGTTCTGGTCGACCGGCTGTTGCGGGAGTTCCACGTCAACGCCAACGTGGGCCGGCCCCAGGTGGCGTACCGGGAGACCATCCGCAAGGCGGTCCGCCAGGAGGGCAAGTTCATCCGGCAGACCGGCGGTCACGGCCAGTACGGCCACGTGGTCTTGGAGGTGGAGCCGGCGGAGCCTGGCGAAGGGTTCGTCTTCGAGAACAAGATCGTCGGCGGTGTGGTCCCCAAGGAGTACATCCCGGCCGTCGAAGCCGGGGTGAAGGAAGCTATGTCCTCCGGCGTGCTGGCCGGCTATCCGGTCGTCGATGTGCGGGTGCGGCTGGTGGACGGGTCCTACCACGAGGTTGACTCCTCGGAGCAGGCCTTCCGCATCGCCGCCTCCATCGGCTTCCGGGAGGCGGCCAAGAAGGCGTCGCCCATCCTGTTGGAGCCGCTGATGAGGGTGGAAGTGGTGACGCCGGAGGAGTTCTTGGGCGACGTCATGGGCGACCTGAACGCTCGGCGGGGTCGTATTGAGGGGATGGCCCCCCGGGGGAATGCGCAGGTGGTCCGGGCCATCGTGCCCCTGGCCGAGATGTTCGGCTACGCGACGGACCTGCGCTCCATGACCCAGGGGCGGGCCACCTACACCATGCAGTTCGAGCGGTACGCTCCGGTGCCTGAGCATCTGGAGCAGGCCATCGTCGAGCAAAAGGCCTAACAGGCAAGGAACCAAAGAGGTGAGTCTGCCGGCCGGTAGGCCGGGATGCAAGGAGGTCGCAGGGGATGGCGAAGCAGAAGTTCGAGCGGACCAAGCCGCACGTGAACGTGGGGACCATCGGGCACGTGGACCACGGGAAGACGACGCTGACGGCAGCGATCACGGCGTATCTGGCGCATCAGGGGAAGGCGG
>PIUA01000045.1 GCA_017577405.1 Bacillota bacterium
TTCCTCTCCCAGGGCGTGCTGGGCACCCTCTCCGACCGGCGGGCCACCCGGCGCCGGTACCTCATCCTGGCCACCGGGGCCACCGTGCCCGTCTTCCTGGTGCTGCCCCACCTGAGGGACGGGCTCTCCCTGGCCCTGGCCGTGACCTTCAACGGGCTCCTCCTGGCCTCCTACATCACCATGCTCTACACCTCCGTCAGCGCCCTGGGGCGGCCCGGCGCCGCGGGCCGGACCTTCGCCGTCTACCGGATCAGCGGGTCCATCGGCTGGAGCATCACCACCCTCCTCCTGGGCTGGGTCCTTCCCTGGGGCGGCATCGTGGGCGCCTACCGGCTGGGGGCGGGGCTCTTCGCGGTGGTCACCCTCTTCTTGGTGCTGGGGCTCCGGCACCGGGCGGGGGGGCCGGGGATCCCCGAGGGGCCTCCCGGCGTCCCCCTCGCCCCCGGCCACGAGGAGGCGGAGGACGCCGCGGCCCGGGTGCTGGAGACCATCCCCGATCCCCGGCGGATCCTCCGCCACCGGGAGCTCCAGCTCTTCTACCTGGGCATCAGCCTCTTCACCTTCGCCCAGACAGCCGGGAGCGTCTACCTGCCCATCTATCTGCGGGAGGGCCTCCAGGTGAGCGATGGCTTCTTCGGCCTGCTCCAGGCGGTGCCCGCCCTCGGCGAGATCCCCTGCATGCTCCTCTTCGGCCGGGCGGGCGACCGGTGGGGGACGGCCCGCCCTCTGCTGGCCGGGTACCTGGTGGGCGTGGCCCGTTGGACCCTCTTGCCGTTCCTGGCGGCGCCGGTGCCTCTGGTGGCCGTCCAGATCCTCCAGGCCATCAGCTACTCCGCCGGCGAGATCCTGGGCGTGAGCCACCTGGCCGAGCGCATCGGCGTGAGCGCCCGGGGGACAGCGGTGGGGATCCTTTCCTCTTTCCAGGCCCTGGGCAAGGTGACGGCCCCGGTGCTGACGGGCTTCATCGGTGATGCTGCGGGCTTGCCGGCCGTCTTCCTCTCCGCCGGGGGCGCCATGCTCCTGGCCGCCGGGCTGATGGACGGCTCCCGGCGCCTGGAGGCCCGCGCCGCCGGGGCGATCCCCGAAGGAACAGCCCCCGAAGGGGAGAGGCCCGCGGGGGAGGGGCAGCGCGGCGGTGACGGCGCCGGCCGGTGGCGCAGGAGCCTTCCCGAGGGCGCCGAAGGGAGCCAAGAGAGGACGTAGGCAGAGGCAAAGGGGGCAGGCGTGTGGAGCCCACCATCCCGACGCCCTACCGGGCAGACCCCGAGAGCTGGCGGGCGGCCGCGGCGAGCCTCGAGCGCTCGCCCCTCAACCGGGTGATCTACACCCTCTGGCGGCGGTGGGAACGCTTCAACACCGGCACCCTCATGGGCCTGGAGCCGGTGGTGGCCGGCCGGCCGTCCATCTTCCGCATCCGCCCCGCCCGCTACCGAGGGGCACCCGTCCGGCTGGAGGATGGGACCTGGCTCCGGCCCGGCGACCCCATCGGCGATCTCCACTTTGTCACCGACGCGCTCCTGGGGGCCCACGCGGTCACCCGGGGGCCGGTCCAGCTGGCCACCTATCTGGCCCGCCTGGCCGAAGACTCCCTCCACGTTCTGGCCGACTTCATCGCCCAGACGGAGCCGTACCGGCAGGTGGTGGCCGTCTACGGCATCACCCTCATCCACCGGGGCGCCCGGCGGTTGGGCTTCACCGTCTGGGACCTGCCCCCGGGCTTCAAGCGGAGCTTCCTCAGCTTCTACCTGAGGGCCTTTCTCTCCACCATGCACCCCGGCACCCTCAGCCGGGTGCGGCAGCGGCGGGACCTGCTCCACGTGAAGCACGTGGCCATGAGCCGGGAGCTCCTCCTCCAGCGGTACGGCAGCCCCGCCGGCGCGGGCCCGACCCTGCCTTGAGGCCGGGGAGCGGGTGAGCGCCCGGGCGGGCTAGACCAGGGCCCGTTCCAGCTCGGCCTGCACCCGCCGGGCCTCGGGGCTGTCCAAGCCCCGCACCCGGCGGTGGGCCAAGTGGGCCAGGAGCTGCCGGTGCCGCTCGGGGCTCAAGGGGAAGCGCCGCGCGGCCACCGACCCGAGGCCCAGGAGAAGCACGGGCAGGAAGCTGAGGAGGAGCCGGGTGGCCTGAACGAAGCTCTCCGGCTGGAGCTGGGCGGCGCCCCCAGCCGATTCGGGCGCCACGTAGCCCGAAAGATCCAGGATGAGGGAGACGATGAAGAGCGCCACGGCCGAGGCCACCTTCCGGAAGAAGGTCATCAGCCCGCTGAACGACCCCTCCCGCCGCTCCCCGAAGGCGAGCTCGCCCACGTCGGTCACGTCGGGGAAGATGGCCCAGGGGAGCATGCACGCGCCGCTCAGGCCCGCCCCCACCCAGGCGGCCAGGCCGTAGAGGAGCCAGCCGGGCACCTCGGGCGGCACCAGATAAAGGGCCGCCGTCCCCGCCCCGGTGACCAGGGCCCCCACCCTCCACGCGCCACCCTTGGAGAGCCGCCGGCTGAGCCGGGTATAGACCGGCAGGAAGAGGATCTGGCTGATCACCACCGCGCCCAGGAGCAGGTTGAGCATCCCCGGACGGCCCAGGGAGTAGGTGGCGTAGTAGGCGAAGAGGGCCGAGAGGACGTCGATGGTGAGGTAGGCCGTGAGATGCATGCCCACCAGGAGCCGGAAGGCCCGAACCTGGAGCGGCTCCAGGAAGAACCGGGTCCACCGGCGGAAGGCCGGCTGGGCGGCCGCCTGGGAGGGCAGCGGGGTTTGGAGTTCGGGCCGCTCCCGGATGTGGAGGAAGATGACCGGCCACGGCGCGGCAAAGAGGAGGCCGAAGATGATGCCCATGGCCAGGTACCCCTCCTGGGGCGTGGGGAAGGCCCGGACGATCGGCATGGGGACCAGGGCCGCGGCCACGCCCGCGCCCAAGGAGAAGGCGAGGCGGACGGAGTTGAGGCGGGTCCGCTCGTGGTAGTCCAGGGTGATCTCGGCGGCCAGGGCCGAGTAGGGGACCATCACCAAGGTGAAGACGGTGGCAAAGAAGATGTACGAGAAAAGGGCATAGGCGAACCGGGCCGTCTCGCTCGCGAAGGCGGGTGCATACCAGTGGAGCGCGAAGGCGAGGAAGATCAGGACGGAGCCGGCCAGGAAGTAGGGCCGGCGGCGGCCGAAGCGGCTCCGGGTGCGGTCGGTGATGGAGCCCATCAAGGGATCGGAGACCGCGTCCCAGATGCGGCTGGCCAGGACGATGATCCCAGCCAGGGCCGGCCGGACGTGGGCCACGTCGGTGAGGAAGATCAGGTAGTAGAAGTTGATGATGTTGTAGGCGCCACCCCCGAAGAGGTCGCCCGAGCCGTAGATGAGGCGGGTCCGCCAGGGCACCCGCTCCCGGGCCAGGGCGCCATCGCGGCTTGAGGTGGTCCCCTGGGGCGGGTGCCCAGCCTGCTGGTGGTGCGCCAACCCTTCTCCCCCCGATGCACCCCTCGGCATCCTCCGTGAAATTCCCGAGGGCACGGCCACCACCTTCGCCCTGGACCCGCTCTTTCCTGGTCGCGGGAAGGGAGCCCCAGGGGGGACGAGCCGGGAAGGAGGCCTGGTGAGCACGGGGAAGAGTGGGGCGGGGGCCTTCGGCCCTGCTCGTGTGGGAGGTGGGCAGGATGACTTCACGGGGAGCCAGCAGGCCGGAGCGGGCCGGCCACGGGGACGGGCACCAGCCACCCCGGCGCCTCCTGGGCATGATGGTGGGCACCTCCTGTGACGGGGTGAGCGCCTGTCTTTTGGAAAGCCGCGGCCTGGGGCTCGAGCGGCAGATCCGGGTGCTCCAGGTGAAGGAAAAGGCGTTCCCGCCCGATCTGCGGGCGGCCCTCTTCCGCCTCTACCCGCCCCACCGGTTCTCCGCCCGCCGCTTGCTCACCCTGCACCTGGAGGTGGGCCGGTTCTTGGGGGAGGTCGCCCGGGAGCTGATGGCCACCCAAGGCCTCGCCTGGGGCCAGGTGGACCTGGTCGCCTTCCAGGGCCCCATCCTCTACCACGATCCGAAAGCGGGGCAGCTGGAGCTGGGGGAGCCTGCCTTGGTGGCGGAGGCGACGGGTGCGGTGACGGTCTGCCGGTTGCGGGCCGCTGATGCGGCCGCGGGTGGGCAGGGGGCGCCCTTGAGCCCCTACGTGGACTACCTCCTCTTCCGCCACCCGACGGAAGGGCGGGCCGTCCAGAACCTGGGGGGCATCGCCAACGTGACGCCCCTCTGGGCCGGCCTCTCCCAGGACCAGGTGACCGCCTTCGACACAGGGCCGGCCAACATGGTGATCGACGGGGTGGTGAGCCTCCTGACCGACGGGCGGGAGACCTTCGACCGGGACGGCCGGCGGGCGGCCCAGGGCCGGGTGGATCAGGCCTTCCTGGAAGAGCTCCTTGAGCATCCCTACTTCCGCCAAGCCCCGCCCAAAACCACGGGCCGGGAGGACTTCGGGATGCCCTACGCCCAGCGGCTGGTGGCGGAGGGCCGGGCCCGGGGCCTGGGCGACGACGACCTGGTGGCCACCGCGACGGCGCTGACGGCCGAGAGCATCGCCCAGGCGTACGGGCGCTTCGTCTTCCCCCGAGGGCCCATCCACCGGGTGATCCTGGGCGGGGGCGGGGTGCGGAACAGCACCCTGGTGGCCATGCTGACCGCCGCGCTGGCCCGGGAGGCGGCCCAGCACGGCCAGCCGGCGCCGGTGGTGGAACGGCATGCGGACCACGGCCTGCCCGACGAGGGGCGGGAGGCGATCACGTGGGCCATCCTGGCCGACGAGGGGATCCACGGCCGGCCGGCCAACCTGCCGTCGGTGACGGGGGCCCGGCACCGCGCCCGCCTGGGCCAGGTGGCTTGGCCGCCGCCGATGCCGGGCGAGCTGGCCTGACGGTCCGCGGTGGCGAGGGAAGGGGGGCGAGACAGGTGCGGGTGGATCCCAAGCGGCTGGAGCGGGCCTTTGGTGTGGTGGAGCGCTTCGTCGGGGAGGGGCAGATCCCGGGCGCGGTGGCCCTGGTGGGGCTGGGGGAGCAGGTGTACGGCCCCCGGGCTTACGGGTGGGCCGCCCTGGAACCAAAGCGGCGGCCCATGGAGGTGGAGACCCTCTTCGATCTGGCCTCCCTCACCAAGGTGGTGGCCACCGCGGCCATCGCCTGGCGGCTGCTGGATGAGGGGGTGATCCGCCTGGACGATCGGGCCTGCGCCTTCCTCCCCGGATACGGCGCGGGGGAGCGGGGGGCGAGCGGGGCCTGGAAGGGCGAGGTCACCCTCCGGCACCTCCTCACCCACACCTCCGGCCTCGCAGCCTGGGAGCCCCTGGCGGCCGTGCCCGGCACGCCGGAGGAGCGGTTCCGGCGCCTCCTCACCTACCCCCTGCAGCACCGGCCCGGCACCCGGGTGGTCTACTCGTGCCTGGGGTACATCCTGCTGGGCCGGATCCTGACGGTGGTGACGGGCCAGCCTCTGGACCAGCTGGCCCGGGAGCTGATCTTTGAGCCGTTGGGGATGCAGGCGACGGGCTTCTGCCCGCCGGAAGCGGTGCGGGCCCGGACCGCGGCCACCGAGCACGCCCCGGACCTGGGCCGGATTCTGGAGGGGATCGTCCACGATGAGAACGCCCGGGCCCTGGGCGGGGTGGCGGGGAATGCGGGCCTCTTCGGCACCGCCGCGGATCTGGCCCGCTTCGCCCAGGAGGTGCTGAAGGCCCTCCGGGGGGAGGAGGCCCTCTGGAGCCCGGCGGTGATGGCCCTGGCCACCCGGAGCCTCACGCCGGGGATGGAGGAGGAGCGGGGGCTGGGCTGGCAGCTCTCGGGCGGGCGGCCCTTCTCGCCGGCCGGGGATCTCTTCAGCCCCCGCAGCTTCGGCCACACGGGCTTCACCGGCACCTCCCTCTGGATCGACCCCGACCGGGAGCTGTACGCCATCCTTCTCACCAACCGGGTCCACCCCAGCCGGGAGAACCAGGCCCATCTCCGCCTCCGGCCCCTCTTCCACAACGGGGTGGCCGCAGCGGTGCTCGCCTAGAAGGCGGCGCTCAGCCAGACGGAGGGGACCATCTTGCCCTCGGGGTTCCAGCCCAGGTCCCCGTGGAGCTCGCCCAGGGGCGTGGCGATGACCAAGCCCAGCCCGTACCCTGTGGCCAGATCCAGCTCCCGGAGGCTCTCGTGGGCCGCCAGCGCGTCCGCGGTGTCGATGAAGAAGGCCACCTGGAGCTGGGCCAGGGGCGTCTCCCAGGGGAGGGGCACCCGGTGCTCCAGGCTCGCGCCCACCAGCCACTCGCCTGCCTTGAACCCCGGCTCGTACCCCCGCAAGGGCACCTTGCCACCCCCGCCCAGCTCCCAGCGGAAGCCGGCCAGCTCGTGGGTCCACAGGTGGCCTGCCGCGAGCTGGAGGCCCGTCCAGCCCCGCCGGAGCCGGGCCGTGAGCAGGTGGCTGGTGAAGGGGCTCTCCGTCTCCAAGGACCGGCCGTAGACCGAGGTGAGGCGGGGGGTGAGGAGCCATTGGTTCCCCAGGCGGAAGGCGTAGCTCGCCTCGCCGGTGACCAACCAGACCCGCTCGGGATTGAGGCGGTCGTCATGGGTCCACAAGGCGCCCTGGAAGGCGTTGAGATGCACCGTGGGACCCCAGGCGGGGGACCAGGTCCAGCGGAGGCCCGTCCCCGTCTGGCCGTCCCGGCCCTCCACGAGGCTTCCCGGCCAGTCCCGGTAGAGGAGGGTGAGCTGCTGGCCGGGACCGGTGTGGCTGACCCCCACCCCGTAGTGGCCCCGGCCGGAGAAGAGGCCGTACCCGCCGCCGGTGAAGACCTCCCAGGGGCCCGCCCCGGTGTAGAGCTCCAGGCCCACCACCCCGTTGTCCGCATCGAGCACGGGCCGCACCGGAAGGCCCTGGGCGGCCGCGGGGCCTGAGAGCGCAAGGATCAGGAGCCCCAGGAGGAGGATCATCCCCCAGGGAAGCCACCCCGAAGCCAGCCCCGTCCTCGGCCGCCGCCTGGCCGGCCGCCTGTGGCGCTGACGCTCCGTCCCAACCATGATGCCCACCTCCCATGACCTGTTCCGTCCCTTCGCCGCCGGGCGTCCCTTCCCTGGTGGGACGGGGCGGGGGTTGGCCCCAGTGGGCTCGCGGGTGGGGGCTCCGGCTCACCCCTGGGCGTGCACCCGTTGGCTGGCCAAGGTCCGGACAACCCCATCCCCGTTGACCCTTCCCGGGCCCCACCCTATACTGTCGATGACAGACCGACCCGTCGGTCTATAACTTTGAGCGCGATTGGTGACCCGTGATTCGGGAAAGGAGCGGCTTCAATGGTCGAGCCGCAGAGGTCGGGGCAGGCGGGTCCGCCCTGCTGGCGGGGGGCGGGGGCCCTGGAAGCGGACGCCTCGGGCCGGCCTGGCCCGCCCGGCGAGTCGTCGGTGGAGGAGCTCGCCCGGTGGCTGGCCGCGGCGGGGGACGAGGCCGCCCGGAGGGGCCGGCCCCTGCTGGCCAGCTGGGTGACGCCTCTCCCGCCCCAGGAGCCTCTGGTTCTCTTCCAGCGGGCCCGGCCCTTGGGGTTCCGCTTCTTGTGGCGGGAGCGGTGGGGCCCTGAGGGCGAGACCCGGCTGACTCTGGTGGGCGGCGGGGTGGTCCAGCGGGTGGACGGCGAGGGGGACGGCCGTTTCCGTGCCGTGGCCGCGGCCTGGCGGGAGGTGGCCCAGCAGGCCTGGGTGGCGGGCCCCCAGGTCCCGGCCACGGGGCCTCTTCTCTTCGGGGGCTTCGCCTTCGATCCCCCCGCGGTCCCCGGGCCCCGGCCCGGAGTGGACGAGGGGGCACGGGCGGGGAGCGCCCCGCGCCCCCTGGGCCCCTGGGACCCGGCCCTCTGGGAAGGCTTTCCCCCCGCCTTGATGGTGGTGCCCCAGCTCCTGGTGACCGGGTGGGGGGAGCGGTTCTGGCTTTCGGTGAACACCTGGGTGGCGCCCCAGGCGGAGATCCAGCCCCTGGCCGAAGGCTTGGCCCGGCAGGTGGACGGGCTCTTGGGGGACGGGGCGGCGCCGGCTCAGGCGGCCCCGCCCGCCCCCTCCCACGAGATGCAGATCCTCCCTCAGGACCCCGGGCCCTGGATGGAGGCCGTCGCCCAGGCGGCCCGGGCCGTCCGGGAGGGCCAGGTGGCCAAGGTGGTCCTGGCCCGGCCCCAAGGGGTCCGGCTGCCCGATCGGGTGACGGCCGAGCGGGTCCTGGCCGCCTTGCGCGAGGAGCACCCCCAGGCCACCCTCTTCGCCCTGGACCTGGGGCCGGCGGTCTTTCTGGGCGCTACACCCGAGCACATCGCCCAGGTCTCCGAGGGCTGGGTGGAGAGCATGGCCCTGGCCGGCTCGGCCCCCCGGGGCGGGACGCCCGAGGCGGATGAGCGCCTGGGCGAGGAGCTCTTGGCCAGCCCCAAGAACCGGGAGGAGCACCAGGTGGTGGTGGAGGCGGTCCGGGCCGCCCTGGCGCCGCTCACCGTCCATCTGGAGGTGGCGCCCGAGCCCCGGCTGCTGAAGCTGCCCACCATCCAGCACCTCTTCACCCCGGTGCGGGGGCGGCTGGCCCCAGGGGCCACCCTGCTGGACGTGGTGGCGCGGATGCACCCCACCCCGGCGGTGGGGGGCTCGCCGAAGGAGGCGGCCTTGGCGCTGATCCGGCGCCTGGAGGGGTGGGACCGGGGCTGGTATGCGGGCCCCATCGGCTGGCTGGATGGGGCGGGAAACGGCGCGTTCGCCGTGGCCTTGCGTTCCGGCCTCCTGCGGGGCGGGCAGGCCGCCCTTTTTGCCGGCTGCGGCATCATGGGCGCCTCCCAGCCCGAAGAGGAGTACCGGGAGTGGCAGGTGAAACTGCGGCCCATGCTGGCCGCCCTGGAGGAGGCGAGCCGGTGATCCAGCTGGAACCTTCCCATCCCCCGGCGGGAAGCCCGGACGCGACGGCCCAGTACCTGGGCGCCCTCATGGACGGCCTGGCGGGGGGCGGCCTCCGGCACCTGGTCTTCTGCCCCGGCTCCCGGTCCACGCCGGTCCTGCTGGCGGCCCACCGGCACGGCGGCCTCCGCCTCTGGCAGCACGTGGACGAGCGCTCCGCGGCCTTCTTCGCCTTGGGGATGGCCAAGGTGCTGGCCGAGCCGGTGGCGGTGCTGGCCACCAGCGGGACGGCCGCGGCCAACTTCCTCCCGGCGGTGGTGGAGGCCCGGTACAGCCGGGCGCCCCTGATCCTCCTCACCGCCGACCGGCCCCGGGAGCTCCGGGACGTTGGGGCGGCCCAGACCATCGACCAGGTGAACCTGTACGGCTCCCACGTCAAGTGGGCGGTGGATCTGCCGCTGCCCGAGGCCTCCCCGCGGCTCCTCCGCCACGCCCTGACGACGGGGTGCCGGGCCGCCGCCCTGGCCCGGGAAGGGCCCCCGGGGCCGGTCCACCTCAACCTGCCCTTGCGGGAGCCGCTCATCCCGCGGGAGCTCCTGGAAGCCGGGGGCAGGGTGGAGCGTGGGCTCCAGGGCGCTGGGCGGGCAGGGGACGGGGAGGGTACGGGCCCGGGGGCCGTCCAGGTACGCACGGGCCAGCCGGTGCTAGATGAGGAAACGGTGGCCGCCCTGGCTCAGGAGCTTCGCCAGGTGGAGCGGGGCGTGGTGGTGGTGGGCCCCCAAGAGGATGGGGCCCTCTTTAAGCCTCTCCTGCGGCTGGCAGGCGCCCTGGGCTGGCCCATCCTGGCCGACCCCTTGAGCCAGCTCCGCCGGCCCCGGCCCGAGGGGTTCGAATCAGTGCCCCTGATCACCACCTACGACGCCTTCTTGCGGGTGCCGGAGGTGGCAAAGCGGCTGGCGCCGGGCGGGATCCTCCGGCTGGGCGCGGCCCCCGTCTCCAAGGCCCTCAACCTCTACCTGGAACGGCACCTGGGAGCGCCCCAGTGGGTGGTGGACCAGGCGCCCGGCTGGCGGGACCCGGCCCAGGTGGCGAGCCACGTCCTCTGGGCCGAGCCCCGGCGGCTGGTGGAGGCCTTGGCTCAAGCCCTCGAGGACGGGAGCCCCGCCGACCCTGGGTGGGCGGAGCTCTGGCGCCGCCTGGAGGCGACCACCGCTGCGGTCCTGGCCCAGTCGGGTGAGGGGGAGGGCGAGGGAACCCTCTTCGAGGGCCGGGTCTTCCCTGAGCTCTTGCCCCTGATGCCCGACGACGGGCTCCTGGTGGTGGGGAACAGCATGCCCGTCCGGGATCTGGACACCTTCTACCGGGGCGGGAAGGGCGTGCGGGTGCTGGGCAACCGGGGGGCGAGCGGCATCGACGGCCTGGTCTCGACGGCCCTGGGGGCGGCCGCGGCCTGGCCGGGGCCGGTGGCGCTGGTGGTGGGCGACCTCTCCTTCTACCACGACCTGAACGGCCTCCTGGCCGCCAAGCTCCACGGCCTGCGCCTCACCGTGGTCCTGATCCACAACGACGGCGGCGGCATCTTCTCCTTCCTGCCCCAGGCAGAGCTGGGACCCCTTTTCGAGCCCTACTGGGGGACGCCCACGGGCCTGGACTTCGCTCCGGCAGTGGCCATGTACGGCGGCCGCTGGGTGGCGGCCCGGGATTGGGCGGGGTTCCGGCAGGCCGTGGCCCAGGGGCTGGCAGGCGACGGCCTGACGGTGGTGGAGGTGCGGAGCGACCGGGCCCAGAACGCGGCCCTCCACCGAGCCCTCTGGGACCGGGTGGCCCGGGCGGTCCGCCCCGTGGTGGCGGAAGAGCCATGAGCGCCGGAGGCTCCCAGACCGTGCCCCTCCGCCACCGGTTCCTCACCCGGAAGGGTGTCCGGCTCCACTGGGAGGTGGCCGGGCCCCTGGAGGGGAGCGCCCCGGCCCTGGGGCCGGCGGGCTCGGGCGGGGCGGGGGATCAAGGTGGGAAGCCGGGAGGCCCGCGCCCCCTCGTCCTACTCCACGGCTTCACCGGCCGGGCGGCCGTCTGGCGGCCCCTGCTGCCCGAGCTGGCCCGGCGCCGGCGGGTGGTGGCGGTGGACTTGCTGGGCCACGGCCGGAGCCGGACGGTGGCCGGGCGGCCCCAGCCCGAGCGGTACCGGATGGAGGCCCAGGCGGAGGATCTCCTGGCCATTCTGGATCGGATGGGCCTGGAGCGGGTGGACCTCCTGGGCTACTCCATGGGGGGCCGGGTGGCCTTGCACCTCGCCCTGCGCGTCCCCGAGCGGCTGGGGGCTCTGGTGCTGGAGAGCGCCTCGCCCGGCCTCGCCTCGGCCCAGGAGCGGGCGGCCCGGGTGGCCCACGATGAGGGCCTGGCCGCCTTCCTGGAGGCGGTGGGGATCCGGGCCTTCGTCGACCGCTGGGAGGCCCTCCCTCTCTTTGCCACCCACCGGCGCCTGCCCCGGCGGGTCTGGCAGCGCCAGCGGCGGCTGCGGCTGCTCAACCGGCCGGCCGAGCTGGCGGCCAGCCTGCGGGGGATGGGGACGGGGGCGCAGGCGCCCCTCTGGGACCGGCTGGCCCGGTTGGCGGTCCCCACCCGCCTGGTGGTGGGGGAGCGGGATGCCAAGTTCGTCGCGCTGGCCCGCCAGATGGCGGCCCGGTCGCCCCAGATCCAGGTGGTGACAGTGCCCGGCGCGGGGCACACGGTCCATCTGGAGCAGCCTGAGGCCTTCCTCCAGGCGGTGCTCCCCTTCCTCGAGGCCCACGGGGCGGAGGCGGGCGGGCAGGGGGCCGGCGGACAGGGGGACCGGGCCCTGGCCGAGGCGGGCCCAGGGGGATGATGGCACCCGGTTTCGGGCGCCCCGGACGGAGCGACATGTGGTTGGAAGGAAGCTTGCACGGATGAAAGGAGGCGGTGGCCGGTGGCCTTCCCCTGGCAACCGGTGAAAACCTACGAGGATATCCGCTACGAGGTCTATGACGGCATCGCCAAGATCACCATCAACCGGCCCGAGGTGCGGAACGCCTTCCGCCCCAAGACGGTCATGGAGATGATGGATGCCTTCAACCACGCCCGGGACGACCGGTCCATCGGCGTGGTCATCCTCACGGGGGAGGGGACGGAGGCCTTCTGCTCCGGCGGCGACCAGAAGGTGCGGGGCGACGGGGGGTACGTGGGCGAGGACGAGATCCCCCGGCTGAACGTCCTCGACCTGCAGCGGCAGATCCGGACCCTGCCCAAGCCCGTCATTGCCATGGTGGCCGGGTACGCCATCGGCGGCGGCCATGTGCTCCACCTGGTCTGTGACCTGACCATCGCGGCCGACAACGCCATCTTCGGCCAGACGGGCCCCAAGGTGGGCAGCTTCGACGCCGGGTACGGCGCGGGGCTTCTGGCCCGGACGGTGGGCCAGAAGAAGGCCCGGGAGATCTGGTACCTCTGCCGCCAGTACACCGCCCAGGAGGCCCTGGAGATGGGGCTGGTCAACGCGGTGGTCCCCTTGGAGCGGCTGGAGGAGGAGACGGTCTCCTGGGCCCGGGAGATTCTCGAGAAGAGCCCCACGGCCATCCGATTCCTGAAGGCCGCCTTCAACGCCGACACCGACGGCCTGGCCGGCATCCAGCAGCTGGCGGGCGACGCCACCTTGCTCTTCTACCTGACCGACGAGGCGAAGGAGGGTCGCAATGCCTTCCTTGAGAAGCGGAAGCCCGACTTCTCCAAGTTCCCCCGCTTCCCGTGAGGCGGGCGGGCCCGCGCCCGGCGCGCCCCCCGCACCTCCGGAGGCGGGCCGGCCCCCGGCCTGGCGGATCTGGTGGATGGCGGCCCGGCCCATGACCTTGCCGGCCGCCATCTCCCCCGTCGTGGTAGCCAGCGCCGCGGCCACGGGCGAGGGCCGCTTCCGCCTGGGGGTCTTCCTCGCGGCCTTGACGGCGGCCCTCTTGATCCAGATCGGCGCCAACTTCGCCAACGACCTCTTCGACTTCAAGAAGGGCGCGGACACCGAGGCCCGCACCGGTCCCGTGCGGGTCACCCAGGCGGGGTGGGTGAGCGAGGGGCAGATGGTCCGGGCGACGGCCCTGGTCTTGGGG
>PIUA01000046.1 GCA_017577405.1 Bacillota bacterium
GGTCTCAAGCAGGAAGGTGCCACGCCCGGTGCCTCGAAGCTTTTTGAGGACTGCAATTCGGTATCCACCACGATAAGGGCCATGCCGACGCTAGACTGGCGCGACTGGGGGCTGTCGAATGATGCCGGAATCGAAGACTGAACTTGCCACCACATCGAGTTCGCAGGGTGACGCGCCTTCTTTTTCTGTGTACCGGCCCAAGCCTCAAGGTACTCTGGAAGGAACATCTGCCACCGCGCGGGCTTCATCGGCAACGGAGCCGCATGAGGTGTATACATCCAGCTCCTCGTCAGACCTCAGCTCCCTGACGGTCGTTCTGCCGGCCCGGAATCGGGGCCGCCTGATCGGCCCGTGCTTGGAGAGCCTTCTCCGGTCTGCGGCTCATCTCGAGCCCCTCGGGGTTCAGGCTGAAATCGTGGTGGCTAACGATGCCTCTACGGACGAGACTCCCCAGGTGGTGGACCAAGTGGCGGCGTCCGCACCCATCCCCGTCCGTCGGGTCGACCTGGCCACCCGCCAAGGACCGGGGCGGGCGCGGAATGCAGCCATCGAAGCGGCTACGGGCGAGCTGATCGTCTTCGTTGACAGCGATGTGGTGGTGGAAGAGGATTTTCTACGAGCTCACGTGACAGCCCACCGCACATCGGGCCCGCGAATCTTTACGGTCGGGAAGCTGATCTCGGTCCCTTCTTTGGAGGCTGCTTTGGCGAAGAGCCAGCCGACCATCTGGGACTTCTCCAGTGCGGCCCTGGACACCGCCAACGCTGCCGTCCGGAAGGAGCACCTAGAGGCTGTGGGCGCGTTTGACCGAGGCTTCAAAGGGATGGGCTGGCAGGATATTGATCTGGGCCGGCGCCTGAAGGCCTACGGGCTCACCCGAGTGGCGGTGGCTGAGGCGGTCGGGTACCACATTCAGCCGCCGATCGAGACCCAAGAGCAGCTGGTCGCCCGCATGAACAAGGAGCGGGAACGTGGGGCTTCGGCCGTCTACTTCATGCAAAAGTACCCCGGCCTGTCAGCCCGGATGGCTGCACAGGACACGGCCTTTCACCGGGCCCTCAACTGGATGTTCCGCATGGGTGGGCTTGTTACTGAAGAGAATGTGCTTCAGCGGGTCCAATGGGCTCGGAGGCGAGGCCGGGTCGCTCTGGAGAAGATGTGGCTGGCCGGGGTGATCAATCAGGCCTACCTTGAGAGCCTGGACGCTACCCGTCGCGCCATGAAAGATGGAAACCAGGATTCGAAGCAAGCAGGGTAATGCATGCAGCAGAAGGCCCATGCACGGACCATCCTGTTTCTCAGCAATGGCTATGGGGAGGATACCGTCGGGGCGCGGATCGCCCAGAGCGTCCAGGCCCTGGCCGGTAGTCGCTTGCGCCCCGTCGCCTTTCCGATTGTGGGCGCAGGCGACCCCTATCGCCTGGTAGGCATCCCAGTTATTGGTCCCCGGGCCCATTTGCCCAGTGGAGGTTTCGGGTACCTCAACATCCGCAACGCCGTGAAAGATGTTCTCGCTGGGAGCGTTGGAATGGCCCTGCGGCAGCTCCAGTTTGCGTGGCGCCATCGAGACGAGTGGGACGCGGTGGTTGGGGTAGGGGACAAGGTAAGCCTCCACTTGAACCACCGCATCCTCAGGAAGCCCATGATTTGGGTGGCCATTGCGTATTCCATTCGCTGTGTTCCGCCTGGTGGCCGGTTCGGTCACCCATGGCTGTGGCGCCCGGTGCTCGACGAGGAAATCGAGGCGTTTGTGCGTGATGCTGAGACAAGGGCTGCACTGGAGGCCATGGGGTACCCTTGCCCGTATGTCGGGAGCCCGATGCGTGATGGCCTTGACCCCAACCCTGCGGTCCGTCGAAAGGTTGAGGTTGCTTTGCAGGCCTCAGGGTGGGACGGATCGAGCCCCGTGGTCGCACTGCTCCCTGGTAGCCGCAAAGATGCCTTTCTCAACCTGCGGCACCAACTCGAAGTCTTCAGGATCTTGCACAGCCAGTCCGGAGGCCATGTGGCCGGGATCGTGGCATGGGCACCGCCGGATGCCGGCGGAGCCCTCACCGACGCTCTCAGAGAAGGCGGTTGGGAGCTGCAAGGAGGGGCACGGCGCTGTGATCGCGAGTGGCGAGCAGCACGTGGCGAAGGCGTTGCGGTTCCTGCCCACGCAGGCAAGAAGGGGCCAGCCGTCCCGATTGTACGGGAGGCGTTCCCTGAAGTCCTCGACGTATGCTCCATCGTCCTGGGGCAGGCGGGAACAGCGGTGAAACAGGCTGCAGGGCTGGGGAAGCCCGCCGTCACCTTCCCAGGAGCAGGCACGCAAGCCACTCCGAGGTTTCTCACCGTTCAGGCCCGACTCCTCCGAGGCGCGGTGACCGTGTCGGATCCCGTCCCTGAAGCGGTGGCGCGCGAAGTTATGGCTATCCTCTCGGATCCGGAGCGGTACCAGGCCATGGCTGAGGTCGGGCGAAGGCTTATGGGGGAACCTGGCGCGACGGACGCCATAGCCCGTCGGATCGTGGAACGGTTTGCTTTCTAGATCGGTTGCCTCTCAGGGTTGGCTTAGGTCTGATGATCAGGCTGTCCAGCTGGTCGCCCCAGGTGTCCTAGCGTAGGGACTCGGTCTTTGAGGACGGGTCAATCAGCGTCTCTTGCTACGCCCAGACAGCTATCTGATGCGGAAGTACTGCCCCGTTCACCCGGTTGACTCTTCCGGCAGGAGCCATTCCGACCACCTCGAAGGAGGTCAACACCCCGACCCGGATCCCGCTCGAGGGGCGCGGGGTGATGGTCTCGCCCCGGGCAGGGTCAGGTCTGGGAAGTCCCATTCGGAACGAGAGGGAGCCAGCCACCATGAAGCGGACCCTGCTTGTTCTCGCCGTTTGTATCCTTCTGGGAAGTTTGCTGGGGGGCATCCTGTCCCGCTGGCAGGGCGATCAGCCGGCTGGGGAGCGTCTTGAACCGGCGCCGGTCACCGCACCCGTTCCGGTGGAACCCGTGCCGGGCTCCGGGGCGACGGAAGGGTCTGAGGCTCAGGCCCCGGGGAGCGGGGGTGGGGCTGAGGCCGAACCGGCAGACCATGAGGGCGAGCCAGCCCAAACCGACGCGGTGGCTGTGGCGAACAATGCTTTCGCCTTGGATCTGTACCGGCAGCTGGCCCGTGGGGAAGGGAACCTCTTCTTCTCGCCCTACAGCCTGACCAGCGCCCTGGCCATGGTCTACGGGGGTGCGGCGGGCGAAACGGCCCAGCAGCTGGCTGAGGCGCTCCACATCCAGCTTTCTTCGGAAGAATTCCACCGGGCCCTGGCCGAGCTTACGGCCGCCCTGAACGCGCCCAATGAGGCGTACCAGCTTTCGGTGGCCAACGCCCTCTGGGGCCAGGCGGGGTACCCCTTCCGGGCCGATTTCCTGGAGCTGATGGAGCGTTTCTATGAAGCCGGCTTCCACGAGGTGGACTACACCACCGAGGGGTCCCGGGACGAGGCCCGACGGACCATCAACGCCTGGGTGGAGGAGCAGACCCAGGGGAAGATCCAGGACCTGATCCAGCCTGAGGATCTGTCCCATACCACCCGCCTGCTCCTGACCAACGCCATCTCCTTCAAGGGGGCCTGGGAGCTCCCCTTCGACCCTGACGCCACGGGGCCCATGCCCTTCCACCTGGCCCAGGGGCGGACCGTCGACGTCCCCACCATGTACCAGCGGGGGGACTTTCGCTACGCGGAGAACGACGAGTTCCAGCTCCTGGAGCTTCCCTACGCGGGCGGACGGGTGTCCATGGTGGTCCTCCTGCCCACGCGCGGTGCGCTCGAGGAGCTCGAGGCGAGCTTGGATCCGGACCAGCTTGCCGCCTGGCTCGCGCAAGGGTCCCCGCAGGAAGTGGAGGTCTACCTGCCCCGGTTTACGCTCAAGGAGCGATTCGTGCTGAATGAGGTCCTCCAGGCCCTGGGGATCGTGGACGCCTTCCGTCCGGGCCGGGCGAACTTCGCCAACATGGCCGAGGATCCGGAGCTTGTGCTGAGCCAGGTGATCCACCAGGCGTTTGTTGAGGTGAATGAGGAGGGGACGGAAGCGGCAGGTGCCACCGGCATCGGCATGCGGGTGACCAGCCTTCCGGCCAACCCGCCGCCCGTCTTCCGGGCGGACCGGCCCTTTGTCTTCCTCATCCGGGATGTGGAGTCGGGGGCGATCCTCTTCATGGGGCGGGTCGTCGACCCGCGGGGTTGAAGGCTCCAGTCATTACGCCGGCCCGTCTCGTACAGAGGAGGCGGGCCGTTTTTCTTCTCGGGCTTGCGGCTGTCTGGGTAGTGGGGTCTCGGGGCTCTCAGGTGCACAGGATGCCCGCGCCGCCGTCACAGGCCTCGGCCCGATCTTGGCCGAGGCCTTCTTCATTCTGCCAGCAGCGCTTCAGCCGTCTTCAGGTCGGTGATGAGGCCGGTGAGGTAGCCCCGTTCCAGAGCAATCCGGAGAGCGGGGATCTTCTCGGGCCCGCCGGCCACACCAATGACCCGGGGAACCCGCCGGAGCTGCGCCCAAGGGATCCCCACGAACCGGTCGTGCGCTGAGTGCTGGCACACCTCCCCCTGCTCATCGAAGAAGTGGGTGCACAGCTCCCCGGCCGCCTTCTGACGGATCAGCTCCAGCAGGGTGGGGCCGGCAAGCTCCCCTGCCTGGATCACCGGGGAGTGGTAGACGGACGGTCCCACGCCCACCAGGGCCACATCCAGCGCCCCCCAAAGCTGGGCAGCCCGGCTGATGGCGGCCTGACGGAGGAACGTGGCCGCGCCGTCGGGGGTGTCGGCGTAGGCAGGGGCGTGGAAGGGGAGGGCCATCCCGCCCAAGGCCTGGGCCAGGTGGTAGGCGAGGAAGCTGGCCTGGTAGCGGGGATCGGCCTCGCCCACGGCCCCGAGCAGGGGCACGACAGTCACCCCCAGCGACGCGGGTCCATCCCCAGCCGTGCGCTCCACCGCCTGGACCATCTCGTAGAGGGTCCGGCCCCAGGAGATCCCCACCACCTGCCCCCGCTCCAAGAGTTCCGGCAGGGCTGCCGCCGCTGCTTGACCGATCCGGCGCCGGAGGGCCGCGGCGTCGGCTGGATCATCGACGCTGGTCACCCGGGCGTCCGCGAGGCCGAAGCGCGCTTTCAACGCCCGGGCCGCGTCTCGGGTGCTTGGAGCCTCGGGGTAGGTGAGGGAGACGGAGATGAGCCCCGCCTCCCAGGCTTCCTGCAGGAGGCGGGAGACCCGGGAGCGGGAGAGGCCCAACCGGGCCGCCACCTCCGCCTGGGTGAGGTGCTCGACATAGTAGAGCCGGGCTGCCTCATAGAGCCGGGCCATCCGGGCGTTGAGCGGGATGGACCGGCCCTCCCTTGTGGTGGAGGGCCCTTTTGGGGTGGCGGGTTCCTTCGGCGTGGCGGGGCCTTTCGAGGTGGCGGGCCCCTTCGGCGTGGTCTCCATGCGCAACCTCCTCCCCGCGGGCGATGCCAGGCAGGCATTGGGCACAAATGTGAAGCACAAACATGCCCTAAACCAACTTCGCCTGCCCAGACCCTTTTCCTCCTCTCCCCGCGTCCCGGGGCCGTCGTCCCCCTCCACTCCCTGGGCCTTTCCACCTCCTGCCGGGCGCCTTTCCATCCTGTTGGAATCCGTTCATTCTTGACAGAGCTTCCAGCCAGTGGTACCGTCGAGTTGGGAACATATCAGACAAGTCCCGGGTCGAAAGTTGGGAGCCAGGGTGGAACCCGTCCGGCGGGAGGCGCTGCCGACCGTCATCGCTGAGCAGATCCAACGGTTCATCCTCGAGGAAGGGCTCCAGTCGGGCGACCCGCTCCCTTCCGAGCGGGAGCTCCTGGCCCAGCTGGGGGTGAGCCGTTCCTCCCTCCGGGAGGCCCTCACCGCCCTGGAGATGATGGGCTGGCTCCGGAGCCAGCAGGGCCGCCGGCGGGTGGTGGCCGTACCCCAGTCCTTTGCTGAAGGGCTGGACCACGAGCGGCTGGTGGAGCTGGTCCGCTACGAGGCGATCCAGGCCGCCCAGGAAGGCCGGCAGGTGGACGGGCTCAGCCTGGAGCTGGACGGGCTCCGGCAGGCGCCCCGGGAGGAGCTGGAGCGGCTCCTGGGCCGTTTGGGCCAGGCGCCCATCCGGGCGGACTTCCCCTACGTGGAGCCCGATGATCTGCCCACCATCCTGGCGGAGGCGGGCGGGCCCGAGGGGGAGGCGGCGGCCAAGCCCGCGGGCCCGCTCACGCTGCGGCCGGAGGAGCTCATCGACCGCCTGGCCGGAGCCTGGTACGGGCGGGTGGCCGGCTGCATGTTGGGCCGCCCGGTGGAGCTGTGGAGCCGGGCGGCCATCGAGCGGTACCTGAAGCGGGCCCACGCCTGGCCGCTCCGGGATTACCTCCCCTACAAGCCCGAGGCGACCAGCCCCGACTTCGCCCTGCCGCCGGCGGTGCGTCGGGCCTGCAAGGGCCACCTGCACGGGGCGATCCGGGACGACGACCTGGACTTTACCGTGCTCAACCTGCTCCTTCTGGAGCGGCACGGCCCCCAGTTCACCACGGCCCATGTGGCCGAAACCTGGCTCCACTTCCTGGCCTTCCGGAACGTGTACACGGCCGAGGAGGTCACCTACCGGAACCTAGTCCAGGGGGTGCCGGCACCGGTGGCGGGGGGCTACCGGAACCCCTTCCGGGAGTGGGTAGGGGCCCGGATCCGGGCGGACCTCTTCGGATACGTCCAGCCCGGAAGGCCCCAGGCGGCGGCGGCCATGGCCTACCGGGATGCGGTCCTCTCCCACCGGAAGAACGGGGTCTACGCCGCCATGGCGGTTGCGGCCATGGTGGCCCAGGCCCTGGTGGGATCCGATCTGGAGGCGGTGCTGGCGGCCGGCCGGGCGGTTATCCCGGCCCGGTCCCGCCTGGCGGAGGCCATCCGCCTGGTGGAGGAGCTGGCGGGGCAGGGGGCCTCCTGGGAGGAGGCGGTGGCCGAGGTGGAGGCCCGCTTCGCGGGCTACTCGGAGATCCACGCCCTCCCCAACGAGGCCATCGTCTGGCTGGCCCTCATCTACGGCGAGGGGGAGTACACCGCCTCCATCACCCTGGCGACCTTGGCCGGCCAGGATACGGACTGCAACGCGGCCACGGTGGGCTCCATCGTCGGCGCGTTGAACGGCTTCTCGGCCCTGCCGGGCCACTGGCTGGAGCCCCTGGCCGACACCCTGGAGGTGGCATTGGCCGGGCACGGGGCCTTGCGGATCTCCGATCTGGTGGAGCGGACCTGGCAGGTCGCGAGGCGGCTCGTTGGAGGGGAGCCGACGGCCGCAGAGGAGCGACAGCCTGTCTGAGCGACGAGGGGAGAAACGGCTGTCCCGTTGACGACGAGGGGAGCACTGACGAGGGGAGGACGCCGCTGTGCGAAAGATGGGAGCCCTGCTTCTGGCCTTGGCGCTGGTGATCAGCTGGGCGCCGCTGGCCGGGGCCCAAGAGACCGTCACCTGGTGGTACGAGAACGCCACGCCCGATCAGGAGCGCATCGTTCGGACCAACTTCGTCGACCGCTTCAACCGGTCCCAGTCGGATTACCGTCTGGAGATCCGGTTCGACCCCAACCTGGAGAACACCCTCCGGACCGCCCTCCTGGCGGGGACCGGTCCCGACATCGTCATGACCCACGGCATCGCCTACGCGCTGCCTTACATCCAGAACGGGCACCTGCTGCCCCTGGATGGGTACGCGGAGGCCTACGGGTGGTACGACCGCTTCCTGCCGGTCATGGTCCAGCTGGGCTCCTACAACGGCCACCTCTACCTGCTGCCCAAGTCGTATGAGTCCATGGTCCTCTTCTACAACAAGACCCTCTTCGACAAGCACGGCTGGAAGCCGCCCACCAACCGGGCGGAGCTGGAGGCCCTGGCCGAGGCGATGGAGGCCCAGGGGATCATCCCCTTCGCCACGGGGAACGCGGGCTTCCGGGTGGCCAACGAGCAGCCCGTCAGCGCCTTCCTCAACCACTACGCCGGGGCGGAGAACATGTACAAGGCTCTCACCGGCCAGCTGCCCTGGAACGCGCCCGTCTTCGTTGAGGCCATCGAGCTCCTCAACGAGTACTACCAGAAGGGCTGGCTGGGCGGCGGCAACTACTTCTCCCTCACCTACGAGGACTACTGCACCCTGCTCGCCACCGGCCGGGCCGGCATGACCATCAACGGCACCTGGGCCTTCCAGTGGATGACGGACTTCTTCGGCCAGACGGGCCAGGAGTGGGATTGGGTGCCCATCCCGGCCCTTTCGGAGCACGCCGGCTACCCCTTCTATGACCTGGGCATCGGCGCCACCCTCTCCATCAACAAGGCGGCCAAGAACCCCGACGGGGCGGCGGTGGTGCTGGATGTGCTCAGCGCCGACAAGGAGATCATCACCGACCTGAACCGGGATTGGCCGGGCGACTGGATCGTGCCGGTCCACACCCTGGACGCCAAGGACTTCGGCGACAAGACCGATCCCCGCTACGCCCGGTACGTGGAGGAAGTGGCCGACGCGGTGGCCGCGGGCAACTACGGCTACACCGTCTGGACCTTCTTCCCGCCCCGAACCGAGAGCTACATCATCGAGGGGATCGAGCAGGTCTGGCTGGGCCAGATCACGCCCCAGCAGTTCATGGACCGGGTCAATCAGATCTTCCAGGAGGAGCTGCAGGCGGGGGCGGTTCCTCCCACACCGGCCCGGTAACCGGCAACGGCGTGGACTCCACGGAGGGGCGGTTCCGGGGCGCCGGGACCGCCCTTCTTCTACCAGGCGAGGGGAGGCGTTAGCATGGGAGCACCAGCCACCATCCCGGCCGGGGCCACGGCGGGCGTGCCCAAGCCCCGGCCCCGCCGGCAGCGGCGGAGTGAGCTGAAGGGCTGGCTCTTTCTGGCCCCGGCCCTCATCTTGAACGTGGGCGTCATTCTGGTGCCGGCCCTGCTCACCGCGGGCTTGGCCTTCACCGACTGGAATGGCATCAGCACCCCCAAGCTGGTGGGGCTGAAGAACTTCCGGGATCTGGCTGCGGACCCGGTTTTCTGGGGGGCCCTCTGGAACAACGTCAAGTGGACCCTCATCTTCCTCACGGTGCCCATCATCATGGCCCTGGTGGTGGCCAGCATGCTCCTCACCGTTCGGTGGGGGCGGAACCTCTTCCAGACCATCTACTTCATCCCCATGGTGGTGGCCACCGTCATCAGCGCTCGGGTCTGGCAGCAGATGATCTTCCACCCCATCAGCGGGGTGTTGGGCTGGCTCTCCCAGCACGGCCTCAACCCCTTCGGGGGGAACCCCCTGACCAACCCCTCCACCGCCCTCTACTCGGTAGCCTTCGTGGACAACTGGCACTGGTGGGGCTTCATCGCCGTCATCTTCTTCGCCGCCCTGCGGCAGATCGACCCGGCCCTCTTGGAGGCGGCCGACATGGAGGGGGCAGGCTTCTGGCAGAGGATGCGCCACGTGAGCCTGCCCCTGATCCGGCCCACCATCGTCCTCATGATGATCATGACCATCATCTGGTCTTTCCTCGTCTTCGACTTCATCTACGTCATCACCCAGGGCGGCCCGGGCTACTCCACGGAAGTGCTCGCCACCCTGACCTACAAGCGGGCCTTTGAGACCTTCCAGGCGGGCCAGGCGTCGGCCATCGCCTTGGTGATGAGCGCCCTGGGCGGGGTGGCCATCGCCGCCTACGTCTGGCTACAGAGCCGGGGGTGGGATGTATGAGGCGCTTGCGCGGGTCCCAGCTGGTGATCTACACCGTCTTGATCCTGCTGGCGGGCTTCTCTTTGGGGCCCCTGGTCCTGATGGTGCTCAACTCCTTCCGGTCGCGCCTGGAGATCAGTATGGACCCCATGGGCTGGCCCGACCCCTTCCGCTGGCAGAACTACGTGAACGCGTGGCGGGACGCGTCCTTGGGCACCGCGCTCACCAACAGCCTGATGGTGACGGGGCTCACCGTCCTCCTCACCTGCATCGTCGCCTCCATGGCCGCCTACGCCCTGGCCCGCAAGCGGATCCGGGCCTGGTCCGGGGTGAGCCTCTACCTCTTGGTCTGCACCACGGTGCCGGTGCAGCTCTTCCTCATCCCGCTCTTCTTCATCTTCCACCGCTTGGGGCTGGTCAACAGCCGGGCGGCCCTGGCGGTGATCTACACCGCGCTCTACTCGCCCTTCGCCATCTTCCTCTTGCGGGCGTACTTCCTGCAGGTGCCGGTGGAGCTGGAGGAGGCGGCCTGGGTGGACGGGGCGAGCGAGTGGCAGGTCTTCACCCGGGTTCTGCTGCCCGTGGTCGCGCCGGGGATCATGACGGTGGCCCTGGTGGTGGGCTTGTGGAGCTGGAACGAGTTCCTCCTGGCCGTCACCTTCCTGCAGGATGCGGCGCTGCAGACGGCCCCGGTCCAGTTCTTCCGCTTCACGGGCCGGTACGTCACCGACTGGGGGACCATGATGGCTGCGGCGGTGATCGTGGTCCTGCCGGTGATCGTGGCCTTCGTGGCCCTCCAGCGGCGCTTCATTGAGGGGATGACGGCAGGAGGTGTGAAAGGTTGAAGACGGAGCACGGGCAGGGGGCGCCGGGGACCCGGGAGGCGGTGGGCCCTGGGGCCGCCCCCGGGGCCGACTGGTCCCGGCGGATCTACGGCGGGTGGCTGGGGAAGGCCATCGGCGTCGCCTACGGCGCACCCGTGGAGGGGTGGACCTTTGAGCAGATCCGGGCGACCTACGGGGATCTGGTGGCCGAAACGGACCGCTTCTATCTAACGCCCATGGAGAAGCTCTTCGGCGCCGACGATGACACGAGCCACCCCCTCCTGATGCTGGCCGGCGTGGCCGACGCGCTCCGGGCCGGGGCGACGACGGTGCCTGCGGCCCGGGAGCTGGGCCGCTGGTGGCTCAACCTGATGCCTGAGGATCACGGCGTCATCTGGCGGGGCGGGTACGGCGTCTCCACCGAGGACACGGCCTTCCAGAACCTGCTGGCGGGGATCGAGGCGCCCGCCTCGGGCTCCACCGCCCTGAACGGGCCGGTGGTGAGCCAGCAGATCGGCGGGCAGATCTTCAGCGACCTCTGGGGGTGGCTCGCGCCAGGGGACCCGGAGCGGGCGGCCGCCTGGGCCGAGGCGTCCGCCAGCGTCTCCCACGACGGGGACGGGCGCCTGGGGGCCCGGTTTGTCGCGGCGATGGTGAGCCTCGCCTTCTGCCGGCCCACCATCGAAGCGGTGGTCCGGGAGGCCTTGGACCTCTTGCCGCCGGAGGCGACCTACACCCGGGTGATGGAGGATGTCTACCGCTTCTGGCAGGCCCACCCCGACGACTGGGAGGGGGCCTTTGCCCACATCGCCGCCCACCACGGCTACGACCGCTACCCCGGCGTCTGCCACATCATCCCCAACGCGGCGGTGGTCACCATGAGCCTCCTCTACGGGGGCGGCGACTTCGACCGAACCGTCCGCATTGCCAACGCGGCCGGCTGGGATACGGACTGCAACGTGGGGAACGCCGGCGCGGTGGTGGGGACCTTGGTGGGGCCCGAAGGGATTCCGGCCGCCTGGCGAGAGCCCTTGCGG
>PIUA01000047.1 GCA_017577405.1 Bacillota bacterium
CGGCGAGGCCGCGGGCGTAGGCGACGGCCATGACTCCGGTGAGCCAGGGGTCTTCGGAGTAGCCTTCTTCGTTTCGGCCCCAGCGGGGGTCGCGGAGAGGGTTGACGACGGGGGCCCAGACGTTGCGGCCGACAGTGGCGGGGGTGTTTGTGGGGGGGAAGGGGGGCTCGCGGGGGGGGGGCGGGGCGCGTTTGTTGGGGTGGGTGGGGGTGCTGGGGGTGGTGGTGAGCACCGCCATGGGGGTGGTGATGGGGGGCCTCTCGGGCTACTACGGCGGCCGCCTCGACAACCTGATCCAGCGCCTCATCGAGCTCCTCCGCTCTTTTCCCACCATCCCCCTGTGGCTGGCCCTCAGCATGATCCTGCCGCCCCACTGGCCCTCCCACTGGGTCTACTTCGGGGTGGTGACGGTCCTCTCGCTGATCGGCTGGACGGGCCTCGCCCGGGTGGTGCGGGGGCAGTACCTGGCCCTGCGGGAGAAGGAGTTTGTCCTCGCGGCCCGGGCCCTGGGGGCGTCGGACGGGGCGATCATCTTCCGCCACATCCTGCCCAACATCGCCTCGTACCTCATCGTCTCCGCCACCTTGGCCCTGCCTGGGATGATCCTGGGGGAGTCGACCATGAGCTTCCTGGGCTTGGGGATCAAAGAGCCCATGACCAGCTGGGGGCTCTTGCTCAGGGACGCCCAGAGCTTGCAAGCCCTCCAGCTCTACCCGTGGCTCCTGACGCCGGGGCTCTTCATCGTGGCCGCCGTGCTCGCCTTCAACTTTGTGGGGGATGCCATCCGGGACGCCTTCGATCCCTATGCGATCCAGTGAGGTGGAGGCGGGCCCGGCGCAAGCCCGCCCCGGGGGCAGAGGGCCGGCCCGGGGCCAGCCCCAGGCCTCAGCGGGCGAGCCAGCCGCCGTCGACGGGGAGCACCGCGCCGTGGACGTAGTCCGAGGCGGCGGAGGCCAGAAAGACGGCCGCCCCCTTGAGATCCTCAGGCTTGGCCCAGCGGCCGGCGGGGATCCGCTCCAGGATGCTCCGGTTCCGCTCTGGGTCGTCCTGGAGGGGCTGGGTCAGGTCAGAGGCCACGTAGCCGGGCGCGATGGCGTTGACGTTGATGCCCAAAGGCGCCCACTCGTTGGCCAGGGCCCGGGTGAGGCCCAAGAGGCCGCTCTTGCTGGCCGTGTAGGCGGGGACCAGGATGCCGCCCTGGAAGGAGAGCAAGGAGGCGATCATGATGATCTTCCCCCGGCCCCGCGCCCGGAAATGGTGCGCGGCCCGGCGGCTGAGGCGGAAGACCTGGGTCAGGTTCAGGTGGAGGACCTCATCCCACTCCTCGTCGGTCACGTCGATGGCGGGCTTGCGGCGGATGATCCCGGCGTTGTTCACCAGGATGTCCACCCGGCCTGTGCGGGCGAGGGCCTCGTCGAAGACCTGCTCGGCGGTGCTGGGCTGGCTCAGGTCGGCCTCAATCCCTTCAAACCGCTGACCCGCCGCCTGAACCTGGCGGGCCGTCTCGCTCTGGTCGCTGCGGGCCACCCCGACGATGGTGGCCCCCGCCTCCGCCAGCCCCACCGCGATGGCCTGGCCGATGCCCCGGCTCGCGCCGGTGACCAGGGCGACCTGGCCTGTGAGATCAAAGAGTTGGTGCATCCTCTTCCTCCTCTCAGCTGCCTCCATACCTGCAGGCCCGGAAAGGCCCTGAGGCTCCTTCCACACGGAGCGCCAGGCTCCCTCTTCCCCAGGGGGCGCGGTAGAAACCTAATTTCCTTATCATGCTGATTTAGAGAAGGAAAATTTAGTCCGAGAACGAACCCCACCAGTGGGCGCCCTGCCCAGACTTCGGCGTTGCCGGGAGGTCCCAGCCATGGCGGAGCACCTGACCACCGAATCGAGGAACCCAGCAAGCCTCCACATCGACCAGCTGAGCCCGCTGGAGATCGCCCGGTTGATGAACCACGAAGACCGGCGGGTGGTGGAGGCGGTCGAGGCGGAGTTGCCCCGGATCGCCCGGGGCATCGAGATGATGGCCGAGGCCCTCGGTTCGGGCCACCGGGTGCTCTACGTGGGCGCCGGGACCAGCGGCCGGCTGGGGATTCTGGATGCGGTGGAGTGGTACCCCACCTTCGGCGTGGGGGAGGAAGGGGTGGAGGTGATCCTGGCCGGGGGCGTCGAGGCCTTCCTCAAGGCGGTGGAGGAGGCGGAGGACGACGAGGCCGACGGGGCCGCCCAGGTGGCCCAGCGGGCCCGGCCGGGGGATCTGGTGGTGGGGATCAGCGCCAGCGGCAGCACCCCCTTCGTGCTGGGGGCCGTCCGCCAGGCCCGGGCCATGGGGGTGGCCACCCTGGGGCTCACCTGCAACCGGCCCTCCGCCTTGGAGGAGCTGGCCGACTGGACCATCGCCCCCGTGGTGGGGCCCGAGGTGGTGGCCGGCTCCACCCGGCTCAAGGCAGGGACCGCGGAGAAGATGGTGCTCAACATCCTCTCCACTGGCGCCATGATCCGCCTGGGCAAGGTGTACCAGAACCTGATGGTCGATTTCCGGCCGACCAACGCCAAGCTGCGGGAGCGGGCCCTCCGGATCCTGCAGGAGGTGACGGGCGCATCCCGGGAGGCCTGCCAGGAGGCCTTCGAGGCGTCCCACCAGCAGGTGAAGGTGGCCATCGTCATGCTCCGCTGCGGCTTGGATCGGGAGGCGGCGGAGCAGCGCTTGGAAGAGGCGGGCGGGTTCGTCCAGCGGGCCTTGGAAGGGAGGCCCGGCTGAGCTGGCGGCCCGCGCCGCGGCAGGCGACAGACCGACGAGCAGACGGCTGGCTTACGCAAGGAGGGAGAGGCGTGCACGTGCGGCTTATGAGGCTCACCCAGGTTCTCTTTCTGGCCCTGGCAGTGCTGTTGGCCCCAGCGGTGGCCGGCGCTGAAGAGGTCACCTTGACCTTCTGGAGCTGGCGGACCGAGGACGTGGACGCGTACAACCAGTTCATCGCCGCCTTCGAAGCCGAGCATCCCGGCATCCGGGTCCGCTTCGTCCCCTACCGGAACACCGAGTACAACACCATCCTGGCCACCGCCCTCCAAGCCGGCTCGGGCCCCGACATCATCCACCTCCGGGCCTACGGCGGTATGGAGCCCTTGGCCCAGGCGGGCTACCTGATGCCCCTGGACGACAAGGTGGAGGCCCTGAAGGACTTCAACCCCGACCACCTGGCGGGGGCGACCAACCGGGCCGACGGGCGGATCTATGGTGTGCCCTTCGCGCTGCAGACCGTCCAGGTCCTCTACAACGTCCGCATCTTCGAGGAGCTGGGCCTGAAGGAGCCCCAGACGTGGTCGGAGCTCTTGGAGGTGGCCGAGGCCCTCAAGCGGGCGGGGTACATCCCCTTCGCCAACGGGGCCAAGGAAGGCTGGACCCTGGAGACCTTCTTTGGGGCGGTGGGCCCCACCTTCTACGGCGGCTCCCAGTACTATGAGGAGGTCGTGGCGGGGGAGGCCACCTTCGAGGATCCCCGCTTCAAGCGCGCGGTGGAGAAGATGCTGGAGCTCCGCCCCTACCTGCCCGACAACTACATGGGCGTGGGTTACACCGACATGCAGGTCCTCTTCGCCCAGGAGCTGGCGGGGATGATGCTGGCGGGCTCCTACGAGCTGGGGACCTTCGCCCAGATGAACCCGGACCTGAAGATCGGCGTCTTCCCCATCCCGGGCGAGCGGGCGGAGGATCCGGCCTACATCTCCGTCTACGTGGACGGCTCCTACGGGATCAACGCCAACACCAAGCACCCCGAGGCGGCGCTGGCCTTCATCCGGTTCCTCGCCTCCCGGGAGTACGGGCAGATGTTCACCAATACCCTGAAGCAGATCTCCGCGGTGCCGGGCACCCAGCCGGAGGACCCGGTGCTGGCCGAGATCGTGGAGCTGATGGAGCGCCAGGGGACGCCCTACCTGATGCTGACCGCCTTCCGCTATGGCCAGCCCAGCGGCTCCACCCTGCTCCAGAATGAGCTCCAAGGTGTCTTCGCGGGCCTCCTGAGCGTCGACCAGGCGGCGGCCAACATCCAGGAAGGGGTGGCCAGCTGGTACGAGCCGTTCCAGTGAGGGCGGAGGCACGGCCTCGGCCCTCTGGGCAAGGGGCTCCCTGAGGCGTGCGTTGCAAGGGTCGTCGACCGGACCGATGGGCGAGGGGCCGGCCGCTGCCGGCCCCTCGCCGCCAGCAGCCAGGTTGGGGGGAACGGGCGATGGTCCGCCGTTGGATGGAGCGTCACGCGTACATCTTCTTCCTGTTGCCCGGGCTGGTGCTTTACGGCGTCTTCATGGTCTACCCGCTGGCCTCATCCCTGGGCTACAGCCTCTTCCACTGGGATGGGCTCATCCGGGGCCCCTTCGCCGGCCTGGAGAACTTCAAGACCGTCCTCACCCGATCGCCCTACCAGGCCCGCTTCTGGGGGGCGCTGAGCCACAACGTCCTCTTCTTCGTTACCACCTTCGCCATCCAGACCACCTTGGGGCTGGCCTTGGCCGTCCTCTTCCGGAAGAAGTGGCGGGGGTTCGGCTTCTTCCAGACGGTCTACTTCATCCCCTACACCCTCTCCATGGTGGTGGTGGGCTTCCTCTGGCTCCTTCTGCTCAACCCCACCTGGGGGGCCTTCAACCAGTTCCTGCGGCTGATCGGGCTGGGCTCTTGGGTCCAACCCTGGCTGGGCCAGACGGAGACGGCCCTGTGGACCATCATCCTGGTCAACGCCTGGCGGTGGCTGGGCTTCCCCATCCTGGTCTTCCTGGCGGGCCTGCAGGGGATCCCCGAAGAGCTCCATGAGGCGGCCACCGTCGACGGCGCCACGGGCTGGCAGACCTTCCGGCACGTGACCTTGCCCCTTCTGGCCCCCGTCATCGGGATGATGACCATCCTCACCTTCATCTGGGATTTCAACGCCTTTGAGCTGGTCTTCATCATGCAGGGCTCCAGCGGCAACCCCTACTACTCGACGGACCTGCTCGGCACCCTCTTCTACCGGACCGCCTTCGGCGATTCGACCACCGGCGGTGAACCGGGCCAGATCGGCATCGCATCGGCCATTGCCGTCTTGATGCTGATCATCATCGGGGCGGTTTCCATTCTGGGCGTGCGGCAGATGCAGAAGCGGCAGGTGGAGTACTGATGGCGACGAGGCTCGATCTGGCAGCAGAACGGAAGGCGACGGTGGCGCCTCGCCGGTGGCGGGCGGCGGTGGGGAAGGTCCTCATCTACGGGGGCCTCACCCTCTTGGCCCTGATCTTCGTCTATCCGCTCTTCTTGATGGTGATCACCGCGTTCAAGTCCACCCGGGAGATCTTCCTGGACCCCTTCGGGCTCCCCTCCCGGTGGAGCCTGGAGCCCTTCATCACCGTCTGGCGCCGGGCCAACTTCAGCACCTACTTCCGCAACTCGGTGCTGGTCACCGCGGCCTCGACGGTGCTCGTCCTCACCTGCTCCTCCCTCGCCGCGTACGCGCTGGGGCGGTACCGGTTCCGGCTGAACAACGCCCTCTACATCTTCTTCCTGGCAGGGATCATGATCCCCATCCGGCTGGGGGTCTTGCCCCTCTTCCTCCTCATGCGGAACCTGAACCTCCTGGACACCCACTGGTCGCTCATCCTCACCTACGCGGCCAGCGGGATGCCCATGTCCGTCTTCCTGCTCACGGGCTTCTTCCGCACCCTGCCCAGGGAGCTGGAGTACGCGGCCCGGATCGACGGCTGCTCGGAGTTTCAGACCTTCTTCCGGGTGATGCTTCCCCTGGTCCGTCCGGGGCTGGCCACGGTCACCATCGTCAACTTCGTGCCGTGGTGGAACGACTTCTTCTTCCCCCTGCTCTTCATCCAATCGGATGAGCTGAAGACCATCCCCCTGGGGATGACCATCTTCTTCGGCCAGTACATGACCGACTGGGGCCTGCTCTTCGCTGGCATGCTCATCGCCAGCCTGCCCCTCCTCCTTCTCTACTTGGTCATGTCCCGCCAGTTCATCGAAGGGCTGACCGCGGGGGCGGTGAAGGGGTGAAGCCGGCGGAAAGCCGCCGGGGTCCCGTGGGGAAGGCCCCAGCCCCCAACCATGGGGGATGATGCGGCGGGACGGGAGGAGGTGGCCCGGTGGTCATGAGGCGATCGGGGACGGGGGCCGTCAAGCCCCGGGTCCGGGTGGGGGCGGAGGTGCTGGTGGAGGAGCAGGCCCACCGGCTCCGGGGGCGCCGGGTGGCCATCCTCACCAACGGCGCGGCCCTCGACGGCCAGGCCCGGTGGGTGGTGGACCGGGTGGTGGAGGCGGGCGCCCGGCTGGTGGCCCTCTTTGCCCCGGAGCACGGGCTCCGGGGTGAGGCCCAGGCGGGGGTGCCCGTGGGGGATGCCCGGGAGCCCCGCTGGGGGGTACCTGTCTACAGCCTCTACGGGGCCCACCGCCGGCCCACGCCCGAGAGCCTGGATGGGGTGGAGCTCTTCCTCTGTGACCTCCCCGACGGGGGCTGCCGCTACTGGACCTTTGTGGCCACCGCGACCCAGGCCCTGGAGGCGTGCGGGGACCAGGGGATCCCCTTTCTCCTCTTGGACCGGCCCAACCCGGTGGGGGGCGTGGCCGTGGAAGGGAACGTGCTGGATCCGGCCTTCCGCTCCCTGGTGGGGGCCCATCCCATGGCCATCCGGCACGGGCTCACCTTGGGGGAGATCCTCGCCTGGCAGGCGGCCACCGCCGGGTTGGGGCAGGGGAGGCTGGAGGTGATCCCCATCCGGGGTTGGGACCGGGCCTGGCTCTACTGGGAGACGGGCCTGCCCTGGGCGGCCCCCTCGCCCAACATGCCCAGCCCGGAGACGCTTCTCCTCTACCCGGGCACCTGCCTGGTGGAAGGGACCAACCTCTCCGAGGGACGGGGGACCACCCACCCCTTCCGCTGGATCGGGGCGCCCTGGATCGACGGGGTGCGGCTGGCCCGGGAGCTGAACGGGCGGGGCCTGCCGGGGGTGGCCTTCCGGCCCGTCTTCTTCACCCCCACCTTCTCCAAGCACGCCGGCACCCTCTGCGCCGGGGTGGAGCCCCACGTGCTGGATCCTGAGGCCTTCCGGCCCGTGCGGACGGGTTTGCACCTGCTGGACGCCCTCTACCGCCAAGCCCCCGAGCGGTGGGCGTGGGTGGGGGAGGAGCGCCCCTTCATCGATCTCTTGGCCGGCGGCGAGACCCTCCGGCGGCACCTGGAAGGGGGCCGCGATCCGGACCGGCTGGCCGACGCCTGGGACGAGGAGGCGGCCGCCTTCCGCCGGGAGGTGGAGGGGTTCTGGCTCTACCGGCCCGGTTCTGGGGAAGGAGGTTGAGGCCCATGGCCCGTGAGGCCCTGCTGGTGGCGGTGGACGGGGGCGGCAGCCGGACCCGCCTCTGGCTTCTGGACCCGGAAGGCCGTCTTCTCGGCCGGGGCGAGGGTGGCACCTCCAACCCCACGGCGGCGGGGGTGGGGGCGGCCGTCCGGGCCATCGCCGAAGCCGCCCAGAAGACGGGGTTGGCCCTCGAGGGGGAGAGGCTCGCCGCCGATGAGCTGGCCGGGAAGCCTTCCAACGAAGCGGGGGCTCGACCCGTGGAGGCGGCGGGCCCCTCTCCGGACGGGGTTTGGCCTCCAGACCGGGTGGCGGTGGTGGCCATCGGCCTCGCGGGCGCCGCCCGGGAGCCGGAGGCCAGCCAGATGCGCCAGGCGTTGGCCCAGCTCTTTCCCCGGGCCGAGATCCGCCTGGTCCACGACGGGGTGGCCGCGCTGCTGGCCGGCACCTTGGGAGCGCCGGGGGTCCTTCTCCTGGCGGGGACCGGGTCCCGGGGCCCGGCGGGGGGGGCCCAGGAAGAAGAGGGCCGGGGCGGGGGGGGGGGGGG
>PIUA01000020.1 GCA_017577405.1 Bacillota bacterium
GGCTCTCCTCGGTGATCTGGACGGCGACGGCCTGGATGAGCTGGTGCTTCAGGGCATGGCCGGGGAAGCCGAAGGCCAGGAACCCCTGCCGGCCTTGATCACCGCCCTCTACCGGTACGATCCCGGTTCAGGGAGGCCCGTGGAGGTGGGCCGCACCCAGGACCTGGGGCCTCTGGTGGCCCTCGCCGACCTCGATGGCGACGGCGCGGTGGAGCTTCTGGCCCGGTCCGAATGGGACGGGCCCCTGGAAGGGTGGCTCTGGGACGGGGCGGGGGACGCTTTCGTCCGAGCGCCGGGGGAGCTCCTGGAGCGGTACGAGGCCCGGGGCGGGTTCCTCCCTGAGACCCCGTCGCCCTTGATCGCCAACCCCGTCCAAGATCTGGACGGGGATGGGCTCCTGGACCGGCTGGAGGTGACCCGCACCGACGGCGGGGCCGAGCTGCGCCTCACCACCCGGGCCGGCCAGCGAGGGCTGCCCCTGGCCGCCCTGCTGGGGGGCGGGGCGGCCGAGTTGGACCAGCTCCGGGTGGAAGCCTGGCGGCCGGAAGAGGAGGACTGGCCCTGGCTTCTGGTGGGGGCCCGACTCGGGGACGGGCGGACCCACCTGAGCGTCTGGGTGCCTACTGGGGCCGGATACCGGCTGGCCTGGGAGCGCACCCTGGCCCGTCGGGGGGGCCCGTACCACTTGCCTCCTGCCTGGGCCCTGCTCGATCTGACGGGGGATCGTCGGCCGGAGTTGGTCGTGGGCGAGGGCGGCGTCGTGGAGGTGCTGGCCTGGCGAGACGGCGCCTTCCAGCCGGTGGCCCGCACGCCCGAGAACGGCGGCCTCGGCTGGGCGGGGCTCTTCGCGGCCGATCTGGATGGTGACGGCCGGCGGGAGCTGATCGCCCGGCACGTCCGTCCCGACCTGTACACCCACCACCTGAAGATCTACCGCCTGCGGGGTGACCGCCTGCTCGGCCTGGCCGACGTGAACGCCATCGGTCACGGCACCGGTGGGCCCACCTTGACCTGGCGGTGGGGCGATCGGGAGGTTCTCCTTCTGCCCCGGCAGTTCGAACAAGCGCGGCCCGAGGCGCTGGGCCTGGCCCTCTAACCCTCGGGCCCTTTAGGGGAGCCCGTCAAGAAGGGGGCGCGCTGGGCGGCCGGCCGTGCCCGTCACTCCACATCCATGTCGCCCTCGCTCCCCGAGTCGAACAGGGAGGCCCACCCGTCGGGGAGTTGGGCCCGCACCTTCTCGATCTGCCCGGGGGAGACGGCCTCCTTCAAGACGTCCACCACGCACCGGGCGTGGTGGACAGACTTGGGCAGATCCACCCCTTCCCGCTCGCTCACCCGGTGGAAGAACTCGTCGAGGGTCAGCTCTTCCGCCGCCTCCATGTCGCCCTTGTGCATGTACGCTTGGAGCTGGGGAGGCAGTTGAGCGGCCAAGTTTTCCGCCGCGCCCCCCGTAAGCCGCTCGGCCAGGGTCTGCAGGACCGCCCGCGTCGCCCGTTCCGCCTCACCCCGGGAAGCGAGCCGGGCTCGATGCTGCACATGACCGATAAACTCGTCGTGCTGCATGCCCTTGCCCCCTCACCAGGCGGCCCGGCCCCGCCGGGGTGCCGCCTTGGGGATTCACGCCGGTTAGAAGGATGAGCCTGGACCGGGTGAGGCTATCCGTGGGAGTGGCTGCCGGGGGGCTTGGGCAGGGAAAAGAAAAACCCCGAGAGATCCTCTCGGGGAGCCGCACTGAGCGACCGGGTGCCCGCGGGGAGGCTCATCTGGTGGCCCCGGCAGGAATCGAACCTGCGCGCCCGACTTAGGAGGTCGGCGCTCTATCCACTGAGCTACGGGGCCAAGCCGATGCCGGCGCGCAGACACCAAAGCACAATCTATGCTAGCATAGGCACGGAGCCTGTGGCAAGGTCCGGACCCTGGGGGTCCTGGAGACTGGTCGGCGAGACCACGAGGAGGAAGGACCATGGAAGCGGCGCACCACGGGCCCGACGAGTGGGCGTTCGATCCGCTCGATCCGAGCCAACCCGGATGGGAGGTCCACCTGCAGGCCCAGCTCGACTGGCTGATGAGCGACGACGACCCCTGGGCGGAGCTGGAAGAGGAACCGCCCTGTTTTTGCACCGCCCGCCTGCGCCACCACAACCTTCCGGCGCTCCAAGCCCAGCTCATCCAGGCCTTCCCTGAACTGGAGGCCGGCCCGCCTCAGGCGAGCTCTGGCGAGGTCCTCTTGCGATGGCCCAAGGAGAGCTACCAGTGGGCCTCGTGGCTGGAGACCCCACCCTCCTTCCGGGGCGCGGGGGAGATCCACCTGGCCGGCGACTCGGTGGAGATCTGGACCCCCACCCGAAGCCTCATGCGGAAGGTGTTGCGGCTCCTCCTGGATCTTCCCGAGGCCGACGTGGAGCTCCAGGAGCTGATGGTGGAGGATCCCTTCGAGACCCTGCCCATCCCCGCCGGAGAGGGGGAAGACCTCAACCCCGAGCTGGACCCCGATGCTTTCGATTTCCTCCTGAGCCGCGACGAACCAGACGACGGCGACGAACCAGACGACGAAGCCGAAAAGGAGAGCGGAGGGGGCGGCGGTTTCTGAAGCCAGGCTCCCGGGAGCCCTGGTACCGCCGCCCGCTCGAGGGTAACGGCCGGAGATCAGCCGTCCTGCAGGAGCTGCTCCACCCGGGCCACCTTCTCCTCCATGGTGGCCACCCGGTCCCGGCGGTCGTCGATCTTGATCACTGTCGAGACCCGCTGGGCGCCCGCTTCCACCACGGCCTCCTGCGCCCGGCGGATGGCCCGGAAGATGGCATCCAGGTCGCCCTCCAACAGGGTAAACATGGCGTTCAGCTCCACCCGGAGCCCCGGTTCTTCCCGGAGGGCCCGCTCGGCCGCGGCGACATAGGGTGCCACACTGGTGGTTCCCGTGCCCAGGGGCGTGATGCTCACGGCTGCGATCGCCAAGGCCCTTCACCTCGCTCGTGATGGGTGACCAGGCCTGAGGGCTCGCTGAGCGCGATCCCAGAACCTGGCTGGAGGTAGGCTTCGAAAAGAGCGGGAGCAGCTCCTCCGTTGGTCCGGGATCCGATTAGGATTCGGGGTCGGTGGGGCGCGCGCCCGCCCAGGCGGGGCGGAATCCGTCAGCCCGCTCGCCGTCGGCGGCCAGGCCGTCCGAGGGGTTCTCGGCGACGGGCAGGCGGGTGCGGACCACGGCCCGACGGGGCTCCCGGGACGGGGCCTTCGAGGGCGGGGCTGGCGGGGCAGGGGCGGCGGTGCGGGGCTCCGGTGTTGTCTCCCGTCCCAAGGGACGGCGGCTGGGGTCCACGATTCGGAGCGCTTCATAGGAGCGCCGGAGGTCGGGCAGGCGGCTCATCAGGCGGAGACCCAGGTTGACGGCCAAGGCAGGCAGGGCAAGCTCGGTCCGGTGGCTCAGCACCGCCTGGATCTTGTCGGTGAGGATGGGGGTGACATCCACCAGGGCATTGGGCCGCCGGGTGCCGCAGAAGGCCAGCTTCACCTGTCGTTCCCGGTCCAGGCGCTCCGCGAGCCGGAGGACGGCTTCACCGCAGATCTGCTCGGCCGCCAGGTCGGGTCCGGCCACAGGATCGAGAGGATCGAAGGCCAAGACCACTTCCGGTTCGACGTCGGTCCAGACCGTCTCCAACTGCTCCGCCACCCTCCGGGCCTCGAAGGGGGTGGCCACTTTCAGCATCTGGATCCGGTGGTAGCCGATCCGGTGAGCTGCCTCCAGGGCTTCGTCATCCTGCTCCGCAAAGGATTCGTCGGGGAGGTCGCCCGGGGTGACCACCGCCACGATCACCGGCACGCCCGCCAGCACCAGGCGGCGGAGGGTCCCGCCGGCATACCGCTCGAGCTGGAGGGGGCTGGCGGTGACGGCCAGGCACGGGCCGGTGGCTTCCAGGAAGTGTCGCCCGAGGAACCGGGCCAACCGTGGGTTGACGGGCCGGTAGGGGCGGGCCGCCAGGCGGTAGCCGGTGTACGCGGCCGAACCCAACAGGGTGGTCCAGAAGAGGACCCCTTGTACCCGGCGGGCCCACCGGGCAAGGGCCGGGACCTTTCCACGAGCCTGGGGAGGGCGACGGCTGGATGGCATGGGAGACCACCTCCGGCGGTACGACTGCCAGGGCACGGCACGTCCTGAGCGGACCTAGTCTCCCTCCCACCAAAGCCGCCATACCGCCCACCCTTTGGCCAGGTGTTGGAAGGGTGGCCTGGTGTCAGGCGATCCACCGCTCCAGCTCGCCCGTCTGGATGAGCCGGAGCAGGTCTGCCAAGCTCCCCTCGGCCCGGGGCGGCGGGGCCGGGTGGTCCGCCCGGAGGAGAAAGTCCTTGGCTAAGAAGGTGGCGATCCCCACGTTGGCCGCCGGCATGTCGTCGTGCACATCGTTGCCCACCATGACGCAACGGCTCGGCGGAACATCAATGGTTTGGCAGAGCTCCTCGAAGAAGTGGGAGCTTGGCTTGCAGGCGTGGAAGGCCTCCATGTGGGTGATGTAGTCGAAGGCCTCGGGGTCCAAGCCGCCCCACTCCATCCGCTGGACGATGGCCGTCAGGGGAAAGAGGGGTTGGGTGGCGACCACCACCAGCCAGCCCCGGGCCCGGGCTTCCGCCACGACCTCAGGGGCGGCGGGGATGGGCTCCACCAGGGGGCGGAGGGACGGATACTTCTCCGTGTAGAACCACTCCGCCTGCTCCCGGGCCCACGCCTCGTCGATCCCCACCCGCTGGCAGAAGGTGTCGAAGAAGCGCTGGGCGTTGGACCGGTCCGGACGGCCCTCCAGCATCTCTGTCACTCCTGCCATAAAGGCAGGGCCGAACAGCTCACGCGGCACCCGTGGCGCGTACGCCTCGGCCAGGAGCTTGGCGTACTCCTTGAGGAACCGCTCCAGATCGACGTTGATCAACGTGCCGTCCAGGTCGAAGAGCAGGGCTCGCGGCGCGTCCCGGCCGGAGACGGACGTCTTCAGCAAGAGGAGCACCTCCGGGGTTGTCCGTACGAAGCTCGGATCTCAATTATACCTGTCAGGCCAAAGGTTGTCAGGGCGCCCGGCTCGAGGCTGGAGCGGCAGGCCGACGTTTGGGCCGGGAGCTCGGTCTCGTCTTTCCCGGTGGGGACCGGTAGCGTGGCCGACGGCATGGGGTCAACTCCAGACCCGGATCGGCTACCGGCATTGGGCCGAGGACCCCTGGTATACGGGGCCGGTAGCCTCACTGGGCATCATCTTTTAGCTCTCAGCTCGCAGCGCAAACTCTTGAAGCAGGAGAACGCGAAAACCGCCCGCCCCATCGAATCGACGAGGGGCAGGCGGCCGAGCGCTTGTTCCCGGATCCTGGTCAAGCCTCCGCCCTGTCTCCGTGTTGGTGGACGACCAAGCCAAGCGCTCTCGTGTCGACGTGGTACCCCCAACGGGATTCGAACCCGTGCCACCGCCTTGAAAGGGCGGCGTCCTAGGCCGCTAGACGATGGGGGCACGCGACCCGTCTCGGGGCCGGCAACCGCACTCCATTCTATCCTTCCGGTTCGGGGCCGTCAACCGCGATCCCTGCTGAGCTCAGACGGGTTCGGGGCTGGGGTCCCAGGGATCGGGCCTGGCAGGCCTCGGGCCCGCCCGATGGCGGGCCTGGAGGCCTGTTGCCGTCGAGTTCCCGTGCGGCGCCTCAGAACTGATCGCTCAAGAGGAGCAGGATAAGGATCAGAAAGATCAGGAACGCACTGTCCTGGTCGCCCTTGCGGCCGTAACCCGACATCCCTCGGCCTCCTTCCACAGCAGCGATACACCCTTGACAAGCCTATGGCGGCACGCCAGAGCCCGTCCTCATCCCGGGGACCCATTCACCAGCCGACATGGAGGGACCCCGGGGCTCCCCGGCCGCTCAAGGACACCGGCGCGCGGCCGTTTAGGATGAAAGAGACCATCGACGGGGGGCTGAAACAGCGTGAAAGGGCTCCGATTCCAGAAGCGGATTCCATTAGGTAAAGGCGTGCGGCTCAATCTCAGCAAAAGCGGTGTCGGAATCAGCGCCGGCGTCAAAGGGTTCCGGGTCGGGGTTGGGCCCCGGGGCGGCACCGTCCGGGCGAGCCTGCCCGGCACAGGCATCGGGTACGAGTACCGCACCAAGAAGGGCCGCCGGAGGGAGCGAGCGGCCACCGCGGCCGACACGTCCGCCCTTCAACCGGCCGCTTCCCAGGTTGAACGCCGGGCGGCCCGGGAAGAGGAACAAGGACATCCCTGGGTCTGGATTCTGGCGGGAATCATCGCCAGCCTCGCGACCGGGTCCGCCTGGTGGCTCCTCCTCACGGCATGGGGCCTTGTCATCCTGTTTCGGCGTCGCGGGCAGTGAAACACTCTGCTCCAAGATCTCTTGAGGTGCGCCGCCTGGTCCTCACCGCCACCATGAAGCCAGGCGGCGTGCTTTTATCTATGGAGGCCGGCTCTGAAGTATGTGGAAGCCGAAGGATGGAGGACGACGGTGAATGAGTCCTTCCCCGCTGAGATCTGCTCCGGGCCGGCAGAGAGGAACCGAAGTCGGCTGACATCCAGCCGAATTCGATTGAAAAAGCCCGGCCTGGGCCGGGCGGGGCGCTCTGCCTAGAACTGATCGCTCAAAAGGAGCAGGATGAGGATCAGGAAGATGAGGAACGCATTGTCGTCGCCGTTCAGCTTCACCGGCCTCTGCCTCCTCTTCGCCCTGAGGGCACGTCTGGTACACCCTACGGACCAGCGGTTGGGCTGGCCATAGGCCGTGGGGCCCATCCATGCCCCCGGGCGGTCAGGAGGCGGGCGGGTAGGGGGCTAGACCAGGCGGCGCAGGTTCTCCTCCGGGTCCCCCGGGAGGAAGTCGATCAGGGGCACCTCCAGCAGGGTGTAGGCGCCCGGCGGTTGCTTGAAGCTAGCCCGGAGCGCGGAGACCATGATCTGGGCCGTCAGGGCCGGGTTGTTGATCCGGATATCGTAGACGAACTGTTGGTTGTGGGTCCGGCCTGAGACCCCCTTGCGCTCGATGCGGACTCCGTGGCCCATGTCGACCAGGTCCTGCACCGAGGGCACCTGGATCACCCGGGTCTCGTCATTCCGGAAGTAGGGGTCCTCCACGATGGCCTGCCGCACGGCCTCCAGGTCGGCGCCGGGCTCCAACTCCACATAGACCATGCGGCGGTGGGTTCCCTGGCCGGCGGGGATGGTGATGGCCAGCCCATCCCGCACACCTGGCACCTGCCGGACCACCACCGAGTGCCCCATGCTCATCCCGGGGCCGTAGTTGGTGTAGGTGATCCCCCGGGGGGCCATCAGCTCCATCAGGGCCCGGACCATGGAGTTGGTTCCCGGATCCCATCCGGCCGAGATGATAGCGACCGCGCCATGCTCGGTGGCGATGCGGCCCAGGCGTTCCCTTAGATGGACCAGCTCGCCGTGGATGTCGTAGGAGTCGACGGTGTGGATGCCGGCCCGCAGGTACCTTTCGGCCACCTCGGGAACCTGGCGGGTGGGAACGCACAGGAGCGCTCCGTCCACCTTACCCAGCTGGGCCACCTCCGCCACCACGGGAATGTGGGGTGGAAGCTCCCCCCGCTGGGTCGGATCCCGGCGGATCACCCCGGCCAGGACCATGTCGGGGGCTTCGAGGACAGCCTCGACCGCCGCCTGGCCCACCCGGCCGTACCCAACCACCACAACGCGACGGGTGCTCATCGAGGGTTTCCTCCTTCGTACCAGCCTACCGCCGCACCATTCCCCGTTCGGGGGCTCCATCCTTCCGCGGCGGTGCGTCTTGCGGCCCCAGACACCATCGGGTATGATACATCCCAGGAGTCACGGCCAGTGGGCCGCGCTCCGCCGCATCTCACCGCCCGCGAGGCAGAGGTATTTGCGCATGAAGAGGACCGCCCAGCGTTAACTGCAGACCGCAACGCCGCACCGGGGAGTAGGGTTCCTGTTCTCGCCTGGCGTTGCATCTTGGGCCGGTCCTGCGCGTGCCTTCGCGCCTCCTTACTTCAATAGGAAGGTTTCCCTCTTATCAGGCCACGGGAGCGCGACCGTGGCTTTGCTTTTTCAGCGCCCGACGCGGGACCGCCCGACCTTGGCGAAGGAGGCAGATCGCATGGTGGTCCTGCACGTCCATGAACTCGCTATCGGGTACGGTGGCCAACAGGTCTTCGAAGGGGCCAGCTTCCACTTGGCGGCTGGGGAACGGGTGGGGTTGGTGGGCCCCAACGGGTGCGGGAAGTCCACCCTCTTGGAGATCCTGGCCGGACGGGTCGCACCGGACAGAGGCCAGGTCCGGTGGATCCCGACCGGCATCTCGATCGGGTATGTGCCTCAGGCGCCGCCGTGGGAGCCTGAGGTTCCCCTGGGGGAGCAACTGGGCCCGGTCCCGCCCGAGCTGCTGGCTCGTTGGGGGCTCGACCGGCAGCTCCTGCGCCGGCCTGCCGGAACGCTATCGGGCGGGCAGAAGACCCGGGCCGCGCTGGCCCGCGCTCTTGCCGGCGAGCCGCCCGTGCTGCTCCTCGACGAGCCGACCAACCACCTGGACATCAACGGGCTGGAGCGGCTGGAGGAGACCCTCCTGGGCTACCAGGGCACGGTCCTGGTTGTGAGTCATGACCGCTTCTTCCTGGACCGGGTGGTCGGCCGCATTCTGGCCTTCGAGGACGGCAAGATCCGATCGTATCCCGGGAACTACTCGGCCTATGCCGCCCAGCGGCAACGGGAACTGGAGCGGGCCGATGCAGAATACCGCCAGTATCAGAAAGAGAAGCGGCGCCTGGAAGAGGCGATCCGCCGGGAGCAGGAGTGGGCCCGACGGGCTCAGAATCGGAAGCTCCCCCGGGAATACGGGCTGGCCAAGCCGGCGCTGCGAGCCAAGGCCAAGGTTCACGCCCGGAAGGCTCGGGCCATGGAGAAACGCCTGGAACGGATGCGTAAAGAACCTCCCGCGAAGCAAGAGCGGATCGAGCTGGCCTTCGGGGGAGAAGGAAGAGGCGGCAGAGTTCTCGTGGCCGCGGACGAGATGGGTTTTCACTATCCCGGTGGCTCCTGGCTTTTTCGCGGATCGACCTTCACCATCCAGCGAGGGGACCGGGTGCTGGTGATCGGCCCCAACGGCTCCGGAAAGACCACCCTGCTGCGTCTTCTCCTGGGGGAGCTGGAGCCTGTAGAAGGCCGTATCCACCGCAACCTGGCTCGGAGCGCCTTCCTTGCCCAGGAACTGGAGAACCTGGACCCAGACCGGACGGTTCTGGCCGAAGCGTCGGGAGGGAACGAGGCCGCGAATCAGGTCCAGGTGCGAACCTTGCTGGGGTGCCTCTTGCTCGGGGGTGACACGGTTTGGAAGCGGGTGGGGGATCTTTCGGGAGGCGAGCGGGTGCGGCTGGCAGTGGCCAAGCTGATCCTGGCCGGCCCTGACCTCTTGGTCCTAGACGAGCCCACCAACGGCCTGGATCTGCCCTCCAGAGAACGGATCGTGGAAGCCCTGGAGGCATTCCAGGGTACCCTGGTGGTGGTGTCCCACGACCGGTACCTCCTCCGCCGGCTGGGCACGGCGGTCTTGGCTCTTGAAGAAGGACGGATCGTTTTCTACCCGGGGGGCTATGAAGCCTTTGAACAGCACCGGAAGGAGCTCCGCTCCCGCAAGGCAGGCCGAGGCGACGGTGCGCGGCGGCTCCTGCTCGAGGCGCGGCTCGCCCAGCTGGCTGCCGAACTTGCCGATCCGCCCGAGGGGCAGGGAGAGCGGGTGCTGGAGGAGTACCTGGCCGTGAGCCGGGCGCTGAAGAAGCTGCGAGCTGCACGGCCAGAGGTGTGAGATGTTCGGCAGGGCCTGGGCCGCCGCTGTCGAAATCGGTCGCACCCGGTGGAAAAACCGCGCCGTACCACGGTCAGGGACGGGGGTTAGCCCGTGCGAGCCACCCAAGAGCTCTACCGGTTGCAAACCATTGACTTGGAGCTGGACCGAATCCGGGCGTCCCTGGAGTCTTCACCTCTGGCGGCGGCCGCCCGCGAGGCCGAGGCGCGAGTGGAGAGCCTCCAGGCCACACTGGCCGATCTGGCCCTGGCCCGCCAAAAGCTGGCTCGCGAGGTCCGCCGGCTGGAGCTAGAGGCCCAGGCCGCCAGGGCTGAGCAGCGCCGGGCCGAGGAAGAGCTTTACGCCGGCGGCAAGAGTGGCAAGGAATTGGGGCTTCTCCAGCAGCGCGCGGCGCGGGCCGCATCTCAGGCCGAGGCCCTGGAGACCCAGGGGCTGGAGCGGATGGAAGAAGCTGAACGCCTGGAGGCCCAGCAGGCCCACCTCCAGCAGAGCCTGGAGTGGGCTCAGGAAGAGGCGAGCCAGCGCCGCATGGCCAGGGAGATGGAACTGGACGAGCTCCGGCTGCGTCAGGCTGACTTGGAGGCGGAACGGGTTCAGGTGTGGGAACGGGTCCCCCTGGAGCTCCGCCGCCGCTACGAGCGGATGCGCCGGCAGATGCCCAACCCGGTGGCGGCCGTCGTTCGGGGGCGGTGCGGCGCCTGCCATCTCACCCTCCCCCAGGGCATCCTGAACCGGCTCCGGGCCGATGAGGGTCTGGTCCAGTGTGAGCAGTGTGGCAGGCTCCTCCACCTCCTCTGAAAGCTGGCGGTTGCGCCGGTGTGCCAAGTGTGCGATAATGAGCCCGGCGCCCGGAAGACGGCGCCCTCTTTTTCCCTGCGAGTCGGTGAGCCGGCTGGGTGATCGCGGGTGCAGTGCCGAAAGGCCGCACCTGAGGAAAGTCCGAGCTCCACAGGGCAGGGTGCTGGGTAACACCCAGTGGGGGCGACCCTAAGGAAAGTGCCACAGAAAACAAACCGCCTGCCCTCGGGCAGGTAAGGCTGAAACGGTGAGGTAAGAGCTCACCAGCGGCCAGGCGACTGGTCGGCTTGGCAAACCCCACCCGGAGCAAGACCGAGCAGGAGGGAGGATGAGGTGGCCCGCCTCTCCCTCGGGTAGGTCGCTGGAGGTGCCAGGCAACTGGCATCCTAGATAGATGATCACCTTCAACAGAACTCGGATTACAGGCCGACTCACCGACCATTTCGGCCGGCCCCTGCGGGGGCCGGCTTTTTGCTGCCTCTGCGGGCGCGCCTGCCCGCGGTGCGGGCCGGCGGCCTGCTCTCGGTCACGTAGCGCCTTCATCCCCACCCGGTATGCCAAGGCCTCCCTCTCTTTTCCATTCCAGGCAGGAACCGGGAGATGCGCGACGAATACGTGGGGCGCAGAGTGGGGCGAAGTGGGGGATTGTGGGAGACTGGGGAGAGACGGCTGTGTTTCTAGGCCAGTACGAGCACAGCCTGGACGAGAAGGGCCGCCTCACCATCCCTTCTCGGTTCCGTGAGGAGCTCACCGGGCGGTTGGTGGTCACTCGGGGGCTCGACCACTGTCTCTTCCTTTACCCCTACAGCGAATGGCAGGAGCTGGGGCAGAGGCTGCGGGCCCTCCCCATGACCCAGCGGGACGCCCGGGCCTTCGTCCGCCTCCTCTTCGCTGGCGCCACCGAGCAGAGCCTCGATCGCCAGGGAAGGTTGCTCCTGCCGGCAAGCCTTCGGGAGTATGCCGGGATCGAACGCGACGTGATCATCTTGGGCGTGGCCAACCGGGTGGAGCTCTGGAGCAAGGAGCGGTGGTTGGCGTACGAGACCGAAGCGTCCCAGGCGTACGAAGAGCTCGCTGAAAAGATCGTGGACTTGGGGTTGTAGGCCGGAAGGGGGAAGCTGGGACCGATGGTCTGTCCGGCGCGCAAGGATCAGCTCCCACCGTTCCGGCGGTGGGTCGGAGGGATGGGCGTGGAGGGACATGTTCCCGTCTTGCTGGACGAGGTGCTCGCCATCCTCGATCCGACCCCCGGGGGCCGGTATCTGGACGCCACCCTGGGCGGGGGCGGCCATGCGGCGGCCATCCTGGCTCAAGCCGGCCCCGAGGGCCTCCTGGTAGGTATCGACAGGGATCCCTATGCCCGCGAGCGGGCCGCCCAGCGGCTGGCCAGCCTCCCCGGACGTGTCGAGATCCTGGCGGGCCGGCATGAGGAACTGGACCGGCTCCTGGACGAGGCGGGGCTCGAGGCCCTGCGGTTTGACGGGATCCTCTTCGATCTGGGTATCTCCTCCTTCCAGGTGGACGATCCCCGCCGGGGCTTCACCTACCACGATCCCCAAGCTCCCTTGGACATGCGGATGGATCCCAGCCAACCCACCACCGCGGCGGACCTGGTCAACCGCCTTTCCGTCCACGAGCTTGCGCGAATCTTCAAGGAATACGGCGAGGAGCGCTGGGCGGCCCGCATCGCCCGGTTCGTGGTGGAACGGCGGGCGCGGGAGCCGCTCCAGACCGCTGGGGATCTGGTGGAGGTGGTGAAGGCCGCCGTCCCCGCGGCAGCCCGCCGGAAGGGTGGTCATCCGGCGCGGCGGGTCTTCCAGGCCCTGCGTATCGCGGTCAACCGGGAGTTGGAGGGGCTGGCGGACGGGCTGCGAGCCGCGGTGGAGCGTCTCCGCCCCGGCGGCCGCCTGGTGGTGATCAGCTTCCACTCCCTCGAAGACCGGATCGTCAAGCGCACCTTTCAGGATTTGGCACAGGGGTGTACCTGCCCGCCCGGCCTCCCCATGTGTGCCTGCGGCCAGGTCCCCCAGGTTGAGCTGCTGACCCGGTCGCCCATCGTCCCGTCGGAGACGGAAGTGGCCCGGAACCCGCGGGCCCGCAGCGCCCGTCTGCGGGCGGTAGCCCGGGTTCTGGAAGGGCAGGGGGCGGAATAACATGGTAGCGGCACCCCTTGAACAGACCTTTCTGCTGCCGGAGGAGCCCGGCCAGCAGCCCAAACCCAGCCCGAAGCAGCGCCCGGCCAGGCGCCTCAAGCCCTACGCCCGGGTGGTGTGGCTGGGGATCTGCACGGTCCTCCTGGCCTGGCAGTGCCTGGCCCAGCAGGCGGCCGTTCTCGAGCGGAGCTACGAGGTGGCCCGGCTCCAGGCGGAACTGGCCGACCTGGAGGAGCAGATCCTGCGGCTGACGGTGGAGAAGGCCCGGCTCGCCTCCCTCGCCCGGGTAGAGCAGGTGGCCCGAACCCAGCTGGGGATGGTGCATCCGGAGGAGGTCCACGTGGTCCGGGTTCCCAGCGGGGGCTCGGCGACGTCGTCGCTGCCCCTGCCGGCCCAGGCCGACGGGGAACCTCAAGGCTGGTGGCAGCGGGTGCTGGCCTGGTTCCGGCCGGAGAGCGCCATCGTGAGGGCCGACGAGGGCCACCCAACGGAGCGGTAAGCGGGGGAGACTGGTGCGGAACGCCTACACCCGGGCTCTGGTCCAACGCCGGATCGCCTTCCTCTTTGTCCTGGCGGCCGTGGCTTCCCTCTTGCTGGGCGGCCGCCTGGTCTACCTCCAGCTCTTGAAGGGTGACGCCTACCGCGCGCTGGCCCTCGATCAGAGGCTCCGCCCGGTTCCGGTCTTGGCCCAGCGGGGCCAGATCGTCGACCGGCACGGCAGCCCTCTGGCCGTCTCCATCGCCTCCGACGCCGTCTATGCGGTGCCCGCGGAAGTGAAGGACGTTCCCGGCACCGCGCGGGTGCTGGCCCAGCTCCTCAACCTGGATCCGGAGCGGGTGGAGGCGCTCCTGACCCAGCGGGCGGCCAGCGTCTGGATCGCGCGCAAGGTTCCCCCCGACCAGGCCCAGGCCGTCCGCCAAGCCCGACTGCCGGGCATCTACCTGGTGGAACGGCCCCAACGGTACTACCCCCACGGCCAGCTGGCCGCCCATGTTCTGGGCATCGCCGGGATCGACAACCAGGGCCTCGAGGGGATCGAGGTGGCCTATGACGAGGTCCTCCGGGGCGTTCCCGGCCGGGATCTGGCGGAGCGGGACGCCGGGGGCCGGGTGATCCCCCACGGCGAGCGGGTCTACCTCCCGCCCGAGCCGGGGAAGAACGTGGTCCTGGCCATCGACCAGGTGATCCAGTACATCGCGGAGCGGGAGCTGGCGGCCGCCGTTGAGCGGACCCAGAGCGACTTTGGCCTGTTTGTTGCCATGAAGCCCGACACAGGCGAGATTCTGGCCTTGGCCATCAGCCCCAGCTTCGATCCCAACCGCTACCAGGAGTTTCCGGCCGAGGTCCGCCGGAACCGGATCGTCACCGATCAGTTTGAGCCCGGTTCGATCTTCAAGATTGTGACGGCCACCGCCGCCTTGGAGCAAGGGGTGGTGACGCCGACGGACACCTTCTTCGATTCGGGCTCCATCGAGATCGGCGGCGGGGTGGTCCGCTCGTGGCGCCCCGGCGGGCACGGCAGCCTCACCTTCGCGGAGGCGGTCTACGTCTCGAGCAACCCGGTCTTCGCCCTGGTGGGGGCGGAGCGGCTGGGGCCCGAGACCTTCTACCGGTACATCCGGGCCTACGGCTTCGGCCAGCCTACCGGCATCGACTTTCCGGGCGAGGCCTCCGGCTTCGTAGCCGCCCCGGGCCAGATCAAGCACGGCGAGCTCCTCCGATGGGCCAACATCGGCTTCGGCCAAGGCATTGCGGTCACGCCCATCCAGATGGTGCGCGCCGCCGCGGCCATCGCCAACAGGGGCGTGCTCATGAAACCCCAGCTCGTCCGGGAGATTCGGGAGCCCGACGGCACCCTCATCTGGGCCCACGAGCCGGAGCCGGTCCGGCAGGTGATCAGCCCGGCCACCGCGGCCACCTTCCTGGAGATCCTGCGCGGCGTGGTGACCGAAGGGTCCGGAGCACCGGCCGATATTCCGGGGTACCCGGTGGCGGGCAAGACGGGGACCGCGCAGATCGCCGAGGGCGGCCGCTACGGCGACAAAGCGATGGCGTCCTTCTTGGGGATCGTCCCCTACGACCGGCCCCAGCTGGTGGGTTTGGTCATGCTCTATAATCTGAAGGTGTACCCCCGCTGGGGCGGCACCAACGCCGCGCCTGTCTTCAAGGCCATCGCGGAGCCGGTTCTGGAGTACCTGGGCGTCCCTCGCCGCTACGGGGCGAAGGAGGAGCCCCAGGACACCCTGGTCACCGTCCCGAACCTGCGGATGCGGGAGGCGGCCCAGGCGGTGGAGGCCCTCCGCGCGGTGGGGCTCTTGAGTCGGGTGGAGGGGAGCGGCCAGTACGTCATGGACCAGACGCCGAAGCCCGGCTCCCGGGTGCCGGCGGGCTCCATGGTCATCCTCCACCTGATCAGCGAGCCCCAGCCGGGACGGTCCGTGCCCGTGCCCGACGTCCGGGGGATGGGGCTGCGGGATGCGGTGGCCACCCTGGCCGGCATGGGCTTCGAGATTGAGGCGACGGGCAGCGGGGTGGCCGTCGCCCAAGAGCCCCGGCCGGGCGCCTTGGCCTTGTACGGAAGCCCTGTGAGGGTCCGCTTCGAGGCCGACCCAGCTTTCTAAAGGAAAGAACGGGCTCTGGGAAGAATAGGGAGAGCCGGCAACGGGCCCCGGTCCCGGCCGTGGGTTGACAGGAGGAGTGGTGGCGGTGAGGCTTTCCGCAGCAGTGGAGGGACTTCCCGGTGCCCAGCGCATCGGCGACGGCGATCCGGAGGTCCGGCACCTGCGCTACCACTCCCAGCAGGTCCAACCCGGCGATCTTTTTGCCTGTGTGCGGGGCTTCCGGTACGACGGGCACCGCTTTGCCGAGGAGGCGGTCCGGCGAGGGGCCGCCGCTCTTTTGGTGGAGGAGCGGCTCCCCGTGGACCGGCCCCAGGTGCTGGTGCCCAACACCCGAGTGGCCATGGGGCGGGTGGCCGCCCGGCTCCTGGGGGATCCGTCGCGCCAGTTGCGGGTCATCGGAATCACGGGCACCAACGGGAAGACCACCACCAGCTACCTGGTGAAAGCCTGCCTCGAGGCGGCCGGGCACCGGACGGGGCTCATCGGCACAGTCCACCACCTGGTGGGGGACCGCCGGCTGGAGGCCCAGCGGACCACTCCCGAGGCGCCTGATCTGCTGGAGCTTCTGGCCGCCATGGTGGACGAAGGTGCCGAGGCGGTGGTGATGGAGGTCTCCTCCCACGCCCTCAGCCTTCACCGGACCGAGGGCTGCGAGATCGACGTGGGTGTTTTGACCAACGTGACCCAAGACCACTTGGATTTTCACGCCACCTTTGAGGCGTACGTGGCCGCCAAGGCCCGGCTCTTCCGCCTGCTCACCCAAGAGGCCCGCAAGGCGGGGAAGCTCGCGGTCCTCAATGTGGATGATCCCCACTGGCAGACCATGCGGCAGGCGACCCAAGCGCCGACCGTCCTCTACGGGCTGAGCCCGGACGCGGAGGTGCGAGCCGAAGAGGTGCGCCTGCACCCGCAGGGTTCCGCCTTCTGGCTGGTCAGCCCCCAGGGGCGGGCGCCCGTCCAGCTCCGGCTGCCCGCCCGGTACAATGTGGCCAACGCCTTGGCGGCGGCGGCCGCCTGCTTGGGCAGCGGCGTGGAGCTGGAGGCGGTGGTCCAGGGGCTGGAGTCGGTGCAGGGGGTCCCGGGCCGCCTGGAGCGGGTGGATGAGGGACAGCCGTTCGGGGTGCTGGTCGATTACGCGCACACCCCCGACAGCCTGGCCAATGTGCTGCAAGCCGTCCGGACGTTCACCGCCCGGCGGCTCATCGTGGTCTTCGGCTGCGGGGGCGACCGGGACCGGGGGAAACGACCGCTCATGGGGGCAGTGGCCGCCCGCCTGGCCGATCACGTCGTCATCACCTCCGACAACCCCCGGAGCGAAGACCCTCTGGCCATCTGCCGGGAGGTGGAGGCGGGGGTCCAAGAGGTGCGGCGGGAGGGCGGCGGGGCCACGTACCAAGTGTTGCCCGACCGGCGGGAGGCCATCCAGCAGGCCATCGCCTTAGCGAGGGAAGGGGATCAAGTGGTGATCGCAGGGAAGGGGCATGAGACCTACCAGATCTTCGCCGACCGGACCGTCCCCTTCGACGACCGGGAGGAGGCGCGCCGAGCGTTGCGCGCGTTGAGGTCTGAGGGCCGTGTTTGAGCGGACCGCGTCGGAGATCGCCCAGGTGGTGGGTGGCCGCCTCCTGGCCGGCAGCCCCCGGGCCCGGGCCGTGGGGGTCTCTACCGACAGCCGGACCATCCAGCCTGGGCGGCTCTTCATCCCCTTGAAGGGGGAGCGGCTGGACGGCCACCGCTTCATCGAAGAGGCGGTGGAGGAGGGGGCGGCGGGCGCCCTGGTCGAGGAGGAGGGACCGGGCCGGCCGGAGCTGGTCCGCGCGCTGCTGGCCCGGCGGGAGCTTTGGAGTCAGGCCTTCCTGGTGGGTGTTCCGGGAAGCTCCTGGGAGGCTTTTCACCGCCTGGCCGCCGACCACCGGAGCCGCTTTCCCATCCCGGTGGTGGCGGTGACGGGGAGCAACGGCAAGACCACCACCAAGGAACTGGTGGCCCAGCTCTTGGGGGCCCGCTGGCGGACCCTGCGCTCGCCGGGGAACTTCAACAACGAGGTAGGGCTCCCGCTCACCCTTCTGGATCTGGGGCCCGAGTTTGAGGTGCTGGTGGTGGAGATGGGTATGCGGGGCCGGGGCGAGATCGCCCGGCTCTGCCAGCTGGCCCGGCCGACGGCGGGGATCGTGACCAACGTGGGCGTCTCCCACCTGGAGCTCCTCGGCTCCCAGGAGGCCATCGCGGCCGCCAAGGCGGAGCTGGTGGAAGCCTTGCCGTCCGATGGCCTCGCGGTCCTCAACGGAGACGACCCTTGGGTGCGGGCCATGGCCGGTCAAACGCGGGCCCGGGTGGTCACCTACGGCTTGGAGCAGGGCGAGGTTACGGCCCGGGACCTGGAGCTGGGCGCCGACGGGGCCCGGTTCCAGCTGGTCTGGGAGGGACGTCAGGCCCCGGTCCAGCTCCCCTTGCTGGGCCGCCACAACGTGCTCAATGCGCTCGCCGCCGCGGCTTGTGCCCTGGGGCTGGGGATGGAGCTGGCGGCGGTGGCGGACGCCTTGGGCCGGGTCCAGGCGCCCAAGCTCCGCCTGGAGCGGGTGGCCGTCCGGGACTTCACAGTCCTCAACGATGCCTACAACGCGAGCCCCGCGTCCATGGCGGCGGCCCTCGAGGTGCTGGCTCAGGTGGCCCCAGGCCGGAAAGGGGCGGTGCTGGGCGACATGCTGGAGCTGGGGCCCGTGACCGAGGCGGAGCACCTGGCCGTGGGCCGCCGGGCCGCCCAGGTGGGGCTGGCCTACCTGGTGATCGTGGGCGAGCAGGCGGAGCGGATCGCCCAGGGCGCCCGGGAAGGCGGGCTGCCGCCCGAGGCCATCCACGTGACGCCGGGTTGGGAGAGGGCGGCCCAGGTTTTGGAGCGCCTGGCCCAGGAGGGGGATACGGTGCTGGTGAAAGCGTCCCGCGGCCTGGGCCTCGAGCGGGTGGTCCAGTGGCTCCAAGAGGAGGGGGCGGGCCACCATGAGTCCTGAACTGCGGCTCCTGGTGGGGGCGGGGCTCGCCTTGGGGCTGGTCTTGCTCCTGGAGCGGCCCCTCATCCAGTACCTTCGGCGGCGCCGGGTGGGCCAGAGCATCCGGGCCGAGGGTCCCCGCCGGCACCAGGAGAAGGCGGGGGTGCCCACCATGGGCGGGCTGGTGGTCTTGCTCGTGGCCACCGGCGTCAGCCTGGCCCTGGGGCCCGCCACCGACCGGCTTCTGATGGCGGTCTTGGTCACCTTGGGTTACGGGGCCATCGGCTTCGCCGACGACTACCGGAAAGTCAGCTTGCGCCGGAGCTTGGGCCTGCGGGCTCGGGAAAAGCTGCTCGGACAAGCCTTCTTCGGCTTGCTCTTGGTCCTCTTCCACCTGAGTCTGGTGGAGGAGTCGGTGGCGCTGGTGGTTCCTTTCGTTCGGGAACCGTGGACGCCGCCCCTTTGGCTGGTGGCCCTGCTGGACTTGGTGGCGGTGGTGGGGGCCACCAACGCCGTCAACCTGACCGATGGCTTGGACGGTCTGGCCGCCGGGGCCACCGCCATCGGAGCGGGGGTCTTGGCCGTCATCTTGGGGCACCGGGGGGAGTGGGACCTGGCCATGCTGGCGGCGACCCTGGCGGCGGCCTGTGTGGGGTTCTTGTGGTTCAACGCGCACCCCGCCCAAGTCTTCATGGGGGACACGGGCAGCCTGGGGCTGGGCGCGGCCTTGGCCGCCATCACCGTCCTGAGTGAGACGGTCTTGATTCTCCCGCTGGTGGGGCTCCTCTTCGTGGTGGAGACCCTCTCCGTCATCCTGCAGGTGGTGTACTTCCGCCTGACGGGGGGCCGGCGGATCTTCCGCATGGCCCCGCTCCACCACCACTTCGAGCTGGGCGGGTGGCAGGAGGATCAGGTGGTGGCCCGGTTCTGGATTGGGGCTCTGGTGGGTGGCGCCGTGGGCCTCGCGTCGGTGCCGGGTCTCTTCTGGTGACGGGCATGAGGCCGGGAACGGGCTCGTACACCCTTACGGGGGGTGAGAGGCCGATGATCCGGGATGAGGGCACCTCCTTTGATCTGCCCCTGTTGGCGGCGGTGCTGTCCCTCCTGGCCGTGGGGCTGGTGGCTGTCTTCAGCGCCTCGAGCGTGACGGGCCTGTTGGAGCGGGGCGATGCGGCCTACTATTTCAAGCGCCAGCTTCTCTGGGCGGTGGCCGGCACGGCGGCCATGACCGTCGCGAGCCAGTTCGACTACCACCGCCTGAGGCTGGTCACCCTGCCCCTCCTGCTCGTTTCGGTGGCGGGCCTGGTGCTGGTGCTGGTGGTGGGCCAGGAGATCAGCGGCTCCCGCCGGTGGATCGACCTGGGCTTCCTCAACTTCCAGCCCTCGGAGCTCTTCAAGCTGGCCAACATCCTCTTCCTCTCGGCCTATCTGGCCGCCGCGGGAGAAGAGGTGCGGACCTTCACCCGGGGAATCCTGCCGGGGCTGGTGGTGGTGGGGCTTGGGTTCCTTCTGATCCTGGCCGAGCCCGACTTCGGCACCGCCGCCGCCATGGCCGCCACCTCCGTCCTCCTCTTTTTTGCCGCGGGGGCCCACCTGGGGCACCTGATCGGCCTGGGGGTGGCCGCCCTCCCGGCCCTGGTCTTCTTGGTGGTAGCCGAGCCGTACCGGGTCCGCCGGCTCCTGGCCTTTGTCGACCCCTGGGCCGATCCGCTGGACTCGGGTTGGAACGTCATCCAGTCGTTGCTGGCCATCGGCTCGGGCGGGGTCTTCGGCGTGGGGCTGGGGCAGAGCCGCCAGAAGTTCGCCTACCTGCCCGAGCAGCACACCGACTTCATCTTTGCCATCCTGGCCGAGGAGTTTGGACTCTTGGGGAGCCTGGTGGTAGTGGGGCTCTTCTTCTTCGTGGCCTGGCGGGGGTACCGGCTGGCCCTCAAGGCGCCCGACACCTACGGGGCGCTGCTGGCCACGGGTCTGACCACCATGATCTGCCTCCAGGCCTTCCTCAACATCGGCGTGGTGACGGGGGTTCTGCCCGTGACGGGGATCACGTTGCCCTTCATCAGCGCCGGCGGCTCCTCCCTGGTGGTCACCTTGACGGGGGTGGGGATCCTGCTCAACATCTCCCGCCAGATCCGGCCATGAGCCGGGCCCGGGGGCCGGTCCGGATCCTGATCGTCGCCGGGGGGACGGGGGGCCACATCTACCCGGGGCTGTCGCTGGCGGACGCTTTACGGGAGGCCGTCGCCCGAGAAGGGGGGCGGGCCGAGATCCACTTCGTCGGCACCCGGCGGGGGTTGGAGGAGCGGGTGATCCCCCCGGCAGGGTACCGCCTGACGACCCTGCCGGCCCTGGGCTTTCCCCGGGGCCGGGGGGTGCGCCAGCTTCCCGCCTGGGTGCGGAGCCTTTCGGTCAACGGGTACACCTGGCTCCGGGCTCTGGCCCTGGTGGCCGCCTTCCGCCCCCACGTGGCGGTGGGCATGGGGGGGTACCTGACGGGTCCCGTCCTGCTGGCCGCGCACCTCTTGCGGGTGCCCACCCTGGTCCACGAGGCCAACGCACGGCCGGGGGTGGCCAACCGGCTGGCCGCTCGCTTTGTCCACCATGTGGCCGTCGGGTTTGAGGCGGCCGCCAGCGGCTTCCCCCAGGCCCGCCGGGTGACGGTGACGGGGAATCCCATCCGCCCCGAGATCCTCCAGGGCGACCGCCGGCGAGCCCTCGAGCGGCTCGGTCTGGAGGAGGGGCGGCCCACCCTCCTGGTCTTGGGCGGCAGCCTCGGGGCCCGGCCCATCAACGAGGCCCTCTTCGCCGCCCGGGAGCGCCTGGAGGCGGGGGTGCCGGGGCTGCAGGTGATCCACCAGACGGGGGCGGGGGAGTTTGCGCGGGTGGCCCAGGCCTGGCAGCAGGTGCGTATGGCTCAGGTGGGGCCCGGAGAGGTTAGATGGAAAGGCTGGCGCGTGGTGCCCTACCTGGACCCGGTGGCCGACTGCCTGGCCGCGGCCGATCTGGTCTGCTCCCGGGCCGGGGGGAGTACCTGTGCGGAGCTGACGGCCCTGGGCCGGCCAGCCCTGCTCATTCCCTTTGCGGCCGCGGCCGAGGCGCACCAGGAGGAGAATGCGGCCGCGCTGGTCCGGGCCGGGGCGGCCCGGCTCCTGCCGCAGCGGGAGCTGACGGGCGAGCGCCTGGCCCAGGAGCTGGTCGACCTCCTGACCCGTCCCGACCGTCTGGCGGCGATGGGCCGCGCCAGCCGCCGCCTGGGCCGGCCCCAGGCGGCCCAGCACCTGGCGCAGCTGGTGCTGGAGCTGGCGCAGCCCGCCGGCCGGTAGGACGGTGCCTGGCCCCGGGTGGACCGGGCCGGGAACAGGAGATGCGCCCCCGGACGGGAACCACCTTACGGTACCACCATACGATGGAACGCTTCGGTCTCCATGGCCTGGGCGAAGGACGGTGGGCGCGTGGCAGTCTATCACCTCATTGGCATTGGCGGCTCGGGGATGAGCGGGTTGGCCCGGCTTCTCCTGGAGGCGGGCCATCAGGTCCAGGGCTCCGATCGGAAGGCGTCCCCTCGGCTGGACACGCTGCGCCAGCTCGGCGCACGGATCTTCGTGGGCCACGCCGGCCCCAACCTGGACGGGGCGGAGCGGGTGGTGGTCTCCACGGCCATCGGCCCGAACAACCCGGAGCTGGTCGAAGCCCGGCGGCGGGGGCTGCCCGTGGAGCACCGGGCCGCGGTCCTGGCCCAGGTTCTGGCAGGGCGGCGGCTGGTGGCCGTTTCGGGCACCCACGGCAAGACGACCACCACGGCCATGGCCGCCTGGGTCCTCCAGGAGGCGGGGTTGGAGCCCGGTTTCGCCGTGGGCGCGGAAGTGGCCCAGCTGGGCGGGAGCGCCCGCCTGGGCCGGGGTCCCGTGGTGGCCGAGGTGGATGAGAGCGACGGCTCCTTCCTCCGCTTCCACCCAGAGGTGGCGGTGGTCACCAACGTGGAGGCCGACCACCTGGAGCATTACGGCTCCTTCGACCGGATCGTCGCGGCCTTCCGCCGGTTCGTGAGCCAGGTCCGCCCTGGAGGTCTGGTCATCACCTGCGGGGACGATCCCACGGCCCGGGCCCTCGCCCAGGAGGTGCCCCGGGCGGTCACCTACGGGGTGGAGCGGCAGGGGGACCTGTGGGCCGAGGAGATCACCCTGGAGGCGGAAGGCAGCCGCTTTCTGGCCGTGCACCGGGAGGAGGGCCCCCTGGGGCTGGTAACACTCGGGGTTCCTGGCAGGCATAACATAGCCAATGCCCTTGCGGTCATAGCCGTGGCCCGGTTCCTGGAGCTCCCCTTCGAGGCCGTGGCTCGGGCCCTCGCGACCTTCCGGGGCGCCGCGCGGCGCTTCGAGACGGTGGCCGAGGTGGGAGGCGTTCGGGTGATCGACGACTACGCGCACCACCCCACGGAGATCAGGGCGACCCTGGCGGCCGCCCGACCTCCGGAGGGACGGCTGGTGGTGGTCTTCCAACCGCACCGCTACACCCGCACCCAGCGCCTGGCCGACGCCTTCGCCCAGGCGTTCCGGGCGGCCGACCTGCTCTTTCTGACGGAGATCTATGCGGCCGACGAGGCTCCCATTCCTGGGGTGACGGGGGAGGGCTTGGCCCGGCTCATCCAGGCCCACCATCCTGGGCCCGTGATCTTCGAGGCGGAGCGGGAGGACTTGGTGGAGCGGCTGCTGGAGGTGCTCCAGCCGGGCGACTGGCTGCTCACCCTGGGGGCGGGCGATGTGCACACCGTCGGCCGGGCCGTCGCCGAGCGCCTGGCCGCCCAGGAGGCGGTCCAGGGAGACGGCGGGGGCGTGGCGGCGCCGCACCAGACCATTGGGAGCAGGGCGGACCGATGAGCGACGGGTGGGCGGCGGGAGCCAGGGAGCGGGAGGCCGCGCTGGAGGCTCTCGCGAAACTGGCGGGGCCCTGCGGGGAGCGGAACGCGCCCCTGGCCCCCTACACCAGCCTCCGGGTGGGCGGCCCGGCCGATCTCCTCGTCTCCCCCGACTCGGTCGACCTCCTCCAGCGGCTCTTGGCCGCGGCGGCCGAGGCCGGGGTGCCCCGGACCATCATCGGCGCCGGGACCAACCTGCTGGTGGCCGATGACGGCGTGCGGGGCCTGGTGATCCGCATCGCTCGTCCCCTGGGCCGGGTGGTCTTCCAGGACGCCACGGTCCAGGTGGAGGCGGGCGCCTCCCTGCCCGGCCTGGCGGCCCAGTGCGCCCGGCGGGGCCTGGCCGGGCTGGAGTTCGCTGGGGGCATTCCCGGGACCGTGGGCGGCGCGGTGGTGATGAACGCAGGGGCCAACCAATCGAACATCGGCCAAACCCTCCAGTGGGTGGATGCCTTCTCCCTGGCCGGCGAACCCCGCCGGTTCCAGGCGGAGGAGCTGGAGCTCCGCTACCGGGGGAGCCGCTTCCTGCGGGAACCGTGGGTGGTGGCCCGGGCCCTGCTGGCCTTGGAGCCCGACGACCCGGAGCGGATCCGGGAGCGGATGCGGGCGTATCTGGAGCGCCGCCGCCGGACCCAGCCCTTGGGGACCCACAACGCGGGGAGCATCTTCAAGAACCCGCCGGGGGATTACGCCGGCCGCCTCCTGGAAGCGGTGGGCGCCAAAGGGTGGACGGAGGGCGCCGCGCAGGTCTCCACCCGCCATGCCAACTTCATCATCAACCGGGGCGGGGCCCGGGCGGCCGACGTCTGGCGCCTGATCCGGCGGATGCAGCAGGCGGTGGCGGAGGCCTACGGCATCCACCTGGAACTGGAGGTCCGTCTGGTGGGTTGGCCGGTCCCCGAGGGAGTGAGCGCCGGTGTCCGTCTACCGGATTGAGGGTGGACGCCGTCTGGAGGGCCGCCTGACGGTGCGGGGGGCGAAGAACGCCAGCCTGAAGCTGATGGCGGCCGCCCTCATGGCTGAGGGCCCCACGGTGTTGGAAGCCGTACCCCGAATCACCGATATCGAGACCATGATCAGCGTCCTCCAAGCCCTGGGCGCCCAGTGCCACTGGCTGAGCGATCACGTGCTGGAGATCGACCCCAGAGGCTTGAACCGCTGGGAGCCCCCGGACCGGTTGGTCCGGCGGATGCGGGCGTCGGTCCAGGTGATGGGGCCGCTCCTGGCCAAGATGGGCCGGGTGCGGCTCACCTATCCGGGCGGGTGCTCCATCGGCGCGCGCCCCATCGACCTCCACCTGGAGGGCCTCCGGGCCCTGGGGGCGGAGGTGGTCGACGAGGGCGGGTATGTGGAGGCCCGCATGGTCCAGCCCCGGGACGCGGTCATCCACCTGGATTACCCCAGCGTCGGGGCGACGGAGAACCTCATCTGCGCGGCCGCCCTGGGCAGCGGCAGCGTCCGCATCCTGAACGCCGCCCAGGAGCCGGAAGTGGCCGAATTGGGCCGCTTCCTCAACCGGATGGGGGCCCGGGTGCGGGGAGCAGGGCAGGGGACGGTGGAAGTGGAAGGAGTCCGGCGGCTCACGGGGGTGCGCCACGCGGTCATCCCCGACCGGATCGAGGCGGGGACCTACCTGCTGGCCGGGGCCATCACCCGGGGCCAGGTGGAGGTGGGGCCCGTGGTGCCCGCCCACGTCGAAGCCCTGGTCGCCCGGCTGGAGGCGGCTGGCTGCCAGCTCGCGTGGGCAGGGGGGCGGGGGCCCCGGCGCCGGGAAGGGAGCCTGGCCCTGGAGGGCGTCGAAGGGAATCCCGTCGACTGGGTGATCCTCCGGGCCGAGAGGCGGCCCCGGCCGCTGCACGTGCGGACCCAGCCCCACCCGGGCTTTCCCACGGACCTGCAGCCCCAGCTCATGGCCTACCTCTCCCTGGCCGACGGCACCAGCCTGGTCACGGAGACGGTCCACACGGCCCGGTTCAACCACGTGGACGAACTGGTCCGGATGGGGGCCAGCATCCAGGTGGAGGGCCGGACCGCCGTCATCCGGGGCGTGCCTGGCCTGACAGGGACCACCGTCCAGGCCGACGACCTCCGGGCCGGCGCGGGCCTGGTGCTGGCCGGCCTGGCGGCCGAGGGGACGACGGTGGTGGAGGGCATCGAGCACATTCGGCGGGGCTACGAGGACCTCGCGGGGCGGCTGCGGGAGGCGGGGGCGGCCATCGAGGAGGTGGAGTTGGAGGAGGAGCCCGTTCCGGCCGGGGTGTAGCCCGCCACCGGCCATCCCAAGTCCTGAAGAAAGGGTGAGAGGCGACGTCCCGCACCCGGCACCTTCTGGTCTTCCTCTTCTTTGCGGCCGTGCTGGCCAGCTACAGCCTGCTGGAGTCCAACCTCTTCACCCTTACCGTGGTGGAGGTGGAAGGGGCAGAGAGCCTCGACCCCGACGCCATCCGCCAGATGAGCGGGCTCATGCCTGGGGAGAGCCTGCTCAGCCTGGATCTCGATGCGGTCGCAACCCGTCTGGCCCAGGACGCCCGCCTGGCCCAGGTGCAGGTGACCCGGCGGTGGCCCCACACCGTCCGGATCCGCATCACCGAACGGCGGCCCGTGGCCCTGGTGGCCGTGGGCGAGGGGTGGCTGGCGGTGGACCGGGGCGGGATTCTGTTCCCCGCCGACCCCGACTGGGTGGGCCGGCTCCCCGTCCTGACGGGCGTTGATCCCGGTGAGGGCCTGCCCGGCAGTCCCTTGGACGAGCCCGTCCCCGAGCTGCTCGCTTTGCTCACGGGATCGGGCCTCGCCCTCTTCCCGCGCCTCGCTGAGATCCACCTGGCCGAGGACGGGGCCGTCGACCTCGTGTTGCGGGATCCGGTCCGGGTCCGGTTGGGGCCGCTCGCGACCGCACCCGCCAAACTGCCTATCTTGAAAGCCATCTTGGATGACCTGAGCGCCCGCGGGGCTCAGGCAAGCGAGATCGACTTGCGCCTGGAGGCTCCTGTCATCCGATCCCGCTAGCCTCTCCCGGCGGGGCCAGCTGGACCCTGGGTTCCGAAGAGGTGGCAGCGGGGTTTCCTCCTGGAGAAGCTGGTCCCGGCTGGAGGGAAGTTCCTGGAGGCTGTGGAATAAGCCCTAGCGAGATGGGATGGCGGTGAGCTACCGGTGCTCGGAGGGGGGACGCCCTGGTGTTGGAGCCGGATCGCGGAAACGGACAGTATGCAACGATCAAGGTCGTCGGTGTGGGCGGTGGCGGCGGCAATGCCATCAACCGCATGATTGAGGCTGGACTCCAAGGTGTGGAGTTCATCAGCATGAATACCGACGCCCAGGCCCTCAGCATCTCCAAGGCGCCCCGGCGGGTCCAGCTGGGTGAGAAGCTGACCAAAGGCCTTGGCGCGGGGTCCAACCCGGAGGTCGGGGAGAAGGCGGCCGAAGAGAGCCGGGAGCAGATCCGGGAAGCGCTGGAGGGCGCGGACATGGTCTTCATCACCGCCGGCATGGGTGGGGGAACGGGCACGGGCGGGGCGCCGGTGGTGGCTCAGATCGCCCGGGAGGTGGACGCGCTCACCGTCGCGGTGGTCACCCGGCCCTTCACCTTCGAGGGGCGCCGCCGGGCCCAGCAGGCCGAAGCCGGCATCGAGAAGCTGGAAGCGCAGGTGGACACCCTCATCACCATCCCCAATGACCGGCTCCTGCAGGTGGTGGAGAAGAAGACCTCCATTCAGGACGCTTTCCGGGTGGCCGACGATGTGTTGCGCCAGGGGGTGCAGGGCATCTCCGACCTGATCATCGTGCCCGGCCTGATCAACCTGGACTTTGCCGATGTGAAGGCCATCATGAGCTCGGCCGGTTCGGCCCTGATGGGCATCGGCGTGGGAACGGGTGAGGAGCGGGCCATCGAGGCGGCCCGGAAGGCGATCGCCAGTCCCCTCTTGGAGGCTTCCATCGAAGGCGCCAAGGGCATCCTCTTCAACATCACCGGAAGCGACAACCTGGGCCTTCACGAGGTGAACGCGGCCGCCGAGATCATCGCGGAGGCGGCCGATCCCGAGGCGAACATCATCTTCGGGGCGGTCATCGACGAGGAGATGAAGGACGAGGTCCGGGTCACCGTCATCGCCACGGGCTTCGACCGGCAGAAGGCCCGCCTCCTGGCCCGGGCGGAGCCCAACCTGGAGATCCGGCCCCTGGCCCCGAGCGATCGGGGGGACAAGCTGGACATCCCTGCCTTCTTGCGGCGGCGTCCGTGAGGCGCGAGGCCTTGCGGCCCGCCCTCACTCGAGACGCTGGATCTCCAGCCGGAGCTTCCGCAAGATGCGCTTCTCCAGCCGGGAGATGTACGACTGGGAGATGCCGAGAAGATCGGCCACCTCTTTCTGAGTCTTCTGCTCGCCGCCGTTGTCCAAGCCAAATCGGAGCCGCATGATGGTCTTCTCCCGGCTGGAGAGCTGGGCCAAGGCGCAGGCCAGAAGGGAGCGGTCCACCTCTTCTTCGATGTGCTTCACCACGTCCGACTCCTGCCCCAAGACGTCGGAAAGGAGCAGCTCATTCCCGTCCCAGTCGGTGTTGAGCGGTTCATCGAAGGAGACCTCGGCGCGGATCTTGCTGGTCCGGCGCAGGTGCATCAGGATCTCGTTCTCGATGCAGCGGGAGGCGTAGGTGGCCAGCTTGATCCGCTTGGACGGATCGAAGGTGTTGACCGCCTTGATCAGGCCGATGGTCCCGATGGAGACCAAGTCCTCGATCATGATGCCGGTGTTGTCGAATTTGCGGGCGATGTAGACCACCAGCCGCAGGTTCCGCTCGATGAGGGTGTTCCGGACCGTGTTGTCCCCCTGTTCCAGCCGCTCCAGGAGCTCCAGCTCTTCCGCCGCGGTCAGGGGCGGCGGGAGGACTTCGGAGGAGCCCACGTAGGCCAGGCGGTGCCGCCCCCGGATCCAGGTGAGCACCTGGGCCCAGAAGAGCTTGAGGGTCCAGCCGACCTGCCGAGACCGGGGAACCATCACGCACTTCCTCTCCTTTCCAAGGGTTCTGGGGATGGGACATCGGGAAGGGTCTGGGCCTCGCCCCAGTCGGGCGGGACCAGGGCCTGGTAGCGGCCGGCCGCGTCCAAGAGGTGGACGCTCAAGCCCACCACGGCCGGGAGGGTCACCTGGTGGCGGCCATCGCCGAGCTGCACCCGGTCGGGGCGGAAGCCCAGCATCAGCCCGTGGCGGGTCCCCAGGGAGCTGAAGGGGATCATCCGCCAGCGGCCTGCCCAGTCGGGGCTCCGCTGGAGCCGGCCTGCCGCCCCCAGGTCGCCCTCGGCCACCTGGGCGGCCAAGGGGCGGAGGCTTTCGGGGAAGAGGGGCGCGGCCGCTTCCATCTCCAGCACCACCACGGGCCAGCCCGACAGGGGTTCCCGCAGCTGGTTGCCCGTGTCCACCAAGCCCACCACCTCCACCCACCGGCCGCCCACCTCCACCCGGACCAGGAGCTCACTGGCCCGCTGGAGGCGCTCTCGCCGGAGCCAGCGGGGCGCCTGCCAGCCCATCACCGCCAAGGTCAGGCCGGCGGTGGTGACCGCGGCGGCGCCGTTGGGCTGGGGGCCCTGGCCCAGGAGGAAGCCCGCGGCGAAGCCGGCGCCGGCCGCGGCCGCGACGGCCCCGTAAAAGGGAAGGAGCAAAGGCAAGAGGCTCCGGGGCCGGGCCAGGTCGAAGGCGACGGCCAGCATCAGCCACGAGACCAGAAGGACCAGGCCGATCCGGGCCGCCAAGGGCGGCAGGGGGACCATGCCCAGGGCGGCCAGGCTCTCCCAGAGCCCGTAACCTGCCCCCACCAGGGAGGCGACGGCCAGACGGCCCCAATTCCGGGGCCGGCCGGCCAGCCGCGCCGTCGTCCACAGGAGGAGGCCGTCGAAGAGGGCCTCGCCCAGGAACCGGAGGAGCAGCAGGTCCAGGTAGATCACCCGGGTCAACTCCACCACCTCGCCCCCTCCCGCGCCGGGCATTCTACCCGCGGGGTCCACCCGCTCCCTACCAAACTTCCGTGCCGGGATCACCCGTGCGGGCCGGGACCGGGAGCACGCATAGAGCCCCGGGCCTGGGACCATACTCACAGCATGTGGGGGGAACGGACGGAAGCGGAGGGGGTGGTGGTGTGGTCAACAAGGTGGAGATCTGCGGGGTGAACACCTCCAAGCTGCCGGTGCTCACCAACGCCGAGATGCGGGAGCTGTTGCGCCGGATGCAGGCGGGGGACCGGTCGGCCCGGGAGGAGCTCATCCAGGGCAACCTCCGCCTGGTGCTGTCGGTGATCCAACGGTTCAACAACCGCGGCGAGAACGTGGACGATCTGTTCCAGGTGGGCTGCATCGGCCTGATGAAGGCCATCGACAACTTCGATCTCTCCCAGAACGTCCGCTTCTCCACCTACGCGGTGCCCATGATCATCGGCGAGATCCGCCGGTACCTGCGGGACAACAACCCCATCCGGGTGAGCCGCTCCCTGCGGGATGTGGCATACAAGGCCCTCCAGGTCCGGGACGCTCTCGTCCATAGGTATGCGCGGGAACCGACGGTCAATCAGATCGCCGAGGAGCTGAACCTCCCCCGGGAGGATGTGGTCTTCGCCCTGGATGCCATCCAGGAGCCCATCTCCCTCTTCGAGCCCATCTACCACGACGGCGGAGACCCCATTTACGTCATGGACCAGATCTCAGACGAGAAGAGTGAGGACGGCGCCTGGCTGGAAGGGATCTCCATCCGGGAAGCCATGGCCCGTCTGAGCGAGCGGGAGCAGGCCATCCTCACCAAGCGCTTCTTCCAGGGCCGGACCCAGATGGAGGTGGCCGAGGAGATCGGCATCTCTCAGGCTCAGGTCTCCCGGCTGGAGAAGGCGGCCCTGAAGCACCTGCGGCGACACATCAGCGAATAGCCCGCCCACCTCGAAGCGAAGGAAAGGAGCACGAGACAGGGGACGATCGCCCATGACGGCCGCAGCCGAGAGGTTCCTGAAACGATACCTGAAACGACAGAAGAGTGCGACGACCATCACCCAGGCCCGTCCCGGCAAGCCCGCCCCCCCGGCACCCTCATGTCCGGGGCGCCCAGCCCTGATGGCGGGCATGCTGGGCCTCCTCTTGACGGGGCTCCTCCACTGGCCTGCCTTGGCGGGAACGCCGGGGCCAGCAGGGCTGGAGCCTGACCTGACGGGCCCGCCGGCCGGAATGGTCCGGCTCCACGTCGTCGCCCACAGCGACCACCCCCGGGATCAGGCCCTCAAGCTCCTGGTGCGGGACGCCCTCTGGCGCCGGTACGGAGCGGAGCTTCTGGGGTTGGCCGACGAAGCCGGGGTCCTGACCTGGGCGGCCGAGCGGCGGGAGGCGGTGGAAGCCCTGGCCCAGGAGGTGCTGGCCAGCCACGGGGCGGGGTACGGGGCCCACCTGGTGGCGGGTTGGGCCACCTTCCCCGAGACGACCCTGGGCGGCAGGCCCGTTCCCGCCGGCGACTACCTCGCCGTCCGGCTCATCCTGGGCGAGGGAGCGGGCCAGAACTGGTGGTGTGTCCTCTTTCCGCCCCTCTGCCTGGTGGACGAGGCCCAACTGACGGGCCTCCAGGCGCAGGCCGATGATCCGGCGGGCCCTGAGCGGGTCGTCCCCGTTTGGTCGCCCGGGACCATCGGGCCGCCCGGGGACGGGGAGCCTGCCGCTCCCCGCCCGGTGGGGATTGACTGGCGCTCCTCCCTTCTGGAGCGCTCCCTGGGTGAGGCCGGTTCCTGGCCGCTCCGGTGGTCCGAGGCCCACCAACTCTTGGCCGGCGCCGCCCGCCTGGTGAGCCCGACCGCCCAGGCCCGAGGGGATGAGGGGGAGCCCCCGCCGGAGTAGGGCGGGTCCAGGGCCCGGGGGCTCCTCCCTCACACCACCGAGGGGCCGCCCGCCTGGGGCGCCACCCCTTGGCCGAGCTCGGGCATCTCCACCAAGATCACATCCACCCCGATCTTGCGTACCCTGCTCCAGGGAATCTCGATCTCCCCCCCGCGGGTCATGCCCAACAGACCGCTCTCGCCCGGCACGATCAGGGCCCGGACCCGGCCAGTCGCCATGTCGATGTCCAAATCGTACAGGGAGCCGAGCCTGCGCCCGTCGGTCAGGTTGATGATGTCCAGCATGCGGAGCTCGGAGGCTTTGGCCAGCACGGGGCGTCCCCCCACCAGGCTTCCAGGCATTATATGGCGGGGGCGAAGGGTGTATAATGAAAAGGATGGACGAGCCAGTTCTGGGAGGATTTGGCCCTGAGGTGCCCTTACTGTGGTGAACCGGACAGCCGGGTGCTCGACTCCCGCGGCACCGACGAAGGCCACACCATCCGCCGGCGGCGGGAGTGCCCCGCCTGCGGGAGGCGCTTCACCACCTACGAGCGGTGGGAAGAGGGCCCCTTGATGGTGGTCAAGAAGGACGGCCGCCGGGAACGGTTCGACCATGGCAAGCTCCTGACCGGCATGCTGAAGGCGTGCGAGAAGCGACCGCTGACCGCCGCGCAGCTGGACGGGGTGGCCAGTGAGATCGAGCGGGAGATCCGGGCCCAGTACGACCGGGAGGTCGAATCGCGGGTCATCGGCGAGATGGTGATGGACCGCCTGCGGGAGCTGGACCCGGTGGCCTATGTCCGCTTTGCCTCGGTTTACCGGGAGTTCGCCGACTTGGGCCGGTTCCGGGAGGAGCTGGACCAGTTGATGGGGCAGGGGCAGGATGGGTCTTGAGGCGCCGGTGATGGAACAGGATCCCCTCCTGGCCCAGCACGGCGTGGCCCACGGGTTCACCGGCCGCCAGGGCGGCGTCAGCCAGGGGGTCTTCGCTTCCCTGAACCTGGGTCTCCACGTGGGCGATGACCCCGAAAGGGTCCGGGAGAACCGGCGGCGAGCCTTGATGGCGGCCGGGGTGGACCCCGGCCGGCTCACCCTTGGGGAGCAGGTGCACGGGACGGGCCTGCGCTGGGTTGGGGCCGGGGAGGCGGGTGCGGGCGCCTGGGCTCAGGCCGGCGCCCTCCCCGCAACCGACGGGCTCTTGACCCGGGAGCGGGGCGTGGTGCTGGGGGTGCTGGTGGCCGACTGCATCCCCCTGCTCTTGGCCGACCCCGAGGCAGGTCTGGTGGCCGCGGTCCACGCGGGCTGGCGGGGGACGGCGGGGCGGATCGGGGCCCAGGCGGTGGAGGCGCTGGTGGCCGCGGGAGCCCAACCCTCCCGGATCCTGGCTGCCATGGGACCCAGCATCGGTCCCTGCTGCTATGAGGTCTCGCCAGACCTGGCCGGCCGCTTCACCCGCCTCTTTGGCCGGGAGGTGGTCCGCGTCCAAGGGGGGCGCCCCCATCTGGACCTGAGGCTGGCCAACCGCCTGACCCTCCTGGAGGCGGGCCTGGATCCCGGGCACATCTCCTGGCACCCGCCCTGCACCGCCTGCCACACCGCCCGCTACTTCTCCCACCGGGCCCAAGGGGGCCGGGCCGGTCGCCAGGCTGGGCTCATCTGGCTGCCTCGGTAGCCCGCCCGCCCGGGCAGGGCGCGGCAGGGATCGTCCCGTCGGAGACGAAAGCTGAGGCGAAAGGAGGCCGCCCATGTCTGCAGGCTTTGAGCCCAGCGAGAAAGCCCCCAGTCGCGGCCGGGTGATCTTGGCCATCGTGCTCATCACCACCGCGGTTCTGGCCTGGGTCAGCCTTCACGCGCGGGCCGGAACCTTGGGGGCGTGGGCCGCCGCAACCTTGCGGGCCCTCTTCGGCAGGGCCGCCGATCTGCCGCCCTTCTTCCTCCTCTGGGCGGGCCTTCAGCTCATCTTCGGCCGCCTCACCCGCCGCTGGTGGCGGCGGTGCCTGGGGGCGGTCATGCTCCTGGCCGTTCTTTTTGTGCTGTTGGAGGTGGCGGCGGTCTATCCCCTGCCGGCGCTCGCCCGGGTGACGCTGGCCCCGGCCGCGTGGACGTCCCAGGCGGGCCTGGTGGGCGGCTGGCTGGCCAGCCGGTCGCTCGAGCTCTTCGGCCTGGCCGGCACCGCGGTGATCAGTCTGGGCCTGGTCTTGATGGGGCTGGTCTTGCTCCTGGAGCCGGCGGCGTGGGTCCGGCTGGGCCGCCAGGGGATCCGGCTGGTCACGGGTTTGGTGGGTGTCGTGGCCGCCCTGGTCCAGGGAATTGGGGAAGGCATCGACGCGGTCCGGCGTTTCGCCCGCTGGCGTCAGGTGCGCCGGGACCGCCACGGGGAGCCGGCCCGCCGGCCGCGAGGTGCCGCCCGGCGGCGGGGCGGGGGGGTGCAGGAGGCCGGAGCCCTGGACGGGGCCTCCGGGGAGGAGGAAGCCCTGGTCACGCCGGCCGCGGCGGCCCGGGAGGCCTCCGAGGGAGAGGCCCCTGCCGACGAAACCGTGGTCGTCCGCGCTCGGGGCGGTCGGGGGGGTGGGGCGCGCCGCGCCCGCCAGACGGGCGGGTACCGGCTGCCTGATGTCTCCCTCCTGCGCCGGAACCGCTTCCGCTTGAACCCGGCGGACGAGCCTGACCGGGTCCCCATCCTGGAGGAGACCTTGCGGAGTTTTGGCATCGAGGGTCGGGTGGTGGAGGTGATCCGGGGGCCGGTCATCACCCGGTACGAGGTCCAGCCGCCGCCGGGCATCAAGGTGAGCCGGATCGTGGGGCTGGCCGACGACATCGCGCTGGCCTTGGCGGCGGTGGACGTCCGGATTGAGGCGCCCGTCCCCGGCAAGTCTGTGGTGGGCATCGAGGTGCCCAACCGGACGGTGCAGCCCGTCCTCCTGCGGGATGTGGTCGAATCAGACGCCTTCCGCAACCACCCTTCCCCCCTGGCGGTGGCCTTGGGCCTGGACATCACGGGCCAGCCCGTAGTGGCGGACCTGTCCAAGCTGGTCCACCTCCTCATCGCTGGGGCGACGGGGTCGGGGAAGAGCGTGTGCATCAACGCCCTCCTGGTGAGCTTGCTCTACCGGGCCCAGCCCGATGAGGTCCGCCTCCTCCTCATCGACCCCAAGCGGGTGGAGCTCTCGGTGTACGAGGGGATCCCGCATCTGGCCGCCCCGGTGGTCACCGATCCTCGGGAGGCGGCCAAGGCCCTGCGCTGGGCGGTCAAGGAGATGGAGCGCCGGTACGAGCTCTTCGCCGAGCTGGGCACCCGGAACATCACCGGGTACAACGAGCTGATCCCCGACGAGCCCCTGCCCTACCTGGTGGTGGTGATCGACGAGCTGGCGGATCTGATGCTGGTGGCGGCGGCCGATGTGGAGGACGCCATCGCGCGCCTGGCCCAGATGGCCCGGGCCGCGGGGATCTTCCTGGTGATCGCCACCCAGCGGCCGTCGGTGGACGTGATTACGGGGCTGATCAAGGCCAACGTGCCCTCCCGTCTCTCCTTTGCCGTCTCATCCCAGGTCGACTCCCGGACGATCTTGGATATGGTGGGGGCGGAGCGGCTCCTCGGCAAGGGGGACATGCTCTTCCACCCCGTCGGCGCGGCCAAGCCCATCCGGGCCCAGGGCGCGCTCATCACCGAGCACGAGGTCAACCAGGTGGTCCACTTCTGGCGGAGCCAGGTGGATGGCGAGCCCGAGTACCTGGCCGAGGCTTTCCCCGACAGCCGGGAGGAGCACGCCCTGGAGGTGGACGGGGACGACGAGCTCTTTGAGGACGCGGTCCAGCTGGTGCTGGAGTCGGGACAAGCCTCCATCTCCATGATCCAGCGCCGGTTCCGGGTGGGCTACAGCCGGGCCGCCCGGATCATCGATCTGATGGAGCGTCGGGGGATCGTCGGGCCGGCCCAGGGGAGCAAGCCCCGGGAGGTGAACGTGGGCCGGGCCCGGGAGTTTGTGAGCCAAACGCCGCCCGCACCCTAGCAGGGCGGGAGCGAGTGTAGGCCTGCCCATCAGGGAGGAGGGGACGAGGCCGCGACGGGGGAGGTGAGGCGCGTGAGCACCGAGTCCATCGGGCAGAAGCTGCGCGAGGCTCGCATGCGCGCCGGTATTCCGCTGGAGGAGGCCTCTGAGCGGACCAAGATCAAGGTTCGGGTCCTGGAAGCGCTGGAAGCGGGAGCGTTCGACCAGGTTCCCGGCGGGGACGTGTACGTCCGGAACTTCCTGCGTTCCTACGCGCGCTTTTTGAAGATCGATGCGGACGGGCTCGTAGCCGAGTTCGACGCGGCCCGGCCCCAGGCGGCCCAGCCAGCCCAGATCATCAGCGAAGGGCCGGCGGTCGTCCGCTGGTCCGAGGCGCCGCCCGCCTTCACCCGGCGCCGGAAGAGCCGGGCCCGCCTCTGGGGCGCCGGGGCGGTGGTGGTGTTGCTGGCGGCGGTGGCCGTGGGCCTGGTGGCTTGGCTGGGCGGGGCTCCCGGCGCGGGCGAGTTGGCCCAAGGCCCACCGGTGGTGGAGCCGGTCGGGGGACGGGAGGGGCTCCCCAGCGGGACCGAGGTCCAGACCCCTGCCGGCGGGAGCTCTGAGGTTGCTGCGACCGAGACGCCACCGGCCAGCCCGGCCGCCCTCCCGGAGCCGGCCCCCGAGGCGCCTGGGGCGACCACCCTGGCCTTTGAGCCCCTGGAGGTACGGACCGTGGTCCACCAGCGCTCCTGGATGCGGGTGGATGTGGACGGCACCACGGTCTACACGGGCATTCTCGAGGCCGGCGAGGAGGCGACCTGGACCGGCGATGATGAGATCCGGATCCGCTTCGGGTATGCTCAAGGGGTTCAGGTCTTCCTGAACGGCCACGATTTGGGCCGGGCCGGGGAGGATGTGGTCACCCGGACCTATACCCGGGCCACCTTGGCGGAACTGGAGGGTCGGCGCTGAGCACCGATCGGGTTGTCCACGGCATCGCAGCCAACGGTGAGGTACGGATCCTGGCGGCCGAATCCACCCACACGGTGGAGGAGGCCCGCCAGCGTCACGGGCTGTGGCCCACCGCCACCGCCGCCCTGGGTCGGGCCATGACGGGGGCAGCCCTTCTGGCCGCCACCTTGAAGGGCGAGGAGGAGCTGACCTTACAGCTGGTGGGCGACGGCCCCCTGGGGCGGGTGGTGGTCGTCGCCAGCGCGACCGGCGCCGTGCGGGGGTATGTGGAGCACCCGGAGGTCCACCTGCCCCTGAAGGCCGACGGCCACCTGGATGTGGGCGGGGCGGTGGGGCAGGGGGAGCTCCTGGTCATCCGGGACCTGGGCTTGAAGGAGCCCTACGTAGGCCGGGTTCCCCTGGTCTCCGGGGAGATCGGGGAGGATTTGGCCTACTACCTGGCCCACTCCGAGCAAATCCCCTCGGCCGTCGCCCTCGGGGTCCTGGTTGACGTGGACGGCCGGGCCCGGGCGGCCGGCGGCCTTATGATCCAGCTGATGCCCGGCCACCGGGAGGAGACGGTGGCGGCGGTGGAGCAGGCGGTCCAGCGGTTGCCCGCCCTGAGCCGGAGCATCGATGGGGGCCGGGGCCCCCGGCAGCTGGCCGAGGAGCACTTGGGAGCTTTGGGAATCCGGTGGCTGGCCGAGCGCCCCCTCCGGTTCGCCTGCACCTGCAGCCGGGAGCGCTTCGAGCGGGGATTGGTCGCCCTGGGCCCCGAGGAGCTCCAGGCCCTGCTGGAGGAGCAGGGCGAGGCCGAAACGGTCTGCCGCTTCTGCGCCGCCCAGTACCTCTTCGATCGGGAGGATCTCGAGCGCTTGCTCCGGGAGGCGTCCGGCTCGGCCGAGGCATGAGTTTGTTGGTCGGTCAGAAAGGGTGACTCCATGGGGAATCTGGCCCGGAACACGAGCCTCATCCTTCTCGCGGGGTTCCTCCTCTTCGGGAGCCTCCTCAGCCTGTCGGCCCGGTTTCTCACCGACTGGTGGTGGTTTGAGAGCCTGGGCCAGCTGCCCGTCCTCCTCACGCGTTTGGGGTGGGAGTGGGGGATCCGGCTGGGCTTGGGCGTGGTCCTGGCCCTGTTCATCTACGCCAACCTGGCCGCCACCCGGGGCCAGCTGGGCCGGGCCCTCTTCCGCTACCAGGACCGGCTGCCCCCGGGGCTGAATGTCCGGACCTTCAGCACCCTGTTCTGGCTCGTTTCGCTGGTCCTGGGCTTTCTCTACGCGAGCGGGGTGGCCCCCGCCTGGGAGACGGTGGCCCGCTTCATCCACAGTGAGCCGACGGGGATGGTGGATCCGGCCTTCGGGCAGGACTTGGCCTTCTACTTCTTCTCCATTCCCTTTTACCGGCTGGTCTATACCAGCCTCTTTGGCCTGCTGGTCTTGGTCCTCCTCATGGTGGGGAGCGTCTACATCCTCTCGGGCGCGCTCCAGTTCGACGGGTGGCGGCCTGACATGGAGCGGGGGGCCAAGATCCACCTGACGGTGCTCCTGGTCCTTTTGGTCTTGCTCAAGACGGGCGACTACTGGCTGGGGATCTACGAGCTGGTCTACTCCAACCGGGGGGCCATCTACGGCGCCGGGTACACCGACCTGGTGGTCCAGGCCAACGCCAACCGGTTGCTGGTGGTCTTGAGCCTGCTGGTCGCGGCGGGCCTGGTGGTCAACCTCTTCCGCCGGGGCACCCTCTGGATCGTGGCGGGGCTGGTGGGGCTCATCGGTGTCTCCCTGGTGGTGGGCTCGGTGGTCCCCGGCCTGGTGCAGGAGTTTGTGGTGGAGCCCAATGAGCTGGTGCGGGAGCGCCCCTACATCGAGCGCCACATCCAGATGACCCGCCAGGCTTTCGGTTTGGACCGGATCGACGAGCGGGTCTTCGAGGCCGCGCCGCGGCTGGACCCCAACGCCTTGGCCCGCAACCGGAGCATCCTGGAGAACATCCGCCTCTGGGACTGGCGGCCCCTTCTGCAGACCTACCAACAGCTCCAGGCCTTCCGGCTCTACTACACCTTCCCCGACATGCACGTGGACCGCTACTGGATCGACGGCCGCTACCAGCAGGTGATGGTGGCCGCCCGGGAGATCGATCCCACCCGGCTCCAGAACCCTACCTGGATCAACCAGCACCTCCAGTACACCCACGGCTACGGGGTGGTCATGAGCCCGGTCACCCGGGTGAGCCCCCAGGGGCTGCCCGAGTTCGTTATCTGGAACATCCCGCCCCAGGGTGATCTGGTGGTGGAGCGGCCGGAGATCTACTACGGCCGCCAGACGACCGATTACGTCATCGTCAACACCCGGATTGAAGAGTTCGACTACCCCCGGGGCGAGCAGAACGCCTGGACCCGCTACCAGGGCCACGGCGGCGTCCCCTTAAGCAACGCCCTGGTCCGGGCCGCCTTCGCGCTCCGCACCGGCGACCTCCAGATCCTCCTCTCCCGGGACATCACCCCCGAAAGCCGGGTGATGTTCGACCGGGAGGTGCTCACCCGGGTCCGGAAGATCGCGCCCTTCCTCAAGTACGATGACGAGCCCTACCTGGTGGTGGCCGACGGGAAGCTCTACTGGATCGTGGAAGGGTACACCACCACGGACCGGTACCCCTACAGCCAGCCCGTCCGGGGGGTGGGGAACTACATCCGGAACTCGGTGAAGGCGGTGGTGGACGCCTACCACGGCGACGTCACCTTCTACCTGGTGGAGCCCGATGAGCCCATCGCCCGGACCTACGCCAAGATCTACCCCTCCCTCTTCCAGCCCCTGGAGGCCATGCCTGAGTCGATCCGGGCCCACCTGCGGGTGCCCGAGACCTACTTCCAGATCCTGGCCCAGGTGCTGACCATCTACCACATGCAGGATCCGGTGGTCTTCTACAACCGGGAGGACGCCTGGTCCATCCCCCAGGAGATCTACGGCGAGCGGCCCACCACCATGGAGCCTTACTACGTCATCACCCAGCTCCCCGGCGAGGAGAGGCCTGAGTTCATCCTCCTCATGCCCTTCACGCCCGTCCGGCGGGACAACATGGTGGGCTGGCTGGCCGCCCGGAACGACGGTGAGCACTACGGGGAGGGCATCCTCTACCTCTTCCCCAAGGAGCGGCTCACCTTCGGGCCCATGCAGATCGAGGCCCGTATCGACCAGGATCCGTACATCTCCGAGCTCCTCACCCTCTGGGGGCAGCGGGGCTCGCGGGTGATCCGGGGGAACTTGCTGGCCATCCCCATTGAGAACTCCCTGCTCTACGTGGAGCCCATCTTCCTCCAGGCGGAGCAGAGCGACCTGCCGGAGCTGACCCGGGTGATCGTCGCCCACGGGGACCAGGTGGTCATGCAGCCCACCCTGGAGATGGCCCTGGCGGAGATCTTCGGCGCGGAGGCGGTGGCCCGGGCCTTCCCCGACATCGCGGCGGACGAGATCCAGCCGGAAGAGCCCAGCGGCGCGGCCGGCCTGGGCGACTTGGCCCGGCAGGCGGAGAGCGTCTACCGCCGGGCCCAGGAGCGGCTCCGGGCCGGTGACTGGGCGGGCTACGGCCAGGCCATCGAGGAGCTGGGCCGGCTCCTCCAGCGCCTGGTGGACCAGGTGGAGGAAGGGCCGGCCGGGCCACCGCTCGCTCCCGGCGACCCCGGAGACGGGCTGCCTATCTAACGGTTGGATCCCGGTTGAACCGAGCCGTGGCCTGATCGTCGCCTCTCGGCCGGGCCGGCGGGACATACTCCGCCGGCCCGGCCCATATCTTTGGGCTGGAAAGGAGGACGGTCCATGGCCACAGCAGCCCGCACGGTCCTCCGCAAGGGGCCGACCCTGCTCCTGGTCCTGCTCATCCTGGTAGCCGCCGGGGTGATCACCGCTCGGCTCATCGGGGTGGGGCCCGGAGCCCCGGCCCGGCCTGTGCCGCCTCCGGCCGCCGAGCCCGGCGGGGCTGAGGAGGGAGGGCCCGCCGGATCCCCCGAAGGGGCGCCCCCGCCCGCGGGCCGTTCCCAGGTGCCGGAGGTGCTCATCTACCACACCCACGCCACGGAGAACTACGCCCCCGAGCCGGCCCACGCCTCGGGGAAGCCTGGGCAGATCACCGAAGTGGGCCGGGCTTTGGCCGAGGCGCTCAACGGCGCGGGCATCCGCACCCTGCATGCCACCCAAGTCCACGACTACCCCGATTGGGGCCAGTCCTACGCCAACAGCCGGGAGACGGTCCGGCAGGTTCTGGCGGCCAACGACCGGATCCGGGCCGTCATCGACGTGCACCGGGACGCGCTGCCTGAGGTGGACGATCCTGGGCTGGCGGTGATGGAGATCGGGGGGAAGCGGACGGCCCGGATCCTCTTCGTGGTGGGGGATCTTTCCAACCCCAACACGGAGGAGAACCTGGCCTTCGCCGAGGCGGTCCGGGCCCGGCTGGACCAGCTCTATCCCGGGCTCTCCCGGGGGGTGAAGATCCAGCACGACGACTACAACGGCAACCTCCACCCCAACGCGCTCCAGGTCTTCATCGGCGAGTACCGCCACACCACCCTGGAGGAGGCCAAGCGGGCGGCGGAGCTTCTGGCCGACGGGATCCGGAGCGTTCTCCAAGAGCAGGAGGCGACCACCGGCCGCTCCTTCCTCGGCATCATCGGCCCCTAGCCTCGCGGCTCCAGGCTCCTCGCCCCCGCCGGCCGGAACCATGGGGCGCCCACCCGGGGAAGACTGAAGGGGAGAGCGGGTCCCGGAGGTGGGCGGCATGGAACCCGTGACGGTCACTTTCACGGGGAGGCTGGAAGCCTTTCTGGAGCCCCTCGCCGCGGGGCAGGATGGGGGGCGGGCCGCCTGGCAGGAGGCGGTGGCCCTCCCCACCGCGGCCAGCCGCTGGGACCGCCTCCTCTGCGAGGAGGCGCTGCCCCTCCAGCTCTTGCCCCACCAGCGGCGCGCGGTCCTGCAGGTGCTGGGCCCGTTGGAAGGCCGGGCCATCCTGGCCGACGAGGTGGGCTTGGGGAAGACAGTGGAAGCGCTCCTGGTGGCCCGGGAGCTGATGGAGCGGGGCCTGGCCCAGACCCTCCTCGCCCTGGTCCCGGCGGGGTTGGTGGGCCAGTGGCTCTGGGAGGCCCAACGGGTGGGGGTGCCCCTGGAGCGGCCTGGGGGCACCCGGTCGTGGAGCCGGGCGCCCCGGCTGATCACCACCCTGGAGCGGGCTCGCCGGCCGGAGGTGCGGGAGCTCCTGACCCAGCGGTCGTGGGACGTGGTGGTCGTCGACGAGGCCCACCGCCTTCAGAACCCGGCCACCCTGAGCTTCCGGCTGGTGAACGGGCTCCAGAAGAAGTACCTCCTCCTCCTCACGGCCACCCCCATGCAGAACGAGCTGCGGGAGCTGTACCACCTGGTCACCCTCCTCCGGCCGGGCCATTTCCACACCCTCGCCTCCTTCCGCCGGTACTTCATGCTGGACCGGCGGGAGCCCCGGAACCTCCCCCTCCTGCGGGAGCGCCTGCGGGAGGTGATGGTCCGGACCACCCGCCGGGAGGCGGCCCTGGAGCTGCCGCCCCGGCGGGTCCGGGTGGAGCGGCTGGCGCCCAACGAGGCCGAAGCCCACCTCTTGGCCCAGGCCCTGGCCGCGGCCCGGGAGGCGGCGGCCGCCCTCCCCCAGGGAAAGGGCCGCCTGGCCCTGGTCACCCTCCTCAAGCAGGCGGCCAGCTCTCCGGCCAGCCTGGCCCAGTCCCTGGAGCGCCTGAGCCGCCGCGGGGGGATGCTGGGACGGGAGCGGGCGGCCCGGCTGCTGGCCTGGTGCCGTCAGGTCCCGGTGAGCACCAAGCTGGAGGCGGCGGTTCGCCTCCTCCAGGAGCCGGAGCCGGCCCTGGTCTTCACCGAGTTCCGCGGCACCCAGGTGGCCCTGGCCCAGCGGCTCCGGCAGGAGGGTTGGGAGCCGCTGCTCCTCCACGGCGGGATGGGCTCCCGGGAGCGGGAGGCGGTCCTGCGGGCCTTCGCCCGGGGGGAAGGGCGGGTGCTGGTGGCGACCGACGCCGGCTCGGTGGGCCACAACCTGCAGTTTTGCCGGCGGGTGATCAACGTGGACCTCCCCTGGAACCCCATGCGCCTGGAGCAGCGGATCGGGCGGGTCCACCGCTACGGCCAGCTCCGGCCCGTGGAGGTGGTCCACCTGGTCCTCCAGGGAAGCCTGGAGGAGAGCATCCTCCGGCTTCTGATGGAGAAGCTGAACCTCTTCGAACGCGTGGTGGGCGAGCTGGAGCTGATCCTGGGGGACGCGGGCCTCAACGTGGAGGCGGAGCTGGCTCAAGTTCTGGCTGGTCCCGAGCCCCCTGAGGCGGTGCTGGCCCGGGTGGGGGAGCGGATCACCCAGGCGGCCCGCCGCTACGAAGCTGCCCGCCGGCGCCTGGGCTGGCTGGACCTGGCCGAGGGAGGCCGGCCGTGATGGCGGTGCCGGTCGCCGGGAGAGGGCCAGGGGCCTGCCAGTTCTTCCTGCCGCCGCCTTCGGAGGATTGGCTGGCGGCCCTGGACGGGCTCCCCCGGTGGACGGTGGGCCGGTTGCCGCTGGATCCCTGGCCCCATCCGCCCTACCCGCCACCCGGGCCTCGGCTTGCCCGCATCCGCCTCCGCCTGGATGAGGCCCGGGTGGAGTACCGCCAGAACCTCTTGGCGGCCTGGCGGGTCCTTTGGCGGTCCGACGTGGTGGAAGAGCAGCGGCTCCTGGTGCTGGCCGACGCGGAGGGGCACTGGGTGGAGCCGTCCCGGCTGCCCGCCGGCGCCCTCCCATCGCCCGCTCCCGGAGCCCGGGGACAGGGCTACGGCTTGCGGCAGCTCGCCCGGGGGGTGGAGGGGTCCCTCCCCCGGTGGCTGGAGCTTCTGGGCGGCTCCTTCCGGGACCGGGTCCGGAGGCGGCGCCAGCGGGAGGAGGAGCGGCTCCACCGGTACTACCAGGGCCTGGAGGCAGAGGCGGCCGAGCCGGTGCGGGCGCTCCTCCACCAGCTTCAGGAGCTGCAAGCCCGCCGGCTCCTGCCGGGAGCAGGACCCGCCGGCCTGCCCCAGCAAGCCTGGGACCAGCTGGTCCACCTCCGGGCGGAGCTGGCGCAGACCCTCGCCCGTCTCCGGCGGGAACGGCAGCTCCGGCTGGAGGAGGTGGCCGAGCGGTACCGGATCGGCGTGGAGGTCCAGCCCCTGGCCGCCGCCCTGGTCTGGGTGCCCCATCTGGTACTCGCCTTGAGCCTGCGGGCCGAACCTCCCGGGGAGCGGGACGACGTCTTGGAGGTGGAGGCGGCGTGGAACCTCCTCCAGGGCCGGTGGACGGGGCTGGCCTGTCAGGGGTGCGGCCGGGAGGCGGGGGAGCTCACCCTCTGCCGGTGCCCCCGCCTCCTCTGCCCAGCCTGCGCCCGGCCCTGCACCTGCTCCCGCCCCTTCTGCCGGGAATGCGCGCCGGGATGGTGCTCATGGTGCGATGAGCCCTTCTGTCCGGCCTGCGCGGGCCAGGTCACCCTGCCCGACGGGGCTCAGGGATCCTGCTGCCGCGCCTGCAGTGCTGCCGCCGAGGGGCTTTGGGCGGGGCTCCGCCCCTGGGTGACCTCAGCCGGCAGGAGCTGGGCGTGGGCCTCCTCGGGCAGGTAGAGGAGGAGTCCCAGAAGGGGCCGGGCCCGCAGGCGAGGGGCCAGGTTCCGCTCCAGCTCCTCCACCTGCCGGCGGAGCTCTTCGTCCAAGGAGGGGTCACCCTTCTCCTGGGCCACCGCCCGGTAATAGGCCTCCAGCTGGGCCCGCTCCGCTTCCCACCGCTCCCGCTGCTTTCGGGCCCACGAACGGACCTGGGGGACCAGCCAGTGGGCCAGGGCCTCCAGGGTAACGGCGAAGGCTCGCCGGAAGCCTCGGGGCCGGGCGGGCGGGGTCGCCGGCTCAAGCAGCCCCTCCCGGGCCCACGTCGCCCAAACGGGGTCATCTTTGGGGGCTTCCACAGAGGCGGGGCCCTCGGGCCAGCGGGTGGTGGTGGCCAGGGTCCAGGCCAGGCGCCCGGAGCCGCTGCTCGTCACCCGCCAGAGCAGGATGAGGGTGGGGGAGAGGTCCGCTGGATCGGCGCCCACCCACCGGGCGGCCAGGCCCCGGGCCCGCTCCTCGGCCAGCCGGGTCCACTGGTGGAGGCGCCGGCCGCCTGGCAGGAGCCACTCGGCCTCGGGATGGGCCCGCCAGACCTCTTCCGTCAGGGCCCAGAGGCGGGGCGGGGCCGGCGGCGGGGGAAAGAAGGGGGAGAGGAACCGGCCCTCCAGCTGGGCCCATCCCTCGGGCGGCAGCTCCACCTGGATCAGATCGGGTTCCAGGGCCTGCCAGCGGCCCCCCAGGAGGTGGACCCCCTGGGCCAGCCAGCCAAGATCGCCGGTCACAGCCATGGGATCCGCTCCCGGCTCCTTTCCAGGCGGCGTCGCTCCGCCAGGATTTGGTCCGCCAGGGCGTCCAGCCGGGCCAGGAGGTCCGCCTCGTCACGGGCGTCCACCAGGGCCCGGGTGAAGGCCGCTTCGAGGGAGCCCTGAAAGACGTGGCCCGCCAGGATGGTCTCCAGGTCGCCGATGACCGCCTCAAAGAGGCGGATCTTCTGGTGGAGGAGGTAGAGCATGTACGCCTCCACCGTGTCCCGGACGGCGAGGGTCCAGACCTGGACGGGGCGGGTCTGGCCCAGGCGGTGGACCCGCCCGATCCGCTGTTCCAGGCGCATGGGATTCCAGGGCAGGTCGTAGTGGAGCACTTGGTGGCAGAACTGGAAGTTGAGCCCTTCGGCCCCCGAGTCGGTGCTGACCAAGACCCGCCCGGCCCGGCGGAAGACCTCCCGGACGTACGCCTTCCGGGAGGTGGAGAGGCTGCCGTCGAAGGGCAGGGCGGCGATGCCTTCCGCCTGGAGCCGTTGGATGAGGAGCTGCTGGGTGGCCCGGTACTCGGTGAAGAGGAGGATCTGGCCTTCGGTCTGGCGGATCAGCTCCAGACACCGTTCCAGCTTGGACTGGCGGGGCACGGCCCGGGCCTGCTCCAGGAGCTGGTCGGCGGTGGCCCGGTCCAAGGTGCCCTCAGACCGCATCTTGGCCAGGGTGGCACAGGCCGCCTCCACACTCGAGACCAGCTCCCGCTGGAGGGTGATCAAGGGGAGCATGCCCCCGAGGTTCCCCACCCGGCGGTATCCTTCCTGGACCAGACGGGTGACCGCCTCATACAGGGCCCGCTCCTCGGGCGTCGGCTCCACCAGCAGCGTCTCCACCCGGCGCTCGGGAAGGCGCTGCGCCACATCCCGGTGCCGGTGGCGGATCATCACCCGGCCCAGGAGCCGCCGGAGCTCCTCGGGCGCCCGGGGCGTGTGGCGGTCGATCATGAAGGCCGCCTGAAAGGTTCGGTAGGTGCCCAGCTGACCGGGGCGGAGGAGGGTGGTGAGGTGGAAAAGCTCCTCCAGCCCGTTCTGGACGGGGGTCGCGGTGACCAGGAGGGTGTAGGTCCGGGGGATGGCCCGCACCAGCTGGTGGTTTTGGGTCCGGGGGTTCTTCAGCTTGTGGGCCTCATCCACGATGAGAAGGTCGAAGGTCTGTTCCAGGAGGATCTCCCGGTGGGGGGACCGCTTGGCCAGATCCAAAGAGCCCAGGATCACCCCGGACCGCTCCCAGTCTGACGGGTGGCGCTGGATGACGGGGTCGATCTCCAGCTTCTCCCGCAGCTCGTGGTCCCACTGAAGGATGAGGCTGGGGGGCACCAGAATGAGGGCCCGCTCCACCTGGCCCCGCAGCAAGTACTCCTTAAGGATGAGGCCCGCCTCCAAGGTCTTGCCCAGGCCCACCTCATCTGCCAGAATGGCCCGCCCGTCCAGCTCCTCCACCACCCGCCGGGCCGTCTCCAGCTGGTGGGGGTAGGGGATGACGCCCACCTGCTGCCAGCGCTGGGCCAAGACCTTGGGGGCCAGGAGCTCCCCCCGGTCGGTGGGCTCCAGAAGGTGGAGCCGCCACGCCAGCAGGAACCAGTCCAGGCCCGCGGGATCGGGCCGGGCCCGGCCCACGGCCCGGGCGAGGGGAGCGGCCCGGCTGATGGAGCCGTGGAGGCTGGCCTCACCGGCAGGGTACCCGTCGGTCCAGCGCTCGGGAACAGCCCGCGGGGGCAGGGGCGGGAGGCTCCCCCCAAGGATGGGCACCGTCACCGTCAACTCCAGAGGCACCGCGCTCCCTCCCCTTGTAGGATGTCCCCCAGCCGGGCAAGCCACCCCAAGGTCCGGCCCTGCCGGAAGGAGCCGCTGGAAGGGGCGGCCAGAAGGGGAGGTGGGGGAGGGACGGAAGGAGGCGCGGGCCTTGTGACGAATCATGAGCCAAAACATGGGACGTCCGGTACGGGGCCACTGCCCGGAGAGGCGGGCGAGGGGACCGGGGGCCATGCCTTCCCGGTGAAGTGGGCAACGTCCAAGACCGCACCGCGGGGTCACATCAAAGAAGCGAAGGAGGCGAGTATAGGTGAAGCGATGGATCGCGATGGTCCTGTCACTGGCGCTGGTGGCCGTCTTCAGCCCGGGAGCCTGGGCCGAAGGCGTGGTCCCCGCCGTCGTCGAGGTGCCTGAGATCGGCCGCTACGGCGGGACGCTCCGAACGGGCCAGATCTCGGACCCGAAGACCTTCAACTACTACCTGTACAAGGAGAGCTCTTCCAACGACGTGCTCCAGCACGTCTTCGAAGGCCTCGTGGCTGTCGACGGCGTCACGGCCGAGGTTGTGCCGAGCTTGGCCTACAAGTGGGAGGTCAGCGAGGACGGGCTCACCTACACCTTCTACCTCCGCCAGGGCGTCACGTGGCATGACGGCCACCCCCTCACCGCCGACGACGTCATCTTCTCGTTCGACCTGGTCTACGACCCCAACATCCCCAACAACTTCCGGGATGGGCTCCTGGTCGCCGGCCAGCCCCTGACCTACGAAAAGGTGGACGACTACACGGTCCGCTTCCACCTGCCTGACGTCTTCGTGCCCATTCTCCGGCAGATCTCGATCCCCATCGTGCCGGCCCACATCCTGCGGCCCTACTACGAGGCTGGGACCTTCAACGAGGTCTGGAGCGTGGCCACGCCCGCCAGTGAGATCATCGGGACCGGCCCCTACCGCATGGTGGACTTCCGGCCCGGCGAGTATGTCCTCCTGCAGCGGAACCCCAACTACTGGAAGGTGGACCAGGAGGGCAACCAGCTGCCCTACCTGACCCGGTTCGTCATCCGCTCCTTCGACAGCCTCGAGTCGATGGACCTGGCCTTCCGGAACGGTGACCTGGACGTGATGGGGCTGCCCGCGTCCAAGGCGCCGGAGTACCGCGCGCTGATCGAGTCGGGCCGGCTCCGGGCGGTCCTCCACAACTCGGGGCCCACCTTCGACAGCCAGTTCGTCGTCTTCAACCAGAACCCCAACACGGTGCCGGCGCCCAAGATCAACTGGTTCACCAACACCAAGTTCCGGCAGGCCGTCTCCCACGCCATGGACCGCCAGTCCATCGCGGACGCCATCTACAACGGCGAGGCGGTGCCGGCCTACGGGCCTGAGTCGCCGGCCAACACCCTCTTCTACACGCCCAACGTGCCTCAGTACCCCTACAGCCTGGAGAAGGCGGCTGAACTCCTGGCCGAGGCCGGGTTCACCCGGGGCGCCGACGGCATCCTGCGCGACAGCGACGGGAACCCGGTGGAGTTCACCCTCCTGACCAACGCGGGGAACACCCAGCGGGAGGCCATCGGGAACCTCCTCACTGAGGACCTGGGCAAGCTGGGCATCAAGGTCAACTTCCGGCCCATCGACTTCAACGTGCTGGTCGACCACCTGATCAGCGGCGAGGGCTGGGATGCGATCATCATCGGCCTGACCGGCGGCGGCATCGATCCCAACGGCGGCCGGAACGTCTGGCATTCCAGCGGTGGGCTCCACATGTGGTGGCCCGGGCAGACGTCGCCCGCGACCGACTGGGAGGCCGAGCTGGACTACATCTTCGACGAGGGCGTCAAGATCCTGGACGAGGAGGAGCGCATCCGCTTCTACTACCGGTACCAGGAGATCGCCGGCGAGCAGCAGCCCCTCATCTACACGGTGGTTCCCAACAGCTACCAGGTCTACGTGCCTGAGCTGAAGAACTACCGGCCCACCGCCTACGCGGCCAACGTGGCCTTCGAGGCGCTCTGGAACGTCGAAGAGATCTGGCTCGACCGGTAGTCGGTCGGAACGAAGCGAACCGAACCATCCCACGGTCCGGAAGCGGGGAGCGAGGGCTCCCTGCTTCCGGGCTCTGGGGGTGGCGTTCATGGCCTGTCTCAGGCCGTGGAGAGGGTGAAGTCATGTTCCGCTACATCGCACGCCGGCTGCTCTACCTGATCCCCATGCTGCTGGGGATCAGCATCGTCAGCTTCTTCATCATGCAGCTTGCCCCGGGCAGCTTTCTGGATCAGTTCCGAATGAGCCCTCAGATTCGGCCTGAGACGCTGGAGGCCATGGCCCGCCAGTTTGGCCTGGACCAGCCGCCCCTGGTCCAGTACCTGGTCTGGCTGAAGAACATGGTCTTTCACGGGGATATGGGCCGCTCTTTCTCGTACAACGCGCCCGTTGCCTACCTCATCGGCTCCCGAGCCCTCAACACCATCCTCCTCACCGTCAGCGCCAGCCTGCTGGCCTGGATCATTGCCATCCCCATCGGCATCTACTCGGCGGTCCGCCAGTACTCCGTGGGGGACCGGATCTTCAGCTTCTTCTCCTACGTGGGCCTCTCCATTCCCAACTTCTTCCTGGCCCTGATCCTGCTCTACCTGGTGGTGGTCTACCAGTGGCCCCTGCCGGTGGGTGGGGCGACAAGCATCGATTACGCCTGGATGACCTGGCCCGAGCGGGTGGTCGACCGGATCCGGCACCTGATCATCCCCGTGGCGGTGCTGGCCACCTCCCAGATCGCTTCCGTCTCCCGGTACATGCGGGCCCAGCTCTTGGACCAGCTCCGTCAGGACTACGTCCGGACGGCCCGGGCCAAGGGCCTCCCGGAGCGATCGGTCATCTACAAGCACGCCCTGCGGAACGCCCTCAACCCGCTGATCACCCTCTTTGGGTTCGACCTGGGGATGATCCTGAGCGGCGCGGCCCTGACCGAGCAGGTGACCAACTACCCTGGCCTCGGCAAGCTGATCCTGGGTGCTGTCTTAAGCCGGGACTACTGGCTGGTGATGGGGAGTCTCCTGGTCGGCGGTGCTTTGTTGGTCATCGGCAACCTAATCGCCGACGTGCTCTTGGCGGTGTCCGACCCCAGGATCCGGTACGATTGACCCCAGCTACGGAGGAGGCTCGCCATGTCGTCGCCAGCCGTGGAAGCTCAACTGCCGCAGGTGCCCGCTGAAGCAGGGATCCAGTCCCGGTCGCCCATGGCCATCGCCTGGAGCCGGCTCCGCCGGAACCGGGTGGCCATGGTGGCAGGCGTTTTCCTGATCGTCTTGCACGTCATCTGCATCTTTGCCGAGTTCTTTGCGCCCTACCCGGAGGGCCAGACCAACCGGGACCTGTTCTACCTGCCGCCCACCAAGATCCACTTCCGGGATGAGAACGGGCGGCTCACCTGGCCCTACGTCTATGCCTACACGAAGGTGGACCGGGGCCTGCACCGCTACGAACCCGATCCCTCCCTGGGGAAGTTCCCCATCAAGTTCTTCGTGCGGGGCCATCGCTACAAGGTGTTGGGCCTGTTTGAGACGGACATCCACCTGTACGGGGTCGATCCGCCGGCGGTGATCTACCCCCTGGGCGCCGACCTGTACGGGCGGGACATCCTCTCCCGGATCTGGTACGGGGGGCGCCGGACCCTCTTCGTGGGGGTCATCGGCATCCTGATCAGCACCACCATCGGCCTGGTCTACGGGGCCACCTCCGGCTACTTCGGGGGCAAGGTGGACAACGTGATGATGCGGATCGCCGAGATCATCATCAGCATCCCCCAGTTCTACCTCCTGGTGGCCCTCTCGGCCATTCTGCCCGTGGGCTTGTCCTCCACCACCCGGTTCTTCCTGGTGACGGTGATCATCGGGTTCATCGGCTGGGCAGGCCTCTCCCGGGTGATCCGGGGGATGGTCCTCTCCTTGCGGGCCCAGGAGTTCGTCGAAGGGGCTCGGGCGGCGGGAGCCAGCACCTGGCGGATCATCCGCCGGCACATCATCCCCAACACCCTCTCCTACCTGATCGTCTCCATGACCATCCAGCTGCCCGGGTTCATCTTGTCGGAGGCGAGCCTCTCCTTCATCGGTCTGGGTATTCAGGAGCCCCAAGCCAGCTGGGGGTTGATGCTGAGCGACGGGCAGAACCTGGCCGCGCTCAGCCGCTACCCGTGGATCTTGGCGCCGGGCTTCTTTATCGCCGCATCGGTCCTGGCCTGGAGCTTCCTGGGGGATGGGGTGCGGGACGCCTTCGACCCGCGGCACCAAGATTGAACTTGAGCTTGCGTCCCGACCGCGGTCGGTGTATACTAGACCTTGCTGCGGGCCTGTAGCTCAGTTGGGAGAGCGCCGCGTTCGCAACGCGGAGGTCGGGGGTTCGAATCCCCTCGGGTCCACCAAGGCAAAAGCCCACCGGAAGCGGTTTTCCGGTGGGCTTCTTGTTTGGCTCCCCGATGCCACATTGCCTTTGGGGAGCCATTGGGGAGCCAATCGCTCAAGTATACCCACAAGTGCTATTGCCTACCACCTGTTTCCGGGTGAGCATTTGCTTTCCTGCCACAATCAGGCGTGTAATACGCTGTGGTTATCGGGGCTAAAGGCCCTTCGGAAGCAGGTTCCGAAGGGCCTTTCTCGTTGTCCGCACCCCGGGTGCCGGTCCCTACGGCCCAACCCCTGCCTGTGAACTCCAGCCTGAGAACGCCTCTCCGGGGCCGGCAAAGACCGCCCAAAATGGCCTAAAACTTGACGGGAACACTTCTGTACCGTACACTAGGAGTGTCTTCCACCCTTTTCGAGGCGCGTCCACAGGCACGTTTCCGATTTCCTCCATGTGCCGCTGCCGGACCTTCTGGCAGCGCCCCGGAAGCCTTGTGGGGCCGACACGCCACGGGCCGGCACCATCTGCTGGTTCTCCGCGCCTCGGGCAGAGGCCCAGCCAAGCTTGTGCGGCTGAGGGTTCGGAATACCACTCGGGAAGGAGCCATAGCGTGGGCCAGCTTCTCCTCAATCTGGTCGTAACCCTGGCCTGGATCGTGGTCACCGAATCGTACACCCTTTCGACGGCCGTGTTGGGGTTTGGGGTTGGGGCGGTCCTCACCTGGCTCACGGCCCGGGCAACGGGGCAACGCTTCTACCTGAGCGCGGTGGGGGGCGTCATCTGGTTTATCCTCCGTTTCTTGGTGGAACAGGTGAAGGGAACCATCGACGTGGCATGGACGATCCTCAACCCTCGCAGCCGGCCCGAGCCTGGCATCATCGAGATCCCCTTCGAAGTGGAGAAACCCTGGCAGAAGTTGATGGTGGCCAACATGATCACCTACACCCCCGGCTCGGTCTCGACCATGCTGTCGCCGGACCGATCGCGGGTGTACGTCCATGTGCTGGATCTGAACCCGCGCGGCCACATGGTTGCGTCGGCGCGGCTGTTCGAGCGGATGGTGCGGGGGGTGTGGGATTGAGCGTCCTCTTGGATGTGGCTCTGGCCGTTCTCGGCCTCTCGTTGGCGCTGGCCTTCGCCCGGGTGGTGCTGGGCCCCACCGCCGCCGACCGGGCGATGGGTCTGGAGCTCGCGGGGGTGAACCTCCTGGCCATCATGGGGACCTGGAGCCTCCGCAGCGGCCACACCGAGTTCATGGATGCGGCCTTGGTCTTGGCCGCCATCTCCTTCGTGGGGACCGTTGCCATCGCCAACTATCTGGGGAAGGGGCGGCCTGTCGATGATGATCGTGGCTGAAGTCATGATTCTCCTGGGGGCCCTGGTGCTGCTCATCAGCAGCTACGGGACCTTCAAGTTCCAGGATGTGTACAACCGGCTGCACGCCGCCTCCATCTCCACCTCAGGCGGTGCGCTTCTCCTTGGGGGCGGCCTGTCCATCCTGGGCTCCCTCGTGCACGGAAAGTTGTTCCTGAAGCCCCTTCTCATCATTCTGATCATCTTCCTCACCTCTCCTGTCAGCAGCCATGTGGTGGCCCAGGCGGCCTACCGGACCGGGGTGCCGCTGGTGGCGCACACGGTCCAGGACGACCTGGCCCTGGCCTTCCTGGAGTGGGAGCAGGGAGTGGTGGAGGTGGAGGGTGAGGAAGGGGAAGGGGACGACGAGGCCGACGAGCCGCTGGCGGAAGCCCTGGTGCCTTAGCCGTCGGTCTGCTCGTTCTCCTCATGAAGCGTCTTCCGGAGGTCCAATGGGGGATTCTTCTCCCGGAGGCCTCAGGGCAGGGGCGTCCCCTGTCGATAGGAACTAAGAACGATAGTCCTTCCCGTCGAGGACGACAGGAAATGAGGATCCGATGCTGCCAACGGTCTTGACGCTGCCCTTCGTCGCTGCGGGTCTGGTGGCTTTGTTCGGCCACCGGGCGGGTTCGAAGCTGGCTTCCGTCGCTTTGGCTGTGCCGCTGGCCATCTTCGCGTGGCTGGTGGCCCAGGTGGGTGCCCTGCCCCCTGGGGGGCTCGTGTGGAGCCACGGGTGGATCGAGGAGCTGGGCCTGGCGCTGAGCTTCCGGCTGGACGGCTGGTCCTTGCTCTTCGCCCTCCTCATCGCGGGGATCGGGACGCTGGTCCTCTGGTACAGCCGCTTCTACCTGGGGCCTGACGAGGATCACTCGAAGTTTGTCCTCTACCTGCTCCTCTTCATGGGCTCCATGCTGGGCGTCGTCTTCGCGGAGAACCTGCTGGTGCTCTACATGTTCTGGGAGCTGACCAGCATCAGCAGCTTTCTCCTCATCGGGTACTGGCACGAGCGGGAGGCCTCCCGGGAGGGCGCCCTGAAAGCGCTCGTCATCACCGTCATCGGCGGCTTCGCGATGCTGGTGGGCCTCCTGCTCCTCTCCTTGAGCGCGGGCACCCTTTCGGTGCGGGAGCTGGCCCTGAAGGCGTCGGAGATCCAGGCCCATCCTTTCTACCCGTGGATCGTCGGGCTGATCTTGGCGGGCGCCTTCACCAAGTCGGCCCAGGTGCCCTTCCACATTTGGTTGCCGTCGGCCATGGAGGCGCCCACACCGGTCAGCGCCTACCTCCACTCGGCGACCATGGTCAAGGCGGGGCTCTACTTGGTGGGTCGGCTCAGCCTGGTTCTGGGCGGCACCGCTGCCTGGACCTACCCGGTGGTGGTCGTGGGGCTGCTCACCATGCTGGTGGGGTCCTACACCGCGCTCCGCCAGCGGGATCTCAAGGCGCTCCTGGCCTACTCGACCGTCTCCCAGCTGGGGTTCATCATGGCCGCCCTGGGGCTGGGCACGCCGGGGGCGCTGGGCGCGGCCGCCTTCCACCTCTTCAACCACGCCACCTTTAAGGGAGCCCTCTTCCTGGTGGTGGGCATCGTCGACCACGAGACGGGCACCCGGGACCTGGCCAAGCTGGGCGGGTTGCGGCGGGCTATGCCCTGGAGCGCGGCTTTCATGACCCTGAGCGCTCTCTCCCTGGCCGGGGTTCCCTTGCTGAGCGGCTTCATCAGCAAGGAGCTGATCTTCACCAGCCTGGTGGAGGCGGGAAGCCTGATGGGCGGCCTGGCGTGGCTCCTGCCCGGGGTGGCCACGGTGGCCAGCCTGCTCACGGCCCTCTACTCCTTCGTCCTCTTCCATGAGGTCTTCGACGGTCAGGCCCGGGGGACCACGCCTCGTCCGGCCCGGGAAGCGTCGCCCGCCTTGCTCCTCAGCCCCGGGCTCCTCACCGCGGTGGCGGTGCTGGTGGGATTGGGACCCCATCTGGTGACAGGCTCCCTCATTGATCCGGCCGCCTCCGCCCTGGCGGGTCAACCGGTGGAGATCCACGCCGCCCTCTGGCATGGGGTGAACGCGCCCTTCCTCATGAGCGCCACAGCCCTGGTGGGGGCTCTGGCGTTCTACCCGGCGCGGCACCGGCTGCGGGCCCTCCTGGAGCGACTCACCACCCGCTGGACCGCGGAGCGGGCGTACCAGGCCTTCCTCAACGGCCTCATGGGCCTGGCCCAGCGGGTGACCGACCGCCACATGACGGGTCGCCTGGCCGACTACCTGCTCTACATCCTGATCGCCTTCGTCGTCCTGGTGGGCGGGACCGTCTTGGCCAACGGCGGCTTTGCCTTGCGGCCGCTGGATCTGGCGTCGCCCACGGTGGTGGAGCTGGTCCTCCTGGCGGCGATGGTGGCCGGCACCCTCTTCGTGGTTCGGACCCGGAGCGGGTTGGCTGCCATCATCACCCTGGGCGTGGTCGGCTACTCGGTGGTCCTCCTCTGGGTCCACTGGCAGGCGCCCGACCTGGCCTTGACCCAGCTGGTGGTGGAGTCGGTTTCGGTGGTGCTCCTGCTCCTGGCCTTCGTCCACTTCCCCAAGCTGGAGCGCAAGCCCGTGGCGGCCGGACGGCGGCGCCTCAACCTGGCCGTCGCGGTCCTGTCGGGGGCGATGGTCAGCTGGCTCTCCATCCGGGCCAACGGGACCCAGCTCTTTGAGCCGATCTCCCAGTACTTCATCGAAAACAGCCTGCCCTTGGGCGGCGGGCGGAACATCGTCAACGTGATCCTGGTCGACTTCCGCGGGCTGGATACCTTGGGCGAGATCACGGTTCTCTCCATCGCCGCCCTCGGCGTCTACATGCTGGTCGGCAGCCGGATCCGCCGGACCCGGCGGGAGGCGGCTGAGAGGCAGGAGGGGGAGGGGCTCTGATGGACGCCTTCATCCCGCGGATGATTGCCCGGCTCGCGACACCGCTCATCCTGGCCTTGGCCCTCTACCTCTTCTTGAGGGGCCACCACGAGCCCGGAGGCGGCTTCATCGCCGGCCTGGTGGCCGCTTCCGCCCTGGTGCTCCAGGCGGTGGTGGGCGGCCGCAGTGCGGGGGCCAAGTACATCCCCGTGCCCGGGTGGGTTCTCATCGGCCTTGGTCTTTTCTGCGCGGCGGGGACAGGCCTCATCGGCCTTGTGCTGGGCCAGCCGTTCCTGACCCATTATTTTGGCACGGTCCTTCTCGGCGGCGTGGAGGTGGAGCTGACCACGGCCCAGCTTTTCGACCTGGGGGTCTTCCTGGTGGTGGTGGGGACCACCCAGTCGGTCATCCTCAACATCTCCGGCGACCGGGGTGGGGACGAGGAGGAGGATGACGCCGGCGCCGGGCGGGAGGCACCGGCGGCCCCTGGAGCCGGAGAGGTCCGGGTGGGGAGCCGGCCGGAAGGAGAGGGGGGCGAGCCGTGGAACTCCTGACCTCGTTGGTCATCGGGCTGCTGGTGGGTGCCGGCGTCTACCTGCTCCTCCAGCGGGAGGTGCTCCGGGTCGTCCTGGGGACGATGCTCATCTCCCATGCCACCAACCTGATGCTCTTCATTTCCGGTGGCGTGAAGCGAGGCGGGCCGCCCATTGTGGGGCGGGGGATCCCCACGGCCGGCGGGGGGCTGGCCTACACCGACCCGCTCCCCCAGGCCCTGATCCTGACCGCGATCGTCATCGGCTTCGCCAGCACCGCCTTCGTCCTGGTTCTGGCCTACAAGGCCATCCAGAGCCGGGGGAGCGACGACATGGAAGATCTTCGGAGCGTGGAGGAACCCCATGAGTAATCTCCAACTGGCGCCGTTGAGCAACCTGCCTGTCCTGCCGGTGGTGGTCAGCCTTCTCTTCGCCGTCCTGTTGATTTTGGGCCACGGCCGCCTCCGCTACCAGCGGGCCGTGGGGGCTGCCGGCGTGCTGGCCGCCCTCGTAGCCGATCTGATCCTCTTCACCACGGTCCTGCGGGAGGGGCCTCTGGTCTACCGGGCGGGGGACTGGCCGGCCCCCTACGGTATCCTCTTCGTCGCCGACCGGCTCAACGTGCTCTTGGTGCTGGTCGCAGGCGTGGTCGGGGCCATCACCTTCTGGTTCGCCGTCCGCTCCCTGGATGAGGCGCGGCAGCGGGCCTTCTTCTACCCGCTCTTCCACGTCCAGCTGGCGGGCGTCTACGGCGCGTTCCTGACCGGGGACCTCTTCAACCTCTTCGTCTTTTATGAGGTGACACTCCTCGCCTCCTTCGTCCTCCTCACCCTGGGCGGGGAGCGCTTCCAGCTCCAGGAGGGCCTGAAGTACGTCATCATCAACACCCTCTCCTCCGCCTTCTTCCTGGTAGGGGTGGCCATCCTCTACCGGACCCTGGGCACGGTCAACATGGCCGACCTGGCCGTCAAGGTGGCCAGCGCCCCCGATCAGGGATGGCTCTTGGTCATCGCGGTGGTCTTCGTGGTGGTCTTCGGGCTGAAGGCGGCCATCTTCCCCCTCTACTTCTGGCTGCCCTACAGCTACCCCACCGCACCGACGGCCATCGCCGGCCTGTTCGCGGCCCTCTTGAGCAAGGTGGGGATTTACTCCCTCTTCCGGGTCTTCACCTTGATCTTCGTGGCCCAGGTGAGCGTCACCCATCACGGGCTCTTCCTGGTCCTGGCCAGCTTCACCATGGTCCTGGGCGTGCTGGGACCCGTGGCCCAGATGGACTTCAAGCGGATCCTGGCCTTCCACATCGTGAGCCAGATCGGCTACATGCTGATGGGGCTGGGCTTCTACACGCCCGTCGCCTTGGCCGGCGGCATCTACCACATCGTCCACAACATGGTGATCAAGACGGGGCTCTTCCTGACCGCCGGGGCCACCGAAGAGGTGACGGGGACCAGCCACCTGGAGCGGATGAGCGGCCTGCTCAGGAGCCATCCAGTCCTGGCCGCGGTCTTCTTCATGAGCGGTCTGTCCCTCGCGGGGATGCCGCCCTTCTCGGGCTTCTTCAGCAAGCTGGCCCTGATGGTGGGCGGCCTGCAGGCGGGAGGGTACCTGGTGGTCGCCATCAGCGTGGCCGTGAGCTTCCTGACCCTCTTCTCCATGATCAAGATCTGGCGCTACGTCTACTGGGGGCCGGACCGGGGTGAGCGGCGGCTGGACGCCCGGGCCACCTCGCCGCTGGTGTGGCCTGCGGCCGCGTTGCTCCTCATCTCGGTCGGCATGGGTCTGGGCGCCTCCTTCGTCTTCGACTACAGCTACGCCACCGCGCTCGAGCTGATGGATCCGGCCCGGTATGTGGCCGCCGTCCTCGGGCCGCAGGCGGCTGCCGTCTTGGCCCACGCCGGACTCTAGACGCCCCCAAGGAGGGGTGGAGGTATGGGACAACTCCTCATGAACCTGACGGTCGCTCTCCTCTGGGCCTCCTTCTTTGAGCCCTTCTCCTGGCTCAACCTGCTGGCCGGCTTTGGGGTGGGCGCCCTTCTGACGTGGCTGGTGGTCCGCCAGGACGGCCGCCGCTTTTACCTGAGCGCCCCCTGGGGCGCCGTGAAGCTGGTGGCCCGGCTCTTGTGGGAGCAGCTGAAGTCGGCCCTGTGGGTGAGCCGCTTCATCCTCGATCCCCGGGGCCGCCAGCCGGGGATTGTGGCCGTGCCCGTCACGGCCCTGTCGGACTGGCAACGGGTGACGGTCGCCAACCTGATCACCCTCACCCCGGGAACGGTCTCCGTCTGCTTCTCTCCCGACCGGAGCCGGCTCTACGTCCACGCGGTGGACCTGAAGGACCCGGAGAGCGTGGCCCAGTCAGAGCAGCTCTTTGAGGGGCTGGTGCGGGAGGTGTGGGAACGATGACCTTCCTCGATCTCGCCCTGGCGGTCTTGGGCCTCTCCTTGGCCCTGGCCCTGGCCCGGGTGATCCTGGGCCCCACGGCGCCGGACCGGGCCATGGCTTTGGAGGCGGCCGGGGTCCATTTGGTGGCCATCATGGGTGTCTGGAGCGTGCGCGCTCGGGGCGATTTCTTCGACGCCATGCTGGTCTTGGCGGCTGTCTCCTTCGTGGGGACGCTGGCCCTGGCCAACTACCTGGGGAAGGGGTGGCCCATCGATGGAGACCGCCGCTGAACTCCTCATCCTCATCGCGGCCCTCTGGATGCTCTTGGGGTCCATCGGCCTCATCCGGTTCCCCGACGTCTACAACCGGCTCCACGCCTCAGGGATCGTGGGCACGGTGGCCATCCTACTCTTGGGTCTGGGCGTGACCTGGCTCGCCTCCCTCCAGCACGGGGTGGTGATGATCCGCCCTTTGGCGGCGGTGGCCCTCATCTTCTTTATCTCGCCCGTCAGCACCCACATGATCGCCCAGGCGGCCCACCGGAGCGGGGTGGCCCTGGCGGCCGGAAGCGTCCGGGATGATTTGGCCGAGGCCAACCAGGAGGGGAAGGGGCGGGCTGGCTGATCCCACCCGTTCCCGCCCCGTCTCCGCACCCAGCGGGCCGAGGGCGGGGCAGGGCCTCCAGGTGCCAAAAGCCTTGCCGAGCGAGACGAGAGAGAGGAAGATCAAGAAAGCCCCTGGGCTGATGCCCAGGGGCTTCGTTGGTCGTTCGATCCGCCTCCAGCGCTGGAGGGTCAGAGGGCCCCGGCCACCAGGCGGACCCAGCTGTAGACCTGGTCGGGGACCAGCCCCAGCAGGATGGTGACCACCAACGTGATGGCCGTCGCCCAGGTGAGGCTGGCGGGCGCCCGCACGGGCTCGGCCTCGGCCGCCTCCTCTAGGAACATGGTCCGGATCACCTTGAAGTAGTACGGCGCCGAGATGACGCTGTTGATCACCATGACCACCGCCAGCCAAGTCATATCCGCGGCGATGGCGGCGCTGAAGAGGTTCAGCTTGCCGAAGAAGCCGGCGGTGGGCGGGATGCCGATCAGCGAGAGGAAGTAGATGACCAAGGCCCAGGCGAAGAAGGGCGACCGCTGGCTCAGGCCCCGGAAGTCGCTGATCTCCTCGCCGGCGCCGCTGTTGGCCACCAGGATGATGACGGCAAAGGCGCCCACGGTCATGAAGGCATAGACCAGGAGGTAGTAGAGCATGGCCGCGGTGCCCTGGCCCGTCGCCACCGCCAGACCCACCAGGACGTACCCCGCTTGGGCGATGGCCGAATAGGCCATGAGCCGCTTGATCTTGGTCTGGCTGATGGCGGTCACGTTACCGTAGGTCATGGTGAGGACCGAGAGGGCCGCAAAGATGGTGGTCCACGCATCGGCCAGCCCGGGCAGCCCCACCAGGAAGACCCGCAGCAGCGCCGCAAAGCCCGCCGCCTCAGCCCCCGTGATCAGGAAGGCGGAGATGGGCGTGGGGGAGCCTTCGTACGTGTCGGGCGCCCACATGTGGAAGGGGAAGGCGGCCACCTTGAAGGCCAGCCCCGCCAAGAGGAAGAGCATGCCCGCGAAGAGGACGGGCTGGCTGGCCGCGCCCGCCGCCAGGGCCTGGGCGATCTGGGGCAGGGCGAGGCTTCCCGTGGTGCCGTAGACCAGGGAGATGCCGAAGAGGAAGACGGCGGAGGTGGCCGAGCTCACCAGGAGGTACTTGATGGAGGCCTCCACCGACCGCCCGTCCTGCTTCAAGAGCCCCACCAGCGCGTAGCTCGCGATGGCGACCAGCTCCAGCCCCAGGTAGATGACCAGGAGGTTCAGGGAGCTGGCCATGAGGAACATGCCCACCGTCGCGAAGATGAGAAGGGCGTAGAACTCCCCGGCTTGGATCTGGCGCCGCTCCACGTACTCCAGGGAGACCAGGAGGGCCAGCGCAGTGACGGCCAGGAAGACGATCTTGAAGAAGCCGGCCAGGCTGTCCACCTGGATCATGTCAGCCCAGATGGAGGCGGTGGTGCCGAAGCCGGGGATCAGGGCCAGCAGGGATGCGAGCACCCCTGCCAGCCCCGCGTAGACCAGCACCCGCTTCTGCTCCGTGAACAGATCCAGCAGCACCAGCAGGATCCCGGTGGCCACCAGGATCAGTTCAGGCAAGAGCAGGGTGAAGTTCATACCCGTGACGGCCATGGCTCAGAAGCCTCCCAGCGCGAGCTGCACCTGGTTGATCAGCGCCACCACCGAGGGGTTGACCAGATCCAGGAGGAGGGGCGGGAAGATCCCCAGGGCCAGGGTGAGGGCCATCAGGGGCACGCTGACCACCAGCTCCCGTCCGGTGATGTCCACCATCCCGCCGGGGCTCCCCTTGGGCTCACCCAAAAGGACCCGCTGCATCATCCACAGGTGGTACCCCGCGGTCAGGATCAGGCCCAAGGCGCCCACGATCACCAGTGTGGTGTAGACGGGGAAGCTGCCGACAAAGGTGAAGAACTCACCGGCAAAGCCTGACAGCCCCGGCAGCCCCAGGTTGGCGAAGGCGGCGAAGGCCAAGACGGTCCCCACCACGGGCACCTGGCTCCAGAGACCGCCCATCTCGGGGATCATCCGGGTGTGGGTCCGCTCGTAGACCATGGTGCCCGCCAGGAAGAACATGAGCGGGGAGATGATCCCGTGGGAGACCATGACGAAGAGGGCGCCGTTCATGGCCATGGTGCTCCCGCCGGCCACCCCCGCGGCGATCCCCAGGACCACGTAGCCCATGTGGCTGATGGAGGAGTAGGCCACCATCTTCTTCAGGTCCGGCTGGGCCATGGCCGCCAGGGCCCCGTAGACGATGGCGATCACACCCAGAAGGGCCATGGGGAAGGCGAACTGGGCGGCCGCCTCCGGCAGGGTGGGGACGGCGATGCGGAAGAAGCCGTAGGTTCCCATCTTCAGGAGCACACCGGCCAGGACCATGGAGCCGCCGGTGGGCGCCTCCACGTGGGCGTCAGGCAGCCAGGTGTGGAAGGGGAAGATGGGCACCTTGACCGCGAAGCCGAAGAAGAGGGCCAGGAAGACCCAGACCTGGAAGGTGGGGTCGAACCGGCCGAGCCTGCCGTGCTCCGCGATGGCCAGCATGTCGAAGGTTCCCAGGCCGCTCGCGAAGTAGAGGGCCAGGATCCCGACCAGCATCACCACGCTGCCCGCCAGGGTGTAGATGAAGAACTTGATGGAGGCGTACTGGCGCCGGGGCCCACCCCAGATGCCGATCAGGAAGTACATGGGGACCAGGACCACTTCCCAGAAGATGTAGAAGAGGAAGTAGTCCAGCGCCACGAAGACCCCCAGCATCCCCGTCTCCAGGAGGAGGAAGAGGGCGAAGAACTCCTTCACCCGGTGGGTGATGGAGAAGGAGGCCAGGATGGCCAGGGGCGTCACCAGCGCGGTCACCACGAGCATGGGGAAGCTGATCCCGTCGGTGCCAAGGTAGTAGCTCACCCCGATGCTCGGGATCCACTCATACCGCTCCACAAACTGCATCCCCGCCCCAGGCTCGAACTGGAAGGCCATGAGCAGGACGATGAGGAGCGGGATCAGGGAGAAGGCCAGCGCGGTCCGGCGGATCTGCTGCTCCTTCTCCTTGTTCATGAAGAGGATGACCAAGGCCCCCACCAGGGGCGTGAAGACTAGGGCCGTCAGCATCGCCGCTTATCCCCCTATGACAAAGATCGCCAGCCCCAGGACCACGGTCACAGCCATGGCCAGGATGTAGGACTGAACAAGACCACTCTGCAGGCGCCGGAACGCCTGGGAGCCAACGGAGACCCCATCGGCCACGCCGTTGACGGCGCCGTCCACCACCTCGCGGTCAAAGAGCCCGGTGGCGTCGGCAAACCAGCGGGTGATGGCCGCCACCCCGTTGACGATCCCGTCCACCACGACCCGGTCGAGCCAGCCCACCACGTAGGCGAGCCCGATGCTCCCCTTGACGAAGAGGTAGTCGTAGGCGTCGTCGATGTAGTACCGGTTCTTGAGCAGGGTGTAGACCGGGCGGAGCCCGCTGATGATCCGCTGCCGGGAGATCCAGCCGCCCGCGTAGATGGCGAGCGCCACCAGGACCCCCAGGACCCACGCCGCGGTCACGCCCCAGGTGACCACGCTGGTCATCTCCAGGTGATGGACCTCACCGAAGTGGACCAGCTGGGCAAAGGGGGCGCCCAAGGGCGGAGCCCCCAGGAAGCCGACGGTGGCTGCCAGGACCGCCAGGATCACCAAGGGGACCGTCATTACCCGGGGCGACTCCTGGACCTGGGCGTACCGCTCAGCATCGCGCGGCGCGCCAAAGAAGGTGAGCCAGGTGGCCCGGGTGATGTAGAAGGCCGTCATGGCCGCCGCCACCACCCCGATCCAGAAGAGGGTGGGGTTGGCGTAGTAGGCCGTCAGCAGGATCTCATCCTTGCTCCAGAAGCCGGCCAGGGGCGGAATGCCCGCCAAAGCCGCCGAGCCGATGATCCAGGTCCAGCCGGTGATGGGCATCTTCCGGATCAGCCCACCCATCTGGTGCATATCCTGGGTGCCGGTGGCATGGATGACCGAGCCCGACCCCAGGAAGAGAAGGGCCTTGAAGAAGGCGTGGGTGATCAGGTGGAAGAGCCCCGCGGTGTACCCACCCAGGCCCAGGCCCAGCATCATGTAGCCCAGCTGGCTGACCGTCGAGTAGGCCAGCACCTTCTTGATGTCGGCCTGGACCAGGGCCATGGTCGCGGCAAAGATGGCGGTGATGCCGCCGATCCAGGCGACCACCTGCATCGCCTCAGGCGAGGCGGCAAAGACCGGATAGGCCCGCCCGACCAGGTAGACGCCCGCGGCGACCATGGTGGCCGCGTGGATGAGCGCGCTCACCGGCGTGGGGCCGGCCATGGCGTCGGGCAGCCAGACGTGGAGCGGGAACTGGGCCGACTTGCCCACGGCGCCGGCGAAGAGAAGGATCGCCCCCAGAGCCAGGGCCTGGGCGGAGATGGCGCCCGCCTGGGCCAGCTCGCCCAGCTCGCCGAAGGCGAAGGTGCCCGTCTGGCTGAAGAGGATCATGATGCCGATAAACATGGCCACGTCCCCGGCCCGGGTGGTGAGGAAGGCCTTGTTGGCCGCCCGGACGTTGGCCGGATCCTCAAACCAGTGGCCGATGAGGAGGTAGGACGAGAGCCCCACCAGCTCCCAGAAGATGTAGAGGAGGAGCAGGTTGTCGGCCAGGACCAGGCCCAGCATGGCGAAGGTGAACAGGGAGAGGACCGCATAGTACCGCTTGTAGCGGCGGTCGCCATGCATGTAGCCGAGCGAGTAGACCTGCACCATCAGGCTGACCAAGGTGACGACCACCAGCATCACCGCGGTGAGACCGTCCACCTGGTAGCCGATCGTGATGGCCGTGGACCCGTGCACGGCCCAGGTGAACGAGGCTGCCGCGCTGCCGCCCCGGATCACGTCCCAGAGGACCCCCAGGCTCAGCAGGAACGCGATCCCCACGGCCCCGATCCCGACCCGGTCGTAGCGGGTGGAGGCGCGGTGGCTCGGCAGGCCGATGTAAAGCCAGCTTGCCAGGGGCAGGAGCGGGATGAGCCACGCCAGACCAGCCATCTTCGTCACCTACCACTTGAGAAGGTTGATCTTGTCGATATCCACGTCGTCCCGCCGGTGGGCGATCACCAGGATGATCGCCAGCGCTACGGCGACCTCCGCCGCCGCCACCGTCATGACGAAGATGGCGAAGAGCTGGCCGCCGGGACGGTCGGGTTCCAAATACCGAGCGAAGCCGACCAGGTTCAGGTTGACCGAGTTGAGCATCAGCTCAATGGCCATGAGGATCCGGACCGCGTTCCGCTGGGTGAGGACCCCGTACAGGCCCAGGGAGAAGAGCAGGGCCGCCAAGCCCAAGACATAGGGCAGGGGAACCATCAGCGACCCTCCTTCCGCTCGGCGGCCGGGGCGGCCTGGCCGGTGCTCCCGGCGGGCGGCTGATCATCCCGGCGGGAGAGGGCCACCGCGCCCAAGACGGCCGCCAGCAAGATCACCGAGGCGATCTCGAAGGGGACCACATACTCGGTGAAGAGGAGCCTCCCAACAGTCGCCAGGTTGGACCCAGAGGCAGGCGGGGCCTCCGCCGGCCAGAGGCTCTGGCGGTAGATGACCAGCATCAAGATGGCGAAGCCCGCGGCCGCCACCAGGGGGACCAGCCCCCGGCGGAAAGAGGCCAAATTCCGTACCACCCTGGCCCACACGCCCCGACCCCCGGCCTTCAGATCCTGGAGGTTGGAGACCATGATCCCGAACACGATCAGCGTGGTGATGGCCCCCACATAGATCAGGATCTGGGCCGCGGCCAGGAACTCAGCGCCCAAGACCAGGTAGATGCCCGCCACGCCCACAAAGCTCAAGCCCAGGAAAAGGGCGGCGTGCATCAGGTTGGCGCTGGCCACCACCAGGTAGCCCGAGACGAGGGTGATGATGCCGAGAACGATGAAGCTGATCAGGTCCAGGCTCACTGGGAGACCGCCGTCCTTTCCGAACCGGGCTGCCCAACGGCCGGGCGGGTGACCACGCTGTCCAGCGGTACCGTCTTGCCGCTGGCCTCGGTCCCGACGTAGGTGGTCTTCACCCCGTAGTTGGTGATGGGCGTGGTCTGCTTCCGCCCCAGCTCAGCCAGCCGCTTGATGTCGTAGACGAAGGTGGTGGGATCGTCCGTCGTCAGCTCGTACACGTCCGACATGGCGATGGCCTCGAAGGGGCAGACCTCCGCGCAGAGGCCGCAGAACATGCACCGGCTGGCATCCAGGTTGAAGCCGTCCAGGATCTTCTTGCCCTTGCCGTCCTCGCCCCGATGCCAGATGATCTCGATGATCTGCGGCGGGCAGATCTTGGCGCAGAGCTCGCAGGCCACGCACTTCAGGTTGCCTTCCTCGTCGGAGAGGAGAACGGGGATACCCCGGGCGCCATCGGGGAGTTCCGGCCGGGTGTAGGGGTAGAACTCGGTGATGGTGGGGCGGACCATCTCCCGGAACGTGACCCCCATCCCCTTCAAGATGCTCCAGACCGCGTCGAAGAAGGTCGCGATCCTCGCCATGCTCTCACACTCCTATCCAGACCCGGCGCCGGGCCGGGTCAAGTTGCCGGTTCCCCGTCAGGTGAGGATGACAAAGACCCCCGTCAGCGCGATGTTGGCCAGGCCCACCGGGATCAGGAACTTCCAGCCCAGCTCCATGAGCTGGTCCACCCGGATCCGGGGGAGGGTCCACCCCACCCACATGATCAGGAAGACGAACAGGTACGTCTTCAGCAGCCACCAGAGGAAGGGGGGGAGGAACGCGGGACCCGACCAGCCGCCCAGGAAGAGGGTGGCCGCCATCCCCGCCATGAAGAGCAGGTTGGCGTACTCCGCCACGAAGAAGACACCCCACCGGAAGCCGCTGTACTCGGTGTTGAAGCCGGCGACCAGCTCCGACTCGGCCTCAGGCAGGTTGAAGGGGGCCCGGTTGATCTCGGCCGTGGCGGCCACGATGAAGACCAGGAAACCCAGGGGTTGGAGGAGGAGGAACCAGGTCCGTTCCTGCTGGGCCTCGACGATCCCCTTCAGGCTGAGGGTGCCGGCCAGCATCCCCACCGCCACCAGGGCCAGGCCCAGGGGGATCTCGTAGCTGATCATCTGGGCCGCCGACCGCATAGCCCCCAGGGTGGACCACTTGTTGTTGGAGGACCATCCGGCCATGATCAGGGCGAGGATGCTGAAGCTGCTCACCGCGCTTACGTAGAGGAGGCCGACGTTCAGATCCCGGGCGATGAGATCAGGCCCGAAGGGCATCACCACCCAGATCATCAAGGCGGGCGCGATCATCACCAGCGGTGCGGTGATGAAGACCCACTTGTCCGCCTGGGAGGGGATGATGTCCTCCTTGATCACCAGCTTCAGGGCGTCAAAGAGGGTCTGGAAGATGCCTTGGGGCCCATGGTGCATCGGCCCTGGCCGGCGCTGGATGCGCCCGGCCACCTTCCGCTCCAGCCAGATCAGGAAGAGGACGTTGAGAAGCAGGAAGGTGAGGACCGCGACCCCCTTGAGGACCGCCATCAAGGCCACCCAGACCCACTCGGGGATGCCCAGGCTGGTCCACCAGGACAGGCCGGCCGCGTACAGGTTGCCTACCCATTGAACCAACGACTGCTCAAGCTGCACGGGTCTCCCTCTTTCCGCCGGATTTGCCCGCCTTAGCGGTCGACCTCGCCGAAGACCGGGTCAAGGCTCCCGATGACGGCCACCAGGTCCGCAATCAGGAGGCCCTTGCTGATCACGGGGATCAGCTGCAAGTGGACGAAGGAAGGCGCCCGCCAGTGGAGGCGGTAGGGCTTGTCGCTCCCGTCGCCGACCAGGTAGCAGCCCACCTCGCCCTTGGGGCCTTCGGTGCGCACATAGGTCTCACCCTCCACCTTCCAGCGGCGGGGGAGGGGGGCCATGACGTCACCCGCCTCGATCCCCTCCAGGGCCTGCTTGATGATCTTGGCGCTCTCCTCCATCTCCAGCATCCGGACCATGTACCGGTCGAAGACATCGCCGTTCTCGCCCACGGGCACGTTGAAGTCGTACTTTTCGATGCCGCAGTAGGGCTCCACCTTGCGCAGGTCCCGGGCCACGCCGGAGCCGCGCAAAACGGGTCCCGAGGCGCCCCAGGCGATGGCATCCTCCGGGGTCAGGACGGCGATGCCCTTGGTCCGCCGAACAAAGAGGCGGTTGCCGGTGATCAGCCGGTGGTACTGGGGCAGCTTGTCGCTGATGAAGTCGTCCACGAAGGCCCGCACCCGGCGGAGCCAGTCGTCGGTGACATCGTTGCGCACGCCGCCGATCCGCACGTAGTGGAAGAGCATGCGGGCCCCGGAGATCTCCTCCAGGAGGTTGATGATGCTCTCCCGCTCCCGCCAGCAGTAGAGGAAGGCGGTGGTGGCGCCCAAATCCATGGCAAAGGTGCCGAAGGCGATGAGGTGGCTGGCGATCCGCTGCAGCTCCATGGTGATGACCCGGAGGTACTGGGCCCGGGGCGGCACCTCAAGCCCCAGCAGCTTCTCGACGGCCAGGGCAAAGGTGAGCTCGTTGTTGATGGCCGCCAGGTAGTCGCAGCGGTCGGTGTAGGGAACGATCTGGGGGTAGGTGAGCTGCTCAGAGTGCTTCTCGAAGCAGCGGTGGAGGTACCCGATGTCCGGGTCGACGTCGACGATCCGCTCGCCGTCGATCCGGGCCTTCAGCCGGAGCACGCCGTGGGTGCTGGGGTGCTGGGGCCCCATGCTGACGTAGAGGTGCGAGCTCGAGCGGTCTTGCTCATCGGGCACCACACGGACATCGGGTGCCTGCGCCGGTGGGCTGGTGGTCGCCACGACCCATTCCCTCCCAAAAAGGTGCTCGCGCAGGAGCGTTACGCCCTGCGCTCCCAATCGGCCTTCACCTGGATCTTCCGGGGCGGCCGCCGGTCGATGTAGTCCTTCCGGAGCGGGTGCCCCACCCAGTCCTCCTTGAGCAGAATCCGCCGCAGGTCGGGGTGGCCCTCAAAGCGGATGCCCAGCAGGTCATAGGCCTCCCGCTCGTGCCAGTTGGCCCCGGGCCAGACACCCGTCAGGGTGGGGCAGACCGGCTCCTCCCGGGGCACCTGAGTGCGCAGGATCAGCCGGAGGTTGCTCGTCAGCGCGTTGAGGTGGACCACCACCTCAAAACCGTCGTCCAGCCGGTCGATCCCCGTCAGGAGGGCCAGGTAGTCGAAACGGAGCTCCGGATCGTCCCGGAGGAAGGTGGCCACCTCGACCCAGCGGCTGGGCTCGGTCCGGATCTCCAACCAATGGTCCCGCCGGCCCCGGACCTCCACACCGGGCAGTCCGGCGCGGATCCGCTCCACCGCCCGGGCCAGCTCTCCAGGCAGGTCCTCCAGGGTGTCGTGGGGGCCGGGGGCCTCCTCCTTCTTCGGAGTCCGGGTCCGCCGGGCCGGCCGCTGCTTCTCGCCGTGCTCCCCTCGGGAGCCCTCCGCCGGTGCCTCCTGCGACTGAAGTTCCTTCTCTTCGTCGGCCACGTCGTCTCCGCCCCTTACCTTGCAAAATCGTTGTCCCGCGCCGGGTGGCGTGGGCTTGAAGGCCCGGCCTAGGCGCGGACGGGAAGGCCCTCGTTCAGGATCTTCTCATGGAGCTGCAGCACGCCGTGGAGCAGGGCCTCGGGCCGGGGAGGGCACCCCGGAACGTACACGTCGACGGGGATGATCTCATGCACCCCGTTGACCACGTTGTAGAGCCCATGATAGGGCCCACCGTTGGTGGCGCAGGCCCCCATGGCGATGACGTACCGCGGCTCGGCCATCTGGTCGTACAGGTTGACGATCCGCTCGGCCAGCTTCTCGTTGACCGTCCCCGAGACGATCATCAGGTCCGACTGGCGCGGCGAAGCACGGAAGATCATGCCGAACCGGTCGAAATCGTACCGGGAGGCCCCGGTGGCCATCATCTCGATGGCGCAGCAGGCGATGCCGAAGGTCATGTACCAGAGGGACGCCTTCCGGCTCCAGTTGAGGACCTTCCGGAGGCTGGTGGTCAGCACCCCAGGATGGCCGGCGGCGTTGATCTCCGGATCGCCGGAGTGGACCACGGGATTCACACCCATCGGAGCACCTTCTTTCGCCAGGCGTAGACCAGGCCTACCACCAAGAGGCCCAAGAAGATCAGCATCTCCACCAGCCCGAAGAGCCCCAGCTGCTCCAGAACCACGGCCCACGGGTACAGGAAGATGATCTCGACATCAAAGACCAAGAAGACGAGGGCGAAGATGTAGTACCGGATGTGGAAGCGGACTTGCCCATCGCCCACGGGGATCTCCCCGCACTCGTAAGGCGCCAGCTTGTTGGCGTAGGGGTTCTTGGGACGCAGGAGGGATCCGATGGCCAGGGTGATGGCGACGAAGGCCACAGCGACCAGGGCGAAGATGCCGACCTCCAGGTAGTTGATCACCATCGTCGTGCGACCGCCTCCCCCGGGGTCGTGACGAAAACGCAAATAAAAGTGAAGATCGTAACGACCCGCCTCATTATAGAACCCGTTCCTAGGGATGTCAACCCGCGCTATGGGCTCAAAAGCCCATTTGATGCGGGTTTCCGTGGAGAAGGCCCCCGGCCCGCGGTCTGCTGGCGAGGACCCCTGCCCTGGGTGTCCTGGCCCGATGGGCCAGGACGATGCTCCTTTAGCGGCAGGTACATTCGACCCAAAGGGAACGTTCTCCTGCCCTGGGCCCTTCCCGGGACCTGGCAGCTCCTGCCGGTCCTGGGCCGCCTCCACCTTTGGGAGCTTCGAAGTCCTCATGATATCATCGTTTTGAGCCAGTCCCCGTCTCGGGCGGCGCCTGTCGTTCCATGCTGCGAGGAGAGGGTCGTGTGAAACTTTTCGGATGGCGAATCGATGTGGTCCTGCTCGCTTTCGGGCTGGGCCTGCTCTTGGCCTTGGGCGGGCAGGCGCTCTACCTCCGCTGGCAGGTGGAGGCCCCCCTCGTCGAGGAGCTGGCCGCCTGGGACGGGGTGGACGAGGTTCACCTGGAGACGGGACCAGGCGGCGCTCGGCGGGTTCGGGTGACCTTGGGTCCGGAGGCCCGCCTCATCGACGTCTACGCTCCCCTGACCCGGGTGGTGGAGGAGCGGCTGGGCGGGGAGGCGGCGGTGGTCCTGGCCGATGGCCGGTCGCCGGAGCTGCAAGCCGCGTGGGATCGCCTAGGCTTCACCGTCCAAGAGGGGGCGGCCACAGGCGAGCTGGAGACCATGCGCCGCCGGGTGGAAGCCTGGGCAGCGAGCCGGGGGCTGGCCAGCCAGCTCTTCGTTGATGATCAGTACATCTATGTGACCTTACGGGATCAGGAGCACTACCTGCACGAGGTGATCCGCCGCCAGGACGGAGCCGGCGGCGTGCCGGGCAGGGGGAAGGGGGAAGGGGGATGAGACGGGAGGTGACGGCCGGCCTGGGCTTGGCCGCGCTGGTCTTTCTCGGGCTGCAGGGCCTCCACCAACTCCTGCCTGTCCTCGTCCTGGCGGCCATCCTGGGGATGGTCTTCCTCATGGCCCAGGGGCGCTTGGCTGGCGGGCGCCCCTTCGCCCTCCAGGCCTCCGGCGGCCAGGGCGGAATGCCCCCCATCGGGTTCGAGGCCATTGGCGGGCAGGAGGTGGCCAAGCGGGAGCTCATGGAAGCCCTCGACTTCCTGCGCCGCAGCGACGAGGCGGCCGCGTTGGGCATCCGGCCGCTCAAGGGGATCCTCCTGGCCGGCCCGCCGGGAACGGGCAAGACCCTCATGGCCCGGGCCGCGGCGAGCTACACCCAGTCGGTCTTCCTGGCCGCCTCGGGCAGCCAGTTCGTCGAGATGTACGCCGGGGTGGGCGCCCAGCGGATCCGCCAGCTCTTCTCCCAGGCCAAGAAGCAGGCCAAGAAGGAGGGGCGGGCCAGCGCCATCATCTTCATTGATGAGCTGGAGGTCCTGGGCGGCAAGCGGGGGCGACACACGAGCCACCTGGAGTACGACCAGACCTTGAACGAACTCCTGGTCCAAATGGACGGCATCACCCCCTCGGAAGAGGTCCAAGTGCTGGTCATCGGGGCGACCAACCGGCCCGACCTCCTGGACCCGGCCCTCTTGCGGCCAGGCCGCTTCGACCGGACCGTCCGGGTGGACCTCCCCGACAAGGAGGGTCGCCGCCACATCCTGGCCATCCACGCCCAGGGGAAGCCCCTGGCCGCGGACGTGGACCTGGATGAGCTGGCCCGGGAGACCTACGGCTTCTCGGGCGCCCATCTGGAGAGCCTCCTCAATGAGGGGGCGATCCTGGCCATGCGCCAGGGGGCCCGGGAGATCAGCGCCCGGCACCTGCGGGAAGCGGTGGACAAGGTGCTCCTGGGGGAGAAGCTGGACCGGCGGCCCCGGGAGACGGAGCGGCGCCGGGTGGCCTATCATGAGATGGGCCATGCGTTGGTGAGCGAGCTGGGCCGGCCGGGGTCGGTGAGCGTGGTCACCCTCTCGCCCCGGGGCCGGGCTCTGGGGTACATGCGCCAGACGCCCGAAGACGATCCTTACCTTTATACGAAGGAGGAGCTGGAGCACCAGATCGACGTCTGCCTGGGCGGCGCGGCGGCCGAGGAGCTGGTCTTCGCCAGCCGGAGCACCGGGGCTGTGGGCGACTTTGAGCAGGCGGTGGACCTCGCGCTCCGGATGATCCTGGCGGGCATGTCCTCTTTGGGCATCGTCAGCCGGGAGCTGGTGCCCGACGAGCTCCTCCACCAGGAAAGCCAGCGGATTCTCAAGAGGAGGGAGGCGCGGGTACGGGCCCTTCTGGCGGAGCATCGGGAGGCCCTCGAGGCGGCAGCCCAGGAGCTTCTGCAGGAGGAGAAGCTCTCCGGGGACCGGATCCGCCAGCTGCTCCAGGCGGCCCCGCAGCCCGCGAGCCGATGACAGGTTTAGAGCAAGCGGATGTCTACCGGGAGTTTGCCTCGATCTACGATGAAGCGGGCTTCTCCACCTTCAGCCAGGAGATGGTCCCCTACACCCTGGCCCTTCTGGAGCACCTGGGGTGGACGCCGCCCGCCCGCACGGTCCTGGATCTGGCCTGTGGCACGGGCACGGCCGCCCTGGAGTTCTTCCAGCGGGGTTGGCAGGTGGCGGGTCTGGATCGCTCGGAGGCGATGCTGGCCGTGGCCCGCCAGAAGGCGGCGGCCCAGGGGGTGGAGATCGACTGGCGCCAGGGCGACATGCGCACCTTCACGGTGGCCCAACCCTTCGGCCTGGTCACCTGCTTCTTCGACGCCCTCAACTACCTCTTGGCGCCCGAAGAGCTTGCCCAGACCTTCCGGCAAGTTCATGAGGCGCTCTTGCCGGGGGGCCTCTTCGTTTGTGATGTGAACACCCCCCAGGGTTTGGAGGCGGGAGCGGCCGGGGAGGCGGTGGAGATCTTCCCCCGGCTGGTGACCTTCATGCGGGAGCGGTACGATGCGGAGAACCGGCTGGCCCGGGTGCGGCTCTCCTTCTACGTGGCCGACGCCGGCGGCTACCGGCGCCTGGAGGAGATCCATGTGGAGCGGGGCTACACCTTCGACGAGGTGGGCCAGCTCCTGCACGGGGCGGGCTTCACCGAGGTCCGCCTCTTCGACTGCTTCACCTTTGATCCCCCGGTGGGCACCAGCCACCGGGTGGCTGCCGTGGCCCGACGCGGGTAGGCGGACCGCCAGCTCCCCCCAACCGTGAGCAGGTTGGGCAGGGAGCCGGGAGCGGCACGCGGAGCACCCAAGGACTCAACCCAGTTGTTTGGCCAGAAAGTCAGCGGCCGTCTTGCAGAGCTTCACCTCCAGCTCGCCCATGGGCTGTTCTTTGGAGAGCAGGAAGACGGCGCCCACCACATCCCCCTCGTGGATGATGGGGACCATGACCTGGTGGGCGGCCTCAAAGCCCTCAACGGGGAGCGGCTGGGCGTCCGCGGAGCGGAAGGGCTGCCGCTCCTCCATCCGCTGGATCACCTCGTCGGGCAGGGAGCGGCCCACCAGCTGCCGCTTGGAAGCTCCGGAAACGGCGATGTAGACGTCTCGGTCGGCGATGACCGCCACATGCCCCGTCGATTCGAAGAGCGAGTCGGTGTACTCCTGGGCGAAGTCTTCCAGGTCGGCGATGGGCGAGTACTTCTTCAGGATCACCTCGCCGTCCCGGTCGGTGAAGATCTCCAGGGCGTCCTTCTCGCGGATGCGGAGGGTGCGGCGGATCTCCTTTGGAATGACGATGCGTCCCAGATCGTCGATGCGGCGAACCATTCCCGTGGCCTTCAAGCAGTTTCCACCTCCCGCGCAAAAGTCTTCGCCTGGGCCGAAGCTTTGATGAGTGGGAGTCAAAGGCAACGACCACAGGAGTTGGCCTGGGGAAGGGCGAAAAGCTTGCCGAACCGGAGGCGATGGACGGGTGCGGGCAGAACTGGTGACCATCGGGACGGAACTGCTTCTGGGTCAGATCGTCAACACCAACGCGGCCGCCCTGGCCGCCCGCCTGACCCAGGTGGGGTTGGATTGTTACTATGTGACCACGGTGGGGGACAACTGGACCCGTCTGGCCGAGGTCCTGGCCCAAGCCCTGGGCCGGTCGGACGTGGTCATCACCTCCGGGGGGCTGGGCCCCACCCAGGATGATCTGACCCGGGAGGTGGCGGCCGCGGTCCTCGGCGTGCCCCTGGAGGAGCGGCCCGAGCTTTGGGAGGCGATCCAGGCCTATTTCCGCGCCACCGGCCGGGAGGCCCCCGAGGCCAACCGGAAGCAGGCCTTCCTGCCCCAGGGGGCCGAGCCCATTCCCAACCCGGTGGGGACCGCGCCGGGTTTTTGGGTGGAGCGGAACGGCAAGATCCTCATCGCGGTGCCCGGTGTCCCCCGGGAGATGGAGTGGATGGTGGACCACGTCATCCTCCCCCGGCTGGCCCGGCTGGCGCCCGAACCGCTCCATTCCCGGGTCCTCCGCTTCACGGGTCTGGGCGAGTCGCACCTGGAGCAGGCGTTGGAGGACCTGATCCGCCACCAGGGCCGGGTGACCGTCGCCCCCTACGCCTCGCCAGGCGAGGTGCGGATCCGGCTCAGCGTGCGGGCCGCCACGGAGGCTGAGGCCCAAAGCCTCCTCGCGCCGGTGGAGGAGGCGATCCTGGAGCGGGTGGGCCGGTACTGCTTCAGCCGGGAGAACGAGCCCCTCGAAGTGGTGGTTGGGCGCATGCTCCGGGAGCGCCAGCTCACCCTGGGGGTGGCTGAATCGTGTACGGGCGGCCTCATCGGCCACCGCCTCACCTCCGTGCCGGGCAGCTCCGCCTACTTCTTGGGCAGTCTGGTCACCTACGCCAACTCAGCCAAAGAGCAGATCCTGGGGGTGCCGGCAGCCATCCTGGAGACCCACGGGGCCGTGAGCCGGGAGACCGCCCTGGCCATGGCCCAGGGGGCCCGGGACCGGCTGGGGGCCGCGTGCGGCCTCGCGGTCACGGGCATCGCCGGCCCGGGCGGCGCCACACCCACCAAGCCCGTCGGCCTGGTCTACGTCAGCGCGACGGTGGGGGAGAGGGCGTGGGTGGAAGAGCACCGGTTCCAGGGCGACCGGGGCTCCATCCAGGCCCGGAGCGCTCAAGCCGCCCTCGACCTGCTCCGGCGGGCGCTCCTGGAGGGCGAAGGGTTTCCAGGAAGGGGTGTCGAACGAACCGGTGGCCAGGTCTGACCGTACCGGGCGTCCCTCGCCCGCCAAGGAGAGGGCCCGTCGGCTCTTCATCGCCGTGCCCCTGACGGCCGCCCTGCAGGAGGCGGTGGTCCGGGTGCGGGCGCCCCTCCCCGACGGGCGGGCCATCCGCTGGGTGGCGCCCGAGAACTTGCACATCACCCTCCGCTTCCTGGGGTCGGTGCCGGAAAGGCGTCTCGCGGACGTGGCCGGCGCCCTGGCTGAGGCCTCACGCCTGGTGGGGCCCTTTCTTCTGGAGCTCGGGTCGTGCGGGTATTTCCCGCCCCGGGGCACGCCCCGGGTCCTCTGGGTCGGCGTGGCGGCGGGCGGGGACCAGCTGAGCTCCCTGGCTGCGGCCGTGGAGGAGGCCCTTGCCCGACGGGGGTTCCCCCGGGAGACCAGGGCCTTCCGGCCCCACGTGACCGTCGCCCGCATCCGGGAGGGAGCGTCCCTGCCGGGCGTGGAGCAGTGGCTGGCCGCGTGGGAGGGCGAGTCCTTCGGCCAGATGCCCGTGGAGACGGTCCACCTCATGGAGAGCCAGCTGCGGCCCCAAGGTCCTTTGTACCGAACCTTGAGCCAAGTTCCCCTAGGCGGCGGGGGGTCCTAGGGTCGGGGGAGAAGGGAGGCGACTCCAGTGGACAAGGAGAAGGCGTTGGAGGTGGCGCTCAGCCAGATCGAGCGTCAGTTCGGCAAGGGGTCGATCATGCGGCTGGGGGAGGCGGCGACCAAGCAGGTCCCGGTCATCCCCACGGGCTCCCTCGCCCTCGACATGGCCTTGGGGGTGGGGGGTATTCCCCGGGGGCGGGTGGTGGAGATCTACGGGCCTGAGTCCTCGGGCAAGACCACCCTCACCCTCCACGTGGTGGCCCAGGCCCAGCGTATGGGCGGGATCGCGGCCTTCATCGACGTGGAGCACGCCCAGGACCCGCTCTACGCCCAAGCCCTCGGCGTGGACATCGAGAACCTGCTCATCTCCCAGCCGGACAATGCGGAGCAGGCCTTGGAGATCGCGGAGGCCCTGGTCCGGAGTAACGCGGTGGACGTCATCGTCATCGACTCGGTGGCCGCCTTGGTGCCCAAGGCGGAGATCGAGGGGGAGATGGGTGACTCCCACGTGGGGCTGCAGGCCCGCCTCATGAGCCAAGCCCTCCGGAAGCTGACGGGCGCCATCTCCAAGTCCATGACCACCGTCCTCTTCACCAACCAGATCCGGGAGAAGGTCGGGGTCATGTTCGGGAACCCCGAGACCACCCCGGGCGGCCGGGCCCTTAAGTTCTACGCCTCCATCCGGATGGACATCCGCCGGATCGAGACCCTGAAGAAGGGGGCGGAGGCCATCGGCAACCGGACCCGGGTGAAGGTGGTCAAGAACAAGCTGGCGCCACCCTTCCGCGAGGCTGAGTTCGACATCCTCTACGGGGAGGGCATCTCCCGGGAGGGGGACGTGCTCGACGTGGGGGTGGCCATGGGTCTGGTGGAGAAGACGGGCGCCTGGTACGCGGTGGGCGATGTGCGGCTCGGGCAAGGCAAGGAGAACGCCCGTCAGTACCTGAAGGAGCACCCTGAGCTGACGGACGAGCTGGAACGGAAGATCCGCGAGGCCATGGGCTGGACGGTGGAGCCCTTGGGCGAGGGTGCGGAGGCCGACGCCCCGGCCAAGGATGGGGCCAAGGAGTAAGCTCCGCTCCCGAAGGGCGCGTCTCCCATGAAACCCCAATCCGAGCGGACCATCGCGAGCATGGAGCCCGCCGGCCGGGGGCCTGCGGGCTCCCGGGTTCGGATCGGCTTCGATGACGGCTCCAGCCTGGAGCTGCCCCACGAGCTGGCCATCGGCCTGGGCTGGCATCCGGGCGACCGGGTGAGCGACCGGGAGGTGGAACGGGCCCGGCGCCGGGGGGAAGCGGTGGAGGCCCGGGAACACGCGCTCCGTCTCCTGGAGTACCAGGCCAGGACCCGGAGCGAGCTCCGCCACCGTCTGGAACGGGCCGGTTACCGCCCGCCGGCCGTCCGCTTCGCCCTCCACTGGTGCGCGGCGCGCGGCTTCCTGGATGACCGGCGCTTCGCGGAAGCCTGGCTCGCCTCCCGCTTGACCCGGCCCGAGTACGGCTCCTACCGGCTCCGCCACGAGCTGATCCAGCGGGGCATCAACCCAGCCCTGGCCCAGGAGCTGGTGGAGGCGGCCCTGCCGCCCGAGACGGAGCTGGAGCGGGCGGTGGAGGCCGCCCGCCGGTATTGGCGCCGCAAGGGAAAGGCCGAGACCCTCTCGCCCCAGGAGGCCCTCAAGCTCAGCCGGTACCTGGCCGGGCGGGGCTTTCCCTACGCCACCGTCCGTGAGGCGGTCCGGCAGTTGGGCGGCGAGCTCCTTCCCGAGGAGACCCCCTGAGCGCCGGCCGCGGGGAAAGGGCGGGCGCCCTCTTGACAGGCCGCCTAGCTCGGCTCACCATGGTTGCACACCCCAAGGAGCAGGGGCCTCTCCCGCCTTGCACCGCCATGATCCAGGCCGGGGGACGGTGCCCGCAAAAAAGTCCACCCATCCCCTGAAATGAAAGAGGATTCCGATACCAGGAGCCACAATCATACGGGTATCGGCAGGCTCCAACGGTTCCGGCACGGAGGAGGCGATCCAGTGGAAGTTCTCAAGGTTTCAGCCAAGTCGAACCCCAACTCGGTGGCCGGTGCGCTGGCCGGGGTGATTCGGGAGCGGGGCGGCGCGGAGATGCAGGCGATCGGCGCCGGCGCCCTGAACCAAGCGGTGAAGGCGGTCGCCATCGCCCGGGGCTTCGTCGCCCCCAGCGGGGTGGATCTGGTCTGCATCCCCGCCTTTACCGACATTGAGATCGACGGGCAGGAACGGACCGCCATCAAGCTCATCGTCCAACCGAGGTGACCCGAGATTTGACCGGAACCGGCATGTCGGCCGCGGCGGCGGAAGCCCTCGCGCGCCGGCTCCACGGGGAAGCGTTCATCGTCGATGCCCATACCGACGCGCTCTTGCACGCGCTCCGGGGCCGGGACCTCCTGGCCCGGACAAGCCAAGGCCACGTGGATCTCCCCCGGCTCCTGGAGGCGGGCGTCACCCTCCAGGTCTTCGCCCTCTGGGCCCCCCGGGAGGCTGGTCCTGCCGGATACCTGGCCCACGCGCTCCGCCAGGTGGCCTCGTTCTGGCAGGCGGTGGACCGCTCCGCCGGGAGGCTCCGGCCCATCCGCTCCCGCCAGGAGTTGGACGGGCTGGTACCGGGAGCGGGGGTGGTGGGGGGGCTCCTCTCCATCGAAGGGGGGGAGATCCTCCAGGGCAGCCTGGAGATGGTGGAGATCTTCCACCGGCTGGGCGTTCGGGCCCTGGGCCTCACCTGGAACCACCGGAACGAGCTGGCCGACGGCTGCCTGGACCCGGAGGCGGGGGGCGGGCTGACCCGGTTCGGCCGGGAGGTGGTCCGGGCATGCGAAGCCCGCGGCTGGGTGCTCGACGTCTCCCATCTGTCCGAGCGGGGCTTCTGGGATCTGATGGAAACGGCCCAGGGGCCCGTCATCGCCTCCCACTCCAACGCCCACGCGGTCCATCCCCACCCCCGCAACCTGCGGGACGAGCAGCTGGTGGCCCTGGCCCAAAAGGGCGGGGTGGTGGGACTGAACTTCTACCCCGGCTTCCTCACCCACGAGGCCCGGGGAACCCTTCAGGACCTGGTCCGGCATGCGGTCCACATCGCCCAGGTGATCGGCCCGGAACACCTGGGGCTGGGCTCGGATTTTGACGGCATCAGCCAAACGCCCGAGGACCTGCCCGATGTGACCGCCCTCCCCCGGCTGACGGCCGCCCTCTTGGAAGCCGGCTTCAGCGAGGAAGAGACCCGGGGCATCCTGGGGGGCAACTTCCGCCGGCTCTTCCAATCGGTCCTCCCGGTGGCTGAAGAACCCTCCCTCTGAGGGGACCCGGCCCCGCAGAAGGCCGCCCCCGGCCGCGCAGACTACCCTCGACACTGCATGGTGGAGGGTGAGTGCGTGGCCGTCGTCAAGGTGATCGAACTGGTAGGCGACTCCCCCAACAGCTGGGAGGAGGCGGTGAAGAACGCGTGCCGGGAGGCCGCCAAGACCGTGCGGAACATCACCGGCGTGGAAGTGCTCAACTGGACGGGCAACCTGGGGCCCGACGGTGAGATCCAAGAGTACAAAGCCAACATCCAGATCGCCTTCCGGGTGGAAGGCGACCGGTAACGGCTCGGGGAGGGAGCGGGGTGGGGGATCTCCAGGGGGCCCAGTTCCAGGCGACGGTGGAGGCGGTGCGGCCCAAGCCGGACTACATCGGGAACGCCCTGCGCGCCTTTCTCGTGGGCGGCCTCATCGCCCTCTTGGGCCAGGGGGTCACCGAGTACTTCCTCGCCGCGGGGTACACCACGCCTCAGGCCGGCGCCCGGGCGGCGGTGGTGATGGTCTTCCTCGGGGCCATCCTGACGGGCCTGGGTTGGTACGACCGGATCGCCCAGTTCGGCGGCGCGGGCGCGGCCATCCCTGTCACGGGCTTTGCCAACGCGGTGGTCGCCCCCGCCATGGAGACCCACCCCGAAGGGACGGTGATGGGGACGGGATCCCAGCTCTTCACCGTCGCCGGCCCCGTCATCACCTACGCGGTGGTGGCCGGGGTGCTCTCCGCGCTGGCCCGCTGGCTGGTCCTGGGAGGCTGAGGGGGTGGCCACCCGACTGGGCCGGCGGAGCGTCACCTTCGACCGGGCGCCGGCCATCATCGAGACCGCCAACCTGGCCGGGGCCATGGAGTTCGACGGCCCCTTGGGCGAGTACCTCCAGGTCCGCATCGACGACCCCTACCTGGGGGAGGCCTCCTGGGAGAAGGCGGAGAGCCGGATGCAGGAAGAGGCCCTCCGGGCCGTGCTCCGGCGGGCGGGTCGCCAGGAGACGGAGGTGGACCTCTGCATCACCAGCGACATGCTCAACCAGTGCACCTCCTGCAGCATGGCCCTCCGCCACCTGGACGTGCCCCATCTGGGCATCTTCTCGGCCTGCGCCAGCCTGACCGAGGCTCTCTACCTCGCGGCCACCGCCATTGAGGCGGGCACCGCGGGACTGGTCATGGTCGATGTCTGCAGCCACCACGAGTCGGCGGAGCGGACCTACCGGTTCCCCACCGAGCTGGGGATCCAGCGGCCCCCGACGGCCCAATGGACGGCGACGGGCGCGGTCGCCTTCCTCATCCAGGCAGGCGCGGCGGGGCCACGGATCACCGGGGCCACCGTGGGCCGGGTGATCGACGCGGGCATCACCGACCCCTACGACATGGGGAGCGCCATGGCGCCCGCGGCGGTGGACACCCTGGTCACCCACTTCCGGGAGTTCGGCCGCGCCCCTGACGCGTACGATCTGATCCTCACCGGCGACCTGGCCCGGGTGGGAAGCGCCGTCGCCCGCCAGCTCCTCCGGGAGCAGGGCTACGAGCTGGGCGACCGCTACAGCGACTGCGGGGTGCTCCTCTACGATGCCGAGCGGCAGGACGTCCACTCGGGCGGGAGCGGCATGGCCTGCTCCGCCTTGGTCCTGAGCGGTTTCCTCATGCACCAGCTCCGGACGGGCCGCTACCGGCGGATCCTCCTGGCGGCCACCGGGGCCCTTCACAGCCCCACCACCTACAAGCAGGGGGAGAGCATCCCCGCCATTTGCCACGCGGTCGTCCTCGAGGCGGAGCCCGGCGGCGCAGGGGAGGGGGAGGGGGCGTGAGCTACCTGCTCGCCTTCTTGGTCGGGGGTGGACTGACGGCGCTGGGGCAACTCCTCATCGACGGGACCAAGCTGACCAACGCCCACATGATGGTGGTCTTTGTGGTGAGCGGCGCCGTTCTCACCGGCTTGGGGCTCTACGAACCCCTCCTGGAGGTGGCCGGGGCGGGGGCGGCCATCCCCGTCTCCAACTTCGGCTACGTGGTCACCCAAGGGGTCCTCCAGAAGCTTCAGGCTGAGGGGCTCTTCGGCCTCTTCAGCGGCATCTTCTCCGTGGCCGGCGGTGTCATCGGCGCCGCCATCCTTTTCGGGTACGGCATCGCCCTCCTCTTCAAACCCCGGGGGTAGCATGTATCATCGGCCGTCCAAGGGAGAGACTAGCCTCGTAACGCTATGGGAGGAGTGTGGTGCGCGTGGATTGGGTGGGTGCAGCGGTCCGCTTTGTCGTCTCCGCCTTGGTCTTGATGTTCGTGGCGGCCATCTTGCCGGGCTTTTCGCCCATCAGCTTCGGCACCGCGTTGCTCGCGGCGGCGGTCATCGCCGGGATCGGCTGGGTGATCGAGGCGACCCTGGGCCGGCGGGTCTCGCCCTACAGCCGGGGGATCGTCGGGTTTCTGGTTTCGGCCATCGTCATCTGGGCCTCCCAGTTCCTGGTCCCTGACCTGAACGTTACCTTCCTGGGCGCCCTCCTGGCCGCGTTCGTCATCGGCATCATCGACCTCTTCGTGCCCGTCAACCTGCGCTAGGGGCGAGGCCCATGGCCCGGCAACCGGCCAAGGTGGCCCGCTCCCTCCAGACCAACCTGGAAGAGCTGGGCCGGAGGCTCGGAGTGGAGACCAACTTTGACGTGGTCGTCCGGGAGATCGAGATCGGCGGGCGGAAAGCCGCCCTCGTCTTCGTGGACGGCCTCTGCAAAGACATCCTCACCCGGGTGCTCCAACAACTTCAGGAGATGACGCCCCGAGAGCTGGCCCCGGACCCGCTCCGGGCCATCATGCACCGGGGGCTCAACTACTTCGAGGTGGAGACCACCGACCTTTTGGACCAGGTGGTCGACTCGGTCCTGGCCGGTCCGGCCGCGCTCCTGATCGACGGCGTGACCACCGCCGTCATCATCGACAGCCGGACCTACCCGGCCCGGTCGGTGGATGAGCCCGCCTTGGAACGGGTCACCCGGGGGCCGAAGGATGGCTTCACCGAGACCCTGGTCGTCAACACCGCCCTGATCCGGCGGCGGGTGCGGGACCCCCAGCTCCGCTTCGAGGTGCTCCGGGCGGGGACCCGTTCCCAGACCGACATCGTCGTCGGCTACCTGGCCGACGTGGCCTCCCCCGCCCTGGTCGCAGAGATCAAGCGGCGGGTCCAGGCCATCGAGACGGACAGCGTGGTGAGTGGGGCCCGCACCGTGGAGGAGGCGATCCTGGGCCGGAGCCTCAACCCCCTTCCCCGGGCCCGGTACACCGAGCGGCCCGATGTGGCCGCCGCCCACCTGTGGGAGGGCCACGTCCTGCTCCTGATCGACACCAGCCCCGTCGCCCTCATTCTTCCGGCCAACCTGTGGCACTTCACCCAGCATGCGGAGGAGTACTTTCAAAGCCCCCTGGTGGGGACCTACCTCCGCTGGGTGCGGCTCTTGGGGATCGCCGCCTCTTTGTGGCTGACGCCTCTGTGGCTGGTCCTGGCCCAGTGGCCGGGGCCTCTGCCCGGCTTCCTGGGCACCATCGGCCCCAAAGAGCCGGCCGCCTTGCCCCTGCTCGTCCAGTTTCTGGTCCTGGAGGTGGGGATCGATCTCATCCGCATGGCCCTCATCCACGTGCCTGGCGCCTTGGCCACCTCCCTGGGTATTGTCGGCGCCATCCTCCTGGGCCAGTTGGCGGTGGATGTGGGCCTCTTCGTCCCGGAGACGTTGCTGTACACCGCCCTCACCTTCCTGGGCTTTTTCGCCACGCCGAGCCAGGAGCTCGCCCTCAGCTTCCGCCTCTTCCGGTACGGGCTGCTGGTGGCCGCGGGGCTCCTCGGCTGGCCCGGGCTGGTGGCCGGGACGTTGCTGATGGGGCTCTTCATGGCGGCCACCGAATCCCTGGGGATGCCCTATCTGTGGCCCCTGATCCCCTTCGACTGGGAGGCCCTGCGGGGGCTGCTGGTCCGCACCCCCATCCCCAGCGTGGGGCGGCGGGCCCCTGGCGCGGCCTCGCCCGACCGGCCCCGGCCCGAGCCCTCGCCCGCCTAAGACCTCGCCAGCCCCATCGTTGACCGGCTTGACCCCTCTGGGATACCATGGGCAGAGATGATGACCAGGGGGGCGACCATGCGACTGCGGGGCACCATGCGGGTGAATGAGGCCGGGCGGCTGGAGATCGGCGGCTGCGATACCGTCGAGCTGGCCGAGCGGTTCGGCACGCCACTCTATATCCTGGACGAGGCGGCCTTCACCGCCCGGGTGGCCGAGCTGGCCGCCGCCTTTCAAGCCGCGTATCCGGGCGAGGTGGCCCTGGTCTACGCGGGCAAAGCCTTTCTCACCGTGGGCTTCGCCCGGCTCCTGGCCTCCCTGGGGTTGTGGCTGGACGTCGCCTCCGGCGGCGAGCTGTACACCGCCAAGGCGGCGGGCTTTCCGCCCGAGCGGCTCCTGGTCCACGGGAACAACAAGTCTGATGAGGAGCTCCGCATGAGCCTGGAGGGGGGCGCGGGGCGGCTGGTGGTGGACAACCTCCCCGAGCTCCGCCGGCTGATCCGCCTCGCTCAAGGCAAGGCAGTCCAGACCCGGCTCCTCCTCCGGATCCGCCCAGGGATCCCCGTCCACACCCACAACCACATGCAGACGGGCCAGGAAGACTCCAAGTTCGGCCTGGGACCCGACGAGATCACCCAGGCGGTGAGCCTCTTGCGGGACGCGCCCCACCTGCGGCTGGTGGGGCTCCACGCCCACCTGGGCTCCCAGCTCCACGACCCCGAGCCCTACCGCCGCCTGGCCGAAGGGATGGTGGCGTGGCTGGAGCGGGTGGGGGAGCTCTACGGCCAGCCCCTGACCGAGCTGGACGTGGGGGGCGGGTGGGCCGTCGCCTACCGGGAGGGGGATCGGGAGCCGCCCATCGGCCTGTGGGCGGAGGCCGTGGGAACGGGCGTTCAGGAGGCGGCCGCCGCCCGGGAGATGCCCTTGCCGAGGCTTCTGGTGGAGCCGGGCCGGATCGCCATCGCCCCCGCCGGCACCACCCTCTACCGGGTGGGGGCGGTGAAGACGATCCCCGGGGTGCGGCGCTACGTGGTGACCGATGGGGGCCTCTACGAGAACGTGCGGGCTGCCCTGTACGGGGCCAACTATGAGGCGGCCGCGGCCAACAAGATGACGGCTCCCCCGGACCGGTCCCTCCCCACCCGGGTGGTGGGGAAGAACTGCGAGTCGGGGGATGTGATCGCCGACAACGTCGCCTTGCCCCCGCTGGAGCCGGGGGATCTGGTGGCGGTGCCCGTGACCGGAGCCTACCATTACTCTATGGCGAGCAACTACAACCGGCTGCCCCGCCCGGCGGTGGTGGTGGTCCACGAGGGGGAGGCGGAGCTCTTGGTGGAGCGGGAGAGCTACGCCGACCTGATCCGCCACGACCGGATCCCCGCCCGGTGGGTCCAGGCCGGCGCCCTGCCAGAGAGCGTGAGCCGCAGGCCGTGAGCAGCGAGCGGGTGGAGCTGCGGGGAAGCGACTACCAGGTCCGCCTCGCGTTGTATGAGGGCTCCCTCCGGGGCCTTCTGGACCTCATGCGCCGGGGCGAGATCGCGCCGGAAGAGGTGCCCCTGGCCCAGATCGGCCGGGAGTACCTGGCCTACCTGCAGGGGCTGGCCGCCCCCGAGCCTGACCGGGAAGGGGAGGCGGTCCTCACCTACGCGCTCCTCATGTGGACCAAGCTCCAGAGCCTCCTTCCGGGCGAGCCGGAGCCCCCGGACGAGGAGCTGGACGAGGAAGAGATCCGGGAGCTTCTGGAGCGCCATCAGAGCCGCTACCGCCAGGTCCAGCAGGCCAGCGAGTGGCTGGCCGCCCGGGCCGAGGCAGCCAAGCGCTCCCTCCCCCGGCCGGCCGGCAGCCCGGCGGAGGTGCCGCCGGAACCGCCGCCCGAGGTGCTCCCCCAGGAGCCCCTGGATCCCCAGCTCTTGATCGAAGGGCTCCGCCGGGTGCTGGCCCGGCTCCCCCGGGAGGTGGAGCCGCCCACCCGGCCCATCGACTGGCCGGCCATCGTCCGCCGGGTCCGGCAACGGCTGGCCGCGGGGCGGCAGGTCCTCTTCGAGGAGCTGGTGGCCGGCGCCAGCCGGCGGGAGGTGATCGCCTCCTTCCTGGCCCTCTTGGAGCTGGTCCGGCTGGGTGAAGCCCGGGTCTGGCAGGAGGAGCTCTTCGGGCCCATCTATGTCACGCCCTGCGAAGTGGTGGTGCGTCCGTGACCCCTGAGAAAGAAGCGATCCTCGAGGCCTTGCTCTTTGCCTCGGCCGAGCCCCTTTCCCTGGCCCGTCTCGCGGAGCTGATGGGCTCGCCCCCGGCGGTGGTCCGGGGCCTCTTGGAGGCCTACGGGAACCGGCTGGCCAGCGATCCCCGGCGGGGGGTCCGCCTGGTGGAGGTGGCCGGCGGCTACCGGCTGGAGACCCGGCCTGACCTGGCCCTCTGGATTCACCAGCTGGACCGGCCCGACCGGGAGCTCCGGCTGAGCCGGGCCGCCCTCGAGTGCCTGGCCATCGTGGCGTACCGCCAGCCCGTCACCCGGGCGGAGATCGAGGCGGTGCGGGGGGTTCAGTCGGAAAGTGTGCTCCGCTGGCTGGAGGAGCATGGGCTGGTGGAGGAGGCGGGCCGGAAGGAGGCGCCTGGGCGGCCCATCCTCTACCGCACCACGGCTCGCTTCCTGGATCTGTTTGGCCTCAAGAGCCTGGACGAACTGCCCCGGCCCGACCTGCCCGAAGAGGAGGGGCAGGGCTCCCGACGGGAGGGGGAGGCCCCGAACCACGACGGGCGCCCCGACGGGCGCCCCGCCCCGGCCCCGTCCGAGGGTGACGGCATCGCCTCGGTGGCAGAGTAAGGCGGGGAAAGGATGGTTCACCAGGCTGGGAGGGGGCTGAGGCGTGAGCTGGGACGGGCTCTGGCCGCTTCTGGCCCTGATCGCTTGGATCACCCTCCTGTTCAGCCCCATCCTCCTGGAGCTGGACGTCCGCTGGCCCGCGCCGGTCGGCGAGCCCAGCGTGGCCGTCCAGTGGCTGGTGGGACCCTTCCGCATCGGCCTCCCATCCCGCTTCTCCGGCTCCGCCGGAGACCAGCCACGGCCCTCGTGGCAGCAGGCCCGCTCGACCGCCCTGGTGGTCCGGGACCTGGACCGGATGGTGGAGTCGGTCCGGAGGCTGGAAGGGCAGGTCGCCGTGGGGACGGGGGATCCGGCCTCCACTGCGTTCTTGAGCGGCGTCGCCTGGGCCGCCTGGGGGGCGCTCCTCGCCTCGGTGCAGAGCCGGATCCGGATCCAGACCCCGCCCCGGGTGGAGATCACGCCCCGGTACGGCCAGGGAGGAGTTGCCGTCCGCCTCCACTGCATACTCCAGACGCGGCTCGTGCACGTTATCGGTGCGATGCCAAACCTGAAGGTCCTTGGAGGCGGGCGTCATGGCCGAAAGCGTGCACCCTATGGACAGCGTCATGCGGCACACCATGGAGAACCTGAAAGAGATGGTGGCGGTCAACACCATCCTGGGCGAGCCGGTGGAGACGCCTGACGGCAGCGTCATCCTGCCCGTCTCCCGGGTCTCCTTCGGCTTCGCGGCCGGCGGGACCGAGTTCCAAGGCGCCCCCACCGGCCGGCGGGAGGAGCGGGAGAGCGCCCCCTTCGGCGGCGGGAGCGGGGCGGGCATGTCCGTCAGCCCCGTGGGCTTCCTGGGGGGGGGGCAGAACGAGGGCCGGCTCCTGCCCGTGGATGCCAACCCGCTCTACGACCGGCTCATCGACCTGGCCCCCAAGGTGCTCCACCAGCTCTTGGGCCTCTGGCAGCCCGAGGGGACGGTGGAGGAAGCGCCGGCCGGAAACGGCTACCCGTCCCAAGCCGACGGCTACCGGGGCCCGGAACGGAGCCAGGCGACCCGGCTCTGAGGCGCCTCCTCCGTCTTTACCCGCCCGGCCCCCGAAGGTATACTCGGGGTGAGTGGAGGCCCCAGGAGCCTCCCAGGGTGGTGGCCATCCCCTTGCCTCGTCGGCGCCCGCCGCGGAACCAGGCGAGCCAGAATCGAGCCCCTTCGTCCCATCGATCCATGCCTTCCCAGGGCCATGGGCGCCGCCCGCCCCAGGAGGGCCCGCCTGCCGGTGCCTCCGCGGCCGGCGGCGAGCGGCTCCAGAAGGTCCTGGCGCGCGCCGGTCTCGGCTCCCGCCGGGCCTGCGAGGAGCTGATCCGGCAGGGCCGGGTCTGGGTGGACGGCCGGCCGGCCAGCCTGGGCCAGCGGGTCGACCCGGCCCGATCCCGGATCGAGGTGGATGGCCAGCCCCTGCGTCCCCCGGAACCCCTGGTCTACCTGATGCTCCACAAACCCCGGGGCGTCGTCTCCACGGTCGCTGATCCCCACGCGACCCAGACCGTCCTTGACCTGGTGCCCCACAGGACCACCCGGCTCTACCCCGTGGGCCGCCTGGACCGGGAGAGCGAGGGCCTGCTCCTCCTCACCAACGATGGGCGCCTGGCGGAGCGGCTCCTCCACCCCCGGTACCAGATCCCCAAAATCTACCGGGTCTGGGTGGCAGGCCGCATCGGTGAGAACGCCCTGGACCAGCTCCGCCGGGGCGTCCCCTTGGAGGATGGCGTGACCGCTCCCGCCCACGTCCGCGTCGTCGATGCGACGGAGGAGGGGAGCCAGCTGGAGGTGGTCCTCCGGGAGGGCCGGAAGCGCCAAATCCGCCGGATGGCCGAGTTCGTGGGCCATCCCGTCACCCGCCTGCTCCGGGTGGGCTTCGGGCCCCTCCGGCTGGGCCCTCTGCCGCCGGGCCAGGTGCGGCCCCTCACCCAAGAAGAGCTGGCCCAACTCCGCCGGACCGCCCGGCTGCCCTGACGGGGGCCCCAGCTTTCCCCTTCAGCCCTTGTAGCCGGTCCGCCTTTGTGCTACAGTCATACCAAATTTGGACGGCCGAAGCCGGTCCCGAGGGCATGGAGGAGGGGGTTCAGGTGCGGCTCCGGGGCATCCGAGGAGCCATTACGGTAGCGGAAAACTCCGAAGAGGCCATTCTTGATGGGAGCGAGCAACTTCTGGCCGAGATCCTCCGGCGCAACCGCGTCCACCCCGAGGACGTGGCCGCCATCTTCTTCACCGCGACCGAGGATCTGACCGCGGCCTTTCCCGCGGCGGCGGCCCGAAGATTGGGGCTGGACGCGGTCCCCACCATCTGCAGCCGGGAGATCCCCGTGCCGGGTTCCTTGCCCCGGTGCATCCGGGTGCTGGTCCAGGTCCACAGCGAGCGCGCCCTGGATCAGATCCAGCATGTCTACCTGGGGGAGGCGGTCTCCCTCCGGCCCGACCGGGCTGGGGTGGAGCCTGAGAGCACCCCGGCCGGTCCGCAACTCCGGCCCGAGGCGGAGCGGATCCGGCCGTACGTCCCCGGGCGCAGCCTGGAGGAGGTCCGCCGGGAGCTGCGCCTGGAGCATGTGGTGAAGCTTGCCTCCAACGAAAACCCCCTGGGCCCGTCGCCCAAGGCCCTCGAAGCCTTGAGCCGGCCCGGCTTTTTGGAGAACCTCCACCGCTACCCCGATGCCTCCTTCCGGGCGCTGCGGGAGGCCCTGGCCCAGAGGCACGGCCTGGCACCCGACCAGGTGGTGGTGGGCAACGGCTCCGATGAGCTCTTGAAACTCTTGGGCGAGGCCTATCTCCGGCCGGGCGATGAGGTGGTGCTGGGCTCGCCCTCCTTCAGCGAGTACAGTTACGTCGCCCGCCTCATGGGCGCCCAGGAGGTGCTCGTCCCCCTGGAGGGCGGGCAGGTGACGGCGGAGGCGGTGCTGGACGCCATCACCCCCCGGACCCGCCTCCTCTTCCTCTGCACCCCCAACAACCCGACGGGAACCGGCCTCGACCCCGAGGAGTTCCGCCGGCTGGTGGACGAAGTGCCGTCCCATGTGGTGGTCGCCCTGGATGAAGCCTATCGTGAGTACGTCCGGCCCGAGCGGCGCATCGACAGCCTTCTGCCCATCCGCCAGGGGAAGCCCTGGATCTCCCTCAGAACCTTCTCCAAGATCTACGGCCTGGCGGGGCTCCGGGTGGGGTACGGTCTGGCGTCGGCCCCGGTGGCGGCGGCCATCATGCGGGTGAAGGAGCCGTTCAACGTCAACCAGGCCGCCCAGGTGGCCGCCCTGGCGGCCCTGGAGGATGAGGAGCACCTCCGCCGGAGCCAGGAGCTGGTCTGGCATGAGCGACGCCGCCTGGAGAAGGCCCTCGCCGCCCGGGGGCTCCGGTGCGAGCCCAGCGAGGCCAACTTCCTCCTGATCTGGCTGGGCCAGCCCGACGGGCCGGTGACCGAGGGCCTCCTCCACCAGGGGGTCATTGTGCGGGGGGGCTCCCAGCTGGGCGCGCCCGGCGCCATCCGGGTGACCGTGGGCCTGCCCCGGGAGAACACCCTCTTCCTGGAGGCCCTGGACCGGGTCCTCCACCGGGAGGCGGTCGGGGCCCGAGTGTCAGGAGGCGATGCCGTGTGATCGTGGTAATGAAGGCCGACGCAGGGGAGGCGGAACTTCAGGCCGTCGTCGCTCGGATCGAGGAGCTGGGGCTCCGGACCCACCTCTCCCAGGGCGAGCACCGGACCTTGGTGGGCGTCATCGGGCAGAAGCCCCAGGGCCTGGCCGAGCGGCTGATGGCCATGGACGGTGTGGAACGGGTGGTGCCCATCCTCCAACCCTACAAGTTGGCCAGCCGAGAGTTCCAGCCCACGCCCAGCCGGGTCCGGGTGGGCCCGGTGGAGTTCGGCCCCGAGGCCATCGTGGTCGCCGCGGGGCCCTGCTCCGTCGAGTCCCCGGAGCAGCTCATGGAGACGGCCCAAGCGGTCCGTCAGGCGGGGGCGGTGCTCCTCCGGGGCGGCGCCTTCAAGCCTCGCACCTCGCCCTACGCCTTCCAAGGCCTGGCCGAGGACGGCCTGAAGCTGCTGGCCCAAGCCCGGGCGGCCACGGGCCTGCCGGTGGTGACCGAGGTGGTGGCCCCGGGCGATGTGGAACTGGTCGCCTCCTACGCCGACATGCTCCAGATCGGCGCCCGCAACATGCAGAACTTCGCCCTCTTGCGGGAGGTGGGCCGGAGCGGCATGCCCGTCCTCCTGAAACGGGGGCTTTCGGCCACCATTGAGGAGTGGTTGATGGCCGCGGAGTACATCATGTCCGAAGGGAACCACCAGGTCGTCCTCTGCGAGCGGGGGATCCGCACCTTCGAGACGGCCACCCGGAACACCCTCGACCTGAGCGCGGTCCCTGTGGTGAAGGAACGCTCCCACCTGCCCATTGTGGTCGATCCCAGCCACGGCACCGGGGCCTGGCACCTGGTCCTGCCCATGGCCCTGGCCGCGGTGGCGGCCGGCGCCGACGGCCTCTTGATCGAAGTCCACCCCAGGCCGGCGGAAGCCCTCTCCGACGGGCCCCAATCCCTCAAACCGGACCGCTTCGCCCAGCTGATGGCCGGCGCCCAGGCGGTGGCCCAGGCCGTTGGCCGGTCCCTGGCCACCCTGCCGGTTCTGGACCGGCAGCCGGCAACAGGAGCCCGGGGAGGCTAAGCCTGTGCGGGTGGGGATCGTGGGGGTGGGGCTCATCGGCGGCTCCCTGGGGCTGGCTCTTCGGCGGTTCGGGGGGGCGGACGCGGTGGTGGGGGTGGTCCCCACCCCCGAGGAAGGCCAGCAGGCCCAAAAGCTGGGCGCGGTGGACGCCTGGTCCGTCACCCCGGAGATCCTGGCAGGCTGCGAGCTGGTGGTCCTGGCCACCCCTGTGGAGGTGATCCTGCCCGCCCTGGAGCGGGCCCTCCCCCACCTGGACCCGGAGGCCACCGTCACCGACGTGGGGAGCATCAAGGCGACCATCTGCCGGGAGGCCCAACGGCTGCTCGCCCCCACGGGGCAGCCGTTCGTGGGTGGCCACCCCATGGCCGGGTCGGAGAAGGGCGGGGTGGAGGAGGCCGATCCCTACCTGTTCCAGCACGCGGTCTACGTCCTCTGCCCGCCGGCGGACCATCCTCGGCGGGCGGAAGGGGTCGCCCGGGTGCGGCAGCTGGTGGCCGCGGTGGGAGCGGAGGCCGTCGAGCTGGATCCGGAGGAGCACGATGGGCTGGTCGCGGCGGTGAGCCACCTGCCCCACCTGGTGGCCGCCGCCCTGGTCCTCTCCCTGGAGAACCGGCCGTCTCCCTGGACCGACCGCCTGGCCGCCGGGGGGTTTCGGGACACCACCCGGATCGCCTCGGGCAACCCCCGCCTCTGGCGGGAGATCCTCTTGGGCAACCGGGCGGCGGTTCTGGAGCAGGTGGCCAGCTTCCGGCGAGCCCTGGCCAGGCTGGCCCAAGCCCTGGAGCAGACCGACGGTGAAGGGTTGGAAGGGCTGCTGGCCGTCGCGGCCCGGCGCCGGGCCCAGGTGACGGCCAACGCGCGGGGGCTCCTCGCCCCCCACCCGGAGGTGATCGTGCGGGTGCCCGACCAGGTGGGGGCCATCCACCGGGTAACGGGGATCCTGGCCGATGCGGGGATCAATCTGGCTGATATCGAGATCCTGCGGGTGCGGGAGGGCGAGGGGGGCAGCCTCCGCCTCGCCCTGGAATCGGAGGCCGATCGGGACCGAGCCTGCCGCCTCCTGGAGGCGGCGGGCTACTGGGCCCGGAGCCGCTGAGGCCCGGGCGGGGGTCGGGACGCCCGCGGCAGGTCTTGGCAGCCCGCCCTCGAATGAAGTGGGACGGGAGGCGTTCCTGTGTGAACCATCGCTTCCGGATAGCCATCGACGGTCCGGCCGGGGCGGGGAAGAGCACCGTCGCCCGCCGCCTGGCCCAGCGGCTCGGCTTCCTCTACATCGACACCGGGGCCATGTACCGGGCCCTCACCCTGAAGGCCTTGGAGGTGGGCGCCCGGTGGGATGATCCCGAGGCCCTCGCCCAGCTGGCGCGGGAGAGCCGGATTGAGCTGGTGCCCGCCCCGGAGACGTCCCGGGGCATCCGGGTCTTTTTGGATGGCCGGGAGGTGACCGAGGCGGTCCGGGCCCCTGAGGTGGGGCGGCATGTCTCCAAGCTCGCGGCCGTTCCCCAGGTGCGGGAGGTCATGGTGGAGCAGCAGCGGGCCCTGGCCGCCCAGGGCGGGGTGGTGATGGATGGTCGGGATGTGGGGAGCGTCATCCTCCCCGATGCGGAGCTGAAGATCTTCCTCACCGCCACCCCCGAGGAGCGGGCCCGGCGCCGGTGGCTCGAGCTGCAGGCGCAAGGGTATGCCGTCACGTGGGACGAGGTGGTCCGCGACGTGACCGAGCGGGACCGGCTCGACGCGACACGGACGACAGCCCCTCTGCGTAAGATGCCGGACGCGATCGAGGTGGAAACGACGGGCAGGGACGTGGAGACGGTAGTGGAAGAGATTCTCCGTCTGGCGAGAGGGGGCGGACGGCATGCTCTACCGGATGCTCAAACCCCTGGTGAAGCGTCTCCTTTGGGCTTTCTTCCGGGTGGACCTGATCGGCGCTGAGCGGATCCCTTCGGAAGGACCCGCCATTCTCGCCGCCAACCACGTCAGCTGGCTGGACGCCATCCTCCTGGCCCTGGTGGCCGACCGGCCCATTCACATGGTGGCCAAGCAGGAACTCTTCCGCATTCCCGTGATCGGCTTCATCCTCCGTCGTGCCTACGTGATGGAAGCCCACCGGGACGGTTCGGACTACGTGCTCCTTCGGCGGGCCCTTCAGCTCCTCCGGGACGGCCACCTGGTGGGCCTGTTTCCCGAGGGGACCCGCAGCCGGACCGGCCAGCTCCAAAAGCCCCGGGGCGGTGTGGCGTTGCTCGCCTTCCACGCCAACGCGCCCGTCATCCCCGTGGCCGTTCGGGGGACGGACCAGGTCTACGAGAAGGGGTGGCTCTGGCGCCCCCGTCCCGTCCGGATGGTGGTGGGCCAACCCCTCACCTTGGGCCAGCGTCGGGGCCGGGTGGGCCGGCAGGAACTGAACGAGGCGAGTGGCCGTATTATGGGTGCCATCTCCTCCCTCTTGGAAGCCATGTGAAGGGGCAGTTGGAGGCGGGTGTCGCCCTTTAGGGAGGAATCGCACGGTTAAGGACGAATACTACCGCGCGCGTGTGCCCATAGGGAAGGTCCCGGAGGGCCGGCCCTGGGCACCGGGACGCCTCGCAGGCCGCGCCCGAGGAGCCCGAACTTTGAGGCGCTTTTGGCTGTGACGAGGGTGGATACGGGAGTTGCTGCGGCAGACGGACCGCCCCCAGGGGTGGCCGTCATTTGTGTCGCGGAGTAGGGGGACGAGTCAGATGGCTGAATCGGACGAGAAGCGCGAGAGGGAGCAGCTGGCCGCTCAGGAAGGGCCGGCCGAAGCTGGGACGGCGCCTGACGGTATGGAGCTGGACGCGGCTCAGGCTGAGGCGGCCGTGGCGGGCGTGGGGGAGCAAAGCACCGGTGATGCCCAGCCCGCGGCCCAGCAGGAGGTGCCCCAGGAGGACCAGGGGGCTGCCGCCGAGACTGAGGCGCGGGAGGCACCAGCGGCCGCGGCCCAGGCTGCTGACGACGCCCGTGAGGAGGCCGCATCCCGGGAGGAGGCCCTCAACGGCACAGCGGTTGCCGAGAACGCCACCCAACCGGAGGGTGAGGCGACGGCGTCGTGGATCGACCATCCCAGCTTTGAGCCCTTGAGTGCGGGGCAGATCGTCCGTGGTCATGTGGCCCAGGTGAACGACGATGAGGTGTTGGTCGATGTGGGCTACAAGACCGAAGGCCGCATCCCCCTGCACGAGCTCAACATCCCGCGGGATAAGAAGCCTTCCGATGTCTTCCAGCCCGGCGACGAGATCGATGTCTTCGTCATCAAAGTGGAGGACGCCGAGGGGACCATCCTGCTCTCCAAGCGGCGGGCCGATTACCGCCTGGTCTGGGAGAAGCTGGAGCGCCATTTCAAGTCCGGCGAACCCTTGGAGGCCAGGGTGACCGAGCGGGTGAAGGGCGGGCTCTTGGTGGATGTAGGGGTCCGGGGCTTCCTGCCCGCCTCCCACGTGGACGTCCGCTATGTGGAGGATCTGGAGAAGTTTGTCGGCCAGACCCTCCGCCTGAAGGTGATCGAGATTGATCGCCAGCGCAACAACGTGGTCCTCTCCCGCCGGGAAGTGGTGGAGAAGGAGCTGGAGGCCATCCGCCAGCAGGCCCTCGAGGCCCTGGAGGCCGGGTCCATCGCCGAGGGCGTGGTCCGGCGGATCACCGACTTCGGCGCCTTCGTCGAGCTGGAGAACCACCTGGAGGGGCTCCTCCATGTCTCGGAGATGGCCTGGAGCCGGGTCCGGCATCCCAAGGACGTGGTCAAGGAAGGCCAGAAGGTGAAGGTAAAGGTCCTCTCCGTCGATGTGGAGCGGGGTCGGATCTCCTTGAGCCTGAAGGCGGCCCAGCCCGATCCGTGGGAGACCATCACCGACCGCTACCAGATCGGCGAGCTGGTGACGGGCGAGGTGACCCGCACCGTCGACTTCGGCGCCTTCGTCAAGCTGGAGGATGGTGTCGAGGGTCTGGTTCACATCTCCCAGCTGGCCCACCGGCACGTGGACGATCCCACAGAGGTGGTCTCACCCGGCGACCAGGTGACGGTCAAGGTGATCAGCCTCGATCCCAAGGCCCGGCGGATCGGCCTCTCCCTCAAGGAGGCCCAGGAGGACGAGGAGCGGCTCCGCACCTCCCAGTTCAACCAGAGCCAGCGGGAGACGCTGAAGCTGGGCGACGTCTTCGGCAACCTCCACGAGCTTCTGGAGGAACAACGGGCAGCAGAGCGGGTGGAGAGCTCGCCGGAGAACTGACCCGGCTCCATCTCCCCCCAAGAGTGAGCGGGCGTGCTGAGGCACGCCCGCTTTTTTGTGCCCGCTCCTGGTCCGCGCCCCAGGCATCCCCAGCGGCATAGGCCCGGACGCCCGGGCCAAGCTAACAGGTGCTGGGCTGGCTCCCCCACACGGGGACGGACGGGCCCCTTTGGGAGGCGATGGACCGATGCCGCTGGGCTTGATGGTGCTTCTTGGGGTGGCAGCCCTGATCTTCTTCGGGGCCGCCCACCGGGTGCTGGACCGGCTGTACCTGACGGATTTCCAAGCCCTGCTCCTGGTCGCCCTGGTGGCGGCAGGCAGCTTCATTGACCTTCCCATCCCGGCAGCCCGGGCCCAGCTCACCGTCAACGTCGGGGGGGCGCTCATCCCCTTGGGCCTTGCCATCTACGTCCTGGCCCGGGCCGGCAGCGTGCTGGAACGCTGGCGGGCCCTGATCGCCGCCGCGGTGACGGGGACCACCCTTTGGGCCGTCGGGCGTCTGACGGACTTCGAGCCCGGGTTCGGCGACTGGCTGGATCCCCTCTGGCTGGTGGGGCTGATCGGGGGCGGGGTCGCCTACCTGACGGGCCGCTCCCGGCGGGGGGCCTTCATCGCGGCCACCCTGGGCGTGCTGGCCTTGGACGCCATCCATCTGGCCCAGGCCCTGGGCGCCCCGGGGCCCGCCCGGGTGGCCGTTGGCGGTGCAGGCGCCTTTGACGCGGTGGTGGTCGCGGGCGTGCTGGCCACCGGATTGGCCGAGGTGGTGGGGGAGGGCGTGGAGCGGCTCCAAGGGGGGCCCGATACCGGCCCCGGCCGGCCCCAGGCTCTCTTCACCGAGGGCGGGCCCGTCCGCGACGACACGCCTGGCGGAGCGCCCGGGGGCCAGCGGCGCGGGGGCGATGGGAGCGGGGAAGGGGAGGGAGCCCAGTGAGTGCCGATGGACGGAGGAACCAGTGGGCCTGGCTGCTCCTGCTGAGCCTGGTGCTGGCTGCGCCGGCCTTGTGGGCCGCCACCCGGGGGCCCTTGATCGACCGGGCGGCCCTGCCGCCGCTCCCGGCCGGGGTCCAGGAGGAGCTGGGCGAGCGGATCGACGGCGGGTACTACACCTTAGTCGACACGGCGGGCCAGGAGGTGACCAAGACAGCCTGGATCCTGGCGCCTGGCGACAGCTACATTGACGAGGCGAACCGGCTCTACCGGGTGCTCGCGGTGGAGGGGGATCGGGTCCGGGTGGAGGAGGCGGGGCAGGCCGAGATGCCCGATCCCGCCCAGATCCGGGCCGAGGCCAGCCGCGCCCCTTCGTTCTTGGCCTCCCTGGCCCAGTTCTTGGGCCTGGCCCAGCGGCCCAACCGGGTGATCGGCATCTACCACACCCACAGCGATGAGTCCTACGTCCCCACCAGCGGCACCGAGTCCAAGTGGACGGGGGACATCTACCAGGTGGGGCGGGTCCTGCGGGACGCCCTGGAGGAGGCAGGCTACGAGGTCCACTGGTCGGAGAACAACCACAACCCCCACGACGGCCAGGCCTACCTCCGCTCCCGGCGGACCGCGGCCCAACTCCTCCGGCACCGGCCCGGGACCCTGATCGACATCCACCGGGACGCCATCCCCGACCCAGACCTCTACCGCACCGAACACCAGGGCGACTCCCTCGCCCGAGTCCGGCTGGTGGTGGGCCGGCAGAACGCCAACCAGGAAGCCAACCTGGAGTACGCCAAGCGGCTCAAAGCTCTGGCGGACGACGAGTACCCCGGGCTGGTCAAGGGAATCTTCATGGCCCGGGGCAACTACAATCAGGACCTGGGCCCCAACACCATCCTTCTGGAGTTCGGCACCCACACCCTCACCCTGGCTGAGGCGGAGAAGGCGGCCCAGCTCTTCGCCAAGGTGATCCCCGCCGCCGCGGGGCTGGCTCCGGGCACGGGCGGTTCGGCCCAGACCGACCAGGGATCGGCGGGCTGGCGGTGGGTGCTCTGGCTGGTGCTGGCCGTCGCCGGTGGGCTCATCGCTTTCGTCCTGCTGAACAAGGGGGGGCGGATGGGCAAGGCGTTCAGCCGAGCCGGAGCCGGTATGGAGGTTGCCGAGGAGCTGGCCCCCCACCCGGCCGATGACGAGGACGGGAGGCGGTGAGGCGTGGGCCTGCCCCTGCTCATCGGCACCCTCCTGGGGTCCCTGGCACGCTTCTCCGCCCTCCGGGTCGATTACCGCCAGTACCCAAGCTACCCCCAAGGCTACGTCATCCACACGGCCCTGGGGATCCTCGGGGCCTTTCTGGGCACCGCCGGCCCTCTGGCCCTGGCCCTGGGAGACTTCACCGCGGCCTCCTTCCTCGCGGTGGCCGCCTCCCAGTTTCGGGAGATCCGGGATGTGGAGCGCCAAACCCTCCAGGCCCTGGAACAGACCGAGTTGGTCCCCCGGGGAACAGGGTACATCGAGGGGATCGCCCGGGTCTTTGAGGCCCGGAACTACCTGGCCATGGCGGCGGGGCTCCTCTTCAGCCTGGGCTACCTGGCCGGCGAAGCCCTAGCCGCCGGCCCCCTGGCCGCCCTCGGTGAGCGGTGGAGCGGGCTTCTGGTGGGCATCCCCCTCTCCCTCGTCGCCTGGGTGCGGCTGGAGCGGTACACCCGGGGCCCCCGGGTGGCCGACCTGGCCGATGTGGTCCCGGCTCCCATCGAATTCGACGGCCCCATGCTGACCGTGGCCGGAGTGGCGGTGATGAACGTGGGCTGGGGGCCGGCCCGGGAACGGTACCTGAAGGAGGGCCTGGCGGCGGAGATCCGCCCTCGCAGCGCCGCTGCCAAAGCGACCCTGGCCAACCTGGGGCAGCGGCAGGCCATCGCCCACGACGTCATGGCCCTGATCGGCTCCCAGCACGATGTGGACGAGCCCGAGTTTACCCCCCTTATCCGGCGGCGGGCCGACGGAACCCTCGTTCTGGCCATCCTGCCCGCGGAGCGGGATGTGGACGCCTTCCTGGCCGCCATCCGCCAAGTGCCCGTGCTGGAGGGCTCGGTCCGGAAGCCCCTCCAATCCCCGGTGGGCCGGTACCTGAAAGGGGAGCGGCCTGAATGAACCGCTCCCAGAACGGCGTGGACATCGTAGCCGTCATCACCACCAACCCCGACCGGGCCCAGGGGGGCGGGGCGACGGTCCTCATCGCCCGGGACCGGGCGGATATGGAGCAGATCGCCTTCCGCACCGCCAAGCTGGTGAAGGGGATGGTCCACGAGCTGGCGGAGGATCTCTGGATCGTTGCCGTCCACTAGCGGGTGGGTGATCTACAGCTGCTACGGGGGGAACCATACCTCACCCCTGGCCGCCGGCCTCCACCTGGGCCTCATCCCCCGGGGCCGCCCCCTCACCCTGGCCGCGCTCCGGCGGCTGCCCCCCTTTGACCGGCAGACCAACCGGGACCTGGGTCGCCTGGTGCCGTGGGGTCCGGGCCCTTTCGGCCACCAGGTGGCCACGGTGGGCCATGGGGGCCAGCCCGCCCTGGTCCGCACCGCCATCCTCTCGGCCCTGGGGGCAGGGATGCCCGCGCCTCCGGGACCCGTCCTCTGGGTGGACCTCTACGACCTCCTCACACCCCTCTTGCGGGTGGGCGGGCTGCTCTCCCGCCGGCTGGGCTGGGTCGGCCCGGGCCAGGCCTTGATCGTCCGGGCCTTGGAAGGGATCCGGCCGAGGCTGGAGCGGCGGGTGGCCGGGGTGCTGGCGGAGCTGGCCCGCCAGGCGGGATTCGCCCGGGTCCTAAGCCCAGATGGTTCGGCCGGCCAGGTATGGTATACTCGTCCTCAGCCGGATGAGGGGTAGGAGGAGGGAGTACGGTGTCAGGCCTGCCGCGGGTGGTCATCGTGGGACGGCCCAACGTGGGTAAGTCCACCCTGTTCAACCGGATGGTCCGCCGCCGGGTGGCCCTGGTCCACGACGAGCCCGGGGTGACCCGAGATCCGCTGGAGGCGGTGGTGGAGTGGGCGGGGCGGCGGTTCCTCCTGGTGGACACGGGCGGGTACGACCCCCGCAGCCCTGAGCCCGTCGGCCCCCAGGTGGTGGCCAAGGTGCAGGAGATGATGGACCAGGCCGATCTCCTGGTCCTACTGGTTGACGGGAGGCAAGGCCTGACGGCCCTCGATGAGGAAGCGGCCGACCAGGTCCGCCGGCTGGGGAAGCCCATCCTTCTGGGCGTCAACAAGGTGGACGACGCCTCCCACAGGGCGCTCGTCGCCGAGTTCTACGCCCTGGGCCTGGGCGAGCCCATCGCCCTCTCGGCGGAGCACGGGACGGGGGTCTCCCGGCTGATGGATCTGATCGTGGAGGCCCTCCCCCAACAGCCGGCCTCCTCGGACGAGAGCGATCCCATCCGGGTGGCCATCATCGGCCGGCCCAACGTGGGCAAGTCTTCGCTCATCAACCGGCTCCTGGGCTACGAGCGGCTCATCACCAGCCCCCAGGCAGGCACCACCCGGGACGTGATCGACAGCCATCTGGTCCAGGAGGGCCGGGAGTTCGTCCTGCTGGATACCGCGGGCATCCGCCGCCGCAGCCGGATCCTGGCCAGCCCCGATGGGACGTTGGAACGGATCAGCGTCTCCAAAGCCCTCGGGGCGCTCCGGCGGGCCCACGTCGCCTTGCTCCTCATCGACGGGGTGGAGGGCTTTACCGACCAGGACCGCCGCTTGGTCCGCCAGGTGGAGCAGGCAGGCTGCGGCCTGGTCCTGGTGGTGAACAAGTGGGACCTGGTCCAGAAGGAGACCGGTACCCTGGAACGGTACGAGAAGCACCTCCGGGGCCAGTACCCCTTGCTCGAGTGGGTGCCCATGCTCTTCGTCTCCGCGGTGACGGGCCAGCGGGTGCGGCAGGTGCTCACCGCGGCGGCGTACGTCTACGATCAGGCGGGGGCCCGGGTGCCCACCGCGGTGCTGAACGAGACCCTCCGGGCGGCCATCGCCACCCGCCAGCCCCCGGCCCGCAAGGGCCGCCGCCTCAAGATCTTCTATGGGACCCAGGTGGGGACCCGACCGCCCCAGATCGTGCTCTTTGTCAACGACCCCGCGCTGCTCCACGTCTCCTACCAGCGCTTCCTCGAAAACCAGATCCGCATGCGGTTCGGCTTTGCCGGCACGCCTCTGCGCCTCATCCTCCGGGCCCGGCGGGGCGAGGGCAGCTTGGGTGCCGGCTCGGGCCGGTCCCAGGCGGCACCGTAATCCTGGAGGCGTCCCGTCATGGTGTGGCAGACCACCACCGTCGCCGTCCTCGGCGGGGGCAGCTGGGGGACCGCGCTGGCCCAGCACCTGGCCGGCCGGGGGTTGGAACCCCTTCTGTGGGTGCGGCAGCCTGAGCGGGCGGCCGACATCCGTCGGGCCCGGCAGAACAGCCGCTACCTTCCGGGCGTGGCCCTGGCGCCCCAGATCCGCATCACCGCCGATCTGGAGGAAGCCTTCCAGGCCTCCCTCCTCTTCCTGGCCATCCCCACCCAGACCATCCGGGCCTGGGGCCAGGGGGTGAGGGGGCTCCTCCGGCCGGAGCACGTCCTGGTCCACGGCAGCAAGGGCCTGGAGGTGGGAAGCCGCCTCCGGGTGAGCCAGGTGCTGCTGGAGGTCTTGCCCTTGGAGCCTGAGCGCCTCCTCGCCCTCTCGGGACCCAACCTCGCGGAGGAGGTGGCCCGGGGGATCCCGTCGGCCACCGTCCTGGCCGGGGGCGACCCTGGCCTCCGGCGGCAGGTGCAGGAGCTCCTCACCGACCAGCGCCTCCGGGTCTACACCAGCGACGACCTGGTGGGGGTGGAGCTGGGCGGCGCCCTCAAAAACGTCATCGCGTTGGGGTGCGGCATCAGCGATGGTCTGGGTTTCGGTGAGAACACCCGGGCCGCGCTCATCACCCGGGGGCTTGCCGAGATGACCCGGCTGGGCTTGCGCCTCGGCGCCCACCCTTTGACCTTCAGCGGCCTCTCAGGCCTGGGCGATTTGGTGGCCACCGCCACCAGCCTCCACTCCCGGAACCTGCGGGCGGGCCGAGCCATCGGCGCCGGCCGGTCCCCGGCGGAAGTCCTCAGGACGAGCCCCATGGTGATCGAAGGGGCCCCCACCGCCCACGCGGCCGTCGAGTTGGGGGAAGCCCTGGGGGTGGAACTCCCCATCGCCACCGCCGTCCACCAGGTCCTGGCGGGGCGGATCACCCCCCGGGAGGCGGTGGCCCAGCTCATGGGCCGCGACCCCCGGGAGGAGCGGGAGATCCTGGGCCTGCCCGCCCCCGGCCCGGCCTGACGGGCCCGGGAAGCCGTCGCCCTTCACCCGTCTTTCTCAAAAGATCCAACGGGAATTCCCACCCGCCCGGTCTAGGAGAGACCCCTTCACCCATAAACTTGTACCGGTGTGCCCGGTGCGGCGGCAGGGGCGCCGGGTGTGGCGCCTTGGGACGCGAAGGAGGGCGACGGATGGATCGCTTCGACATCTTTCAGGATATCTCCCGACGGACCCACGGGAGCGTCTACCTGGGCGTGGTGGGCCCCGTGCGGACGGGCAAGTCCACGTTCATCAAGCGGTTTATGGACCTGATGGTCATGCCGGGGATCACCGATCCCCACGACCGGAACCGCACCCTGGACGCCCTCCCTCAGAGCGGCTCGGGCCGGGCGATCATGACCACCCAGCCCCAGTTCGTCCCCGAGCGGCCCGTGGAGGTGGAGCTGGAGGACGGCCTCCGCTTCCGCATCCGCCTGGTCGACTGCGTGGGGTACGCGGTGGAAGGGGCCCAGGGGTACCTCACGGAGCACGGCCCCCGGATGGTCCGTACCCCCTGGTTCGAGCGGGAGATCACCTTCGAAGAGGCGGCGGAAATCGGGACCCGGAAGGTGATCCAGGACCACTCGACCATCGGCCTGGTGGTGACCACCGATGGCTCGGTGACCGACCTGCCCCGGGAGGCCTACGAACCCGCGGAGGAGCGGGTGATCCGGGAGCTGCAGGAGCTGGGCAAGCCCTTTGTGGTGCTCCTCAACTCGGTCCGGCCCGAGTCGGCGACCTGCCGGCAGCTGGCCCAGCAGCTGACCGAACGGTACGGGGTGCCGGTGGTGCCCACCGACTGCCTCCACCTGACCGAGGCCGAGATCCTGGACCTGATGCGGGCCGTCCTCTACGAGTTCCCCGTGCGGGAGGTGGCCGTCCAGCTCCCGGGCTGGGTGGAGGAGCTGGAGAGCACCCACTGGCTGGCCCAGCAGTTCCGGGAGGCCGTCTGGGCCGCGGTGGAGCCGGTGGAGAAGGTCCGGGACGTGGACCGGGCCGCCCGGACCCTGGCCGCAGCCGAGCCCGTCGCCGATGCCCGGGTCCGCTCGGTGGATCTAGGCGAGGGGCGGGCGCTCATCCGGCTGACGGCCGATGAGTCCCTCTTCTACCAGGTAATGCAGGAGATCACGGGCCTGGAGATCGCCGACGACCGAGCCCTGGTTCGGAACCTGCGGGAACTGGCCCAGGCCAAGCGGGTCTACGACAAGGTGGCCGAGGCCCTGGAACAGGTCCGCCGGACGGGGTACGGGGTGGTGGCGCCGCTCTTGGAGGAGATCACCTTCGAGGAGCCCGAGATCATCCGCCAGGGTGGCCGCTTCGGCGTCAAGTTGACCGCCTCCGCGCCGTCCATCCACATGGTCCAGGCCAACATCCTCACGGAAGTGACCCCCTTCGTCGGCACCGAGCAGCAGGGGGAGGAGCTGGCCCGCTACTTCACCGAGGAGTTCGAGAAGGAGCCGGCGAGGCTTTGGAACTCCGAGTTCCTGGGTCGCTCCCTGCAGGATCTGATCCGGGACGGCATCGAAAGCAAGCTCCACCGCATCCCCGAACACGCCCAGCACAAGCTGCAGGAGACCTTGACCCGCATCGTCAACGAGGGCTCCGGAGGCTTGATTTGCATCATCCTGTGAGGTGTTGATGCATAGACCCGCAGGCCGGGGGAGACCTTAAGCTCCGCCCCGAGGCCGTTCTCGGGCCCTGAGGAGGAGTGGCTATGACCAAGTCGGATCTGGCGGACCGGGTGGCCCAGCTGACCCGGATCACCAAAGCCGAGGCCCACGCGGCGGTGGACGCCATGCTGGAAGCGATCCAGGAAGCCCTGGCCCAGGGGGAGCGGGTGCAGCTCATCGGCTTCGGAAGCTTCGAGGTCCGGAGCCGGGCGGCCCGGACGGGGCGGAACCCCCGAACGGGCGAGCCCATCACCATCCAGGCTTCGAACCTGCCCGTCTTCCGCCCGGGCCGGGCGCTGAAGGACGCCATCCAGGCGCCGTAAGGGCCCTGGCCGCCTTTCCAACCTCTTCCGGGGTTCCCGCCGCTCTGTTATACTGTCCCCATCGAGTGGCAGAAGGGAGCCCCAAGCATGAGCCAAGCCCTAGGCGTCGCGCTGCTGGGCGCCGGCACCGTGGGGAGCGGGGTGCTCCGCATCCTGGAGCGCCACCGCGAGCGGATTGAGGCCCGCGCCGGCGGCCCGCTGGACGTGCGCTGGATCGCCGTCCGTTCCCTCACCAAGCCCCGGGACCTGCCGACCAACGCCCGCCTGACCGATGATCCTCTGGAAGCCGTCCACGACCCTGGCGTCCACGTGGTGATCGAGGTGATGGGCGGCGAGGAGCCGGCGACCCACCTCATCGAGACGGCCTTGGCGCAGGGGAAGCACGTGGTGACGGCCAACAAGGTGGTCATCGCCCGGTCGGGGCAGCGGCTCCTCGAGGCGTACCCGGACCGCCTCCACTATGAGGCAAGCGTCGCGGGCGGCATCCCCATCATCAAACCCCTGCAGGAGTGCCTCATCGCCAACCGGCTGGACCAGGTGCTGGGGATCGTCAACGGCACCACCAACTACATCCTCTCCCGGATGGACCAGGCGGGGATCTCCTTCGGGGAGGCCCTGGCCGAAGCCCAGGCCGCCGGCTACGCGGAAGCCGATCCCACCTATGACATCAGCGGTCTGGATGCGGCCCACAAGCTGGTCATCCTGGCCATGCTCGCCTTCGAGGCCCCCTTCAGCCTGGCGGACGTCCACGTGGAGGGGATCGGGCAGCTGGAGACCACTGATCTGGCCTACGCCCGGGAGTTTGGCTACACCGTCAAGCTCCTGGCGGTGGCCCGGCGGGAGGAGGCGGTGGAACTCCGGGTCCACCCGGCCCTCCTGCCCCGGGAGCACCCCCTGGCCAAGGTGGATGGGGTGACCAACGCGGTCTTCGTCGAGGGGGATGCCACGGGACCGCTCATGTTCACCGGCGCCGGGGCGGGGAGCCTGCCCACCGCCTCCTCGGTGGTGGCCGATCTGGTGGAGGCCGCCCGGCGCCTGCGATCCCAAGGGCAGGAGCCCAACGGGCCCCTCTTCCGCCAGGGGCGGCCCCGGGTCCGGCCGCCGGAAGAGATGGTCAGCCCCTTCTACCTCCGCTTCCGGGTGGTGGACCGGCCCGGGGTGTTGGCCCAGATCGCCAGCGCCTTCGGCCGGCACCAAGTGAGCATCGAATCGGTCATCCAGCGGGGCAGGGGCCACGAGCCCGTCGACTTGGTCTTCATCACCCACCCGGCCCGGGTCGCCAGCCTCTCCCAAGCCCTGGAGGCGATCCGGGCCCTGCCGGTGGTCCACCAGGTGGCCGCCTGCCTCCGGGTCGAACGGGGGTGGGGGCATGCCTGAGCGGTCCCCGGGTCTCATCGAGCGGTACCGTCCTTACCTCCCCGTCACCCCCTCCACACCGGTAGTCACCCTGGCCGAGGGGTGGACGCCCCTTCTGCCGGCGCCCCGTCTGGCCCGGGCCTTGGAGCTGCCCGTGGAGCTCTACCTGAAGGTGGAGGGGGCCAACCCCACGGGCTCCTTCAAAGACCGGGGGATGACCGTCGCGGTCAGCCTGGCGTTGGAGGCGGGGGCGCGGGCGGTGGTCTGCGCCTCCACCGGGAACACCTCCGCCTCCGCAGCGGCGTACGCGGCCCGGGCGGGGCTCCAGGCCGTCGTCCTCATCCCCCGGGGCGCGGTGGCCCGGGGGAAGCTGGCCCAGGCCGTCCACCTGGGGGCCCGGGTGCTGGAGGTGGAGGGGAACTTCGATGCAGCCCTCCGGCTGGTCCGGGCCCTGGCTGAAAGTGAGCGGCTGCCCATCCGGCTGGTCAACTCGGTCAACCCCCACCGGCTCCAGGGCCAGAAGACGGCCGCCTTCGAGGTGTGCGACCAGCTGGGCGGCCCCCCCGACATGCTGGCCCTGCCCGTGGGCAACGCGGGGAACATCACCGCCTACTGGATGGGCTTCCAAGAGTATGCAAGCCACGGCCTCATCGAGCGGCTGCCCAAGCTCTTGGGCTTTCAGGCGGAAGGGGCCGCGCCGCTGGTGCGGGGGGTGCCCGTCGCCGCCCCTGAGACGGTGGCCACTGCCATCCGCATCGGCCACCCGGCCTCGTGGGAGGGCGCCATCAAGGCCCGGGACCAATCGGGCGGGGTGATCGAGGCGGTGAGCGACGGGGAGATCCTCCAGGCCTACCGGGCCATCGCCGCCCAGGAGGGAGTTTTCTGCGAGCCAGCTTCCGCCATCTCCGTGGCCGGTGTGGCCAAGCTCGCCCGCCAGGGGTACTTCCGGGGGGGCGAGACGGTGGTCTGTGTGCTCACGGGCCACGGCCTGAAAGACCCCGACCAGGCGGTGGCTGGGGTGCCCGAGCCCCAGGTGGTGCCCGATGAGCTGTCGGCGGTGATGGAAGCCCTGGAGGGGATGCTGGCATGACCTCCGGCCGGAGGGTTCTGGTCCAGGCACCGGCGACGGTGGCCAACCTGGGGCCCGGCTTCGACACCCTCGGCCTGGCCCTGGACCTGGCCAACGAGGTGGAGCTGGTCCTCTTGGAGGAGGGGCCGGCCATGGAGGTTCCGCCGGCGCACGTCATCCTGACGGGCGAGGGGGAGGAGGAGCTTCCCCGGGACGGGACGAACCGGGTGGTCCAGGCGGCCAACCGGCTCTGGCAGCGGGTTCGGGGACGCTCGCCCCGCTTGCAGGTCCGCTGCACCAACCGGATCCCGCTCCAAAGCGGCTTGGGGAGCAGTGCCGCCGCGGCGGTGGCCGGCCTGGTGGGGGCCCACCGGCTCTTGGGCGAACCCCTGAACCCCGAGGAGCTCCTCTACCTGGCCTGGGAGTTGGAAGGCCACGGCGACAACGCAGCGCCCGCGCTGGCGGGGGGCCTGACGGTGGTCCTGCCCCAACGGCAGATGGTCCGTCTCGACCCGCCGGACCTGGATGTAGCCGTCGCCTTGCCCCACCAGCGGTGGAGCACCCAGGCCTCCCGGGGGGTGCTGCCCCAGGAGGTCTCCCGGGCCGATGCGGTCTTCAACCTGGCCAGTCTCGCCGGGCTGGTCGCCTGCCTGGCCTCCGGGCAGTGGGCCCACCTCCGGGCCGCCATGGCCGACCGGCTGCACCAGCCCTACCGGCTGCCCCGGATCCCCGGAGCCCAGGAGGCGATGGCCGCCGGGCTGGAGGCGGGGGCATGGGGGACCGCCCTGGCCGGGGCCGGCCCGGCGGTCGTCGCCTTGACCCCGCCCGGCGCGGGGGAGGCGGTGGCCCAGGCCATGGCCCAGGCCTTTGCCGCCGCGGGGCAACCGGCCCAAGCCTTGGCCTGCCGGCCGGCGGCTCAGGGAGCCCTGGGGAGAGAGGGGTGACGCAGGGTTGGAAGGGATTGTGGTGCAAAAGTACGGCGGCAGCTCCGTGGCCGACGCTGAGCGGATCCGCCGGGTGGCCCGGCGGGTGGTGGCCACCCACCAGACCGGGCGGCCGGTGGTGGTGGTCGTCTCGGCCATGGGCGATACCACCGATCACTTGATTGAGCTGGCCCACCAGATCAGCCCCAGCCCGCCCAAGCGGGAGATGGACATGCTGCTCAGCACCGGCGAGCAGGTCTCCATCGCCCTGCTGGCCATGGCCATCCAGGAAGAGGGGGCGGAGGCCATCAGCCTGACGGGCGCCCAGGTGGGGATCCGGACCGACAGCCAGCACATGCGGGCCCGGATCCAAGAGGTGCGCACCGAGCGGATCCTCCATGAGCTGAGCCAGGGCCGGATTGTGATCGTCGCCGGTTTCCAAGGGATTGACGACCTGAACGACATCACCACCTTGGGCCGGGGCGGCTCGGACACCACCGCCGTCGCCTTGGCGGCCGCGCTGAAGGCGGAGCGCTGTGAGATCTACACCGACGTGGACGGTGTGTACACCGCCGATCCCCGGGTGGTGCCGGAGGCCCGGCGGCTGGAGTGGGTGGCGTACGGGGAGATGCTGGAGCTGGCCAGCCTGGGCGCGGTGGTCCTCCAACCCAGGGCCGTGGAGTACGCCGCCCAGCACGGGGTGGTGCTCTGGGTCCGCTCCAGCTTCGTCGAGGGTCCAGGGACAGTGGTGAGGGAGGTATCCCCGATGGAGCATGCGCGCGTGGTGGTGGGGGTGACCCATGACCGAAACGTGGCCAAGGTGGTGGTGGTCGACGTGCCCGACCGGCCGGGGGTGGCCCACCAGCTCTTCAACGCCTTGGCCCAGGAAGAGATCAACGTGGACATGATCGTCCAGACCACCAAAGCCCAGCAGGCCACCGACCTGCTCTTCACCGTCACCCGGGACGACTTGCCCCGGGCCAAGCAGATCGTCGAGGCGGTGGCCCGGGACCTGGGGGCGACCGCGGTCCAGGAGGACCCGTCGGTGGCCAAGGTCTCCATCGTTGGGGCGGGGATGATGAGCCATCCGGGCGTGGCCGCCCGCATGTTCGGGGCCCTGGCCGAGGGGGGCATCAACATCCACGTGATCAGCACCTCGGAGATCAAGATCAGCTGCCTCATCGACGAGGACCGGGTGGAGGAGGCGGTCCGGCGGGTCCACCAGGCCTTCCGCCTGGACCAGCTGGACAGCGAAGAGGCTCCGGCGCCGCAGGAGGCCACCTCCTAAGCCGCCCGCCTCATACTTCCGGGCCCGGCGGTTCTTCGGCCGCCGGGCCTTTTTTCTTGCCAGACCGCTTGCCTGGGACCGGACGCCCGGAGTAGAATGGGGGGCAAGGAGCACACTTTTGTGCACAACCCGGAGGTGCATCCCGTGACCGACCTGGTCCGCATCGGCGACAAGGTAATCGACCGGGCCCGCCTCCACCGGCTGATCGACCAGGCCCTCGACCTTCGTGCCGGCGGGGCCTCCCAGCAGGAGGTGGCCGACCGCCTGGGCACCGACCGGACCTTTGTCTCCCGCCTGGAGACCCTGGGCGAGCTCCGCCGGGGCCGGCGGATCGGGCTGGTGGGCTTCCCCGTGGCCAACAAAGGGGAGCTGGAGGCCCTGGCCGCCGCGGAGGGGCTCGACTGGGTCCTGCTCATGACCGATGCGGAACGCTGGGCCTACGTCCGGAACCGCTCCGGGATCGACCTGGTCAACGACATCATGGCCCTCATCTCCCAAGCGCAGGAGCTGGACGCGGTGATCGTGCTCGGCTCCGACATGCGGGTTCAGCTCTTGGAGGCCGTGCTGGGGCGGAAGGCGGTGGGTATGGTGATCGGTGCCTCGCCCATCCAGGGCGACCGCCCGGTGGACACCGATCGGCTGCGGGAGCTGATCCGGGCCCTCAAGGCCTCGGAGAACGGGCCAGGGCCGGCGAGGGGGGAGTGACGATGAAGCGGATCGTGAGCGTCAGCCTGGGCTCCTCGGCCCGGAACACCTCGGCCACCGTCCAGATCGAGGGCGAGCCGGTGACCATCGAGCGGATCGGCACCGACGGTGACCGCCGCAAGGCCATCGAGCTCATCCAAGAGCTGGACGGGAAGGTGGACGCCTTTGGCATGGGCGGCATTGACCTCTACCTGGTAGCCGGCAACCGCCGCTACGCCATCCGGGAAGCCAAACCCCTCCTGCGGGCGGCCAAGCGCTCGCCCATCGTGGACGGTTCAGGGCTGAAGAACACCCTCGAGCGGCGGGTGGTGGAAGAGCTGGACCGGCGCGGGATTGTGCCGCTCCGCAAGAGGCGAGTGCTCTTGGTCTCGGGGGTGGACCGCTTCGGTATGGCCGAGGCCCTGCACCAAGTGGGCAGCGAGACCATCTATGGCGATGTCATCTTCGCCCTGGGCCTGCCCGTGCCCATCCGTCGCCTGCAGGCCCTTCGGGTGCTGGCCTACACCTTGCTGCCCATCATGACCCAGCTTCCCTTCAAGATGCTCTATCCCACCGGGGAGCAGCAGGATGAGGCCCGTCCCCGCCACGTCCGGTTCTTCCAGTGGGCCGACGTCATCGCCGGCGACTTCCACTTTATCCGCCGGTCCATGCCCGATGACCTGTCAGGCAAGGTGATCCTGACCAACACCGTCACCCCCCAGAACGTGGAGGAGCTCCGGGCCCGGGGCGTGCGGCTGCTGGTGACCACCACGCCCAACATCCAGGGCCGCTCCTTCGGAACCAACGTGATGGAGGCCCTGATCGTCGCCCTGGCGGGGAAGCGTTGGGAGGAGATGACCCCCGAAGACTACCATCACTGGTTGGACCGCCTGGGCTTCACCCCCCGGGTGGAGTACCTGAACGGCACCCCCGAGTCGGAGAGCGGGCAGCCCATCGCCTCGGTCAACTAGTCGCCTCGGTCAACGAGAAGGAGGACCTGCATGGATCGCTTTGGCACGTACGTCAACCCTGTCATTGGCCAGCTCCTCCAGCGCCTGGAGATGGACAAGCGCTTCGTCCGGGGTGAAGGGTGCTTCCTCTGGGACGAAGAGGGCCGGCGCTACGTGGACTTCCTGGCCGCTTACGGCGCCCTGCCCTTCGGCTTCAACCCGCCCGAAGTCTGGGAGGCGATCCGCTCGGTGGAGCGGGCCCAGGCGCCCAGCTTTGCCCAGCCCTCCTCCCTGGACGCGGCGGGCGAGCTGGCCCAGCGGTTGATCGAGCTGGCCCCGCCCGGCTTCCGGACCGTGACCTTCACCAACAGCGGCACCGAGGCCATCCAGGCGGCCATTCGGGCGTGCCGGCTGGCGACGGGCCGTGCCCGGGTGCTCACCTGCCAGGGCGGCTACCACGGCCGGGCCCCCCTGGGGGCACCCCCTGGCTGGAGCCCGGCCGGGTCGGCCCAGGAGACCAATCAGGTGCCCTATGGGGATCTGGAGGCGCTGGAGGCGGCGCTCCGGGCCAACCCCGAGGCCTACGCCTGCTTTGTGGTGGAGCCCATCCAGGGAGAGGGAGGCATCGTCGAGCCGCCGGCGGGCTACCTGGCCGAGGCCCAGCGCCTCTGCCGGGAACATGGGGTCCTCATGGTGGTGGATGAGATCCAGACGGGTCTGGGCCGGACGGGTCGCCTGTTCGCCTGTGAGGAGGCGGGCATCACGCCCGATGTCCTCACCCTGGCCAAGGCCCTGGGTGGGGGTCTCATGCCCATCGGGGCCGTCTTGCTGACAGAGGCGGCCGCCTGCCCCGCCTACTTCGCCACCCAAGCGTCCACCTTCGCCGGGGGCACCTTGGCCTGCCGGGCCGGCCTGGCCACCCTGGACCTCCTCACCCGGAACGATCAGGAGCTGGTCCGGGAGGTGGCCCGGAAAGGGGCCCGCCTGAAGGCGCAGCTGGAGGCGCTCCGGGAGCGCTACCCCCGGGCGCTGGCAGCCGTCCGGGGCCGGGGCTTCATGCTGGGCCTGGAGCTGACCCCCACCCGGGCCAGCCATCCCCAGAGCCTGGTGGGCATCCTGGGCGAGCAGGGGCTTCTCGCCTCCCTGGTGGCCAGCTACCTGTTGAATGTGGAAGGGATCCGGGTGGCCACCACCCTCAATCGGGCCAACGTCCTCCGGGTCGAGCCGCCCCTGACCCTCTCGGAGGAGCTCAGCGATCAGCTGGTGGCCGCCTTGGATCGGGTCCTCAGCCTGGTGGACCGGGGCGATACGGCGGGCCTGGTCGCCCACCTGGCGGGGGTCGAGCTGCCTGAGGGGCCCCGGCCGGTGGTCCAGGCGGTGCCGGCCGCGCCCCGGGTCCAGCCCAGCGGCTCGCCCGAGGAAGGCCGCTTCGCCTTCCTGGTCCACCCGCTCACCCTGATCAACTACCGGGATTACGATCCCAGCTTCGCCGTCTTCGACGAGGAGGCCCTGGGCCGCTTGGCCCGCCGCTGGAGCGACATCATGGAGCCCATGGTAGTAGGGGAGACCCGGATCGAGTCGGCCACAGGGGCGGTCGCCTATGGGGAGTTCGTCGCCGTTCCCCGGACGACCGAGGAGCTCTTGACCATGCCCCGGGAGCAGGCCCAGGCGGAGGTCCGCCGGGCGGTGGAGCTGGCCCGGGACCGGGGGGCCCGGATCGTGGGCCTGGGCGCCTACACCGCGGTGGTCACCATGGGCGGGCTGGGGTTGACCGACCTGGGCGTGGCCATCACCACCGGCAACAGCTACACCGTCATCTCCGCCCAGGAGGCCATCGGGCTGGCGGCCGAACGACTGGGGGTGCCCCTGAACCAGGCCGCGGTGGCGGTGGTGGGGGCGACGGGCTCCATCGGGCGGGCCCTGGCCCTTCTTCTGGCCGCGGAGGCGAAGCAGCTGATTCTCGTGGGCAACCAGGCCCACCCCCAGGCGAGCCTCCGGCGCCTGAAGCGGGTGGCGGAGGCGGCGGTCGAAGCCGGCCACCAGCCCGAGTTCGAGCTGACCGTCGATGTGGACGCGGCCCTCGCCGCCGCCGACGTGGTGGTAACGGCCACCTCCAGCACTCTGGAGCTGGTCCGGCCCGAGAACGTCAAGGCAGGGGCCATCGTCTGCGACATGTCCCGGCCGCCTAACGTGGCCGCCCGGATGCAGGCCGAGCGGCCTGATGTGCTCGTTATCGACGGCGGGGTGGTGGAAGTTCCGGGCCGGCCCTACATGGGCTTCAACTTCGGCTTCGAGCGGGGACTCGCCTATGCGTGCATGTCAGAGACCATGATGCTCGCCCTGGAGCAGCATTACGAGCACACCAGCCTGGGCAGCGAGTTGCCCCTGGCCACCCTGGAGATGATGCGGAACCTGGCCGCGAAGCACGGCTTCCGCCTGGCCTGGCTCCGGAGCTTCGACCGGCCCTTGAGCGAGGCCGACTGGCAGCGGGTCCAGAAAGCCCGGGCCGAAGCCCTGGGCCTTCACCCCCGGGCGGCAGGCGGCGGGGGGCCCCGCCAGGGTGCACGAGGGTAAGCGAGACGGACCCGAGGGACCCAGAGCCCAGGGGCCCACGACGGGGAGGCGGAGCGCCTCTCCGTTGTCGTTCCAAGGCTCAAGCCCCGTGGCGCGGCCCACGCCTCTGGGATGCCACCCCTTCGGGCGCCCGGGCCTGCCTCGGGCCGTCTCGGTCTTTGGTCGAGATCGAGCGAAATAGAAAGAAGGGAGGCCTGCTTCAGCAGGCCTCCCGTGGTCGGGCTGGCCGGATTTGAACCGGCGACCTCCACACCCCCAGTGTGGCGCGCTAACCAAGCTGCGCTACAGCCCGTCGCCTCCCCACTTTACCACTCAAGAGAGCACCCGTCAACCGCCAGTTCGCAGGAGCGGGAATGGAGGTGTCGAAAGGACGGCTCCGAAAGCCCTTTTCCACCCAAAGGGGGCGGAGCCATGGAGCGGATCACCCTTGCCCGCGCGCTGGCCATGGGCCGGGAGGAGGCCCGAGCCCTCGATCGTGACTCCCCCAAGGGCCGCCTCCGGAGCACCCCGCCGGGCAGGGACCGGCTCTTCATCCGGGCCGAGGGCTGCCGCCTCTGGGACGACCAGGGTCAGGTCTACCTCGACTTCGCCGGCCAGGGGGGCACCCTCAGCCTGGGCCACAACCCGGCCCCGGTCCTGGAAGCCGTCCGGCTCGTGGCCGAGCGGCCCAACCTGCTCCAGGTGGGCCTGGATCCGGTGATGTCCGCCCTCATGCAGAACCTCGCCGCCCTCGCGCCGGAGGCGCTGGCCCGCCCCCTCCTGACGGCCAGTGGGCGGGAGGCGATAAGGGCGGCCGTGGGTCTGGCCCGGCGGGCGACAGGCCGGCCCCGGATTCTCGTCTGCGAGGGCGCCTCGTCAGACCTCTCCCTGGACTCGTGGGCCGCCGAGCCACCACCGGCGGAGACTCCCACGGCCGCGGCCCCCGTGGCTGAGACCGCCGCCACCGCAACCTCCGCCCCGCCGGGGACCGGGCTGGCGGCGGTACCCTACGGGGATCTGGCCGCTCTGGAGGAGGCCTTGGCGGGCCGGGAGGTGGCCGCCTTCGTCGTCGAACCCATCCAGGTCGAGGCCGGGGTGCTGCTCCCGCCTCCCGGGTACCTCCAGCGGGCCAGGACCCTCTGCCGCGAACGCGGAACGCTGTTCATCGTGGATGAGCGTCGGACAGGCCTGGGCCGGACCGGCACCCTCTTTGCCTGCCAGGCCGAGGGGATCGAACCGGACATCCTCTGCCTGGGCCCCAGCCTGGGCGGCGGTGTGGAACCTCTGGGGGCCGTGCTCACCACCGAGGCCCTCTGGCGGCAAGCCACCGCTCGCCGGGAGGGACGCTGGATCGAGACCCTCCTGCCCGAGGTGGGTACCAGGGCCGCGGCGGCCGGGTTGGCTACCTTGGAGAGCCTCCTGGACGAGGGCTTGCCCGCCCGGGCGGCGGAGCTGGGCGCCTACCTGCTGGCCCGGCTGGAAAGCCTTCAGGCTGAACACCACACCGTGGTCAAGGCGGTGCGGGGGCGAGGGTTTCTTGTGGGGCTGGAGTTCGAAGACGTCCGGAGCTGGGCGACCCGTCTTCCCTTCGGCGGCCGTGGGGCCTTCGGGCCCGGGGGCCTCGCCACCTGGGTGGCGGGGGAGCTCCTCCAGCGCCACCGGATGCTCACGCACCCTGTCCAGCCCCAGGTGCTCCTCTTGGCACCACCCCTCACCATCGGCCGGAACGAGATTGACCAGGTGGTGGACGCTTTGGGCCAGGTGCTGGCAGGCGCCCGGCCCGGGTGGAGTCTCGCCGTTCGGTCAGCGCTCACCGGGCTCCGGCACCTCCGGGGAGGCTCGCCAAGCTGACGCGCTCGCCATCCGGGGCGCGGGCCGCCATGGCGACCCGCCCGGCAGCGAAGAGGGCAGCCAGAAGGGGCCGCTGGGCACGGAGAGGATTCAGTCGCCAGGTTCTCGAAAGCAGGGTGGAGAAATGATCCCATCGGGTGGCCGTCAACGGCTCGAGGCAACCGTTCGGGGCCGGGTCCAGGGTGTTGGTTTCCGCCACTTTGCCCTCCGTCGGGCCCAGCAGCTGGGGCTCGATGGCTGGGTCCGCAATGCTTTGGACGGGACGGTCCGGGTGGCCGCCGAGGGTCCGGCGGAGGCGTTGCAGGCCTTTCTAGCCATGTTGCGGGAAGGGCCCGCCTGGGCTCACGTGGAGCGGGTCGAGGCCTCCTTCGGCCCTCCTCACGGGGAGCCGCCCGGTTTCCGCATCCGCTGACGGCCCGGTGAGGGCCTCCCAGCCCCGATACCGGCCCGTCCGGGGAGGGGAGGCCCAGGAGGCGAGGCCATGCCCCACAACTTGCGGCAACTCTCCCTCTTTGGCGCCCCGGTCGAGCTGGATGGCGAGGTGGCCGCTGACGAGCCCCTCCCACCTTCGCTCCAGGTCCGGGGGCAGACCAACCTCTTCGGCGCCGAGGAGCCCGTCGGGTCCCCATCACGCGGCGCCGCCAGCGCCAACCAGCCCACCGAGGCCCCACCCTCCGCCCCCCGGCCGGCCACTCGGTCTGCCGCTGAGCGGGCCACGGCCTTAGCCCAGCTGGCCCAAGAGGCCGTGGGGTGCCGCCGCTGCCCCTTGCGGGAGGGGGCCCGCCAGGTGGTCTTCGGCGAGGGGAACCCCGACGCGACGCTGATGCTGGTGGGGGAGGGGCCCGGCGCCCAAGAAGACTTGGAAGGCCGCCCCTTCGTGGGCCGGGCCGGCCAGCTCCTGGATAAGATGCTGGCGGCCATCGGCATCGCCCGGGAGGAAGTCTACATCGCCAACGTGGTCAAGTGCCGGCCGCCGGGCAACCGGGTTCCCACCCCCGCGGAGCAGGACGCTTGCTTCCCCTACCTGCAGCAGCAGATTGAACTGGTGCAGCCGGAGATCATCCTCTGCCTGGGCGCCACCGCAGCCCGGCGGCTGATCGACCCGCGCTTTTCCGTCACCCGGAGCCATGGCGTCTGGTACGAGCGGGAGGGCCGGAGGGTGATCGCCACCTTCCACCCGGCGGCGCTCCTGCGGGACCCTGGCAAGAAGCGGTTGGCCTGGGACGACCTGCAGAAGGTGCAAGCGGTCTATTTCGGCCGGGAAGGTTAGAAGGGTGGGGCGAGGCCCGGTTCAGAAGGAAAGGCGCCCGTCCAGACGAAGGAAGGAAACGTGACCACAGAGCCAGCAGCCGACACAGCGTGGGTGGGCGACCGCACGACTTTTCCTTGCGAGGGCTGGCATTCCGAAGGCTGGCATTCTGATCTGGCATTGTGTGGCTCGGAGGAGGGGAACCGACGTTGTCTCAAGGAACACCGGAGCGCATTCGGAACGTTGCACTCATCTCCCACCAAGGGGCGGGGAAGACCACTCTGGCGGAGGCGCTCCTCTTCAAGGCGGGTGTGATCAAGCGGCAGGGATCGGTCGATGAGGGGAACACGGTCAGCGACTACGATCCCGAGGAGCAGCGCCGGCGGCTAAGCTTGAACGCCACGGTCCTGCCCGTTCCGTGGGAGTCGTACAAGATCAACCTCCTGGATACCCCGGGGTACTTCGACTTCGTCGGTGACGTGCTCAGCGCCCTGCGGGTCGTCGAGGGAGCGGTGGTCCTGGTCGAGGCGGCCGCGGGCGTTGAGGTGGGCACGGAGAAGGTCTGGCAGTACGCGGAAGAGCGGAAGCTCCCCCGGATCTGCTTCGTCAGCAAGATGGACCGGGAGAACGCCGACTTCAGCAAGTGCCTGAGCGAACTCCGAGCTCGTTTTGGGAACCGGGTCGCGCCCATCCAGGTGCCGGTCGGGCAGGCGGAAAGCTTCCGGGGCGTGGTCGACATTCTCGAGGGCAAGGCCTACCTGGACGGCTCCGACACGGCAGCCGACGTGCCCGCGGAGGTGGAGGCGCTGGTCACCGAGGCCCGGGAGGCCCTCGAGGAGGCAGTGGCCGCCACCGATGACGATCTGACGGCCAAGTACCTGGAGGAAGGCTCCCTCAGCGCCGAGGAGCTCCGCCAGGGCCTGGCGGGGGCGGTGAAGAGCGGCGAGGTGGTCCCCGTGCTCTGCGGCTCGGCCGCCAAGGGCATCGGCCTTGCCCAGCTTCTCCAGGCCATTGGGACCCTCTTGCCGTCGCCCTTGGAGGCTGAGCCCCAGCCCACCGTGGCAGAGGGCGGCGAACCCGTCGCGCCCGGTGACGGCCCCCTGGCCGCGTACGTCTTCAAGACCATGGCCGACCCTTACGTGGGCCGGCTCACCCTCTTCCGGGTCTACCGGGGCACCATCAACTCCGACTCCACCGTGCACAACAGCGTGCGGGGCAAGGATGAGCGGATCGGCCAAATCTTTGTCCTGCGGGGCAAGGAGCAGCAGGCGGTCTCGAGCCTGGGCCCCGGCGACATCGGCGCGGTGGCCAAGCTCCAGCACACCCAGACGGGCGACACCCTTTGCGCTGCGAACGCGGTGGTCCAGCTGCAGCCGGTCCAGTACCCGGCGCCCAAGCTCTCCCTCGCCGCCCATGCCGGGGAGCGGGGCGATGAGGACAAGATCTTCTCCGGGCTGGCCCGTCTGGTGGAGGAAGATCCCACGCTGGCCGTGGAGCGGGATCCGGTTACGGGTGAGACCTTGGTCCGGGGCCTGGGCGAGATGCAGCTGGATGTCGTCGTCTCCCGGCTGAAGGAGAAGTTCGGGGTGACCATGGAGCTCAAGACCCCCAAGGTCCCCTACCAGGAGACCATCCGCTCCAAGGTCCAGGCCGAGGGCAAGCACAAGAAGCAGACGGGCGGCCGGGGCCAGTACGGCCACGTCTTCCTGGAGCTGGAGCCCCTGCCGCCCGGGGGCGGCTTCGAGTTCGTCGATAAGATCTTCGGTGGCGCGGTGCCCAAGCAGTACATCCCCGCGGTGGAGAAGGGCATCCGGGAGACCATGGCCGAAGGCGTCCTGGCCGGCTACCCGGTGGTCGACGTGCGGGCCACCCTCTACGACGGCTCCTTCCACCCGGTGGACTCCTCGGAGATGGCCTTCAAGATCGCGGCCTCCATGGCCTTTAAGAAGGCCTTCGAGCAGGCGAACCCGGTCCTCTTGGAGCCGGTCATGCGGGTGAAGGTGACCGTGCCCGAAAGCTACATGGGCGACTGCATCGCCGACCTGAACAAGAAGCGGGGCAAGATCCTGGGGATGAACCCCGACGGGGACCTCCAGGTGATCGAGGCGCTGGTGCCGATGGCGGAGATGTTCCACTACGCCACGGACCTGCGCTCCATGACCCAGGGCCGGGGCGACTTCGAGATGACCTTCGACCACTACGAGGAAGTCCCGGCAGAGCTGGCCCAGAAAGTGATCGAGGAGGCGAGCAACCAAGCCTCCTAGGGCGTTACTCGGTCAGTTCTGAGCCAGGCCTCGGGCCCGCGGGCCCGAGGCCTCTGCATGCCTGCCCCGAGCGGGGCATACACCTTTCGTGGATGGGTGGCGTGGGGGCCCGGGGGTGGACGGGGATGATGCGGGCGGGCCCCCATGGATCGAGGGAGCCCCATGGTCCCAGGCAAGGGGGTGGACCCAGTTGCGCCGGTCACCGGGGAGCAGCACTGTCCGTTTCCGGCCGCTGGCAGTTCTGGTCGGCGTGGCGTGCTCGCTGGTCGTCTTCGGGGTGGTCACCGCGCTGATGGGGATCGCCTACGGGCTGATTGCCTCCCTGAGCTACCCCCGCTGGGCCTACCTCGCCGTCCACATCCCGGCGCTCCTGGTCGGGGGCGTGTGGGCGGGCCGCTCTGCCCGGTCCCTCGGATGGCTCCACGGCCTGCTGGTCGGACTGGGGTACGCCGCCGCGGCCTTCTGGCTCATGCCCCACAGCGGAAGCCTCCAGCTCGCGGATCTGTTCCGGGCCCTGACCCTCAGCCTCCCCGTCGCCCTCCTGGGAGGGGCCCTGGGGCGGAATCTGGTAAGCGCCACCTGAGATGACCACCCACCTAGCATGAGCCTGCTGGCCAGGCCGGGTGGGCCAAGAGGCCGGACGGGCGCGAGACGCTCATCACCAACCTGCCCGCCCGACAAGCCCGGCCCGGCCCACGGGCTCTCAGCACCACTGGTCCCGGCCGAAAGGGTCCGGCGATGGGACGCCGGGAAGAAGGGTGGGGGAGGGGTGGGGGAGAGGGCCCCTGGGTCTCCCTGGGACCCGCAGCTCTCCTGAGAACCTTGACCTGAGCCAGGCTGCGATGGTATACTTGCGACAGCGTAGGGGTGTAGCTCAACTGGCAGAGCACCGGTCTCCAAAACCGGGGGTTGCAGGTTCGAGTCCTGTCACCCCTGCCAAGGAAAGCAAGGTCAGGAGGACCCCGAGATCGCCTCTCGGGGTCCGTTTCACTTTCCTGAAGAGCCTGCCTTGACATGCCTTGACATGCAGAGCGTAAACTACCTCGCATTCCACAGGAGCAGGGGATCGAGATCATTCGACAAATGGACTCACCGAAAGCGAGTTTTGTACGGGGCGAGGACAGCAGGTTCCATCTTTAGTGAACGGCCAGCACAAATGATACTCCGGCCGCCGATAACAAAACTTGACAAGAATAATGTCACACTGCTGAGGGTTCTCCAATGGAACTGCTCGTACAGAACCTGACCTGTGTATTTCAACGGTTTAACTCGAATTTCATCAACTATAACTCGTTCCGAGATTTGGTTTCGGGAGCTCGAACAGCGCCTCAGTGGGTTGACCAAGCGATATCCGCAACTGCGTAAAGAGTTTTTGGAGCTTAGGAAGTCTCTCCGGTGGCAGGCTCTCACTCCCGTGCGACAAACGTACGAGACTTGCACGGTGAGCGGCTTATTGACGTATAATAGCCCGTACACTGGGCAGTCTCTAGAGGAGGGTGCAGGCATGGCAGATCAGGACTGGCTGAGGACTCTCCTTGAGAAGATAGACCAGGACCGCCGTGAGTCGGAGGCCAGAGTGGAGCGGGGAATACAGCGGATAGAGCACATCATTGAGCGCATTGCAGACGGCCTCGAATTTACTCGCAAAGAGATTCAGGCACAGAATGAAAGAGTCAATACTCGCATTGACCAGGTCTATGTTCATTTCCAGCAATCCACCGTGCAAGCTAGATGGGCCACGTTGGGTCTCATAGCGACGGTCATAATAGGTTTCGTAGGCCTCATCGTCAGTGTCGTGCTAACACGCCCATAGAGTACGCATAGCGCTGAAATCGCTACCCCGCCCACGGAGAGGGCGGGGGTTCTCGCGTCCCAATTGTGCCGCAAGCCCGCCCCCGCCTCTTCAGTCCAAATGGGCCCCAGGACCCAGACCCAGATTTGTGCCTCCACCATACTCATGGAACGGAATCGGACCCACGCAGGTTCCATCGACGGAAGGAGGCACGAGGATGGCAGACGGGTATCGCCGGAAGAACAACAACGACCTGGTCTTTGTGATCTTCCTGATCCTGATCCTGCTGCTTCTCAGCGAGGACGACCTCTGAGGGCGTGAGCCTCGCCTTCCACGCGCCTGGTCCGGAGGTGGTCGGTTCCCGCCTCCGGACTCCTTGCTGCCGCCCCCGCCAGGGCGGCTGACGGTGTCTCAACCCTTCGCCTCTGGGCGGTCTCCGTCAAGATCACCCTCGAAGGGATCCTCGAAGGGGTCCGAAACGGCCTCGTCCAGGGGAGCACTCAACTCCAGATCCTGGAGGGGACCGGTCCACACAAGGCGGACCGACGCGGCGCCTGCCTCCCGGAGGATGGCCGCGGCCCGTTCCGCACCGTCGCCCCAAACCTGGACGAGGAGGCGCGTCTCCGGCGGGTGATCGGCCTCGAGCGGGTGCCGTTCTCGCTCGGCCATGGCCGAGAGGATGTCCGCGAAGGCGGAGAGGGACGTGTCGATGGTGGTGCTGTTGCCGACCAGGTTCCCGCCCGTGGCCGGGAGGCTGGCGATGGCGGTGCCGAAAAACTGCGCGGCGCCCACGGGGTCGTACGTCTCGGGAAAACTGGGCAGATCCTCAGGTCCCAGGAGGCGGATGGCGATGCGGGAGGGGCCGAAACCCTCCTGACGGAGCTGGTCGAAAATCCGGCGAGCTCGATCTTCACCCTGGACCACGCCCAAGGCCACAGCCACGGAAACGGCCTCCTTGGCAGCGCACAACCTGGACCCCTGGATGGCGAAACGGCTTAGGGCTCAGGCCCAGCCGCAGGGCTAGTCTGAGGCGTGGTGAGTCGGCTCATACCAAGACCGGGCCGGAAGGGCCTTCCAGGCGGCTCCAGGGCACCTTCAAGGCGACTCCGGCCATCCGGGGCTCGTGCTCGACCCCAACGTCTTTCCTGAACTCAACAAAATGTTCATTTCGTTAAGCAGGAGGCGCCCGACGGGTGGCGAAGCCTCTGATGGCAGCCGATGTGAGGAGGCTTGGATCATGGAGGCGGATCCCCGGCATAGCCCCGAGATGACTTCGAACGGCTCCCCCGGCCGCTCCCCCCAGGAGGCCGGCCAGGATCCGGGAAGCCGGGAGCACCGGAGAGGACGCCACCCCTGGATTGAGGCCTTCCAGGAGTACCTGCTCGTGGAAGAAGGCTGCTCCGAGCAGACGGTGGATGCGTACGGGCGGGATCTGGAGCTTCTGGAGGCCTTCCTGAACCGTGAAGGGCTGGACTTTGCCACAGCCGATCCGTTGGCCCTGAGCTCCTTCTTGGCCTTTCTCCAGCGGGAACGGGGCAACGGCCCGGCGGCCCGGGCCCGGAAAGCCAGCTGCATCCGGAGCTTCTACCGGTACCTGACCCGTCAAGGCTATGTCCACCAGAACCCGGCTGCCGACCTGCGGTCGCCACGGATTCCGAGCCGGGAGCCCATCTTCCTCAGCCGGCCGGAGGCCAGGGCCTTGCTGGACGCGGCCCGCCGAGCGGGACCAGCCCCGGTGCGGGATCATGCCATCATCGCCACCCTGCTCTACACAGGCTGCCGGGTCAGCGAGCTGACCGCACTGCGGGTGCGGGATGTGAACTTCACCACCGAGACCATCCGCATCTTCGGTAAGGGCGCCAAGGAGCGGCTGGTGCCCCTTCACCCGGAGCTCGCGGTCATTCTGCGCAACTACCTGCGGGTCCGGCAGGTTCCCCCAGGAAGCCCCGAGCCTGAGCGCCTCTTTCGAAACCAGAGGGGCGGCCCCATGACCCGGCACGGGGTTCACTACCTCATCAAGCGGATCGCCAAAGCGGTCCCGGGCGACCTGCCTGGGCTGTCGGCCCACAAGCTCCGCCACACCATGGCCACCATGCTCCTGGAGAACGATGCCGACCTCCGCTCCATCCAGGAGCTCCTGGGCCACGCCTCGGTGGCCACCACCCAACGGTACACCCACGTGGTCAACCGCCGGCTCCGCCAGCAGGTCCAAAAGCTGGAGTACTGAGCCCCCTGCCCCACCCTTGGCCCGGGGATACACCTCCACCGCCGACCTCCCCGTCAAGACCCTACCGGTTCGGCCATACCCGCTCCCCTGCCGAGACCGTTCCTGAGCGGCCTGTCAAGCCTCCTGGGATGGTGAGCCGTTGGCCCACCTGCAGCACCGCGGAGCGGAGCCCGTTGACCTGGCGGAGGATCTCCACCGTCCGGCGGGGATCCTGCCCAGGGGCCACCTGCCGCGCGATGCTCCAGAGGGTCTCCCCCTGGGCCACCACCCAGATCTGCTCCCCGTCGGCGGAAGCCTCTTCCGGGCCAGAACGTGCCGGGCCGAGCTCGCCGGGACGTGCAGCGTCAGCGGGGATGGCTGCCTCCGGCCCAGCCGCCATCCTGCCCAACATGGGCGGGGCCGCCACCAAGACCGCCAACCCGACCAAGGCCAGCATAAGCCAGCCCACCATGCCCATGGGTGGCCTGACGCCCATGGCGGCCCCGGTTCCGGGGCGCCGGCGGCCTCCCCCGTGTGGGGCTCCCTTCCGGGCCCATCCCTCGCCGCCGAGCACGATGCCTCCCCCCTGCCCTGGCCGATGTCGGCCCCACGAATGTTTGTTCGCCTACCGAAGTTTACCACATGGCCGGGGCCTGCGTCAACCTTCTTCCGAACTTGCGTTTGCAAGGGGCAAAGGGGCGTGCTATAATGGCTTCGCTCACCATGGCTGGAAAGGGGACGGAGGATGCGGGGCGAGCTGAGCGAGCGGCAGCGGCAGATCCTCGAGTACATCCGGAAGTGCGTGGAGGAGAAGGGCTATCCTCCCTCGGTCCGGGAGATTGGCCAGGCCGTTGGGCTCAGCTCCAGCTCGACGGTTCACGGCCACCTGAACCGGCTGGAACAGAAGGGTTACATCCGCCGGGACCCGACCAAGCCGCGGGCCATCGAGCTCCTCAGCCCGCAGCACCGACGCGTCCCCTATCAGCAGGTTCCCGTGGTCGGCCGGGTGACGGCCGGTGAACCCATTCTGGCGGTGGAGAACGTGGAGACCTATGTCCCCGTCTCCAAAGAGATTTTCGGGGATGACGAGCTCTTCGTCCTGAAGGTGCGGGGCGAGAGCATGATCGAAGCAGGCATCCTGGATGGGGACTGGGTCATCGTCCGGCGCCAGGCCACCGCCGAAAACGGCGATATCGTCGTGGCCCGGCTCGACGACGAGGCGACGGTGAAGCGCTTCTACCGGGAGCAGGGAAAGATCCGCCTCCAGCCAGAGAACCCGACGGTCGAGCCCATCATCACCGACCGGGTGGAGATCCTCGGGCTCGTCGTGGGTCTCTTCCGGAAGCTCGCCTGAAGAGTTGCCTGTTGGTCTGCCTTGCCTGGAGCCCTAGACAGCTTCCCTGAAGGCAGAACCGCATGGGGTCCCGTGGGCATGAGGCTGTGGGGGCTGTTCCGATCTTGAGGCGAACGACCGGGGCCCCTGGAGGTAACGGGCGCGGGAGCCGGAGCGGGCGCTCCTCGGACGCACGCGGCAGGGAGCCCGATCGCCCGCGGGTTGACCCGAACCGGACGAGCAGGCTCTCTGTCTCGGCACCTCACCCATCCGACCACCCGGCGCCGCCGGGAGGACGGGCTCAGCCTTGGATGGACCTTCGCCTATGAACTCGCCCCTTGAGCCGAGAGGCCGGGAGCTACCGAATTAGCGTCCGAAGCCCGGAGACCAGCAATCTCCTCCTCGTTCATCCCCAAGAGGCCGAAGAAGAGCTCCAGCGCCTGCTGGCGCCCGCTGACCTCGGGCGAAACCTCCTCGGAAGTGTGCGAAAGGGGTAGGGCTTCGTACCATTCCACTGCCTTCTGGTACGCTGCCTCTACCCCTTCATGCTCCACCCAAGCCATCAGCTCGGTGTATGCCTCCCGCCGAGCTTCAGCCTGCCGATGCCAAAACTCCGGCCGTGATGTGTGGGTGCTGGCAAGGATGTCCTGCTTGGCCAGGCGCTTGAAGCGCTTCAGCCCAGTCAGGACATCCTCCCGATGAGGGAACATGGCGCATGCCCCCTTCCTGGTGAGGCCGTGTGGCCGCCTTCGTCCTCTTACTTCCCTTCTGCCCGACGGAAATCCTGTTGGCCCTGCCCCTTCTTGCCCTTACCGTGTCACCAAGGCACCCAGGATATCCAAGATGAGCCAAAGGAGGAGGAGTCCCCAGAGGGTGGCCGCGAGGCGGACGAGCCTCTCCCCCACCCCGCCCCTGGAAAGGGAGGGCGCGTCGAGGATGTGCCCGAGGTGGGCCCCACCGAGGGCGAGGGTGATCCACCCGAGGATGACCGCCAGCCAGAGGAGCATCCGCCCACCTCCTGAGGCGCTGCCCACCCTATGCCGGCACCTTTCTGCGGGATCCCCCTCACCAAGCCCTAAAGCTGGCCGTCCACGCCTGGCCAGGCCTCGCCCTCCCAGGGCCGCAGCTGGTCCATGGTGGCCAGGTCCGTCATGTCGAAACGGAGGGGGGTGATGGAGACAAAGCCGTCCTGAATCGCCCGGGCATCGGTACCCGGCTCCAGGTCCAGGTCGATCGCCTCCCCGGCAAGCCAGTAATAGGCCCGGCCCCGGGGGTCCTCCCGGCGGTCGAAGACGTTCCGGTAGGTGCGGGTGCCCAGCCGGGTGATGCGCACCCCCTGGGCCGGCCCCCGCCCCGGCACGTTGACGTTGAGCAGGAGCGGTACGGGCCATGCCACCAGCCGACGGGCCAGCTGGGCCGCCAGGCGAGCCGCCGGCCGGTACGCCTCCACATCGCTGGGAAAGCTATCCAGGGAGACGGCGAGCGCCGGGAGACCGTGGAGGTACCCTTCCACCGCGCCCGAGACGGTGCCCGAGTAGAGCACATCCGTTCCCAAGTTGGGGCCCCGATTGACGCCAGAGAGAACCAGGTCGCACCCATCCTCGATGAGGGCTTCAATGGCCAGCTTGACACAGTCGGCCGGGGTGCCGTTGAGGCTATAGGCTTGAACCCCGCTGCCCCACTCCACGGGGGTCACCCGCAAGGGGGTGTGAACCGTGATCCCGTGGCCGGTCCCGCTCCGTTCCCGGTCGGGCGCCACCACCACCACCGAGCCCAGAACCACCAGCTCCTGGACCAGGGCCCGCAGCCCGGGAGCGTGGATACCGTCGTCGTTGGTCACCAGGATGCGCACCCAGAAGCCTCCTCGTACCAGGCCAGGACCCAGCCGGGCGCTGCCCCCTGCAGGGACCTGCCGCCAACTCCTAGGGCATGGTTCCGCCGCCGTGTCACCGGAAACCTGCGCTTCTAGAAGTGTGTGTCAATCTTGTTCTTGATGCGGCAGAGGGCGTTATCGATGGACTTGGTGTGGGTGTTGAGCCGCTCCGCCATCTCCTTGTAGGAGAGCCCGTTGATGTAGAGACGGAAGACCCGGTACTCGAAGTCGCTCAGGGTCTCTTTGATGTGACGCTGGGCGTAGATGAGCCGTTCCCGGTTGATGACCAGGGTCTCCGGGTCCTGCGCCTGGTCGCTGATCAGGACCTCCATCAGGGTCCTGTCCCCTTCGAGGTCATAGATGGGCTTGTGAAGGGAGGTGTAGGAGTTGAGGGGGATGTGCTTCTGGCGGGTGGTTCCCTTGATGGCGGAGATGATGTTCCGGGTGATGCACAGCTTGGCGAAACTCCAGAAGGAGGAGGCCCCCGGGTTGAAGTCCCGGATGGCCTTGAAGAGGCCAATCATGCCTTCCTGGAGCAAATCGTCGTCCTCCGCACCCTGGAGGAAGTAGGGCCGCGTCCAGATATAGACCAGCTTTTCGTACTTCCGGAGGAGGTACTCGGTGGCGTCTTCGTCGCCCTCTTGCGCCAGGACCGCCACGTCTTCGTCGCTCATCGAGGCATAGTCCGGTCGAGTTGGCCGTTTCTCGGCGGGTTGGGCTGCGGGTTCCAGCGATGCAGAGGGCGTGCTCATGCTCCACCATCACCCCTCGAAGGCCATGGGCGTCCAGGCGGGTACGCGGGGTATACAGTTCGAGACGAGCCATGAAATTCCTGCTCCTGCCAGCACGGGCCCAAACACGAAAGCGTCCGGAACCTCACCTTCCGGTCCCGGACGCCTTAGCCCACGCTCGCGTCTCTCGATCGTTTATAGGGTTTCATACACCCGTTCGGTCACCTCCGTGGAGTTCACCGTCGGGGCCTGCCGAATGATCCCGCGCCGCACTTCCTGGGCCGTGGTGGTCTGCGCCTTGAAATGCTCGACCATGTAGTTGCAGGCGTCCCACGGGTTCACATCCTCCCCGCAGGTAAACACGTCGATCGCCGCATACCCGAGCTCGGGCCAGGTGTGGATGGCCAGGTGGGATTCGGAGATGACCACCACACCGCTCACGCCCTGCGGCGAAAATCGGTGGAACGCCACCTCCCGAACCTCTGCGCCAGAAACAATGGCGGCATCGACCATGATGCGCTGGACCGCATCCAAGTCGTTGAGCACCTGCGCATCACACCCGTACGCCTCACACAGGATGTGGCGTCCCAACGCCTGCTCCATCCAAGTCGTTCCCCCCTCCAATCGGTGTACAATCACCTAGCATTGTAGCAGACGAACGCGTGGAGTCAAGCAATGCCGAGGTAAGCCGAGGAAACCCCCGCGTTTTCCGGTGTAGATCCCAGGTGAGAACGTCTCATCCCGGCTCATGGCGATCTAGAATGACTCAGGTCGCCCGGAGGACCCCACGTCGGCTGGAGCCTCCAAACGGGCCCAGGCCGCACGCCACCGGTCGTCAGGGATCCTCCCCAACTGGAGCAGCTCCTGAATGGCCCGCTCCAAGGCCAGGGCCACATGGCCCAGGGAAAGGCCCCCTTGCACGTAGACCGCATAGGGGGGGCGCATGGGGCCGTCGGCGCTCATCTCGATGGAAGAGCCGAGGACGAAGGTCCCCGCCGCCATGATGACGGGGTCCCGGTACCCGGGAAGCTGGGCCGCCACCGGATGGGCCCGGGAATCAACGGGTGAGGCGGCCTGGATGCCCCGGCAGAAAGCGACCACCGCCTCAGGATCGCCCAAGACCACCTGCTGGACCAGCTCCGTCCGGGGCTCATGCCAGCGGGGGCGGACTGGAAAGCCCAGGGCTTCCATCACCCAGCTGACCAAGACCGAGCCCTGAAGGGCCTGGGAGACCACGTGGGGGGCCACAAAGAGACCTTGCATCATGGACCGGATCAATCCCAACGTGGGCCCCACGGCCAGGCCGATCCCCGGCGCCGTCACCCGGGCGGCCACCTGCTCCACCGCCTCCGCTGGACCGACGATGTAGCCGCCGCTGGGGGCCAGCCCGCCACCGGGGTTCTTGGTCAGGGAGCCGGCCGCCAGGTCGAAGCCCACCTGGGTCGGCTCGTAGAGTTCGACGAACTCGCCGTAGCAGTTGTCCACGGCCAGGAGCACCCCGGGAGCGCCCGCCTTCAGCCGGCGGGCCGCTTGAGCCAGCTCCTCGATGGTATGGGAAGCGCCCCCCTCATAGCCCCGGGACCGCTGGATCATGATCATCCGGGTGTTGGGCGTGACCCGGGCGAGGATGGCCTCCACATCGATACGGCCGTCTTCCTTGGGCGGCACCACCTGAGCGTCCACCCCGTACTCGCTCAGGTTGCCCGCGGCCGGTCCCCAGATGACCCGCTGGAGGGTCTCGTAGGGGAGCCCGGCGCCCAGGATGAGGTGGTCCCCCGGCCGGAGAAGGCCGAAGAGGAGCGCGGTGAGGGCGTGGGTTCCCGAGGCGATCTGGGGCCGCACCAAGGCGGCCTCGGTGCCAAAGAGGGTGGCGTAGATCTGCTCCAGCTTCTCCCGCCCCGGGTCCCCGTACCCGTAGCCGGTGCTGCCGGCCAGGTCGGTCTCGGCCACCCCGGCCAGCTGGAAAGCCTTCAGGACCCGGCGCTGGTTGATCCGTTCCCTGGCCCGGATCTCCCGGAAGACGGGCTCCAACCAATCAATGGCCGCCTCGATGAGGCGGCCCGCATCCGTTGCGAACTCGGTTTTGACCTGCAGCGTCACCTAGTCCTCCCCTTGCAAGGTCTCGCGGCGGACGGTGGAGCGGACGCTCACCCGCTTGCCCGGCAGGCTCTCCAAGGTGCTCTCCCGCAAGGGCTTCTCGGAGAAGACCGTCAGCTTCCAGCGGCCGTCCCCCAGCGGCAGAAGCTCCAGCTCTCCCGTGATCTCATGCCGCTTCCGGAGCTGGCGGACCACCTTCTCCATCTCTTCCCGACTCTCAAACTCCAAAGCAAAGGAGAGCATCCGAGCCATTCCCCCTCTCCCGGAAGGTTCCCGCCCTCAGCCCGGGACTCCTGCCCCGTCGGCCGCCAAACGCGGTCCTCCCTCCAGAGCCTCCCGGAACGCCGCCGCCACCTGCCGGGCCAGCCGGCCCAGGTTCTGCCCCTGGGCTTCGGCGATCCGCCGGGCGAGGGCACTGCCCACAATCACCCCGTCGCAGAGCCGTCCCGCCGCTGCGGCATCCTCGGGCCGGCTGATGCCGAAGCCCGCCGCCACGGGCAGGGAACTCGCCCGCCGGATCCGCTGGACCAAGGGTTCCAGCTCCCGGCTCAAGCGGGGCCGCTCTCCCGTCACCCCGGTGACGGAGACGGCGTAGAGGAAGCCCTGGGAGGCCGCGGCGATCTGCGCGATCCGCCCCACGGGACTGACCGGGCTGACCAGACCCACGGCCGCCAGGCCGGCGCGGGCCAAGGCCTCCCGGAGGCCCCCGCCTTCATCGGGCGGCCAGTCGGGGAGGATCACCCCATCGGCACCGGCCTCGGCCGCTTCCCCGGCGAACCGCTCCACCCCCCGGGCGTGGACGGTGTTGGCATAGACCAAGAGGACCAGCGGCAGCTCAGGCGCCAGGGCCCGCACCCGGGCCAGCAGGTCCAAGGCCCGGGGCCAGGTGGTGCCCGCCTGGAGGGCCGCCTGGGCCGCGGCCTGGAGGACGGGGCCGTCGGCCAGGGGATCGGAGAAGGGGATTCCCAGCTCCAAGAGATCGGCCCCTCCCTCGACCAGGCCCTCGATCACCTCCAGGCACGCGGCGGGCGAGGGGTACCCCAAGGTGACGTAGGGCATGAAGGCCGCCCGGCCTTGAGCCCGGGCGGCGGCGAAGCTCCGGACGATCCGGTCCTTGCTCATGGCTCACCACCCTCCCCGCCCAGCAGCCTGGCCACCTCGGCCACATCCTTGTCCCCCCGGCCCGAGAGGTTGACCAGCACCACCGCCTCGGGGCTCAAGGTGGCGGCCAGCCGGGCGGCGTAGGCGACGGCGTGCGCGCTCTCCAGGGCGGGCACGATTCCTTCCAAGCGGGCCAAGGCCCGGAAGGCTTCCAAGGCCTCGGTGTCACTGACGGCCACGTACTGGGCCCGGCCTTGCTCCTTCAACCAGGCGTGTTCAGGCCCCACCCCGGGGTAGTCGAGGCCGGCGGAGACGGAGTGGGCCTCCTGGACCTGGCCGTCCTCATCCTGGAGGAGGTAGCTCCGGCTACCGTGGAGGACGCCCGGCCGCCCCGCCACCAGGCTGGCCGCGTGCGCCCCCGGCTGGAGACCGCGCCCCCCTGCCTCCACGCCCACCAGAGCCACCTCCCCATCGTCCAAGAAGCCGCTGAAGATGCCGATGGCGTTGGATCCCCCGCCGACACAGGCCACCACCGCGTCGGGCAGGCGGCCGGTCAGCTGGAGCACCTGGCGGCGGGCTTCCACCCCGATGATGGCCTGGAAGCGCTGGACGATCCAAGGATAAGGATGGGGCCCGACGGCGGAGCCGATGCAGTAGTGGGTCTCCCGCACCCGGGCCACCCAGTCGCGGATCGCCTCGTTGACGGCCTCCTTCAAGGTGGCTGTGCCGTGTTCCACGGGGATCACCCGGGCCCCCAGAAGCCGCATCCGGAAAACGTTCAGCTCCTGGCGGGCCATGTCCCGGGCCCCCATGAAGACGTCGCACTCCAAGCCCAAAAGGGCCGCCGCGGTGGCGGTGGCCACCCCGTGCTGGCCGGCGCCCGTTTCGGCAGTGATCCGCTCCTTCCCCATCCGCTTGGCCAAAAGGGCCTGGCCCAGGGCGTTGTTGATCTTGTGGGCCCCGGTGTGGTTCAGGTCTTCCCGTTTGAGGAGGATCCGGGCGCCGCCGACCGCCTGGCTGAGCCGCCTCGCTTCCGTTACCGGCGTGGGCCGGCCCACATAGGCGGCCAGGAGCCCGGCCAGCTCCCGGTGAAAGGCGGGATCCTCGACAGCCTCCCGGAAGGCGGCCTCCAGCTCCACCAGGGCCGGGAAGAGGGTCTCAGGAACGAACCGGCCCCCGAAACTCCCGTAATGGCCCCCCGCATCGGGGGTCTCCCCGGTCGTCAGCGCCTGCTGGACCGCCGCCAAGAGCCCCTCATGCTCGACGTTCTCGGTGATGCCGTGCTGCATGGATCTCCCCCACCCTCTCCAGAAAGGCTCCCATCCGTTCCAGATCCTTCACCCCGGGACGGCGCTCGATGCCGCTGGAGACATCGACGCCGTCGGGGGCCATTGCCTCCACCGCATCCTTCAGGGAGGCTTCATCCAACCCCCCGGCCACCAGGAAGGGCCGGGGTAAGGGCCGGTGCGCCAGGCGCTGGGCCCAGCCGCGCCAATCCCGCCGCCTCCCCGTTCCCCCCAAGCCACCCGCCGGGGGCTCGAAGAGGAAGTAGTGGGGCCGCTCGCCCTCCCCAAGGCCGGCCACCCCCTCGAGCCACTGGGGCCGGAGCAGCCCGATGACCGTCAGCCCCTCCTGCCGGAGGCGGGCCACCTCCCATCCCGTCCACGCCCGGTGGAGCTGCACGCCGTCCAACCCTGCTGCCTCGGCCACCCGCCGGATCTGGTCCAGATCCTGCTCCACAAAGACCCCCACCCGGAGCAGGGAGCCCGCCTCCCGGCCCAGCGCGGCGGCCGCCTCGGGCGTCACGCAGCGGGGGCTGGGCCGGTGGAAGACAAAACCGCACGCCCAGGCGCCCAGCTCGGCGGCCCGTCGGACCTCCGCCGCCCGGCGGAGACCGCAGAGCTTAACCAGCACCGGCGCCCACCCCCAAGAAGGCCTGGATCAGGGCCTCCGGATTGGGGTGGCGGGTGAGGGCCTCGCCCACCAAGACCGCCCGGGCCCCGGCCCGGACCATGCGGGCCACATCCTCGGGGCCTTTGAGGCCGCTTTCGGCCACCGCCACCACCCCCGGGGGGATCCGGGGGAGGAGGCGTTCCCCGGTGGCGAGGGAGGTCTCCAGCCGGTCCAGGTCCCGGTTGTTCACCCCCACCACCCGAGCGCCGGCAGCCAGCGCCCGGTCCAGCTCCGCCTCCTCATGGACCTCGACCAGAGCCTCCATGCCCAGGCGCCGGGTGAGGGTGAGGAGCTCGTCCAGGTCCTCATCGCCCAACAGGGCGACGATGAGCAGGACGGCGTCGGCGCCCGCGGCCCGTGCCTGGACGATCTGGTAGGGGTGGATGAGGAAATCCTTCCTGAGGACGGGCCGGTCCACGTGCTCCCGCACCTGCCGGAGCCGGGCCAGGCTCCCCCTGAAGGAGGTCCGGTCCGTCAGAACCGAGAGGGCGGCCGCCCCCGCGGCCTGGTACCGGCGGGCCACCTCAACCGGGTTGGGCTGGCGGCCGATCCACCCGGCGGAAGGCGAGGCCTGCTTCAGCTCCGCGATGATGGCCAGGGGGGCCGCAGCCTGGAGGGCGCCGGCCAAGGAGCGGGGCTGGGGCATCTTCCGGGCCCGGGCCTCCAACCGCGCCATGGGAACCCGGGCCTGCCAGCGGGCCACCTCCTGCTCCTTGCGGGCCCGGACCTCGCTCAGGAAGCTCATGCGACCGCCTCCGGCGCGCCGGCCAGGCGGCGGAGGCGCTCCAGCCGGTCTCGGGCAGCGCCCGAGTCGACGGCTTCCGCCGCCCGGGCCACCCCCTCCCGCAGGTCCTCGGCCTGACCGGCCACCACCAAGGCGGCTGCGGCGTTGAGGAGCATCACGTCCCGGACCGCGCCCCGCTCCCCCTCCAGAGCTGCCTCGATCCGGCGCGCGTTCTCCTGGGGGCTTCCGCCCCGCACCGCCTCCCGGGGGTAGCGTTTCAACCCCACATCTTCGGGCTCCACCCGGAAGGGGCGGAGGCGCCCTTCCCGCAGGTGAACCACCTGGGTGGGCCCGGAGATGCTCAGCTCATCCACCCCGTCCAGGCCGTGGACCACCATCGCCTCCCGGCAGCCCAGCCGGTCCAGCACCTGCGCCAGGGGCTCCACCCACTCCAAGGCGTAGACCCCCGTCACCTGGCGGTCGGCGCCGGCGGGGTTGGCCAGGGGCCCCAAGACATTGAACAAGGTCCGGATCCCCAGGGCCCGCCGGGTTGGGCCGGCGAAGCGCATGCCAGGATGGTAGCGGGGGGCGAAGAGGAAGCCGATCCCCGCCTCCTCGATGCACCGGCGGACCTGGTCGGGCTCCAGATCGACCCGCACCCCCAGGGCCTCCAGCACATCGGCGCTGCCCGAAGGGCTGGAAACCCCCCGGTTCCCATGCTTGGCCACAGCCACGCCCGCGCCCGCGGCCACCAAGGCGGCGGCGGTGGAGATGTTGATGGTCCCTGCGCCGTCACCCCCGGTGCCACAGGTGTCCACCAGGGGCTCCACCCGGGCCTCCACCCGGAGCGCGTGGGCCCGCATGGCCCGGGCCGAGCCGGCGATCACCTCCACCGTCTCCCCCCGGAGACGGAGGGCCACCAGATAGGCGGCGATCTGGGCCTCCTCGGCCTGGCCCGCCATGATCTCTTCCATCACCTGGGCCGCCTCATCTTCAGCCAGAGCCTCCCCGGCCAGCAGGCGGCCGATGGCTTCCCGGATCACATGGATCACCTCTCACCCTGCCGAGCCGCAGGACCCTTGGCCACCCCAGCCGCCCCGGGCGGGGCGGCGCCGTTCCCCTCCCCCTCGGCCTGGGCGACGGCCGCGAAGAGGGCCCGGGCTTTGTTGAGGGTCTCCTGGTACTCCCGCGCCGGGTCCGACTGGGCCACGATCCCCGCCCCCACCTGGACCCGGGCCACCCCGTGGGCCACGTGGAGGGAGCGGATGGCAATGCAGCTGTCCACGTTGCCGCGGAAGTCCAGGTAGCCCACCGCGCCGGCGTAGAGGCCCCGGGGCTCCGGTTCCAGCCGGTCGATGAGCTGCATGGCCCGGGCTTTGGGCACCCCCGTGACCGTCCCCGCTGGAAAGACGGCCCGCAGCAGGTGGAGGCCGTCGAGACCGGGGCGCAGGCGGGCGACGAGCGCGGAAACCAGGTGCATGACGTGGGAGAAGCGCTCCACCGCCTTCAACCGGCCCACCTGGATGGACCCCGGCTGGGCCACCTCCGCCAGCTCCTGCCGGCCCAGATCGACCAGCATGGCATGCTCCGCCTCCTCCTTGGCGTCGGCCAGGAGCTCCTCTTCGAGGCGCCGGTCCTCCTCATCGTCCCGCCCCCGGGGGCGGGTCCCGGCGATGGGCCGCACCTCGGCCACATCGCCCCGGAGCCGGGCCATCATCTCGGGAGACGAGCCCAGAAGGGTCTCCTCATTCACCCGGAGGTAGAAGAGGTAGGGGGATGGGTTCAGGGAGCGGAGGATCCGGTAGACGTGGAGCGGATCCGTGCGGAGGGGCCGGCGGAACGCTTGGCTGAGGACCACTTGGGCGACCTCACCGGTGCCGATGGCCGCTTGGGCCTGCCGGACCGCCGCCTCAAAGGCTCCCTGGTCCAGGTTGCCCGCCCAGCCCTCGGGGAGAAGCCCAGATCCCCCAGCCGCCAGAGGCTGGACCGGGGCGCTCTCGGGGGCGGTGGGCTGCGGGAGGATTGGAGGCCCGTCGCCCGGGGACGGCCCTTGGGACCCGTTCAGAAGCTCTTCCAGGAGGGCCAGCCCCTCCCCATAGCGCCGGTCGGGATCGTCGCCGGGACGGAGGTGGATGTGGACCACTCCAAGCAAGGTCCGGTGGAAGTGGTCGAACGCCAGGAGGCGGTCGGCCACCATCAGCCGGAGGTGGGGGGTGGCCCCATCGGGGCGGGGTTGGAGCCCCACCCAGGGTCGGGCCAGGTCGTAGCCGAACCACCCCACCAAGCCGCCGGAGAAGGGCGGAAGGCCCGGCAGAGGAGCTGGGCGGAACTGGCGAAGCCAGGCCCGGATCCCTTCCAGGGGATCCCCCCGGCTGAGGAGCTCCGCGCTCCCCTCCCGGCAGCGGAAGAGCCCGCCTCCCCGGGCTTCGAGCCACTCGCTCCCCCCGGGGCCGAGAAAGGAGTACCGGCCGACCTGCTCATTCCCCTCCGCGCTCTCCAGGAGGAAGAGCCGGGGAGCGGTCCGGAAACGGAGGAGCAGGCCCACGGGCGTCTGGATGTCGCCCAGCTCCAGCCGGCAGATGGGGATGAGGTTGTACTGCGCGGCCAGGCTGCGAAAGGCGGCCAGGTCAGGCCAGACCGTGGGCAGAACACCCACTGATGGGTAAGGCATGCAGCGGCGCTCCCTTCGCGCCGTGCCAGAGAAAGGGCGGGTGTCAGGACCCGCTGAGACCGTAGGAGGAACGTGGACGAGAACGGACGGGTCTCGGCTCTGGCTCGGCTCTGCTCAACTTGGCTCAACTTAGCTCGCCCGGCGGAAGGAGGAGCTCAGCCCACCTGGCCCCCTCGCCCGCCGAGCCGACTTGCCCCCGTTCTTCGCCGCACCGGGGCCGAATCCTCCTCTCCGGGGGGAAAGGATGGAGCCCGGGAGGCAGGGCTTCACCCACGGCGGGCCCCGCAGGCTCCGGAGCGCCGGGCGGCGCCCCCTCCAGGCCCGGGGCCCCACGGCCGCAGAGGGGGCATCGTCCCGTCTCCAGGCCCTCCCGCCGGAGCTGGAGCGGGGCGGCCGCCTGCCCCACCCGGAGCCCCCAGGCCGCGCCCACCTGGCCCCCCAGCCAGAAACCCACCGCCAGCCCCAGGAGGAGACACCCTGCCAGCAGGAATCCCTCAGCCACGGGCCCTCCCCCTTCCCCGCCCCTTGACGGCCAGCTCCAGAAAAGCGCCCGCGCCCACGGCCGCCACCGTGAGCCCCGGGGCAAGGCTTAGAGCGGGCAACCCCAGTCCCAGGGCGAGAGCGGGCCAGACGCGCGCCCCCAGCCGCCCCGCCAGGCCTCCGGCGAGCCGACCTCCTCCTGAACGGACTGGGCCAGGGGCGCCATCCACGGCCCAATCGGCGGCCTGGAAGGCCCCCATGAGCAGGAGGGCCCAGAGCCCAACGCCCCCCGGCACCAGGAGCAGGAGGAGGGCGACCGCCCCGATGCTCTCCAGCCAGCCGGGCAGCCGGCTGGGGAGCCGCTCGGTCAAGGCACCGGCCATGCCCCAGGCGTAGGCTGCGAGGAAGAGGGCCGGGCCGTGCTGGGGAAGGAGGAGGGCGGCCAGAGCCAGGCTCGCCCCCGCATAGGCGAGGCTCCCCGGGCCCAACGCGGCGGCCAGGTTGGGCACCTGAGCCGCTGCATCCTCCTCTTGGTCGAGGGCGTCGTCCACCAGCCGGACGGCCAAGCCCGTCAGGACCAGCCCCGCCACCGCGGCCAGCCAGCCGCCCCAGCCCAGGCTCATCTCCCCCCAGGCCTGGACCCGGAGAGCTTCCCAGCCCTCAGAGATGGCGCCGAAGATGGCGCTTCACCTCCTTGAAGCCCAGGCCCGTCCGGGCGGATATGGGAATGAGGGGGACCCCCGGAAAGCGGCGCCGGGCCTCCCGCAGGCCGTCGGCCGCCCCTTCCCGGTCCATCTTGTTGGCCAGGAGCAGGTACCCGCCCCGGGCCCGGCCCAGGTGGTAGAGCTGGAGGTCCACCTCCCCCGGCGCCTCGGGCAGGCCGGGCCGGCCCACGGCGGAGGCGTCCACCATGTGGAGGAGGAGCCCACCCTTCAAGAGGAGACCCAGGGTCTCCACCTGCACCTGACGGACCTCAGGGGCTGGGGGGATCTCGTCGGTCAGGCCCCCGGTGTCCACCAGCTCCAAGCGCCGGGTCCCTTTCCGGCCCCGGATTTCCAGGCTGAGGCGCTGCAGCTCCAGGGTCTGGTGGGGACGATCGCTGACCAGCTCCCGCACCGCCGCCTCCACCGAGGTCCAGTGGGCCTCCTCTCCGGCCCTGGCCAGGCGGACCGCCTCAGCACCCAGGAAGAAGGCGAAACGGAGGCTGAAGAGGGTCTTCCCCACGTTGGGCTTGCCCAGCACCAGGCACCGGGTCACCCGGACCCCTCCAGGAAGTCCTCGGCGGTGAGGAGCATCAGGTCCTCCCGGGAGGTTCGCTCCTGCCGGACCAGGCGGACAGCCTGGCGCCGGATGGCCGCCTCCAGGAGGTTCCGGACCTCCCGGGCGTTGCCGAAGGTGGGGCCCCGCACCAGACGCCGCTCTTCCAGCAGGCGGGCCAGCCGGCGGGGGACGCTGGGGGCCAGCCGGTACTGGCGCTCCGCCGCCATCTGCTGGGCGATCTCCAGGAGCTCTCCGGTGGTGTAGTCGGGGAAGTCGATCTGGATGGGGAAGCGGGAGCGGAGGCCTGGGTTCATTCGCAGGAAAGCCTCCATCTCCGCCCGGTACCCGGCCAGGATGAGGACCAGCTGGTCGCGATGGTCCTCCATCGCCTTCACCAGCGTGTCGACGGCCTCTTTGCCAAAGTCTTTCTCGCCGCCTCGGGCCAGGGCGTAGGCCTCGTCCACGAAAAGGATCCCGCCCATGGCCTTCTTCAGCTGCTCCCGGGTCTTCTGGGCGGTGTGGCCGATGTACTCGCCCACCAAGTCGGCCCGCTCCACCTCCACCAGGTGGCCCTGGGGCAACACACCCAAACCCTTAAAGAGCCGGCCCAGGATGCGGGCGACGGTGGTCTTCCCCGTGCCCGGGTTGCCTGTAAAGACCATGTGGAAGACCAGCGGCTCCACCCGCAGGCCATGGGCCCGCCGTCGCCGCTGGACCTCCACCAGGGCCGCCATCTCCCGGGCCAGCTCGGCCACCTCCCGCAAGCCCGTCAGCTTCCGGAGCTCCTGGAGGGCGCCCTCCACCAAGGCGGGGTCACCGCTGCTGGTCTCCGCCTGCCGCTCCTCGCGCCGGGGCTCCCCCGCGGTGGGGAGGTGGCGCTCCTGCCAGGCGGCCAGCACCTGGTGGGAGGCCAGCTCCCCCCGGGCCAGGCGCGCCAAGAGCTCCTCCCAGCTCTCGGGGTGGTGGGAGTGGGCCACGGTCGCACCCCCGTCCCGTGGTCTTTGGCCCTCCTATCCTATGCGGGGGTGCCTCCGGAGAGGTGCGGACGCCCAGGGCGGGTCAGGGAAACTGGCTGGGCGGGAGCCCGGCGGCCGCTTCCCGGATGCGCCGGGCGTCCTCATCCAGCTCGGCCCGGGTGGGCCGCGGGTCGAGCCGGTTCCAGCTGAGCTGGGGCCCGCCCCCTTCCAGCCGGCGAGGGATCAGGTGGATGTGGAGGTGGAAGACGACCTGCCCGGCGGCCCGGCCGTTGGACTGGACCACGCTGATGCCGTCGGGCCGGTGGCTCTCCCGAAGGGCCAGGGCCATCCGCCGGGCCACCACGAAGAGGTGGCCCGCCACCCGGTCGGGCAGGGCGAACAGGTCGGGCGCGTGCATCCGAGGGATGACCAGCAGGTGGCCCCGGGAGAGGGGGTTGATGTCCATGAAGGCCAGGGCCTGCTCATCCTCGTAGGCGATGCTGGCCGGGGCCTCACCCCGGACGATCTGGCAGAAGATGCAGGACGGGTCATGAGGGTGAGCGGTGGTAGGAGCCATCGCGGTCGCCTCCCGATTGGTGATGATCCGATCCCAAGAGCCGATCCCGCACAAGCCTCTCGAGGACCTCGGCGGCCCGAGCCGGATCGGGGTACGCCTCCAGGTCGATCCAGTGGATCTCGGGATCCCGTCGAAACCAGGTGAGTTGACGCTTGGCGTAGCGGCGGGTGGCCCGCTTCAGGCGCTCCACCGCCTGCTCCAGGCTCTCCTGCCCCTCCAGGTAGGGGAAGAGCTCTTTGTAGGCCAGCGCCTGCAGGGCAGTCTTCTCCCCCGCCCGGCTGGCTCCTGCCGCCCGGACCCGCTCCAGGAGCCGCCGGGCCTCGTCCACGAGCCCGTTGGCCAGCTGCTGGTCCACCCGGGCCTCAATCCGGGCGTACAGCTTCGGGCGGGGGCGGGTGAGGCCGATCTTGAGGGTCCGGTAGGCCGGGGCCGCCTGCTGCCGGGCCTCCCGCTGCAGCTCAGTGATGGGCCGCCCGGTCCGCTCGTACACCTCCAGGGCCCGGATCACCCGGCGCAAGTCCCGGGGGGCAAGCCGCTGGGCGGCCTCCGGATCCACCTGGGCCAGCCGGCGGTACAGGGCCTCGGGCCCCTGCTCCTCCGCTTCCCGGGCCAGCCGGGCTCGGAGTTCCAAGTCCTCCCCCTCATCGGGGAAGAGGAGCGGCTCCAGGACCGCCTGGATGTAGAGGCCTGTGCCGCCGCTCAGGATGGGCAGCTTCCCCCGCCGGTGGATCTCCGCGATGGCCTGTCGGGCCAGGCGCTGGTACCGGGCCACCGTAAACCGCTCCCCCGGATCGGCCACGTCGATGAGGTGGTGGGGGACCCGCTGGCGCTCCGCGGGGGACGGCTTGGCCGTGCCCACATCCAGCCCCCGGTAGACCTGCATGGAGTCGGCCGAGACCACCTCCCCGTCGAGCCGGGGGGCCAGCTCCAGGAGGACCGCGGTCTTGCCCACCGCGGTCGGTCCCACCACCACCAGCAGGGGGGCGCCCATCACGGCAGGGCCTCCCAGATACCGTAGGCGACCCGGCCCGAGCGCCGCCCTTCCACGTGCTGGGCGCCCAGCTCCTCGAACACGGGGCTCCCCTTGCGCTCCTTGAGCACCACCCGCCGCCGGGCGACCCGCCGGGCCTGGGCGATCACCTCCGGGGTGACCGGTCGGGGATCGGCCAGGAGCCGCCAAGGGGCCATGGGGGCCGACTGGGCCACCGGGTCCCGGAACATGGGGTCGAAGTAGATGACGTCGAAGCTCTTGGCCTCCGCCTGGGCCAGGAAAGAGCCGTGGTCCGTGTGGAGGATCTCAATCCGCCGCATCGCCTCCTCCACCGCCGGGATGGGTCCCTGGTAGTGGGCCATCCCCCACCGGGTCAGCGCGGCCAGCTCCCGGACCGACTCCAGCCCCACCACCCGTCCCTGGGGGCCCACCACGAAGGAGGCGACGATGGCATCGGAGCCAACCCCCACCGTCGCGTCCAAGACGCTCATCCCCGGCTCCAGGCCCATGGCCCGCACCATGGGGTCCGAGCCGCCCCGGAGCAGGCCCTTCACCCTCTGGACGGAGGTGCTGGGGTGGAAGAAGAGCCGCTCCGGCTGCCGCCCCGCCCGAGCGACCCAGAGGGTCAGGTGCTCTCGGTTGACCACCAGGACCGCCTCATACTGGCCGCCGGCGAGCCAGTGGTCCAGGCTCTGCCGGCGAGGTTCGAAGGGCACCCCCAGCTCCGCGGCCAGGGCCCGGGCGACCTCCTCCTCTTGGGACCGGGCCTGACGGGAGGTGGTGACACAGCTCCGCCAGGCGACCTTGGCCTCTGCCGTTGCTTCCATGCTCACCCTCTTCGCCCGAACCTCCTTTCCAGATCGCTCCAGGGATGGGAGAGGGCCGTCGGCCGGCCGTGGGGGCAGGTGAAGGGGACGTCGGTGGCAGCCAGGTCCTGCAGGAGCCGGTCCATCTGCTCTTGGGTGAGGGCATCCCCCGCCTTCACCGCCGCCTTGCAGGCGAGCAAGGCCAGAACCCGGTCGGGCTGGCGCCGGCCTTCCCGCTGCCACAGCTCCAGGAGCTCATCCACCGCCGCCTCCAGGCGGCCGCCGTCGGCGAGACCGGCCAGGTGGACGGGCAGGGCCGTCACCCGCAGGCTGTGGCGGCCGAAGGGTTCCAGGCCGAAGCCCAGCTGGGCCAGTTCCTCCCGGCTCTCCCAGAAGAGCTCGAAGCGTTCCGGCCCCAGCTCCAAGGGGATGGGCACCAGGAGAGGCTGCTGCACCGGCGGCTCAGAACCCGCTCGCCGGAGGCGGTCGAAGAGGATCCGCTCGTGGGCCGCGTGCTGGTCGATCAGCCAGAGCCCGTCGTCCGCCTCGGCCACCAGGTAGGTCCGCCCCAGCTGGCCCAACACCCGGCAGGTGCGGAGCAGGCGGCGGAAGGCCTGGGTCTCATCGGGCGGCAGCTCCTTCCCCGCCCCAGCCGCTCCCGCCTCCCGCTCCCCCCCGGGCTCCGGCACGGCGAGCGTCGCCGGCAGAGCAACCTCGTCCACCCCGGCCGCCGCGGCCACCTCGGGGCCCGGGGCGGCCCGTCTCCAGCCCTCCGTCGCCCCCACGGCGGGAGCGACGTCCCGCACCTCGCCGGGGAAGAGCCGCCCCGTCTCGTAGAGGCTCGCCCGATCGGGACGGCCCCCGTCCAGGCCCTGCCCGGCCCCGGCCTCTCCCTCCCATTCCACCCGCACCAGCCGCCGGCCCAGGTTGGCGCCCGCCAGCCGCTCCCGGACCGCCCGGACCACCAGGCCGAAGAGCTCCCGCTCCCGGCGAAGCCGCACCTCGGTCTTGGCCGGGTGGACGTTGACGTCCACCTCCGCCGGGTCCAGGCCCACGTGGAGAATGAAGACGGGGTACTGCCGGGTCATGAGCAGGCCCTCATAGCCCCGCTCCACCGCCGCGCCCAGAGGCGAGCTGTGCACCCACCGCCGGTTGATGAAGAGGTGCTGGCCGCTCCGGTCCCGGCGGGCCATGTCGGGCGGGCCCAGGAAACCCGAGAGGGTGATGCCCGCCCCGTCCGCCTCCAGCTCGATCAGGCGCCGGGCCCTCTCCCGGCCGAAGACGGCCGCCACCGCCTCCCGAGGATCCCCGTCCCCTGACGTTCGCAGGCTCTCCCGCCCCTCCACCCAGAGCTCGAACGCAACCTCCGGGTAGGCCAGGGCCATCTCGGTCACCACCGCCACCGCCCGGCGCCGTTCGGTGGCCGTCGTCTTCAGGAACCGGAGGCGGGCGGGGGTGTTGAAGAAGAGGTCCCGGACCTCCACCTCCGTCCCCTCAGGCCCGCCAGCGGGGGCGAGAGCCTGAAACCGGCCGCCCTCCCAGGTGATGACCGCCCCTTCCGCGGTCCCCCGGGGCCGGGAGCGGAAGCGGACCCGAGCCACGGCCCCAATGCTGGGCAAGGCTTCCCCGCGAAAGCCCAAGCTGGTGATGGCGTCCAGATCCTCAGGCCGGTGAATCTTGCTGGTGGCATGCCGTTCGAAGACCAGAGGGAGCTGGTCCGCAGGCACCCCCATCCCGTCGTCCAAGACCCGGATCCGGGTCTTGCCCCCCTCCTCCAGCTCCACCCGGATCCGGCGGGCTCCGGCGTCCAGGGCGTTCTCCACCAGCTCCTTCACCACCGAGGCGGGCCGCTCCACCACCTCGCCGGCGGCGATCCGGTTGACCAGCTGGTCGTCCAGCCGCCTGATGACGGGCCCCATCAGCCTTGCCGCCCCCTCAGGACCAGCCGCTTCAGCCGGTCCAGCTCCTGAATGGCCTCCAGCGGGGTCATGCTCTCCACTTGGAGCTCCTCCAGGCGCCGCAGGGCCGCCAGGGCATGCTCGTCCACCTCAGGGGCGCCGTCGTGGGCCGTCGCCGCCTCGAAGAAGGCGAGCTGCTCCACCGCCGGCGTGGGCGCATGGGCCGCCAGGTGCTTGAGGAGCTGGCGGGCCCGCTGGATGATCTCTGGGGGCATCCCCGCCATCCGGGCCACGTTCACCCCGTAGCTCCGGTCCGTCCCGCCGGGGCGGACCTGCCGGAGGAAGACCACCCGGCCCCGGTCCTCCCGGACGGCCACGTGGAGGTTGTACGCGGCCGGCAGCCGGCCCTCAAGGGCGGTCAGCTCGTGGTAGTGGGTGGACATGAGGGTCCGGCAGCCGATCCGGTCGTGGAGGTACTCGGCGAAGGCTTGGGCCAGGGCCAGGCCGTCGTAGGTGCTGGTCCCCCGCCCCAGCTCGTCCACCACCACCAGGCTCCGCTGGGTGGCCAGGCGGGCGATCCGGGCCGCCTCCGTCATCTCCACCATGAAGGTGGAACGGCCCCCCGCCAGATCGTCGGAAGCCCCCACCCGGGTGAAGATCCGGTCCACCAGACCGATCTCCGCCGCCTTCGCGGGAACAAAGCTCCCCATCTGGGCCATGAGGACGATGAGGGCCACCTGGCGGAGGTAGGTGGACTTCCCGGCCATGTTGGGGCCGGTGATGATCAACAGCCGCCGGTCGTCGTCCAGCTCGCAGTCGTTGGGCACGAAGGCCTCCTGCCCCGGCTGGGCCTCCACCACCGGGTGGCGGCCGGCCTCGATCCAGATCCGCCCCCGGGTGGTGATGCGGGGCCGCACATAGCCCCGCTGCCGGGCCACTTCCGCCAGGGAGGCTAGGGCATCCAGCCGGGCCACCCGGCGGGCCGCCGCCTGAAGGGTGGCCACCTCCTGGGCGGCCCGGTCCCGGAGCTGGACAAAGAGCTCGTACTCCAGCTCCACCAGCCGCTCTTCCGCGCCCAGGACTTGGCTCTCGTGCTCCTTCAGCTCCGGGGTGATGAACCGCTCCGCGTTGGCCAGGGTCTGGCGCCGCTGGTACTCCTCGGGCACCAGGTTCAGGTTGGGCTTGGTCACCTCAATGTAGTACCCGAACACCTTGTTGAAGCCCACTTTCAGGGACTTGATCCCTGTCCGCTCCCGCTCCCGCTGCTCCAACTCCTGGATGAAGCGCTTGCCCCCCGCGCGCAGGTCCCGCAGCCGGTCCACCTCCGGGGAGTAGCCAGGGCGGATCAGGCTCCCTTCCCGGACCGTCACCGGGGGGTCGTCCACCAAGGCCGCGTCGATGGTCTCCCGGAGCAGCTCCAGCCGGTCCAGATCCACCGCCCCGGTCCCGCCCGGCTCCTGGCTCCCGGGGAGGCTGGCGGCCAGCTCCCAGATCCGGGGCAGGCGGGCCAGGGATCGGGCGAGGGCCACCAAGTCCCGGGCGTTGGCCGTGCCGTAGGCGATCCGTCCGGCCAGCCGCTCCAGGTCGTGCACCCCGTCCAGCTGGGTCCGGAGCTCGTAGAGCCGCTCCGGATCCTGGACCAGGGCCTCCACCCCGTCCAGCCTGGCCTCGATGGCCTGGCGGTCCCGCAGGGGCTCCAGGATCCACCGGCGCAGCAGCCGGCCGCCCATGGCGGTCACCGTCTGGTCCAGCACCTCCAGGAGGGTGCCCCGCCGGCCCCCGTCCCGGAGGTTGTGGACCAGCTCCAGAGCCCGCCGGCACTCCCGGTCCAGGATCAGCCCCGCCTCGGGGGTGTACACCCGCACGCCGGTGACGTGGCTCAGGCTGATCTTCTGAGTCTCCTGCGCATACTGGAGGGCGGCTCCAGCGGCGGCCACCGCGGCGGGCCACTCCTCCAAGCCGAAAGCCTCCAGCGAGGTGACGCCAAAGTGCTCCAGGAGCCGTTCCCGGCCGGACTCGGGCCGGAAGGAGCGCTCGTCCAGGAGGGTGAGCGCGCCGGGACGGCCGTCGAAGAACGCGGTCAAGTGGGGGTCGCCCTCAAGGGCGGGCGGGATGAGGCACTCCGCGGGCTCCAGCCGGGCCAGCTCGTCGAGGAGGGCGCTTTCCGCCTCCTCCCCCACCAGCTGGGTGGCCCGAAAGTCGCCGGTGGAGACGTCCAGGCTGGCCAGGCCGAGGATGAGGGAACGGCCCCGGCCGTGCCTGGAGACCGCGACCAGGTAGTGGTTCTCTTTCCGCTCGAGGGAGCCCTCGACCAGGGTGCCGGGCGTCACCACCCGGGTGACCTCCCGGTGCATCACCCCGCGGCCCGGGGACCGGCCCTCCACCTGGTCACAGACGGCCACCTTGTAGCCCGCTTCCACCAGCTTCTGGAGGTACCCCTCCACCGCGTGGTAGGGGACGCCGCACATGGGGATCCGCTCGCCTCCGCCCCGGTCCCGGGAGGTGAGGACGATCTCCAGGACCCGGGAGGCGATCTCCGCGTCCTCGCCAAACATCTCGTAGAAGTCACCCAGGCGGAACATCAGGATGCAATCGGGGTACTCGGCTTTGATGGCCTCGTACTGGCGGAAGAGTGGTGTCGGTTCAGCCACGGGTGACCCTCCGATCGACTGGCAGCGGGTTGGCCCCGGAGCGGGCGGTCAGACGGCGGCAGCCACCCTCGAGTGGGTCAACACCCCTTCCAGGGTGAAGGTCTGGGCCCCCGTCACCGTGACCCAGGCGAACTGGCCCACCAGGGAGGGGTCGCCCGGGAAGACCACAATCTTGTTGGTCCGGGTCCGGCCGACGAGCTTGCCCGGCTCCTTTGGGGACTCCTCCTCCACCAGGACCTCCATCTCCTGGCCGACCAGCGCCTGATTCCGCTCCAGGGTGATCCGGTTCTGCAGATCGATGAGGCGGTAGATCCGGTCCTTGGCCACGTCCTCGGGCACCCACTGCTCCATGGGGAAGCGGGTGGCGGGGGTGCCGATCCGGGGCGAGTAGATGAAGGTAAAGGCGCCGTCGAAGCGGACCTCCTCCACCAGGCGCAGGGTCTCCTGGAAGTCCTCCTCGGTCTCGCCGGGGAAGCCGACGATCAGGTCGGTGGTGATGGCGATCCCCGGCACCGCCTCCCGGATCCGGGCGACCAGCTCCAGGTACTGCTCCCGGGTGTACTGGCGGCCCATCCGCTTCAGGGTCCGGTTGCTCCCGGCCTGGACGGGCAGGTGGAGGTGCTCGCACACCTTCTCGTTCTCGGCCAAGGCCCGGATCAGCCTGGGGGTGATGTGCTTGGGGTGGGAGGTGGTGAAGCGGATCCGCCCGATCCCCCGGACCCGGTTGACCTGGTAGAGGAGGCCGGCAAAGTCCACATCGCCCAGGTCGTTACCGTAGGCGTCGACGGTCTGGCCCAGGAGGGTGACCTCCCGGTACCCCTGGGCGGCCAGCTCCCGGATCTCGGCCAGGATCGCCTCCGGGCGCCGGCTCCGCTCCCGCCCCCGGGTGGTGGGGACGATGCAGTAGGTGCAGTGCTCGTTGCACCCGTAGATGACGGTAACGAACGCCTTAAAGGGGTTGAGCCGCTGGACGGGAAGGCCCTCCACCACGTCGCCTTCCTCATGCCAGACCTCGATCACCCGCTCGCCCGCCTCCACCCGCTGGAGAAGCTCAGGCAGCTGGTGGATGTTCATGGTGCCGAAGACCAGGTCCACGTGGGGCAGGGTCTCCGCGATCCGCTGGCGCTCCGCCCGCTGCTGGGGCATGCAGCCGCAAATGCCGATCTTGAGCCAGGGCTTCTTGGCCTTCAGCTCCTTGAGGAGGCCGACCCGGCCGTACACCTTCCGCTCGGGATTCTCCCGCACGGAGCAGGTGTTGAAGAGGATTAGGTCCGCCTCGTCTGTCCTGTCGGTCATGGTGTAGCCCATGTGGACCAGAAGGCCCCGCATGGTCTCGGCATCCCGCTCGTTCATCTGGCACCCGAAGGTGATGATTTGGGCCTTCCGCCCCTCACCGAGCCGAGTCGCCATTGATTGCGCCACAAGCATCACCCCCGGCCCTCTGGCCCTAGGATCCTCCCCATGCACCGCATCATTATAGCATAGGGTCTCACAAAGCCGCCAGGCCAGCGACGGGGGCGCTCTTGCACCCCAGGGAGCGGTGGACTACCCTGGAAGGGCGGAAGGTGGATCGCCCCTCCGAACCGGGACCTCCAAGGACGATGCCATGGCCAAGATTCTCGTTGTGGAAGACGACTACGCCCTCGCCCGGTTGGTGGAAGCCTACTTGATCCAGGCAGGCCACACCGTCCTGCGGGCCGAGACCGGCGAGGAAGCCCTCGCCTTGTGGGAGCAGGAGAAGCCCGATGCGCTGATCCTGGACCTGATGCTGCCCGGCATGAGCGGTGAGGAGGTCTGCCGACAGATCCGGGCCCGGTCGGCCGTGCCCATCCTGATGCTCACGGCCAAGGAGAGTGAGGATGACCGGGTGGCCGGCTTCCGCCTGGGGGCGGATGATTACGTGGTCAAACCCTTTCTGCCGCGGGAGCTGGTGGCCCGGGTGGAGGCCCTCCTGCGCCGTGCCCACGGTGAGTGGGGCTACCCGCCCCCCCTCAACCGGGGCCCTTTCCGAGTCGATCCCAGCGCCCGACGGGCCTGGGTGAACGGCGAGGAGGTCTTCCTGACCCCCACCGAGTTCCGGCTGCTGGAGATCCTCCTGGAACGGTCGGGTCAAGCGGTGCCCCGTAGTGTCCTGGTTCAGGCCCTCTTCCAGGGATGGGCCGACTCCACGGCCCTTTCGGTCCACATTCACCGCCTGCGCCAGAAGATTGAGCCCGAGCCTTCCCGTCCCCGGTACATCAAGACGGTCCATGGCGTGGGCTACCGCCTGGATGCCGATGATGGCCCCCCCAAGCCTCCCTCCGACGGCGAGACCTTCATCTTTCCTTAAGATCCGTTCCGCTATCCTCGAAGCAGATCAGAGGCGGGCCCGCGGGCGCCTGCCCACGGTGGCAAGGAGGGAACGACGGTGAACGTCCGTCTTCGCGTTCTGCTGGGGGCGGTGGTCCTGGTCGGAGCCTTGTCGGTCGCCTCCCCGATCCTGGGGGCCCAGGCGGACCTCCCGGCGGCGGATGGGCTCCCCGGCCGGGCCAGGGGCGCAGCCCTTCTTGAGCGGTGGACGAGCTTGACCGACGAGGAACGGGCCACCCTTCAGGATGCTTGGAACGATGTCTTGGAGGCCCGGGTGGCGTACCTGCGCCAGCTGGTTCAGTTGGGGTTGATCCCCGAAGCGGTGGGCGAAGCCCGGATCCAGCGGATCACGGCCTGGAAGGAGGCCGTGGGGCGCTGGGGCCCCTGGCCCTGCCTGAGGCCGGGGCGGGCTCCGGGCGCCCACCCTCGGTGGGGCCACCCTGGCCCCGGATGGGGAGGCAGGATGGGCCGGGGCCGGTAAGGTCCCGGCCGTTTCTCCTCAGGGAGGTGCGTGGGGTGGGTCGCCGTTGGAAAAGGGCTGGCCTTCGGGGCCAGCTCCTCCTGTACAGCCTGCTCATCGTCACCCTGGCCGTCGGGCTCGCCTGGGGAGGGACCCGGTATGCGCTCCACCGGGCCTTCAACGCGTACAGAACCCAGGCTGTCACAGGCCAGGTGGAAGCCACCGCCGAAGCCGCCGCCGAGCTCCTCCTCCAGGGGGGCGGCCAGGCGCGAAACCTCCTCGCCCTCTCCCGGGTCACCTCCACCCGGATCCGCTGGCTTGATGCGGATGGGACCATCCGCTTCGATACGGGCAGCCCATCAAGCCTGGGGGGCGGACCCCGGGGCCCGCTGGGCCGCTGGGGCCCGATGCGGGCCGCCCGCCTGGCTCGGGTGGAAGGAGAGGCCCTGACCCGGACCCTGCCGGGGACCCTCGGTCAGGTGGAAGTCCGCCCGGTGGGCGTGCGAGGGGTGTTCCAGCCCCGGGACGTGGCCTTCCGGGAGGAGATCGACCGCGCCCTCCTTCTGGCCGCTCTGGCCGCCCTCGGGCTCGCGGCCGCAGCGTCCTGGGTGGGCGCCCGAGTCGTCGGCCGCCCCATCGAACGGATGAGCGAGGCGATCCGAGCCCTCCCCAGCCACCTCCCCGACCCGGTGCCCGAAGAGGGACCGGCCGAGGTGCGGAGCCTGGCCCGGGGCCTCAATGCCATGAACCGGCGGATCCACCGCTTGGAACGGCTCCGCCGCGAGAGCCAAGGGGCGGTGGCCCACCAGCTGCGCACACCCTTGGCCGCCCTGAAAGGGTATCTGGCCGCCCTCCGCGACCAGGTGGTGCCCCCCGAGGAGGCCTTGGAGCAGATGGAGCGGGCCGTCCTTCGCCTCGACCGGCTGGCCGATGAGCTGGGACGGCTCAACCGGGCTGAGCGGCTGGAGCTGGGGCTGGCACTGGAAGGGATCGCCTGGGACCAGTTCCTGGCCCAGGCGGCTGAGGACTGGCGCCTGATGGCGGAAGGGGCAGGGGTGCGCTTAAACGTCAGCCTTCCGCCCCCGGTGACCGTCGAAGGCGATCCCGAAGCCCTGGCCGAAGCGGTGGGGAACATCGTGGAGAACGCGGTGCGCTACACGCCCCAGGGCGGTGAGGTCGTCCTCCGCGGCGGTGCAGACGCCGCCTTCGTCTGGCTGGAGGTGGAGGACAGCGGGCCAGGCATTCCCCCAGAGGACCGGCCCTTCATCTTTGAGCGCTTCTACCGGGGCCAGGAGGCCTCCCGGCTGGATCCCCACGGGACCGGCATCGGCCTGCCCATCGCCCGCCAGCTGATCGAAGCCCACGGCGGGACCCTGGAGTTGGCTTCGGCGGGTCCTGGCAGCCTCTTCCGCATCCGGCTGCCCCGGCGCTCCGCTCCCCGTCAGGGGACGGGCGGGGAGGTCAGGCCTCGCCCTTCCAGCCCAGGATCCGCAGGCCGTTGAGGGCGACGAGGACCGTGCTGCCCTCGTGGCCCAGGACCCCCAAAGCCAGGGGCAGATCGGCCGTGAGGGTGAGAAGCACCAGCACGCCGATGACCCCGAAGGCAATGGCCAGGTTCTGCCGCACCCGCCGCATGGTGTGGCGGGCCAGCGCGTGCATCTCCACCAGGCCTGCGAGCCGATCGCCCATGAGGACCACATCCGCCGTCTCCAGGGCCACGTCCGTCCCGGCCGCGCCCATGGCGACGCCCACGTCGGCGGCCGCCAGGGCAGGGGCATCGTTCACCCCGTCGCCCACCATGGCCGTCCGCTTCCGGCTCTTCAGCTCCCGGATGACCGCCTGCTTCTCCTCGGGGAAGAGCTCCGCCCGAACCTGATCGAGCCCCACCTGGGCGGCGATGGCGTGGGCGACGGCGGTGTTGTCGCCGGTCAGCATGATCACATCCTGCACGCCCGCAGCCCGGAGGCGCTGGATCGCCTCGGCCGCGCCCGGTCGAACCTCATCCACCACCCCGATGAGGCCCAGGAGCTCCATCCCCGCCCCGTCGGGGGTCGTCGAGCGGCCCACCAGGACCACGGTGGTGCCCCCCTGCTCCAGACGAGCCCGCTCCGTCTCCACCCTTTCGGGCAGGGCCGCCACCCTCTGGAAGAGCCGGGGCGAGCCCACCCAGACCCACCATCCCTGAACATGGCCCCGCACCCCCAGGCCGGGCAGGGCCTCTACCTGGGTGGCCACCCCGTCCAGACCCAGCCGGTCCGCGGCGGCCACAATCGGCTGGGCCAGCGGGTGCTCCGAGACCCGCTCCACCGCCCCGGCCAAGGTGAGGAGCTCCGCCTCCCCGCCGGGGGTGAGGGGGATGACGGCGGTCACCCGGGGCTTGCCGGTGGTCAGGGTGCCCGTCTTGTCGAAGGCGATGGCCTCGATCGCTGCTGCCCGTTCCACCGCGGCGCCCCCCTTGAAGAGGAAGCCCCGCCGGGCGCCCCGGGCGATGGCCGAGAGAAAGGCGGGCGGCGCGGCCATGACCACCGCACAGGGCGAGGCGACCACCATGAGCACCATGGCCCGGTAGAAGCTCTCCCGCAGGGGCGTCCCCCAGGCCAGGGGAAGGAGGATGGCCAGCGCCGTCATCCCCAGGACCACCCAGGCGTACCGTTGCTCCAGCTGCTCCATGCGGCTCTGGGTCTGGGCCTTCTGCTCCTGGGCTTCGGCCACCTGGCGGACGATCCGGGCCAGGGTTGTCTCCGAGGCGGGCCGGGTCACCTCCACCCAGAGGGCGCCCAGCTGGTTGAGGGTGCCGGCGAAGACCGGATCGCCGGGCCCCTTCTCCACCGGAATGGACTCGCCGGTGATGGTCGCCTGGTCCACCGCGGAGCGCCCCTCCACCACCCGGCCGTCCACGGGGATCAGCTCCCCAGGCCGGATCACCACCCGCTGGCCGGGCAGGACCTGCTCCACAGGCAGCTCCCGCTCCTGCCCCACCTCATCCACCACCCGGGCCGTCTGGGGATGGAGCCTCATGAGGGCCTCGACCGACCGCTTGGTCCGCTCCAGGGCATGCACCTGGAGGGCATTGCTGAGGGAGAAGAGGAAGAGGAGGCCCGCGCCTTCCATGGCCTGGCCGATGGCGGCGGCACCCAGGGCGGCCAGGACCATCAAGAGGTCCACGTCGATCACCCGGTCACGCAGCGCCCCCAAAGCCTGCCAGGTCGCCCGAAGGCCGCCGGCCAGGTAGGCCCCCACCAAAAGGGCCCCCCGGAGGGACCCGGCGGGGACCAAGGCGGCCACGCCCAGGAGGAGCAGGGCGAGGCCCGGCTCGATGAAGCGGTTGAAGCGCGCCAGGTTCAGGGAGAGGCTGGGGCGGGGCTCGGGCGGCGCCTCCCCCCGGGGAAGGCTCGCCAGACCAGGGCGGAGGACGGGATCGGCCACCATGGACGGCACCTCCGTAATACTTCCTCGTTTCAAAGACTCATTCTAGATTACGAGGACATTCTACCACGGTGCCGGTCTCTGTCAAGAGTCGGAACGGCTTCCACCGCTGGCCTGCAGCAAGGAGGGTCAGGAAGGGGCAACCATCACCGGCTGGGCGTGGTGCTCCTCCAGCTCGGTGCCCGCCACCGCCTCCTCCACCAGCTCCTCGACGGGCAGGGCGGCCTCCGCCGCCTCCACCTCGTCCAGCCGGGGGTGGGTGGCGGGGTGTTCGGGCACGAAGAGGGTGCAGCAGTCTTCATAGGGCCGGATGGAGATGGCGTAGGTGCCGATCTCCTCCGCCTTCTGGATGATCTCCGCCTTGTCCAGACCGACCAGGGGCCGGAGGACCGGCAGGTCGGTGACAGGGTTGATGGCCGCCAGGCTCTCGATGGTCTGGGAGGCCACCTGGCCCACGCTCTCGCCCGTCACCAGCGCGGCGAGGCCATCCCGCCGGGCCAGCCGGTCCGCGATGCGGTACATCATCCGGCGCATGACGGTCATGGAGAGCTCCGCGGGCACGTGCTTCCGGATGGCTGTCTGGGTCCGGGTGAAGGGGACCACGTAGAGGGGCAGCCGGCCGCCCCAGAGGGCCAGCACATCCGAGAGGTCCTGCACCTTCTGAAGGGAGCGGGGGCTGGTGAAGGGCGGGCTGTGGAAGTGGATGGCCCGGAGGGGCACCCCCCGCTTCATCATGTACCAGCCGGCCACGGGGCTGTCGATCCCTCCCGAGAGCAGCAGGAGGGCGGGGCTGCTCACCCCCACCGGCAGGCCGCCGGGCCCCGGCACATCCCGGACATAGACGTAGGCGTGCTTCTCCCGAATCTCCAGCCGGACCCGGATCTCAGGCTGGTGCAGGTCCACGGTGAGCCCCTCCACCTGGCGGAGCAGGCGGGCGCCCAGCTCCCGGTTGAGCTCCATGGAGTTGAGGGGGAAGGCCTTGTTGGCCCGCCGGGCCTCCACCTTGAACCGGACCGGCCGGCGCTCCTCTGCCACCAGCCGGACGGCGGCCTCCGCCATGGCGTCGAGCTCCAAGGGGGTCTCCACAGCCGGGTGAAAGGCGACCACCCCGAAGACCCGCCGGAGCCGCTCCAGGGCGGCGGCCGTCTCGCCCGCCGGGTCGATGAAGATCCGGCCATGGCTGCGGAAGACCCGGATGCCTGGCAGATGGGCCAGAGCATCCCGCAGGTTCTGGACCAGGCGACCCTCGAAGGCCGGCCGGTTGTCCCCCTTCAAGCCGATCTCACCGTAACGGACCAGGATGAGCTCCCGCACAACCCTTCCCCCTATTCCCCCATGAGGGCCCGCAAGGCCTCCACCTGGCGGACCACCGCTTCGATGGCCGCCTCCACCTCCGCCTCCTGGGTCTTGGGCGAGAGGCTGAGCCGGATGGCCCCCTCCCGCCACCGCTCCGGCTCCCCTAAGGCCACCAGCACGTGACTGGTGGCCTGGCGCCGGGAAGAGCAGGCGGACCCGGTGGAGACGTAGACCCCCTCCGCCTCCAAGGCATGGACCAGCACTTCGCCCCGGATCCCCTCAAAGGCCAGGTTCAGGATGTGGGGCGCGGCGTGGTCATCCTCGGGACCCAAGCGGCGGGCGCCCGGCACCCGCCGGAGGATCTCCTCCTCCAGCCGCCGGCGCAAAGCCCGGACCCGCTCCGCCTCCTCCCGCCAGGCGAGGGCCAGCTCGGCCGCCCGGCCGAAGCCGACGATCCCCGGCACGTTTTCGGTGCCTGGCCGGAGGTCCCGCTCCTGGCCGCCTCCCCAGACCAGGGGGATCAGATGGACCCCCGGCCGGACCCAGAGGGCCCCCACCCCCTTGGGGCCGTGGATCTTGTGGGCGCTCACGGTCAGAAGGTCACAGCCCCACGCCCGGGGGGTCACCCGGGTGAGGCCCACCGCCTGGACGGCATCCACATGGAAGAGGGCCTCGGGCCGCCGCTCCTTCACCACCCGGATCAGATCCTCCACCGGCTGGAGGGTCCCCACCTCGTTGTTCACCCGCATGACGCTGACCAAGACCGTGTCGGGCCGGACCCGCTCGGCCAGCACCTCCGGCAGGACCCGGCCTTCCCGGTCAACGGGGATCTCCTCCACCTCGAAACCCTCGTCGGCCAGGCGCCGGGCCGCCTCCCGCACCGACGGGTGCTCCACCGCGCTCACCAAGACGTGCCGGCCCCGCCGGGCCAGGGCCCGGGCCCCGCCCAGGACGGCCAGGTTGTTCGCCTCGGTCCCGCCGGAGGTGAAGGTGATCTCCTCGGGGGCCGCCTCCACCAGGCGAGCCACCTGCCGGCGGGCCTCCTCCACCCGCCGCTCCGCTTCGAGGCCCAGGGCATGAAGGGAGGAAGGGTTCCCAAACTGGTCCCCCTCCATCACCTCCACCATGGCCTCCACCACCCGGGGATCGGGCGGGGTGGTCGCACTGTGATCCAGGTACGCGCGCACGGGACCGCCTCCCTGCTGGCCCTAGCCTGCCCAGGCATTGTAACACGAAGCCCGGTCGGCGAACCAGACCGGGCCCCCCGGCCAGGTCCGGGCGGGGCGGCCCGGACCCGGCCTTGTGCGAGACGTCTCGTCGTGCGTTCAGTTGCCGCTGACCAGCGCCGCGATGATGGCCACCAGACCGGCCGCCACGCCGACAATGCTGGTGGTTCTGAGGCTCCGGGTCGCCTCCTCCGACTGGAGCCGGTAGGCGTCGAAGTCCCGCTGGAGGGAGGCGAGCTGGCGCTCCAGCTGGAGCTGGCGGGTCTGAACCCCGGCCACCGTGCCCGGCGTGCTCTGGAGCACGTCCAGCCGGTTCGCCAGATCCCGGATCTCGGCGAAGAGCTGGCTGTCGGCCCCCATCATCTCCTGCCGCTGCTGTTCCAGGCGGGCTTGAAGGGCTTCCCGCTCAGCCCGCTCCTGGGCGAGGCTGGTCTGCAGGGCCGCCACCTGCCCTTCCAACTCCGCCGTCAGCTGGGCCTGCTGGTTCAGGGCCTCGGAGGTGGCCTGGAGGCGGGAAGCCAGGTCGGCCAAGCTCTGGCCGATGTTGATCCCCTGAACGCCCAGGTCCCCCTCGATCTGGTTTTGGAACTCGGCCAGGCGCTGGTCCAGGGTGCCCGTCTGGAGCCCCAAGTCCTCCCGCAGCTGCTCCAGCTCCCGGGCCAGTGCCGCCACGTCTTGGCCTCGCTGAGCGGTGGCCTCCTCCAGCTCCCGGACCCGGGCCAGGATGCTGTCCAGAGCGCCGCCCGCGGCGGTGAGGGCCTCCACATCCGCGCTCAAGGCGGCCGTCCGCCGCTCCAGCTCCTCCCGGGCCGCATGCCAGGCGACCAGCTCCTCCTGGAACTCGGTGGCCAGGCGGGTCAGAAGCTCTTGGGTCTCCCGGGGGAGGGTTCCGCCCGTCTGCTCCACCTGGTCCAGCACCCGGGCCACCGCCACCGCGAAGGTGTACCGGTCCACGGGCCGGTCCCCGCGGAACATCTGGTTGTCTTCCAAAGTGAGGTAGCCTTCATTGATCAGGCGCTGCACCGCGGCGTAGGCCCAGTGGTCCGTGGGCACGTCCCGGATGGTCTGCGCCCAGGCCGGCCCGGGCACCAGCGCCAGCATGATCAGGGTGAGCACCGCTGCCACGCCCTGGCGCGCCCGGCTCCGGACCCGGCGTCGAAGGAGAAACACCTTCTCTTGCACCGTCTCCACTTCCTTTCCCGAGCACGAGCCCACCTAGGGCTCGACCGTCTTCCGATCCGCCAGCCAGACCTGGAGCTGCCCGTTGAGCTGAACCTGAGGGTCGCGGGACGCCCCGGCCTGGGCGGTGACGTCGACCGGCGCCCGCCCCGGGCCGGCAACCAGCTCCAAGCGCTCCAGGCGCACCTGGGCGGCATCCGAACCGACGGGCCAGAACCAGAAGGTGGCCAGGTTCCCCTTGGCCAGGGTCAAGGGCTCTGCCTCACCCAGGTGCCCAGCGAAGCGGACCCGCCCCGGCTGGGAGTGGTCCACCTGCCACTCCCGGAAGAGCTCCGACCGAGGGGCGCCCACCACGGCGTCCACGCGGCCCACCAGCACGTGCTCCAGGCGGAGCTGCTCCGGGTCGTAGCTGATCTCACCGGCCACGCCCCAAACGTTCCGCAGGTTGACACCCTGGAGGACCACCTCCACCCGCTGGTCGCCTACGGGGTTGGCTTGGCTGGAGATCGGCCGGCTCTCCAGGGTGACCCGCGCTTGGAGCGGCTCCACCTGGATCGCCCGCGACCCGGTCAGAGGCTCACCGGTGTTGGCCGCCTGCGCCCGGATGTTGTAGTAAAAATTCCCCCGCTCGAACTTTCCCGTCGGCCGCAGGTACCAGGTGAGGGTAACGGACTCCCCGGGCGCCAGCCGGGGAAGGAGCCGCTCCTCGGCGTTCCCCTGCTCGAGCCGCAGCTGATCCTGGACCGCCGGGGAGAGCCGGGCCACGATCCACTCGGCGGCAGACCCGCCGGTATTGGTCAGGGTGACCCGCACGGGGAAGCGGGGCGGATCATACCCTCCATCGGGCGCCTCACCCAGGCGGTCGGGGGCCTCCACCCGCATGGAGACCTGCGCGGGGGCGAGGACCTCCACCTCTCGCCGCCCCTCGTTGGATTCGGCGTTGGTAGCGTGCACCTGAACCCGGTAGGTGAAGGTGCCCACGGTCCCCTTGGGAATGCGCAGCTCCCAGCGGACCTGGCCCGTCCCGCCCGGAGGCAAGGTGCCCAGGCTCCGGCGGGCTTGGCCGGCGCCCCCTTCCACCTGGAAGGGATGGGGCGGCAGGATCTCCGCGGTGACGTTGAGCGCCTCACCCACGCCGGTGTTCTGCACGTAGGCCACCACCGTCAGGATCCGATCCTCGGTCTGGGAGCCCTCGATGGTCCGGGCCGAGGTGAGGCCCAGGGAGAGCTGGCCCGGCGCGATGTCAATCCCGCCCAAACCGTAATAGGTGACATACTCCCGCCCCTCGCCCGCGGCCAGAGGCTCCGGATCCCAGAAGATGGCCAGGGCCGAGTCCAGCTCAAACTCGCCCTTGCGGGTGAAGTCCCGCCCCGCCTGGAAGTCGAAGCTCCAGACGCCGTCGGCCAGGCTCCCCCAGTTGGTCATGTAGATCCGGTCGGGGGGCGTCTCCCCCGGATAGCGGAGGGTGCCCTGGGCCATCACCTGGGGCTGGCTGAGATCGTCGAAGGCCTGCCAAAACTCGGGAATGGCCGAGCCCACCAGCACCGTGTCGGTGGTGACGGCCCGCTCGCCCACCCGGAAGGGCGCGCCGTCGTTGGCGCCCAGCATGGTGTCCAGCATGATCCGCAACCCCACCTGGTGGGCGCGGGTGTCGGTGTTCTGGACCCGGTAGGCGATCCGGACCGTGTCCATCAGCCCGGTGGTGAGGCTTCGGGTGAAGCTGAGGACCTGGGTCACCTCCAGGGGCCCCAGCTGCCAGGCGGCGACGATGGCCTCCCCTTCCCGCTCGGGCAGCCGCACCGGCACGCCGTAGTTGGCGCTCCGGCCGGCCCGGCGCTGGGTCGGCCCGCCGAAGACCCAGCTCACCCCGTCGATCTGGACCGTGGTGTAGCTGGTCCAGGGCCCGGGATGGCGGGTCCCGTAGATGAGCGGCTTCTCGTCGTCCTCCGGCCGCTCCGGATCGCCACCGGTGGTGTAGATGGCGAAACGGCCCGTGTTCTCCTGGCTGGCGTTGACCAGAATCTCCACGTACTCGTTGGCCAAGGTGACCAGCTCAGCCTCGCCGTTCCCGTCAACCTTCGGCTGCGCGCCGGCCCTCCCTCCCGCGAGGAGGCTGATGGCCAGCACCGTGAGAAGAAGCGTCTGCCATCGCCGCTGCATCGGCATCATCTCTCCTGGAGGTACTCGGCGGCTCCTACCAGCTCCACGTGCCCCACAAACTGGTTGCCCTCCCTCTGGAACGTGACCCGGGCGTGCACCGCATAGGGGGCCGCCTGCCGCGATCCCGTCAGCCGCTGCTGCCGGGCCAGCACCGTGAGGGCCTGCAGGGCGTACTCATCCAGCACCCGGTGCCCTGAGAGCTGGACCGGCAGAATGCGCTGGACCCTCCCCGTCTCGTCCAGCTCCAGGCGGACCTCCACCGCCCCTTCCAAACCGAGGTTCTCCGCATTCTTGGGGTAGCCCAGGCTGCTGGTCCCCAGGTTGATGAGGGAGCCCGGCTCGCCCAAGGGGGGCAGGGCCGGCGGGCCTGGATCCTCCGGGACCGGCTCCGACGCCGGCTCGGGCGTGGGCGAGCTGCCCGCATCGGCCGGAGCCGCCCGCTCCCGGCTCTCGGCCGGGGCGGCGGTGCGGGTAGCGGGCTTGGGATCAGGTGCGGCCGCCGCCTGGGGCTTGGGGGCTTCCTGCACGGGATCGGCCCCCTGGGGGCTGGTCAGGGGGGTGTCGGCCGCGGTGGACGGGACCGGCGCCTGGATGGCCGGCTCAGGCTCGGGTTGGGCCTCGGCTGGGGGCGCAGGTTCCCGCTGGGGCCGGGGCTCAGCCGGCGGCTCGGGCTCGGGCGCCTGACGCTGGGCCGGAGCCGGGCGCCGTTCGGGGGCCACCCGTTGGGGTGTGGTCCGCTGGCTGGCCACCGGCTCATCCACCCGGACCACCTGGACCACGCCGCCGCTGAACAAGGAGGGAAGCTGGGCGCCCGCCCGGTTGGACAGCTGGGGCGCAAAGAGGAGCACGGCCATGTGGATCAAGACCGAGATGAGCAGAAACGTCCCCATCCGGGTCTCTTCCGGTTCCCGTCCCATGCTCTCCCCTCCTTCCCCGCCGCTGGCCGCCCCGCCTAGGTTTCCGTCCGTACCGCCAGGGCGAGCCGGTGGCCCCCGACAGCCCGCACATCATCGATGGCCTGCACGATCTGCTCGTAGCGGGCCCGCCGGTCGCCCCGGATGATGACCAGAAGATCAGGGCGGCTGGCCAAAGCCTGGCGGACCTCCGCCTGGAGCTGGGCCGAGGTGACCGCCCGGTCCCCCAGATAGGTCCGCCCGTCCTCCCGGATGGTGATGACCAGCTCGGCCGGCACGTTCTGGCGGGCGGTGGCGGCACTGGGGAGCTGGATGTCCAGACCGGCCGTCTCCGTCCGGAAGGTGGTGGTGACCACAAAAAAGAGCACCAAGAAGAACATGACATCGATCAGCGGGACGATGTTCACCCCGCCGACCCGACGCCTGGTCCGGCGGATCATCAGGCCACCCCCCGGTAGGAGTGCACCTCAAGAACCTCCGACACAGCCCGGTTCATCTCCTGGACCCGGCGGTCGATCATGCCGCTCAGCCAGTTGTGGACAAAAAGGGTGGGAATGGCGATGACCAGACCCGTGGCGGTGGTGATCAAGGCCTCCGCGATGCCCCCCGCCATGGCCGCCGGGTCGGTCACCCCCTGCATCCCCGACAGGACCTGGAAGGTGTCCATGATCCCCGTCACCGTGCCCAGAAGCCCCAGGAGGGGGGCCAACGCGGCGATGGTCTCGAGCCAATCCAGGCGCCGTTCCATCTTGTAGACCTCATCCTGGCCCGCATGCTCCAGCTGGTCCCGCAGCTCCCGGGTGGGCCGGTCATAGTTGGCCACGGCCACGGCCAAGACGGCCGCCACTGGCCCCCGATGCCGCTTGGTGATCTGGACCGCTTCCAAGAGCCGCTCCTGCTCCAACGCCAGATGGACCTCTTCCAAGAGCTCTTCGGTGTTGGTCCGGGTCCGCATCAGGTACCAGAACCGCTCGAGGAAGACGGCCAGGCCGATGAGCGAAAGGAGGAGCAGGGGGATCATCACTGGTCCGCCCTGGATGAAGATCTCAACCATCGCGCGCCCGCCTTTCCCGCTGCACTTGGGCCTCCTGACCAGCCCGTACTTCGACGGCGCGGGGAACCACTCCTTTCTAGAGGGCCCAATTGCTGGTGGTCATTGCTGGGAGATGAAGGGAGAAACTGAGGGGCAGATGGGTCGAAAACACGGGCCAGGGAGGAAGGGCCATGGGGTCTGGGAGGCGGGCCCGGAAAGGCGGCCGCGCCCAGGGGCGCGGGGAACCGTCACCCTGGGCGCAAGCCTTGGAGCGGGCCAAGTGGGAGGTGGCCCGGTCGCTGGGCGTGGATCAGGAGGTGGAGAGCGTGGGCTGGAGCGGCCTGCCGGCCCACCAGACGGGCCGCATCGGGGGGCGGCTGCGGGGCCGGCTCCGCCTCCAGCTGGCCCGCCAGATCAGGACGGGCGAGCCAGGCACCGGGCCAGACGATCCCGCTCCACCGTCATGAGGAGAATCTCTTTGGGGGCCCCATCGCTTCCTTTCCGGACCAGCCGGCCTTCGGGACGGAAACCGCTCTTCAAGTAACACCGGATCGCCCGAAGGTTGAAGGTGAAGACCCGCAAGTAGACCCGCTCTAGGCCCAGATCTTCGAACGCGTGGCGGACGATGAGCTGGACCGCCTCCGTGCCGTACCCGCGGTTCCAGTAGGCCTTCTCGCCAATGCGGATGCGGAGTTCTGCCTCCCGGGCCCGCCAGCTGATCTCTCCCAAGGCGATGTCGCCAATGGCCAGGCCATCTCGGGTTTCGATGATGAACTGGCGACTCCGGCGGTCCCGGAGGGTGCGCTGGTACCAGCGCCGCCCTTCCCCGGGCTCTTCGGGGTACTCGCCCTCCATCAGCTCGCGAAGCTCGGGATCATTGGTCCAGCGGATGATGGACTCCAGGTCGTCTGGGCGCACGGGGCGCAGGTGGACCCGGGGGCCGCGATGCTCCATGGTGAGCCACCCTTTCTGCGACGAAGGCTGCGTTGAGTGGTGTGTTGACGGCGGCGGCCCGGGGAGAGCCCAAGCCTCTCCCCGACAGGTGGCTGTCGTCCTTGGGGTCTTCCGGATGGGGTCACGGAACCCTGCTGGCAAAGGGTGTTAGCCGTGGGAGGGTGTCACGGGCGCCGGGAGGGCCGGGTTGCCACGCGGCGCAGGCCCTCCACCCACGCCAGGGGAACCCGGACGGCCCCCGGTTGATCCTCGGGCCGCTCCCGGCCGTGGGCGTCCGAGCCGCCCGTGGGCAGGAGATCCCACTCCTGGGCCAAGCGGAGGTAGTGGGCCTCCTGCTGGGAGTCGTGGGCGGGGTGGACCACCTCCAGGCCGGCCAGCCCCTGGGCCTTCCACGCGGGGATGAGGTGGTCCACCTGGGCCAGCCCCGGGTGGGCCAAGACGGGCACGCCGCCCGCGGCGGCGATGAGGCCGATCCCCTCCTGGACGGTGAGGCGCGCCTGGGGCACGTACGCCGGCCGGCCCTCGGCCAGGAACTGGTCAAAGGCCTGGCCCATGCTGGCCACATGGCCCGCCTCCACCAGGGCCCGGGCCAGGTGGACCCGGCCGACCGTTCCCTGCCCGGCCAGCTCCCGCACCCGGGCCCAGGAGATGGGATAGCCCAAGGCCGCGAGCCGGCGGGCCATGAGGCGGGCCCGCTGCCAGCGGGCCTCCTGCTGCCGCTGGAGTTCGCGGAGGAGGGGCGGGGCGGCCACATCGACAAAGTAGCCCAGGAGGTGGATCTCTTGGGCGCCCCAGGCGGTGGAGAGCTCCAACGCCGGGACCACTTCCAGCCCCAGAGCCCGGGCCCTCTGCCGCGCGGGCTCCACGCCCGCGACGGTGTCGTGGTCCGTCAAGGCGACCACGTGCAACCCCTGCCGGGCCGCCAGCTCCACCACCTGCCACGGCTCCAGCTGCCCGTCGGAGACGGTGGAATGGCAGTGGAGGTCGGCCAGGCGCTGCTCCTCAGTCCGGGCCCTCATTCCCCTGCCTCCTGGAAGGGGCCCAGCGCTCGGAGCTTGGCCAGGCAGGCCCGCTCGATCCGGGAGACCTGGGGCTGGGAGAGGCCCAGGCAGGCGGCCACCTCCTGCTGGTTGCGTCCTTCCCAGAAGCGGAGCCGGAGGATGATCCGCTCCCGCGGGGTCAAGCGCTCCAGCGCCTGGGCGACCACCAGCCGCTGGGCCCAGGCCTCTTCCTCCTCGCCACCGGCCAGGGCCTCGCCCAGGAGCCGGTCCTCCCCCGGCGCCACCGGCTCATCCAACGAACGGGGTTCCCGCAGGGCCTCCAAGGCTTGGAAGGCTTCGTCGGGCTCCACCCCCACCTCCGCGGCCAGCTCACCCAAGGTGGGCGAGCGGCCCAAGGCCTGGGTCAGGCGGGCCTGGGCCGCCTCCAGGCGGCGGCCCAGCGCCTCCAGGCGGCGACCCGCCCTCAGCCCCCGCTCGTTCTGGAGGAAAGCGCGGATCTCCCCCACGATGAAGGGGACGGCGTAGGTGGAGAAGCGGTAGCCCCGGTCGGGATCGAAGCCTTGCAGGGCTTGCAGGAGCCCGACGGTGCCCGATTGGACCAGCTCCTCCAGGTCGATCCCGCCCCGCCGGAAGCGGCCGGCGATCTCGCGGACCAGGGGCAGGTGGCGCAGGGCCAGCTGCTGGCGGGCCTTCCCGTCGCCCGCCCGGGCCCGCCGGTAGAGGGCCGCCTCCTCGGGGGCCAGCTCCGCGCCTGGGGCCGTCCCGGTCATTCCCGGTGGACCGCCGCCATCTGCGGCCGCTTGGTAAAGGTGACCACCGTCCCCTGCCCCGGCGCCGAGTTCACCTCCAGGCGGTCGGCGTACTCGTTGATGAAGGTCAAGCCCAGGCCCAGGTGCTCCCCCGGGCGGGTGGTGAAACTCGCTTCGCAGGCCCGGGCCACATCCTCGATCCCCCGCCCCTGGTCGGCCACCCGAACCACCAGCTCCCCCTGGGGGGTGACGGTCGCCTCCACCCGGACGGGGCCCGGCCCTTCGGGGTACGCGTGGACCACCACGTTGGAGACAGCCTCCGAGACGGCCACCTTGATCTCCTCCAGCTCATCCAGGGTGAAGTCGAGCCGGGAGGCGAAGAGGGCGACGGCCGCCCGGGCGAAGCCCACGTTCTCCGGCAGACTGGGAAACTCCAAATGGACGGTGTTGGCCACCGCCGATGCGCCGTGCGCCATCACCCATCTCCCTCCAGGGACCGGACCGCCTCGTCCACCGACTCGGCCGCCGTCGTCAACTTCCCGTACCCGGCCAGGCGCAACGCCCGAGCCACTGGGGGCGTCGGGCGGACCACCGCCACCCGGCCCCCCTGGGCCGTCACCCACCGGTAGAGCTCAAAGAGCACCCCCAGGCCCGAGCTGTCCACAAAGCGGAGGCGGCGGAGGTCCAAGACCAGATGCCGCCTCCCCCGCCGCCCCGCCAGCTCGGCGGGGAAGGCGTTCCGGACCTGATGGGCCGTCGACAAATCCAGCTCGCCTGCCAGCCGGAGGACCGTGCACGCTCCCCGGCCGTAGCGGAGCACCTCCAAACCCGTGGTCTCTGTGGGTATGCCCGCCACCCCCAGGCTCCTGGTAGCCAGAGGATTCGCAAGGCGGGCCACCGACTCCTGCCGCCGCTGTCGGAAAAGTATGATGAGGCTTACCGGCCGAAGAGGGCGTCCACCGCCTGCCGGGTTACCCGCCAGACCAGGCTCCCCACCCCAGCACGCGCCACATCTTGGGCGGCCACCAGGGAAACCCGCCCCACTTCCCGGCCCTCCAGGCGGACGATCAACTCCCCCACGGGCTGGCCTGCCTGCACCGGCGCCGCCTGGGGCCGGAGGAGGACCTCCCGCTCGGGAGCGGCCTGGCTCTCCCGGGGCAAGGTGACGTGAAAGGCCTGGGCCGCCACCGCCTCCACCCGCTCCTGGACCCCCCGCTCCACGGCCACCTCCCCCAGCACCTGGCCCGCCTCGGCCACCACCGCTGCCCGGTACCGGCTGAACCCGTAGTTGAGGAGCCGGGTGACGTCCGCCTGCCGGTCGGCCCGGGTGGGCGCGCCCAGGGTGACGGCGATGAGCCGCAGGTGGTCCCGTTCCGCGGTGGCGGCGATGCAGTAACCCGCCTCGCTGGTGTGGCCCGTCTTGATGCCATCCAGCCCCGGATAGCGGCGGAGGAGGTCGTTGTAGGAGTAGAGCTGGACCTCGGCTTCGGTCCCCTCCCGGACGGTGTAGGGCCCGTAGGTGGAGGTGAGCTCGAGGAAGTGGGGGAGGGTGAGGGCGTGCCGGGCTAGGATGGCCAGGTCGGCCGCGCTGGCCACATGGGGACCCGGCTGGCCCAGGGCTTCCGGCGGCAGGCCGCTGGGGTTGGCGAACTGGGTGTTGGTCATGCCCAACTCTCGGGCCCGGGCGTTCATCTGCTCGACGAAGGCCGCCTCGCTCCCGGCCAGGTGCTCGGCCAAAGCAACGGCCGCGTCGTTGGCCGAGCCGACGGCCACCGCGTAGAGCAGGTCCCGGAAGCTCATCTGCTCGCCGGGCTCCAGCCAGATCTGGGTCCCGCCCATGGAGGCCGCATGCTCGCTGGCGGCGATCAGGTCGTCCCAGTCCACCCGGCCTGAATGGAGGGCCTCTAGGGCGAGGACCATGGTCATGATCTTGGTCACGCTCGCGGGCGGCAGCGGCTCATGCTCATTATGACCGAACAGGACAGCGCCGCTCTGGGCGTCGATGAGGATGGCCGCCTTGGAGCGGAGCTCCAGATCCTGGGCCTGGAGCCCGCCCGCAAGCAGGAGGATCAGCGCCGCCACCAGCCAGGCAGACCAGCTTCGGCCCACCGGATCCACCTCCCGGGGGTTGGGGCAAGACCCCATGAAACCTGGTCTACCCTATGCCCCCGGGAGGGGGGCCTATGTCCCGCTGGCGACCCGCTGGCGGATGAGGGGCGGCGGCTCCACCGGCGCCTCGCCCAGGCGGAAGGCGGCCGCCACCCGGGCCCGGATCCCCTCGGCCTGCGCCTCACTCCGGGCGTGGATCCAGGCCAAGGGCTCCCCTGCCTCCACCCGCTCGCCCACCTTCCGGACCACCTCCAGGCCCACGGCCAGGTCGATGGGCGCGCCGGGCCGGTCCCGCCCAGCTCCGAGGGCCATGCTGGCCAGCCCCAGCTCCCGGGTGGCGATGGCCTGGACGTAACCCGCCCGGGGCGCCTCCACGGGGAGACGGACCTCCGCCCGGGGCAGGAGGTCGGGGTTCTCCACCACCTCCGGATCGCCACCTTGTGCGGCGATCATCCGCTGGAACCGGGCGGCCGCCTCGCCCGAGTCGAGCAGCCGCTCCAGGAGGCTCCGGGCCTTCCCCTCATCGGCCTCCACCCCGGCCAGGCGGACCATCTCCGCGCCCAGGACCAAGACCAGCTCCCGCAGGTCCGCGGGCCCGCCCCCCTGGAGGGTCTCGATGGCCTCCCGCACCTCCAGCGCGTTCCCCACGGCCACACCCAGGGGCTGGTCCATGGAGGTCAGATACGCGACGGCCTGCCTGCCGGCCTCATGGGCGACGGCGACGCAGGTTCGGGCCAGGGCCAGAGCATCCTCCTCGCGGGTGAGGAAGGCGCCCTCCCCCACCTTCACATCGAGGACGAAGGCATCCGCCCCGCCGGCCAGCTTCTTGCTCATGATGGAGGCGGCGATCAGCGGCACGCTGTCCACGGTGGCCGTGGCGTCCCGCAGCGCGTACAGCTTCTTGTCCGCCGGGGCCAGGTCCACCCCGGCGCTGGCCACCGCCACCCCCACCTCGCGGACCACGTCCAAGAACTCCGAGAGGCTGAGCTCCACCCGCAGCCCCGGGATGCTCTCCAGCTTGTCCAGGGTCCCACCCGTGTGGCCCAAGGCCCTCCCTGAGAGCTTGGCCACCGGAGCCCCGGCCGCGGCCACCAGGGGGGCGACGACCAGGGTGGTCTTGTCGCCCACGCCGCCGCTGGAGTGCTTGTCCACCTTGATGCCAGGCAGTGAACTCAGGTCCACCTGGCGCCCCGACCGGGCCATGGCCAGGGTCAGGGCGGCCGTCTCCCGGTCACTCATCCCCCGGAAGAGGATGGCCATCAAGAGCGCGGCGCTCTGGGCGTCGGTGAAGCTTCCGTCGGTGACCCCTTGGATCCACTGCTCGATCTCGTCCGTCGTCAGCTCGTGGCCGGTCCGCTTCTTCAGGATCAGCTCATACGGCCGCACCATGCTTCCTCCCCTCGGGGAGCTGGCTCAGGAAGCTCGTTCCCTCATCCAGCGGCCCGACGCCGAACCCCTCGGCGAGGGTCGCCCCCAGGTCGGCGAAGGTCGCCCGGGTCCCCAGGGAGACGCCCCGATAGCCCGGGGCGTACCAGAGGACGGGGACGTACTCCCGGGAGTGGTCGGTGGAGGGCGTGGTGGGGTCACACCCGTGATCGGCGGTGATGATGAAGCGGTCCTCAGGCCCCAAGGCCTCCAGGATCCGGGGCAGGAAGCGGTCCACCGCCTCCAGCCCCGCCGCGTACGCCTGAACGTCGTTCCGATGGCCCCACAGGGTGTCGAAGTCGACGCAGTTGGCGAAGATCAGGCCCGGCTCGGAAGCGGTCCGGATCAGCTCCAAGGTGGCCTCCAGCACCTCTTGGTTGTTGGGCGCGGCCACCTTGTTGGTGATGCCCCGGCCGGCGAAGATGTCGGAGATCTTCCCCACCGCGTGGACAGCCAAGCCGGCCTCCTGGAGCCGGTCGAGGAGGGTCGGACGGGGCGGGGCGAGGCTGAAGTCCCGCCGGTTGGTGGTGCGCCGGTAGACCTGCCGGACCCCGTCGGGCCCCTCTTCGGGGAAGGGCCCCAGGAAAGGCCGGGCGATCACCCGGCCGACGGCGTGCTCGCCCTGGAGGATTTCCCGCGCGATCTGGCACATGCGGTAGAGCTCCTCGAGGGGGATCACCTCTTCGTGGGCCGCGATCTGGAAGACGCTGTCCGCGGAGGTGTAGACGATGGGCGAGCCCGTCCGGACATGCTCGTCCCCCAGCTCTTGGATGATGACCGTCCCCGAGGCGGGCCGGTTCCCCAGGACCTTCCGGCCGATGGCCGCCTCAAACCGCTCGATCACCTCGGGAGGGAACCCGTCCGGGTAGGTGGGCATGGGCCGGTCCAAGGTGCAGCCCATCAGCTCCCAGTGACCCGTGGTCGTGTCCTTCCCCGGGGCGCGTTCCGCCATCCGGCCGTAGGAGGCGAGAGGCTCGGGAACTGCCTCCAGCCCCGGGCCGGAGACCAGGTGCCCCAAACCCAGCTGATTGAGGGTGGGCACCTTCAACCCGCCGACGGCGCGGGCTGTGTTCCCCACGGTGTTGGAACCCTCATCCCCATACCGGTCGGCATCGGGCAGGGCGCCGATGCCGACGCTGTCCAAAACTAAGACCACCGCACGCTTCCAGGCCATGCCGTCCATGGATGGTCACGCTCCTCGGCCCCCCCATTCGTCACCGCTCGCGACGGCTCCTGCTGTCATCCCAGAAGCTCCAGCGTCCAGGTGAGCAGCCGGGGGGTGAGATAGGCTTCCACGTAACTGGCGCCCACCAGAAGCAGGGTCGCCCCCAACGCCGCGAGGCCGTCGGCCAGAAGGGGCCCCCGGGGCTGGGGCCGGCCCCGCCACAGGCTCACGAAGATCCGGGCGGAGAGGCGGGCCAGCGCGGCGGCCAGGAGGGCCAGCGCGGGCAGCGCCACCAGATTGTGGGGCAGCAGGGTGAGGAGGGCCGCCCGCCGGCCGCTCCCGGCCCATCCCCAGAGGAAGGCGGCGGCGAAGCCCACCTGGAAGCCCCGCCAGAGCACGATGGCCCAGACCAAGGGGAAGCCGGCCAGGGAGAGCCCCAGAAGCCACGCGGGGAGCGCGCTCTCCAGGAGGTTCCGCCGGAGCGCGGCCGCGAGGACCTCTTGACCGGGTGCAAGCCCGCCCGCGGGGAGCGTGAGGCGGCCTGCCGCCTCGCGCCGGACCGGTTCCGGGAGGCTGAGCGCGCCCACCACGCCCGCCACCAGGGAGACCAGCAGCAGGGCCTCAGCCAGAAGGAGCCAAGGCCCGAAGGGCCGTCCTGGTCTGGGCCGGGGCCACCCCTTCCGCATGCCCTCCCCTCCCCCGGTCCCGGCGCCACTCCCGCGGCCGGGCCCGTCCGAGGCTAGGTCTACGCGGAAGAGGAGCCCCTCATGCCTCGCGAGGGTCCAGCACCGCTGGTTCGATCTCCAGGTGGCCGATGTCGTTCAAGCGCTCCAGCCGGACCCGCTCGGGGCCCAGGCGGATAACCGTCAAGCCGGTGTTGAAGAGGAAGAGCTTGGGACCCGAACCATCGGGCCAGCCCAAGAGGTGCCGGAGGATGGCCCGAAGGGTCCCCCCGTGGGAGACGATCAAGACCCGCCCCCCCTCCTCCCGCAGCTCCTCCACCACCGGGAGGGCTCGCCGGGCCACATCGGCCAGGGACTCGCCCCCGGGCGGCCGGAAGGTCCAGGGCTCTTCCCGCCAGCGGCGGGCGCCCTCCGGATCCCGGGCCTCCACCTCCTCCCGGGTCAGGCCTTCCCACTCGCCGAAGTTCCGCTCCCGCAGGCGCTCATCCAGCTCCAGGGGGATCGCCCGGTCGCCCAGGGCGAGCCTGGCCGTCTCTTGGGCCCGGACCAGGTCGCTGGCGATGGCCCGGTCGATCCGCCAGCGGGCCAGCCGGGCGCCCAGCCGGCGGGCCTGCGCCACCCCGTGGTCATTCAGCTCGATGTCGCTGTGTCCTTGAATGCGCATGGTCCGGTTCCAGTCGGTCTCGCCGTGGCGGACCAAGTAAAGAAGGGTCAAACGTTCAAGCCTCCTTGACGTTGCCGTGCTCGCCGCCCCGCCTCCCACCCGGCCGCCAGGGCCGCCTCGAAGAAAGCCCGCTCCTTATCCACACCCCGGCCCATGGTGCTCGCCTCCGGCTCCTGGGCCAGCCGCTGGATCAACCGCTCCGGGACCGGCAGATGGACCAGCCTGTGGCGTCGGAGGACCCCCGCCTCCCAGAGCTGGCGGTACCAGAGCCGGCGTTCTTCCAAAGGCCGCAAGGGGAGAACCACCGTAGCGGGCCGCGCGGCCACCTGCCCCAGGGCGGTGAGGGTGTGGTGGCTCACCCCCTGGTGCCGGGATCGAGGATCGTGCTGGCCCAGCCGGACCACCGCGATGGGGTCGCCCCCCAGGGCGGCCACCAGGTCGAGGAGGCTTCCCTGCTCCAACGCGGTATGCCCCCAGCGGGAGCCGGTGCCCACAATCCCGGGGCCCATCATCACCACCGCCCCGGCCGCGCCCAGCACGGAGCGGGCCGCCACCAGGCCGCTGGCCGGATGGACCGCTTCCAGATCACCGCCGAAGGCGTGCCCGCAGGTGACCACCCCAGCCAGCAGGCCCTGCTCGCGCAAACGGGCGGCCGAGCGGCTGAGGAAGGCAGGGAGGGCCGCCCCATCGGTCATCACGTAGGCCAGCGACAACCCACCGCTGGCCGCCTGGAAGGCCAGGGCCACGGGCAGGAGTTGGGAGTGGAGGGCGCCCACCACCACCGGCAGCCCCTCCAGGCTCCCCTCCCCCACTCGCTCCGGGTGGGCCTCCTCCACCGCCTCCACGGCCAACTGCCAGGGGGTGTAGCGGAGCTTCATGATCCGTCCGGGCAGAGGGCCCGGCGCCGGCGGCCGCGCCACCACCGCGGCCACCAGGTGGAAGCCGCCGCTGCCTAAGCCCAACTCCACCGCGGCTGTGTTCACCCAGACCCGGTCGCCGGCCTGGACCGGCCCGGTCAAGGAGGGATAGCAGAGGGCCTCCGCCGCCCCGGCCTCATCCTCCACCTGGACCAGACAGCGCTGGCGCTCCGGCCCGTCTTCCAGGAGACGGACCACCTGCGCGGGCTTGAGCTGCAGGCGTGCTGTGGCCGCCACCGCCTCGCTCCTTCCTGGGCCGGGCGACGAGGCCAGAATAAGGAAAAGAAGCAGGCACCGAGGTACCTGCTCTCCATCCGGCCCTCAGGCACCCCTGGAGGGCCTCCTGGGCCCTTGATGATCCGGACCCGGGCTACCGTGACCGGGAGCGCCCGCCCCCGTCCCGGGGCCGGTTCCGATCGCCGTCCCGCTGGGAGGACCGCCGGGCCTCGCCTCCACGCGGCCGCCCGCCGCCCCGCTCGCTCCGGACCTCCCGCTCATGCTGTCCGTTGGCGGCGAAGCGAGCCTCCTCGTCGGCCCACTCCTCGGGCGTGAGGGCATCCTTCCGGGAGAGGTTGATCCGGCCCAGCTCGTCGATGTCGGTGACCTTTACGGTGATCTCATCCCCCAGCTGGACCACGTCCTCCACCCGGCCCACCCGCCCCGGCGCCAGCTTGGAGATGTGGACCAGCCCTTCCTTGCCAGGCAGGATCTCCACGAAGGCGCCGAAGTTGGTGATCCGCTTCACCTTCCCCTGGTAGGTCGCCCCGACCTCCACGTCCCGGACCAGGTTCTCCACCATCGCCTTGGCCCGCTGGCCCTCTTCCTCGTTGACCGAGGCGATGTAGACGGTGCCGTCGTCTTCGATGTCAATCTGGACGCCCGTCTCCTCGATGATCCCCCGGATCACCTTCCCGCCGGGCCCGATCACATCGCGGATCCGGTCGACGGGGATCTGGAGGGTGATCACCCGCGGGGCGAAGGGCGACAGGCTGGGCCGCGGCCGGTCGATGACTTCCGCCATCTTATCGAGGATGTACAGCCGCCCCCGGCGGGCCTGTTCCAGGGCCGCCTGGAGGATCTCCCGGCCGATCCCCTTCACCTTGATATCCATCTGGATGGCGGTGATGCCATCCCGGGTGCCGGCGACCTTGAAGTCCATGTCGCCCAGCGCGTCCTCGATCCCCTGGATGTCCGTCAGGATGGCAAAGCGGTCGCCGTACTTGACCAAGCCCATGGCGATACCAGCCACCGGCTTGCGGATGGGCACGCCCGCATCCATCAGAGCCAGGGTGGAGCCGCAGACACTGGCCTGGGAGGTGGAACCGTTGGAGGAGAGCACCTCCGAGACCACCCGGATGGTGTACGGGAAGTCCTCCTCGGGCGGAATGACCGGGAGGAGGGCCCGCTCCGCCAAGGCCCCGTGGCCGATCTCCCGCCGGCCCGCGGATCGCATGGGCCGAACCTCACCCACCGAGAAGCCGGGGAAGTTGTAGTGGTGGATGTACCGCTTCCGGTCTTCCTCCCGGAGATCGTCCAAGAGCTGCTCATCGGACTTGAGCCCCAACGCCACCGCCGAAAGGACCTGGGTCTGGCCCCGGGTGAAGAGCCCCGAGCCGTGGACCCGCGGCAGGAGCCCCACCTCGCAGGAGATGGGCCGGATCTCGTCCAGGGCCCGGCCGTCCACCCGCTCGCCGTCCTCGGTGATGGTCTTCCGCACAAAGTCCTTGAGGAGCTGGTCGAAGACCGCCTCCACGTCCTTGACCTGCGCGGCCGCGTCCTCGCCGTGCTCGGCCAGGAAGGCTTCCACGACCTGCTCCCGGAGGCGCTCGATGGCATCCTCCCGGGCCAGCTTGTCGGGGTTCTTGACCGCCCCGGGGAGCTTGGGCTCCACCCAGCGCCGGGTCCACTCGGCCACCTCCGGATCGGGCTGGTAGAGGGGCACCTCCACCTTGGGCCGACCGATGGCCTCCCGCATCTGGTCTTGGAGGGCGATCACCCGCTTGATCTCCTCGTGGGCAAAGAGAATGGCCTCCAGAATCTGCTCCTCGGGCACCTCGTTGGCGCCGGCCTCCACCATCATGACCGCGTCGCGGGTGCCCGCCACCACCAGGTCCAGGTCACTCCGGTCGGCCTGGGCACTGGTGGGGTTGAGGACCAGCTTGCCGTCCACCAGCCCCACCCGGACGCCGGCAACGGGCCCCTCGAAGGGGATGTCGGAGATGGTCAGAGCGGCCGAGGCGCCCAGCAGCGCGGCGATGTCGGGGGAGTGGTCGTAATCGACAGAAAGGATGGTCGCAACCACCTGAACGTCGTTCCGGAAACCTTCAGGAAACAGGGGACGCAAGGTCCGGTCGATCATCCGGGCGGCCAGGATGGCACCTTCGGGGGGGCGGCCTTCCCGGCGGCCCCACCCGCCGGGGATCCGGCCGATGGCGTACATCCGCTCTTCATAGTCAACCAGGAGCGGGAAAAAATCGATGCCTTCCCGGGGCTGCTTGGACATGGTGGCGGTGACTAGGACCGCCGTGTCGCCGTACCGGGCGAGCACCGCCCCGTTGGCCTGCCCGGCCAGCTTGCCGGTTTCGAAGACCAGTCTTCGGCCGGCGAACTCCATCTGAAAACTCTCTGCCATGTTCGCCAAGAACCTCCTGTGGGGATCCGCCCTAGTTATCCCCCCGAACCAACTCTGGGATACGGGCAGACCGCCCGTCTACATGGGAAAAGAGCGGCAACGCCGCTCTCCTCAATGACGCAGGCCCAGCTCCTCGACCAGAGCCCGGTACCGCTCAATATCCTTCTTCCGCAGGTAATTCAGCAGACCCCGGCGCTGGCCGATCATCTTGTACAATCCGCGCCGCGAGTGGTAGTCCTTCTTGTGCACCTTGAGGTGCTCGGTCAGCTCTTCGATCCGCTTGGTCAGCAGGGCGACCTGCACTTCCGGCGACCCGGTGTCACCCTCGTGCCGGCTGAACCGCCCAATCACTTCCGCCTTTTCCTCTTTGGCGAGAGCCACGCTCTCCCTCCTCCTTCGCCGGGGTGCGCTCCTGGCCAGTAATCCGCCGGCCGGCGGCCGTCTCTTCCTCCGAACGTCCGCACGTTATCCGACAGTCACTATACCATAACACCGCCCCGCGGCAAAGACGTGTCACAACCCGAAATACCGCCGGGCTTGCTGGAAGTCCTCCTCGATCTGCGCCTGCAGCTCGGCAGGACCCGGGAACCGGATAATGCCCCTCAGGCGCTGGATGAGCAGGACCCGCAGCCTCTGGCTGTAGAGGTCCCCCCGAAAGTCCAGGAGAAAGACCTCAAAGGCCGGCTCCCCCGAGCCGAAGGTGGGCCGGCGGCTGTAGACCGCCAGAGCGGGCCATGGCCGTTCCGGCTCCGCCCCCAGCACCACCGCCTCCGCCAGGTAGACCCCTTCCGGCGGCGGGAGCTGCTGGGGGTCCAGCTCCAGGTTGGCCGTGGGGTACCCCAAGGTTCGCCCCCGCCCGTGGCCGGTCACCACCCGGCCCACCACCCCGTAGGGGTGCCCGAGCATGGCCACCACCTCATCGAAGGCCCCCGCCAGGAGGGCCTGGCGGATCCGGCTGCTGGAGACCCGCTCGCCCTGCCGCCCGACGGCGGGGATCACCTCCGCCCCGATCCCCCGGGCCTGGGACCAGGACCGGAGGAGGGGCACCCGCCCCCGGGCCTGGTGGCCGAAGGTGAAGTCATCCCCCACGACCACGCCCCGCACGCCGAGGCGTTCGGCCAAGACCTGCTCCAGGAACCCTTCGGGCTCGAGGCTGGCGAAGGCCCGGTCGAACCGGGCGACCACCACCCGAGAGACCCCGTAGCTTTCGAGCCAGCGGACCTTCTCCTCCAAGGGGGTGAGGAGTCCCGGGAGGGACTGGGGCCTGAGGACCGCGGCCGGATGGGGCTCGAAGGTGAGGGCGAGGGCCTCCACCCCCAAAGCCTCGGCCAGGGCCTGGGCCCGGGCAAGAAGGGCCTGATGCCCCACGTGCACCCCATCAAAGTTGCCCAGGGCGGCCACGCCGCCCCAGGGTGGGCCGCCAGGCTCCACCTCATCGAGCCAGACCATCACCGGCCCTCACCCCCGCCGGGCTGGACCAGCACCCGGACCGGCCGCCACCGGCGCCGGCCGTTGGCCGGCACCCGCTCGGGCCGGACCAGGCAGACCAGCTGGCCGCGCTTGTCCAACACCCGGGCCAAACCTTCCTGCTCCGGGGGAAGCTCGCTCGGCCGCTCCGGCTCCACCCGGGGCGCGCCGTCCAAGACCACCGCGCTTCCGTGCTGCAGCCGCTTCATCGTCGTTTCGTCTTCCACTCGGAAGCCGGGCAGGTGGGCCATCATCTCCGCCGGGCTGACCAGGAGCCGCTCCAGCTCCCCTTGGGCCACGGCCGCCTCCAACTCATCCAGTGTCGACGCCTCCTCCAAAACATAAGGACCCGACGCGGTCCGCACCAGAAAGGAGAGGTGCGCGCCGCACCCCAAGCGCTCCCCCGCATCGGCGCAGAGGGACCGGATGTAGGTCCCCGGCGAGCAGGAGATATCGAGCAGGATCCGGGTTCCAAAACCCAGCTCAAAGGGGTTGTCGGGGATGATCCGGATCACGTGGATCTCATCGATGACGACCCGGCGGGGCGGGACCGCTGGCGGCTGCTGGCCCTGGCGGTACAGCTCATAGAGCCGCTTCCCTTGGTAGCGGACCGCGGAGACCAGCGGGGGCGCTTGGAGCTGCTCGCCCACCATGCCCGCCAGCACCTCGCCCAACCGGGCGGGTGAGATCCGGAAATCGGTCCGGATCTCCTCGGTCCGCCCCCAGCTGTCGCCCGTGTCCGTCCGGACCCCCAGGGTCATCTCCGCCCGGTACCGCTTCCATTGGGGCGGGAGGAAGGGGATGAGCCGGGTCGCCGCCCCGAGAAAGACCGGGAGCACCCCGGCGGCGCCGGGATCCAGGGTGCCCCCGTGGCCCACCTGCCGTTGCTTGAGCAGGCGGCGGACGAAGGCCACCACGTCATGGGAGCTCATGCCCGGGGGCTTGAGCAGGTTCAGGGCCCCTGACCAGGGTGGACCGCTCATGGGACACCGGCCCCCTTCTCCAGGCCCTGGGCCGCCCCGTCCCCCCACACGTCGAGGGTGCCCGCCGCCGGATCCCCACTGGACGGGCCCTGGGCCAGAAGCTCGCCCACGGCGCCCACCACCTGCTCCACCGCCTGCGCCAGGGGGAGGGAGACGGTGCACCCCGCCGCGCGCGGGTGCCCGCCGCCCCCGAAGCGGGCCGCGATCTGGCTCACGTCAGCCCACACCTGGGACCGGAGGCTCACCCGGACCCGCCCCGGCTCCACCTCCCGGAAGAGGAGGGCCACCTCCACCCCTTCCACCATCCGGGGGTAGTTGACCAGGCCGTCAAAGGCTTCCGCCGGCTGGCCCTCCACCAGGCTGTGGGGCAGGGCGATCCAGGCGATGGCGCCGTCCTGCGTGCGGGAGAGGAGGCTCAAGGCCCGGCCCAGAAGCTGGAGCTCCTCCAGGGTGCGCCGCTCGTAGAGGTTGTGGGCTACCTCTTGGGGCCGAGCTCCCGCCAGCACCGCCTGCCGAGCCGCCTCCAGGGCTTCAGCGGTGGTGTTGCTGTAGCGGAAGGACCCCGTGTCGCCCGAAAGGGCGGTGAAGATAAAGGTGGCCGCCTCCCGGTCCAAGGCCAAGCCCCAGTGGCGGATCAGCCGGTAGACCAACAGGCCGGTGGCCGCCGCCTCGGGGTCGATGTACCGGGTCTCCGCGGGGTGGCCCCAGGGCTGGGTGTTGCTCGCGTGGTGGTCCACATTGACCAGCTGCTGCGCGGCCGCCACCAGAGGCTGCAGGCGCCCGATCCGGCCGGGCTCGCAATCCAGCACCCACAGGGTCTGCCAGGGCCCCCGGGCCTGAGCCTCGTCAGGGGAGAGGATCTCGTCAGCTCCAGGAAGGAACTGGCAGCTGGAAGGCACCGGCTCGGGGGTGGCCGCCTCCACGGGCACCCCCGGCCTCACCCGCCGGAGGGCCCACCGGGCGGCCAAAAGGGAACCGATGCTGTCAGGATCGGGATCTTCGTGGGAGACGATCAGCGTCGGGCCCGCGGCCTCCAGCACCCGGGCTACGGCCTCCAGGCTCATGGCTCCTTGGCCTGCCCTTCCGAGCGGATCTCCGCCAAAAGCTGGTCGATGCGCGCGCCCCGATCGAGGGAGGTATCGAGCCGGAACTCGATCTCCGGGGTCATCCGGAGGCGGATCCGGCGGCCCAACTCGCTCCGGATAAGGCCTTTGGCCGCCTGGAGGCCTTCCAGCGACTGCTGGCGGGCCTCCTGGTCACCGTAGACACTGACAAAGATCTTGAGATGGCTCAAATCGTTGGAAACCTCGACGTCGGTGACGGTGACAAATCCGATCCGGGGATCCTTTAGCGTGCGCAGGATGTCCCCGAGCTCCTTCTTGGCCTGTTCGGCCACGCGCCGCACCCTGAGCGGGCTCGCCACCAACCCCACCTCCCTGGGGAGCCCGGCCGCCTTCAGGCGAGCCGGACCTCCACCCCATCGATCTCCACCTCGCCCACGGACTCGACGAAGCGGAGCACCTGCCCGAGCACCTGGTGGGCATGGGCGCCCTCGTTGCTCACGCAGGCGACCCCCACCGTGGCCCGGTTCCACAGGTCCTGGTCGCCCACCTCGGCGACGGCCACCGGGTACCGGGCCCGGAGGCGATCGAGCAGGCTCCGGAGGATCCGCCGCTTCTCCTTCAAGGAGCGAGGTCCCGGGAGAAGCAGGCGGATCTCAGCAATCCCGACCACCATGGTCCTCAGGTGCGGGCGGGCACGGCCACGACCTGGTAGACCTCGATGACGTCCCCTTCCTTCAGGTCGTGGAACTTCTCAAAGCCCACGCCGCACTCGTACCCCTGGCTGACGGTCCGGACGTCATCCTTGTACCGGCGCAGGGAGGCGATGACGCCGTCGTGGACCACCACGCCGTCCCGCAGGAGCCGGGCCTTGGCCCCCCGGCGGATCTCCCCTTCGGTGACGTAGCAGCCCCCCACGGTGCCGCCGGGCACGTGGAAGATCTGGCGGACTTCCGCCACACCCACCACCTGCTCCTCCATCTCCGGTTCGAGCATGCCCTCCAGGGCCGCCTTTACGTCATCGATGGCCTGATAGATGACGGTGTAGGTCCGGATCTCCACCCCCGCCCGCTCGGCGGCCCGGCGCGCCGCCCCGTCGGGCCGGACGTTGAAGCCCAAGACCACCGCTTCCGAAGCCTGGGCCAGGGTGACGTCTGTCTCGGAGATCCCCCCGACGGCCCCGTGGATCACGTTGACCCGGACCTCATCAGTGCTCAGGCGCTCCAGGGACTGGCGGACGGCCTCCAAGGTCCCCTGGACGTCAGCCTTCAGCACCAGGTTCAGCTCCTTCACCTCGGCCTGGCCCCGGGTGGCCAGCTGGCTCAAGGTGACGACGCCGCCCTTGGCTTCAGGCAGCTGCCGCTCGGCCGCGATGGCCTCGGCCCGCTGGCGGGCCTCCCGCTCGTCGGCCACCACCTCCAGGAGGTCTCCCGCCTCCGGCACATCCTGGAAGCCCAGGACCTCCACGGGTGTGGCCGGGCCCGCCTCCTCCATGGGCTCGCCCCACTCGTTGAGCATGGCCCGGACCTTGCCCGCCACCGGGCCGGCCACCACCACATCGCCCAGGCGCAGGGTGCCGTTCTGCACCAGCACGGTGGCCACCGGCCCCCGCCCCCGGTCCAGACGGGCCTCCACGATGACGCCCGAGGCCGGCCGGTTGGGGTTGGCCTTCAACTCCCGCATGTCGGCGACAAGGAGGATCATTTCCAGCAGCTCATCGATGCCCTCACCCTTCAGGGCGGAGATGGGCACGCAGACCGTATCGCCGCCCCATTCATCGGGCACCAGACCATGCTCGGCCAGCTGCTGCTTCACCCGTTCGGGGTCGGCGCCAGACCGGTCCATCTTATTGATGGCGACCACGATGGGCACCTCGGCCGCCTGGGCATGGCTGATGGCCTCCAGGGTCTGGGGCATGACGCCGTCGTCCGCGGCCACCACCAGGACGGCCACGTCCGTCACCTGGGCGCCCCGGGCCCGCATGGAGGTGAAGGCCTCGTGGCCGGGCGTATCCAAGAAGGTGATCTTCCGGTCGCCGACGGTGACCTGGTAGGCGCCGATGTGCTGGGTGATGCCGCCCGCCTCCCGCTCCACCACCCGGGTCTGGCGGATGGTGTCCAGGAGGGTGGTCTTTCCGTGGTCCACGTGGCCCATCACCGTCACCACCGGCGGGCGGGGGACCAGGTCGGCTTCATCCTCGTCCTCCAGGAGCCGCCCATCGGCCGTCGGGCGCTGGGGCCGCTCCACGGCCACGCCCAGGCTCTTAGCCACCTGGGCCGCCGTCTCAAAATCGATGGACTGGTTGATGGCGGCCATGATCCCAGCCTTCATCAGGCTCTTGATAAGGGCCACCGCCGGGATGGCCAGCATTTCGGCCAGCTCGGCGACGGTGATCTTCTCCGGCAGCACGATCCGCTCAGGCCGCTGGCGGGCGGGCTCTTGCGCCTCGCTCCGGCCCCGGCCGCCCCGGCGGGCCTGCCGCCGGCCCGAACGGGATCCCTTCCGATCGCCCGTTAGGCCGCCCCGGCTGCCCCGGGCACCGCCTGTGCTGCCCGACGCCCCTTGGCTGTTCCTCGCCCCGCTTTGGCTGGAACCCGCCCCAGCTCGGCTGGCGTTGGCCCCGCCCGCCGCCCGGGCGGCCGCCTTGCTCCGGGCCGGCTGCTCCGCCTTGGCCTGAGCCGGCCGGCTCGACGGGCTGAAGCGCCGGCGGGCCTCACCGGCGGCCTTCTCGTCGACCAGGCTCATGTGGTTCTTCAGGTCCAGCCCTCGCTCGCGCAGGAAAGAGAGCAGATCCTTGCTGTCGACGCCCAGCTCCCGAGCCAACTCATAAACACGCATTCCACTCATGCCATCACTCCTGACCCCTATCCTGAATGGTCTCCGTCCTCCCCCGCCCCCGCCGCCTGCGGGAGAGTCGGTCCAGCACCGCGTTGGCGAAGCCGGCGTCGGTGAGGGCGACCACCGCGCGAGGGCTCTGGCCCAAGGCTTCCCCGAGCCGGATCCGGTCGGCTAGGTACCGGAGGGGGATCCCAGCTCGTTCAGCCGCCGTTTCGAAACGCCGGCGGGTGTTGGGCGAGGCGTCCTCCGCCAGGAGAAGGAGCCGGGCTTGCCCGGCCGTGCACGCGGCGAGCACGGCCCGATCCCCTGAGACCAGCCGCCCGCTCCGGCGGGCCAGCCCCAAGAGATGGAGGACGCCCTCGACCTCCTGCCCGCTCACGAAGGAATCTCCTCCAGCGCACTCCGCACCTGCTCCAGGACCTCCCTGCTGACCGGATGACGCAGGGCCCGCTCAAGCCGCCGCCCCTGGACGGCAGCCTCCAAGCAGCTGAGATCCGGACACAGGTACGCCCCCCGCCCCGACCGCTTCCCCGTCGGATCGAGCTCCACGGTCCCCTCGGGCGTCCGCACCACCCGGACCAGCTCCCGCTTGGGCCGGACCGTCCGGCACCCCACACAGGTCCGCTGCGGCACATGCCGCGGCGCCACGTCCCCTCACTCCTCTTCGAGCAGCTTGGCGAGCTCGGAAAAGTCCTTGAGCACCCGCTTGGCCTTGGCCTCCCGTTCCCGCTCCCGCTCCTCCCGTTCCCGCTCCCGCTTGGCCTGGCGTTCGGCCGCCTCCTTGGCCGCGAGATCCGGGTCCTGGAAGAGCCGAGCCAGCCGGGCCAGCCGTTCGTCCTGGACGGGGGCCTTGGGCCCGGACACGAAGACGGGGCCCGACTCCACTTCGGCCACGTCCGCCGGCGCCTCCTCGTCCTCGTCGTCACTGCCGAAGAGGGAGGGCAGCTCCTCGTCCTCCGCGACCACCTCGTCCACGATGGCCTCTTCGATCTCCTGCCGGACCACCCGCTTCACCTTACGCGCCGGCAGCTTGGCCCGCTTGGGCTCCTCCGGCTCAGGCTCGGGCTCCTCCAGCTCCAGCTCGAAGAAGGGCACGGCCTCCTCCGCCTCGGCCTCGTCCTCGACCGCCCCGGCCGGCTCCAGCTCCACCTCAGCTGCCGGCTCAACCTCCGGCGCCAGCAGCTCGTCCGCCACCGGTTCGGCCTCGGCCTCCAGCATCTCCGGCAGCCCTTCGGCCTCGACGGGCTCCACCTCGGGCTCCTCCTGGGCCCGGGTGAAGATCATCTCAGCCATCTGCGCCTCGCTCTTGATGTCGATCCGAAGCCCCGTCAGCTTGGCGGCCAGGCGGGCGTTCTGCCCCTCCCGGCCGATGGCCAGGGAAAGCTGCTGCTCCGGCACCACCACCGTGGCCGTCTCCCCGTCTTTGCTGAGGAAGACGTCCGTCACCCGGGCCGGGCTGAGGGCGTTCTTGACGAAACGGCGCAGGTCCGGATCCCACTGGATGATGTCAATCTTCTCGCCCCGCAGCTCCTGGACCACCGCCTGGACCCGGATCCCCCGGGGGCCCACGCAGGCCCCGACGGGATCCACCCGGTCATCCCGGCTCCAGACCGCGATCTTGGAGCGCTTCCCCGCCTCCCGGGCCGCGGCCCGGATCTCCACCACGCCGTCCCGGATCTCGGGAACCTCCAGCTCGAAAAGACGCTTGAGGAGCCCCGGATGGCTGCGGGAGAGGATCACCTGGGGGCCCCGGGGCGTCTGGCGCACCTCGGCGATGTAGCACTTGAGGCGCTGGCCCCGGTAGTAATTGTCCCCCGGCATCTGCTCCGAGGGCGGCAGGAGGGCTTCCACCCGGCCCAGGTCGACGAAGACGTTCCGGCGGTCGATCCGCTGGACGGTCCCGGTGACGATCTCCTCCGCCCGGTTGGAGAACTCGTCGTAGATCAGGGCCCGCTCCGCCTCGCGGATCCGCTGGATGACCACCTGCTTGGCGGTCTGGGCGGCGATGCGGCCGAAGTCCTCGGGGGTGACCTCCACATCGACCACGTCCCCCACCTTGACGGCCGGGTCCCGCTCCCGGGCCTCCTCCAGGCTGATCTGAAGGGTGTCGTCCTCGACCTCGTCGACCACTTCCTTCTGGGCGAAGACGGCGATGGTGCCCGTGCGCTCATCCAGCTCGACCCGCACGTTGTCCGCGTTGCTGAAGTTCCGCTTGTAGGCGGAGACGATCGCGGCCTCAATGGCCGAAAGCAGGATCTCCTTGGAGATGCCTCGCTCCTGCTCCAGCTCGTTGAGGGCCCCCACCAACTCCAGGTTCATGACCCGTACAAACCTCCTGTTGCCTCCTGGTCACCACTCCGGGACCAGATGGGCCTTCGCCACCGTGTCCAAGGGAACCCGGACCTCTCCCTGGGACGTCTCCACGACCACATGCTCATCGATCAGTCCGAGCAAGCGCCCCTCCCACGTGCGGGAGCCGTTGATGGGAGCGTAGGCCCTCACCCGAACCGTCCGGCCCCGGAAGCGCTCAAACTCCCGGGGCTTCTTCAGGGGGCGCTCCAGGCCGGGCGACGAGACCTCCAGGCTGTAGGAGCCGGGAATGGGATCGACCCGGTCCAGCTCGTCGCTGAGAAGTTCGCTCACCCGCTGGCAATCGTCCAGGGTGACGCCGCCGTCCCGGTCGATGCTCACCCGGAGAATGCGACGACCCTGCTCGGTCACGTAGGCAACATCCACCAGCTCGACACCACATGCGTCGGCGATGGGCTCCGCCAGTGCCTCCACCTGGGCTTCAATCTCATCCCGCTTCATAGCCGGGCCTCTCCACCGTCCCTTCGCCCAACAGCCTTGTAGCCGAAAAAGGTCCAGACAGGACGAAAGAGTGGGGCTCGCCCACTCTTTCACGACAACGACTCGAAGCCGCTTTCAGTATACCCCATCCCCCTGGGGCCTGCAAGGGGAAGCCACCTAGAAGAGGCTCAACTGGTCCTTCTCAGGCAAGTCGCCCAGGGCGCCGTGCTCCCGGAGGACATCCACCACCGTCCGGCTCACCCGGCTCCGGGCCTGGAGGTTCTCCACCGAGCCGAAGGGGCCCTCCTGCCGGGCGGCGTCGATGGCCAGGGCCGCCTGCCGGCCCACCCCCGGCAGGGCGATCAAGGGAGGCCGCAGCCACGCCTTGACCCCGTCCTCCCCAGGGTCCGCCGGCTCGATCCGGAACCGCAAGGGATCGGACGCGTCCAGATCCACCGGGCGGAAGCGGATGCCCCGGGCCAGGGCCTCCAGGACCACCTCCAGGATGGTGACCATATTCCGGTCCCGGGCGGTGGCGTCGGCCCCCTTCTGGTCCAGCCGCTGCATCTCCCGGCGGATGGCCTCCTCGCCCCGGACCACCAGGCCCGCGTCGAACTCCTCCGCCCGGACGGAGAAGTAGACGGCGTAGAAGGCGGCCGGGTAGTGAACCTTATAGTAGGCGATGCGGAAGGCCATGGTGACGTAGGCCACCGCGTGGGCCTTGGGGAACATGTAGCTGATCTTCCGGCAGGAGTCCACGTACCACTGGGGCACCCCGCACGCCTTCATGGCCGCCTCTTCTTCCTCCGACACCCCTTTGCCCTTGCGGACCTTCTCCATGATGTTGAAGGCCAGCTCCGGCTCCATGCCCTGCCGGATAAGGTAGGTCATGATGTCGTCCCGGGTGGCGATGGCCTGGTTCAGGTCGGCGATGCCGGCGCGGATCAACTCCTGCGCGTTGTTGGTCCAGACGTTGGTCCCGTGGGAGAAGCCGCTGATGCGGACCAGCTGGCTGAAGGTGGTGGGCCGGGTCTCCTCCAGCATCTGGCGGACAAACCGGGTCCCGAACTCCGGGATGCCCAGGGTCCCCACCCGCAGGCCCAGCCGCTCCGGATCCTTGATCCCCAAGCTCTCCACGCCCGAGAAGATGGCCATGGTGGCCGGGTCATCCAGGGGGATGGCGCGGGGGGGCACCCCCGTCTCCGCCTCCAGCATCCGGAGCATGGTCGGATCGTCGTGGCCCAAAAGGTCCAGCTTCACCAGCTGCTCGGAGATGGCGTGGTAGTCGAAGTGGGTGGTGATCACCCCGGCTTCCCGGTCGTTGGCCGGGTACTGAATGGGGGTGAACTCGTAGATCTCCCGCCCCTTGGGGAGGACCATCAACCCGCCGGGGTGCTGGCCCGTGGTCCGCCGCACCCCCGTGCACCCCTGGACCAGCCGGTTGATCTCCGCGCTGCGGGCCGGGACCCCCTTCTCATCCAGGTACTTGCGGACAAAGCCGTAGGCCGTCCGCTCGGCCAGGGTGGCGATGGTGCCCGCCCGGTAGACCTGCTCGGAGCCGAAGATCTCCTCGGCCGCCTTGTGGATGGTGGCTTGGTACTCCCCCGAGAAGTTGAGGTCGATGTCGGGCACCTTCTCGCCGTGAAAGCCCATGAAGGTCTCAAAGGGGATGTCAAATCCGAACCGGCCAAGCTCGGTGCCGCACGTGGGGCAGGCTCGGCGCGGCAGGTCCACCCCGGCCCCGACGGAGCCGTCGTCGAAAAATTCCACGTAGTGGCACTGAGCGCAGAGGTAGTGGGGTGGCAGCGGATTCACCTCGGTGATGCCGCAGAGGGTGGCGACCAACGAGGAGCCCACCGAGCCCCGGGAGCCGACTAGGTACCCGTCCCGCAAGGAGCGCTCCACCAGGAGGGCCGCGGCCAGGTACAACGAAGCGAAGCCGTTCCCCACGATGGAGCGCAGCTCCCGCTCGATCCGTTCCCGGACCAGGTCGGGCAAGGGGTCGCCGTAAAGCTCCTTGGCCCGGCGGTAGGTCATCTCGGTGATCCGCTCGGCGGCGCCGGGAAGCTCGGGCGCATGGAGCCCTTCGGGGACGGGGGCCATCGCCTCCACCGTCTCCGCCAGGCGCCGGGGCTGGGTGACCACCACATCGTAGGCCCGCTCCTCGCCCAGGTAGGCGAACTCCTCCAGCATCTCCTGGGTGGGGCGGAAGTAGAGGGGCGCGGGGTTCTCCACATCCTCGTAGCCCTGGCCCGCCTGGATGATCTGCCGGAAGATCTGGTCCTCGGGGTGGACGAAGTGGACGTCGCCCGTGGCCACCACCGGCTTGCCCAGGCGGTCGGCTAGGGCCACGATCCGGCGGTTGAAGGCGCGCAGGTCCTCCTCGTCCCGGGCAATCCCCTGGTCGATCATGAACCGGTTGTTGGCCAGGGGCTGAATCTCTAGGTAGTCATAGAAGGAAGCGATCTCGAGGAGCTCCTCCTCCGACGCTCCCCGGACCAGGGCGCGGAAGAGCTCCCCCGCCTCGCAGGCCGAGCCCAGGATGAGCCCCTCCCGCAGCCGGACGAGCTCGGCCCGGGGGATCCGGGGCCGCCGGTAAAAGTACTTCAGGTGGGAGAGGGAGACCAGCTCGTACAGGTTCCGGAGCCCCTGCTTGTTCCGGGCCAGGATGATGATATGGTACGTGGGGCTCCGGGGGGAGGGGTCGTCACAGAGGTACCCCTCCATCCCGTAGATCAGCTTGATGCCGTACTTCTTCGCCACCTGGTAGGCCTCAGGGAAGGCCTGGACCACCCCGTGGTCGGTGATGGCCACGGCCGGGTGGCCCCACTCGGCCGCCTGCTTGATCACCTCGTCGATGGGCGAAAGCCCATCGAGGGCGCTCATCTTGGTGTGCAGGTGGAGCTCCACCCGCTTTTCGGGCGCGGTGTCCAGCCGGCGGGGCGGGTCGATCACCTGGATGCCCCGGGCTTCCACGACCAGCTCCTCCCGGAACCGGTCCAGGACGGGCAGCCCCCGCACCCGGACCCAAGTGCCCGGCTTGAGGACCGCCTCGATGTCGGACCCGCCGTCTTCCCGCCCCCGGTCGAAGAACTTCACCCGGATGGAGTCGGTCCGGTCCGTGACGTCGAACTGGACGAGCTTCGCGCCTCCGTTCTCCTGCCCGTTCCGCCTGGCCCGCACTGGGCGGGTCTCCAGGTTGAGGATCTCACCCTGGATCACCACCTCAGGCCCCGGTTCCTGAAGCTCCTTGAGGGGCGTGATGACCGGATCCTGAGGGAGGGACCGGCCGAAACGGATGGGCCCTTCCCCATTCCCGCCCGCTCCTGGGGCGGGCTCATCCCCCCGCGCCTCGCCGGGCGGGCGGAAGTGCTCCTGGAGCCACCGGGCGTAGGCCGCGTCATCCTCGGGAATCCCTGAGGAGCTGGCCTCCTCTTGGGCCCGATCCTCATCCTGATCATCCTGGGCCGGGCTGGACGCCCCGGCCGAACCCTCCAGGGAGATGCGGGCCACCCCGTCCACCGCCTGGGTGAGGCGGGTCTCCATCGCCTCCCGCACCTCCGGGGGGAGGGTTCCGTCGATGAGAAGCCGCCAGGAGCGGGCCTCCGGGTCCACCTCCACCTGGAGGATGCGGCAACGGGCGACCTCCGCGGGCACAGGGCCAGTGAGGCCCGCCCGCTCCCACAGGCGGGCCAGGCTCCGTTCAGCAGGGGACGGAATGACGTAACGACACGACACCAGGAAACGGCCTCCGGTCGATGGAATCGGGCGGCTGGGAAGCTCCGCCCAATGCCACCTACCTTCGGGCAACCCTCGGGGAAACCCTGCGAGGCGCGCTGGAAAGGCCCGCCCCGCGGCCGCTGCTCACTCCAGGAGGATCCGGAGGATGTCCTGGTAGGTGGCGAAGAGGACGAGGGCCATGAGGAAGGCGAACCCAACCACCGTCGCCCAGCCCTGGTGCTCGGGCGGGATGGGCTTGCCCCGCAGGCCCTCCAGCCCCAGGAAGAGGAGCCAGCCCCCATCCAGCACGGGGATGGGCAGGAGGTTGAGGAGGCCCAGGTTGACGTTGAGGACCGCCGCCAGAAGGAGCAGGGAGAACCAGCCCTGCTGGGCCGACTGGCCCACGATCTGGAAGATCCCCACCGGCCCCGACAGCTCCACAGGCACCCGCTGGGCGATCATGCCCAGGAGCCCCGTCACCAGGCTCCGGGTCATCTGCCAGGTCTGGCGGAACCCTTCAGGAAGGGCTTGCCACCAGGGGACGCCCCGCATCCCGTCCATGATCTGAACACCGATGCGCAGGGCCCCATCGGGCTGGCGCTCAGGCTGGACGGTGAGGACCAGATTCTGGCCGTCCCGCCGCACGGTGACCTCGATGGGCTCCCCTTCGCTGGCGGCGATGAGCCGGTTCACCTCCACCGTCCGGTAGACGGTCTGGCCCTCGATGGCGACGATGGCATCCCCCGGCTGGAAGCCGGCCTGCGCCGCCGGGCTTCCCGGCTCCAGGCCCACCACCTGGACGGGAATGGTGACGGTGGCGATCAGGGCCAGAATGATCACAGCCTGGAGGAAGTTCATGGCGGGCCCGGCCGCAATCACCGCCATCCGCTGCCAGACCGGCCGGGCGTGGAAGTTCCGGGGGTCGTCGGGCCGCAGGCCGATCCGCTCGTCCTCGTTGGGCTCCATCCCGTAGAGCCGGCAGAAGCCTCCCAGAGGGATCACCCGCAAGGAGTAGCGGGTGCCCCGCCAGGAGCGGCTCACCCCCGGCCCAAAGCCGATGGAAAACTCATGGACGCCGATCCCCAACAATTTGGCCGTGCCGTAGTGGCCCAGCTCGTGGAAGAGCACGATGACGCCGAAGACCAGGACGAACGCCACCAACGACTGCAGCGTGATCATGATCGCACCCTGCTCCTTCCTTCCAGGACCTGGCAGAGGTCCTCGGCCTCGTGCCGTGCCCACCGGTCTGCCTCCCGGATGGTCTCCAGATCCGGTGCGTCGTGGCTCTCATGGCGTTCCAGCACCTGGTGGACCACCCGCTCGATGTCCACCAGGCGGATGCGGCCGTCGAGGAAGGCCTGGACTGCGATCTCGTCGGCGGCGTTGAGCACGGCCGGATAGGTGCCGCCCAGCTTGCCCGCGTGATAGGCGGCATCCAACAGGGGGAAACGGGCCCGGTCGACGGGCTCAAAATGGAGGGTGCCCAAGGTAGTGGGATCCAATGCCGGGACCGACTCGACGGCCCCGTCGGGGTACAGCATGGCCCGCTCCACGGGAAGGCGCATGTGGGGGACGGCCAGCTGAGCGGTGAGGGAACCGTCGGGCCAAGCCACCAGGGCGTGGACGATGCTCTGGGGGTGGACCACCACATGGATCCGGTCCAGCTCCATGTCGAAGAGCCAGGCGGCCTCCAGCACCTCGAAGCCCTTGTTCATGAGGGTGGCCGAATCGACGGTGATCTTGGGTCCCATGGACCAGGTGGGATGCCGCAGGGTCTCCTCCACCGTCGCCTGGGCCATCGCCTCCCGGGAGGCCGTGCGGAAGGGGCCGCCCGACGCGGTCAGGTAAAGACGAGAGGGCCGCTGCCGCGCGCCCTCCAAAAGCTGCCACAGAGCGCTGTGCTCGCTGTCCACGGGGAAGAGCTCGCCCTTCCCGCCCCGCCACGCCTCCCGCACCAGGTGGCCCGCCACCACCAGGCTCTCCTTGGTGGCCAGGGCGACCCGCTTCCCCGCCCGCAAGGCGGCCAGGGTGGGAGCCAGGCCCGCAAAGCCCACCACCGCCACCACCACCAGGTCCACCTCCGGCGCCTGGGCCATGGCGACCAACCCGTCCTCACCGACGGTGATCTCCACGCCGGCCTTCTGCGCCGGAGGCAAGAGCGCCTCGAGGCGCTCCCGAGCCTCGGCGGTGGCCACGTTCAGCCACCTCAAGCGGAGCCAGGGGGCCTCCTGGGAGGCGGCTTCCGCCAGAGGCTCGACGCGGGTGCCGGCCGCCATCCCGACCAGCTCGAACCGGCCCGGGTGACTGGCGACCACGTCCCGGGCCAGCTGGCCGATGGACCCCGTCGCTCCCAAGATGGCAACCCGCGTCACGGACATGCCTCCACCCCTGGCGGTATTATAGCACAGCCCCTGGCCGCCACCAATGCGCCCCCCATCCTGGGTGGAGGAACCGCCTCGGTGTCACGAGGGCGGGGGTCGTCCTGGCCTAGAGGCGGCCCGTCCCTTCGGCCAGAAGGGCTTTGGCCGCCAGGGCGATGACCGGCCCGGCCAGGAAGCCCGCCGCCCCCAGCAGGCGGCCGCCCAGATAGATAGCGACCACCACCGTCAGGGGATGGAGCTGGGTCCGGCCGGCCACCACCCGGGTCTCCGCCACCTGCCGGACAGCCGTCACCGCCAGCCCGCACGCGGCGGCGGCCAGGGCCGGGCCCAGCGCCCCCTGGACCGCCCGCACGCCTGCCAGCACGCCGAAGACCGTCGCCGGTCCCAAGAAGGGGATGATGTCCAAAAGCCCGGCCAGAAGCCCCAAGCTCACGGCGAAAGGAGACCCCAGAAGGGCCAGCGCGATGGCGGAAAGGAGCGCCGAGAGGCCCACCACCACCACCTGCGCATGGAGAAAGGCGGCCACCTGGCCAAGGAAGCGGCCCCGCAACCGGGCGGCCCGGCGCCGCAACCGCCCCGGCAGGAAGCGGAGCGTCACCTCCGCGAGCATCCGCCGGTCCCGGCTGGCAAAGTAGGCGACCAGCAGGCTGACGGTCAGGGGCCAGACCAACGCCGGCAGGCCCGCCACCAGCTGGACGACGCCTTCCACCCACCGCCCCACCGCCCCGTAGGCCGCCTCCACCGCCCGCCGGGCCAGATCCTGGACCAGCGGCGGGAGGCTCTCCAACCACCCCACCTCCGCCAGAACCCCGCCCCCGGTGGTGGAGGGCACGGCGTGGGGCGCTAGGTGGAGTAGGCTGGCCAACTGGCGCACTTCGGCATAAAGGGCCGTTCCCAGCCCGACGCCCACCAACACCAGGGCCAGAGCGCCGCCCCCCAGAACCAATGCGGCGGCCAGGCCCCGGCCCACGCCCCGAGCCTCCAGGGCCGTGACGGGACGGTCCACCAGAATGGCCAGAAGGAGACCCACCAGTAGAGGCCCCATGTGGGGGAGGAGGTAGAGAAAGAGGAGCCCCGCGGCGGCTCCCCCAGCGTACCCAGCCCAGCTTCTCAGGTGCACCGCCACGGGCCCGCCTTCCCGGGGCCAGCGGCGCGGCGGCTAGAGCCCTCCCTGCAGCCAGGTGACCCAGTGGTAGAGGACGGCGCCGGCTAGGATCAGGCTGTCGAACCGGTCCAGGAGGCCCCCATGACCGGGCAGCAGGCTGCCCGAGTCCTTCACCCCCGCCTCGCGCTTGAACCCCGATTCGATCAGATCACCCAGAGGGACGGCCAGCACCATGGCAGCCCCAGCCCAGAGCAACCCTGGGCCCTTCAGGCCCACCCCCCACCCCACCAGCCCGGCGCTGGCCAGCCCGGCCACGAGGCCGGCCACCGTCCCCTCCACCGTCTTCCCCGGGCTGAGGTGGGGCGCCAGGCGGCGGCGCCCCCACTGGCGCCCGATGAAGTAGGCGGCGATGTCGGCCCCCCAGGTGCCCGCCACCAGCACCAAGCTCCAGGCCAGCCCCTGAGGCAGGGCCCGCAAGAGGATCAGGTGGGCGAGTAACCCGCCCCAGTAGACCAGGGTGACGGCCAAGACCGCAGCCGCGGTGAGGAGTTGGGGGTGGGGCCGGAAGAGTTCCCGCACCAAACCATAAAGGAGGGGAACGGCAAGCAGGGCCCCCGCCTGGGGCCAGAGGAGATCGACCAGCCCCTCACCGGCAAGGTATGCGAGGCCGATGGGCCACAAGACCGCCAAAATCAGCCCATCGCCCGGCGCTCGCCACCCGCCCCGGCCGTAGAGCCGGGCCACCTCCGGCGCGCCCAGAAGGCCCACCGCCGCCACCAGGATCAGCCAGGGAAGCCCCCCCAGCCAGAGGGCCCCCAGCAAGAGCGGAGCCCCCACCACCGCCGTCGCCACCCGGGCCTTCAAACCGCCCCCGGCGGGGCGTTCCGGCTGCCGCGCCACACCCAAGCGTTTCACGGCTGGGGCCCCACTTCCACCCGCCCGAACCGCCGGGAGCGATGCCGGTAGGCCTCCAGGGCTTCGTCCAGGTCCCTTTCGGAGAAATCGGGCCAGAGCACGGGGGTGGCCCAGAACTCCGCGTAGGCCACCTGCCACAGGAGGAAGTTGCTGATGCGAAACTCTCCGCCCGTTCGGATGACCAGATCGGGATCGGGAAGGCCCGCGGTGTACAGGTACTCCGCGAACAGGGTCTCATTGATGGCCTCTGGGTCGAGGCGTCCTGCGGCCGCCTCCCGGGCGATGGCCTGGGCCGCATCAACGATCTCCGCCCGGCCGCCGTAGTTCCAGGCCACACTCAAGATGAGCCGGTCGTTCCCGGCGGTCTTCTGGCAGGCCTGCTCGATCCGGGCGACCAGGTCCTCTGGGAGCCCCTTCCGGCGGCCCAACACCCGCACCCGGACCCCCTGCGCGGCCAGCTCGTCTACCTCTTCGATGAGGACCCGGTCCAGGAGCCGCATCAACGCGGCCACCTCATCGGCGGGCCGTTCCCAGTTCTCGGTGGAGAAGGCGTAGACGGTGAGGTAGGGGATGCCCCGGGCCACACAGGCTCGAACCACCCGGCGGAGGGCCTCAATCCCCATCTCGTGCCCTTCGTGCCGGGAAAGGCCCCGACGGACGGCCCATCGCCCGTTCCCATCCATGATGATGGCCAGGTGCCTGGGCAAAGAGGGGGCCTGGCCGTTCATGCTGGGCGCGCTCATCCTGCTCCGGGTGCCCCGGAGTCTTTCCCGCTCAGGAACCGCTCGGGCGCCAGCACCACGTCCAGCCGGCGCTCCGCCTGATGGGCCCGCACCCGAATCACCCGCAGGAGTTCGTCGGGCAAGGGGGGCGCTCCCGGCGGCCTCGTGATCGCCGGGGCCGCGCTCCACCCTGCCTCTTCTAAGAGAGCCTCTGCTTCCTCCCATGCCATCCCGAGCACGTCCGGCGCGTCCATGCTCAAACCTCGAGAATGTCCCGCTCCTTGGCCTCCAGCAGGCGGTCCACTTCACCCACGTACCGATCCGTCAGCTGCTGGATCTTCTCCTCGAGCCGACGCGCCTCGTCCTCGCTCAACTCACCATCCTTCTGGGCCGCCCGAACCCGCTCGTTGGCCTCCCGGCGAAGGTTGCGGATGGCCACCCGCTTCTCCTCCGCCGTCTTCCGGGCCAGGCGGACCAGCTCCTTCCGGCGTTCCTCGGTCAGCTCGGGGACGGTGATCCGAACCACATGGCCGTCGGTTGTGGGTGTAAAGCCCAGATCGGACTGGAGGATGGCCCGTTCGATGGCCTTCACCGCGTTCTTGTCGAAGGGCTGGATCAGGAGCAGTCGGGGCTCGGGAGCGGAGACGGTCGCCAGCTGCTTCAAGGGGGTGAGGGTGCCGTAGTACTCGACCTGCACCCGGTCCAAGAGCGCCGGGTTGGCCCGCCCGGTCCGGATGGCGGCCAGGTCGCGCCGGGTCGACTCGATGACGTTCTTCATCCGCTCTTCGGCGGCACTGAGGATCTCAGCCTCACTCATGACGCGCCCCACCTCCGACGAAGGTTCCGATTCTCTCGCCCAGACAGATGCGCCGGAGGGCCCCCGGGGCCTCGAAGTTGAAGACGATGATGGGAATGCCGTTCTCCATGCAGAGGGAGGCAGCGGTCGAGTCCATGACGGCCAGGCCCTGGTTGAGGAGGTCCAGGTAGTGGAGCTCATCGTACTTCTGGGCCGTCGGATCCACCCGGGGGTCGGCGCTGTAGATGCCGTCCACCCCCCGCTTGGCCATGAGGATGACCTCCGCCTCCAGCTCAGCAGCCCGGAGCGCCGCCGCCGTATCGGTGGAGAAGAAGGGATTCCCCGTCCCCGCGGCGAGGATGACCACCCGGCCCTTCTCCAGGTGACGAATGGCCCGGCGGCGGATGTAGGGCTCGGCCACCTGACGCATGTCGATGGCGGTCTGGACCCGGGTCTCGGCACCGGCCGCCTCCAAGGCCGCCTGGAGGGCCAGCGCGTTGATGACCGTCGCCAGCATGCCCATATGGTCCGCAGTGCTCCGGTCGATGCCGGCCTGGCTGGCGGTCGCTCCACGCCAGATGTTCCCACCGCCCACCACCGCCGCCACCTGGACACCCATCCGGCAGACGTCCAGGATCTCACCGGCCAGCCGGCGGACCACATTGAGATCGATCCCGAAACCGCCCTCGCCTGCAAGGGCCTCGCCGCTCAGCTTCACCACGATACGGCGGTACTCTGGCTGCTCCACATCCTCACCCCTGCCGCCGGGTCCCTCCGAGCTTCGCGCGCCTTCAGGCCTCGGCCGCCGCCGGCTCTTCGAGCCCCTCGCCCCGCTCGAAGCGCGCGAAGCGGCGCACAGTAACGTTTTCGCCAAGGCGGGCGGCCACTTCCTGCACCACCTGCTCCACCCGGCGGTCCGGATCCTTCACGAAGGGCTGCTCCATAAGGCAGCGCTCCTGGAAAAACTTCTCCAGCCGGCCCTCCACGATCCGGTCCAGAACGTGCTCCGGCTTCCCCTCGTTCCGGGCGGCCGCCTCATACACCCGGCGCTCGGCCTCGATGACCGACTGGGGCACCTCGTCCCGCCGGACCCAATCGGGCCGGGCCGCGGCCACGTGCATGGCGAGATCCTTCACCAGGTTCTGGAACTCCTCCGTCTTGGCGACGAAATCGGTCTCGCAGTTGACCTCGATGAGGACACCAATGCGGCCGTCCCCGTGGATGTAGGCGCCCACCAGGCCCTCGGTGGCCGCCCGGCCCGCCCGCTTGGCCGCCTGAGCCAGGCCCTTCTCCCGGAGGATCTCAATGGCCCGCTCCAGGTTCCCGTCGGCCTCCATAAGGGCCTTCTTACAATCCATCATGCCCGCGCCGGTCCGCTCGCGCAGCTCCTTGACCAGCGCTGCCGTAACCTCTGCCATGTTCGCGACCACTCCTTGGCGCGCGGCTCGCGCAGGGATTGGGGAAAAGGCGAGGAGGGCGGGAGCCCTCCCCTCCGCTACACCTCGAGGACTTCTTCTTCCTCCTCTTCCTCGGCTGGCATCGCGGCCTCATCGGCCGCCTCAGCCTCGGGCGACTCGGACGCCTCCGTCTCCTGCCGCCCCTCCTTGCCCTCCAGGACCGCATCGGCCATGCGGCTCGTCAGGAGGCGGATGGCCCGGATGGCGTCGTCGTTCCCCGGGATGACGTAATCGATCTCGTCGGGATCGCAGTTGGTATCCACGATGGCCACGATGGGGATCTCCATCTTCCGGGCCTCGGAGACCGCGATCCGCTCCTTGCGGGGGTCGACCACGAAGACGATATCAGGCAGCCGCCACATCTGGCTGATGCCGCCCAGGTACCGCTCCAGGCGCTCCTTCTCCTTGAGAAGCTTCAAAACTTCCTTCTTGGGCAGGCGGTCGAAGGTGCCGTCCTGCTCCATCTCCCCCAGGCGATGGAGCCGTTCGATCCGCGTCCGGATGGTCTGGTAGTTGGTGAGGGTGCCACCCAGCCAGCGCTGGTTGACGTAGAACATGCCGCAGCGCTCGGCCTCTTCCTTGATGGTCTGCTGGGCCTGCTTCTTGGTGCCCACAAAAAGAACCGTCCCGCCCTCGGCGACCGTGTCGCGCACGAACGCGTAGGCCTGCTCCACCATCCGGACGGTCTTCTGCAGGTCGATAATGTAGATGCCGTTCCTCTCAGTGAAGATGAACGGCTTCATCTTGGGATTCCAGCGGCGGGTCTGATGGCCAAAGTGCACTCCTGACTCCAGGAGTTGCTTCATCGTCACAATAGCCAGGCCCGCTCACCTCCTCGTCAGGTTGTCAGCCTCCGGCCCCCTCATCCGCCGGTGGAACCCGAGCGGGCACCCCCACCGACGTCCGGGGCCGTGCGTGATACACCGCCGGTTAGTATACCACACCGCGGATTGGCACGACAAGCAAAGGCTGGGGCGCCTCAAACGGAGCTCAGGTGGGCTCTGAGGCGAATAACGGCTTTGGTGTGGATCTGGGAGATGCGGGATTCGGAGACCCCCAACACCTTGCCGATCTCTTTCAGGGTGAGGCCTTCGTAGTAGTAGAGGGTGATCACCAGCCGCTCCCGCTCGGGCAGACGGTCCAAGGCCTGGGCCAGCTCGTCCAAGAGCTCCTGGTGGGCCAGCCGCTCTTCCGGGTCCTCGCTGGTGGGGTCGGCCACCGTCTCCCGGACCCGGAGGCCGTCCTCCTCGTTCTGCTGGCTCCACGCTTCCTCTAGGGAGAGGACGGTGGTCGCCTGCACATCGGACAGGAGCTGGTGGTACTCCTCCAGGGAGATGTGGAGGGCGTCGGCCACCTCCTGATCGGTGGCCGCACGCCCCAGGCGGCCTTCCAAGGCGGCGACGGTCTCCTCAAGCTTGCGGGCCTTCTGCCGGACCGATCGGGGAATCCAGTCGGTGGAGCGGAGGCCGTCCAGGATGGCGCCCCGGATGCGGGCGATGGCGTAGGTCTCGAACTTCACCTCCCGCCGGGGGTCGAACTTCTCCACCGCATCGATGAGCCCGAAGATGCCGTAGCTCAACAGGTCGTCGAAGTCGACGGTCCTGGGTAGCCCGACGGCGATCCGGCCGGCCACGTACTTCACGAGGGAGGCATAGCGGAGGATGAGCTCTTCCCGCAGCTTGGGGTCCTGGCTCTCCTTGAACCGCTGCCACACATCGGCCACGTCTGCCGCCCTCACCTGCGCCTGCCGTGCCATCTGCAGCCCTCCAGGCCTTAGTCGATGAGCTTCCGCTGCCGAACCTCTTCTTGCAAGACAAAACCGATGATCCGGTCCCGATCCCGCTCGCTGATCTCCTGGAACTCCACTGCGTACCGGGCCGAGCCGTCCTCGCAGGCGATGGCCCGGACCACCTGCCCGCGAACCTGGATCGCCTCGTGGCGCAGGGGGAGGGTGATCCGCACCCGGTGGCCCACCCCCAGGGGCAAGGGCCGGTAGGCCGGCACATGGAGGAGAAGCCCGCCGCCGGAGAGATCCAAGATCTGGACGGTGACCGGTTTGGACCAGCCACCGAGGCCCTGGCGCTCCACCTGCCCCTGCAGGGTGAGGGGCACCCGCACAAACTCCCGGAGCTCCTGCCGGTTCCAGGTGGCGGGCCGGGAGAGGGTGACCCACCCGAAGGCCTCTCCCTGCCCCTCCACCACTTCGGCCATGGCCTCAAACTTCCCTCTGGGCGGGGCTTGACGGTAGATGGTCATCTGGACTGCCTGGCCGGGATCCAGGGAGACCACCCGGCCGTCTTCCGTCGTTGGCAAGGTGAGGCGGACCGTCTCCTCGGACCACCCCTCCACCCGGGCCCGGTAGACCCCGGGCCTTTCCGGGATCCTCAGCTCCACCTCAATCCCGACTTCCAGCGGGTCCAACCCGATCCTCCTTCCCACTCCCCTCGCGCTCGGCTCCCGCTCTCCCCTCGCCTAGCGGAACACACCCGCCATTCGCTCCAACAGCCCCGAGAACCCCATGGGGCTTGCCCGGGTCCCCAGCAGCTCCTCAGCCATGGCCATCACCATCCGGGAGACCCGGGCGTGGGGCTTGGCCAGGATGAAGGGCTGCTGGGTCTGGACCGCCTCCCGCACGTGCTGGTCGAAGGGGAGGTAGCCCAAAAACTTCAGCTCATGCCCCAGAAACCGCTGGCAGACCATGTTGAGCCGCTCGGCCACCATCCGGGCCTCCGATCCGTTGCGGGCCTGGTTGACCACCAGGTGGATCTGCCCCTCGGGCCGCCGGGTGAGAATCACCTTGGCCATGCCGTAGGCGTCGGTGATGGCCGTCGGTTCGGGCGTGGTGACCAGGATGGTCTCCAAGCTAGCCAGAACGAAGCTGAGCACCGTCCGGCTCAAGCCCGCGCCCGTGTCGATGATCACCACATCGAACATGGCGTCCAGCCGGGCCAGCTGCCGGAGGAGCCGGTCCAACTCCGGCTCGCTGGGGTTGGCCAGCTCGTAGAAGCCGGAGCCGCCCGCCGCCACCTTCAACCCCAGGGGGCCCGTCACCAGGCACCGCTCCAGGTCGGCCCCCCGCCGCAGGACGTCCACCAGCCCTTCCGCGGGAGCCAGCCCCAGGAGGACGTCCACGTTGGCCAATCCCAAGTCGGCGTCGAAGAGCATCACCCGCCGGCCCATCTGCTGCATGGCCAGGGCCAGATTGACCGCCAGGCTGCTCTTGCCCACGCCGCCCTTGCCGGAGGTGATGGTCACCACCTGGCCCCGCCGGAGGGGCCGGCCTTGCGCGACCTGCCGGGCGAGGAGACGGAGCCGTTCGGCCTGGTCACTCATGGGTCTCCTCCAACAGCTGGGCGGCGACCCGGTCGGGGTCGGCCACCTCGAAGTCGTCGGGCACGTCCTGGCCCGTGGAGATGTAGGCCAGGGGCCGGCCCGTGAACATCACCGCGTTGAGCAGCATGCCGGGGGCGGTCGTCTCGTCCACCTTGGTGATGATCAGGTGGCGGAAGCCCAAGGGCTCGAAGCGCTCCACCGCCCGGACCATGTCGGCGTAGCGGACGGTGGCGCTCAGCACCAGATAGACCTCCGGATCGGGCAGGAGCCGGAGGTAGGCCCGCATCTCCTGGAGCCGCATCAGGTCCTGAGGACTCCGCCCGGCGGTGTCCACCAGGAGCAGCTGGCGGTCGGCCATCCGGTTCAGGGTCGCCTCCAACTCACCCGGGTGGTAGACCACCTCCATAGGCAGCCCGATGATCTCCGCGTAGGTTCGAAGCTGCTCGGCCGCCCCCACCCGGTAGGTGTCAAAGGTGATCAGCCCCACGGGGTGGCCAGCCATCAAACCGTAGTGGGCCGCGAGCTTGGCCAGGGACGTGGTCTTCCCGACCCCCGTTGGGCCCACCAGCACCATCACCCGGCGGGGCCCGTCCCCCAGGCGCAAGCTGGGGCTGACGGGGATGAGGCCCGCCAGGTGATCCCGGGCCAGCTCGAAGAGCCGCTCCTCTGGAAGCTGAGCCCCCGGCGCCACCAGCGGCACCAGCCCGTCCACCACCTGCCGGGCGAAGGGAGGCTCCACCGCCCGATCGACCAGGCGCTGGTACACCTTCTCCAGGCCCGGAGGCCAGCTGGGATCGGCGCCGGCGGGCGGGGGCACCGCCTCCCGAACCTCCACCCGGACCGCGGGCGCTGCCTCCTCGGGACCGGCGGCCGGCATGCCCGGCGCCTGCACATGACCGTTGGCAGCCCAGCCCGCCGGCGCCGCCGGGACGCCCCACGGCCCCTGGGGGGACGTGGTGGGACCAGCCGGGAAGGCCGGCTGGGCGGAGGTCTGCTGGCCCAGGAGCGCGGCCCGCTCCTGGACCGCCGGCGAGGCCCCGGCCGGCGGGGTGGCTGGCGGAGGTCCACCGGCCGCGGGCGGAAGGGGGTTGGCCGTCCAGAGGCTGGCCAGCCCAGCCGGCGCAGCGGCCTGGGCAGGCGGGGCTTGGGTCGACGTGGCCTCCCGCCGAGCTCGCTGGTCGACGGCCGCCAGCACCTCGGTCCGCCGGGGGCCGAAGAGACCGAAGAGGCCCCGCCGGTAGGTGCGGGTCTGGAGGATGATGGCCTCAGGCCCAAACTCGGCCCGGACCCGCTCCACCGCCTCCTGCATGGTCGGTGCGACAAACCGCTTAACCCTCATCGGCCCTCACCATCCCCACAGGGTGAACCCGTACTTCGGCGCTGATCTCGTTGTAGGAGAGCACTGGCAGGTGGGGCAGGCTCCGCTCAATGAACCGCCGCAAGGCAAACCGCAGGTGGGGTGAGCAGACCAAGACCGCCCGCTCTCCCTTGACCGCCGCCTTCTCCACCCATCCGGCGATCCGCTCCATCAACCGCTGGCCCGCTTGGGGCTCCAGGGTGAGGACGCTGCCCCGCTCGTTCTGCTGGAGCGCCTCGGTCAGCTGTTGTTCCAGGCGGGGCTCCAGGGTGATGATGGGCAGCGCCCCATCGCTCCCCTGGTAGGCGGCGGAGATCTGCCGGGCCAGCGCTTCCCGGACCAGGGCGGTCAGGTACTCGATGTTCTTGGAGGTGGTGGCGCCGTCCCCCATGGTCTCCAGGATGGTCACCAGATCCCGGATGGCCACCCCCTCCCGGAGCAGGTTCTGGAGCACCCGCTGGACCTCGCCCACCGTCACCACCTGGGGGACCAGCTCCTCCACCACCGCCGGGTACTCCCGCTTCAGCTGGTCCAAGAGCCGCCGGACCTCCTGCCGGCCCAAGAGCTCGTGGGCGTACGAGCGGATGACCTCCGACAAATGGGTGGCCACCACCGAGGTAGGATCGACGACGGTGTAGCCTGCCGCCTCCGCCTCCTCCCTGCGGGAGGCGGGGATCCACAGAGCAGGCAGCCCGAAGGCCGGCTCCTTGGTGGGAATCCCCTCGATGGTCTCGCTCACCTCGCCCGCGGCCATGGCCAGAAACTCGCCCAGCCGGAGCTCGCCCTCGCCCACGGGGATCCCCTTGATCTTGATCCGGTACTGGGAGGGCTCCAGGGCCAGGTTGTCCCGGATCCGGACCGACGGGACCAGGAGGCCCAACTCCTGGGCCATCTGCCGGCGGATCAGGGCGATCCGGTCCAGGAGCTCCCCCGACTGGCTGGCGTCCACCAAGGGCACCAGCCCGTAGCCCACCTCCAGCTCCAGGGGGTCCACCTGGACCAGGCTGGCCACATCCTCGGGCTCCCGCCGCTGCTCCTGGGCCCGCTGGTCCGCCTCCACCTGCTCCTGGAGGGCCAGCTCCCGGTGGCGCCGCTTGAGGAGGTACCCCGTCCCTCCCAAGACACCGCCCAAGGCCAGGAAGGGGGCGGTGGGCAACCCCGGGAGGATCCCCATGGCCGCCAAGGCTCCCCCGGAGACCAGGAGCACCTGGGGATCCGCGGCCATCTGGCTGGTGAGCTGGTGGCCCAGGTTGGAGCTGGCCGCGGCCCGGGTGACGATCATGCCCGTGGCCGAGGACATGAGGAGGGCGGGAATCTGGGTGACCAGCCCATCGCCCACCGTGAGCAGGGTGTAGGTGGTGAGCGCCTCGGACAGGGAGAGGCCCTGCTGGGCCACCCCCACCGCGAAGCCGCCCAGAATGTTGATCACGGTCACAATAATGGAGGCGATGGCGTCGCCCTTGACGAACTTGCTGGCGCCGTCCATGGCGCCGTAGAAGTCGGCCTCGCGCTGGATCTGGGCCCGCCGCTCCCGGGCTTGTTTTTCATCGATGAGCCCGGCGTTCAGGTCGGCGTCGATGGCCATTTGCTTGCCGGGCATGGCGTCCAGGGTGAAGCGAGCCGCCACCTCGGCCACCCGTTCCGCGCCCCGGGTGATGACGATGAACTGGATGATGACCAGAATCAGGAAGATAATGAAGCCGACGACGTAATTGCCGCCCACCACGAACTGGCCGAAGGCCTGGATCACCTGACCCGCGTACCCGTGGAGGAGGATGAGGCGGGTCGAGGAGATGTTGAGCGCCAGCCGGAAGAGGGTGGCCACCAAGAGCAGGCTGGGGAAGACAGAGAACTCCAAAGCGTTCTTGACGTTCATGGTGACCAGGAGGGTCATCAGGCTGAGGCTGATGTTGAACGCCAAGAGCACGTCCAAAAGCGCGGGAGGCATGGGGATGACCATCATCACCACGATGAGGAGAATCCCCAGGATCACCACCACGTCGCTTTGGCGAAGGAGCCGATGGAAGATCTCCCGAGTCTGCACAGCCACTGCCGTTTCCCCTCTTCCCCCGCCCGCACGGGGCGGGCCTTCTCCCAGCCTCAGGGGCAGCCGGGCTCCCGGCCTCGGGGCCGGTCCTCAGGCTGGCCCCATCACCGCCCGTGCTTGAGGCGCCAGACCAGGGCCAGGACCTCGGCCACGGCCCGGTAGAGCCGTTCGGGGATCTCCTGGTCCACATCGCACGCCTCGTACAGCGCCCGGGCCAGGGGCGGGTTCTCCACCACCCGAACCCCGTGGGCCCGGGCTTCCTCGATGATCCGCCGGGCCAGGTAGTCGGCGCCTTTGGCCACCACCACGGGCGCGTTCATCCGGTCCATCTCGTACTTGAGGGCAACCGCCACGTGGGTGGGGTTGGTGATGACCACGTCGGCGGTCCGGACCGCCTGGATCATCCGGCGGCCAGCGATCCGGCGCTGCTCCTGGCGGATCCGCTGGCGCACGTGGGGATCGCCCTCGGTCTCCCGCTGCTCCTGCTTGAACTCATAAGGCGTCATCCGCAGCCGGGTCAGGTACTGGTTCCGTTGGAAGGCGTAGTCGAAGGCTGCGATGACGAGCCACGCCCCGGCCGTCGTCCAAAGGAGGCGTCCCAGCGCCCCGCCCACCTGCTGGAGGGCGATCACGGGGGTGGCGTGGATCAACCCGACCAGCTGCAGGATGGTGCCCGACAGAACCCAGTAGGCGACCGCCCCGACCACCGCCACCTTGAACAGGGCCTTGGCCAGCTCAAAGAGGCTCCGGCGGGAGAAGATCCGCTGGAAGCCGGCCACCGGGTTGATCCGCTCCAGCTTGGGGGCCAAGGGCTTGGCCGTAAAGAGAAAGCCGATCTGGGCCAACTGAGCCCCCACCCCTACCACCAGGGCGACCAGGAGGAAGGGCCCTGCCGCCCGGGCGAAGGCGAGGGCCGCTTGGGCCATCAGCCCGCCCAGCCACTCCCGGGTCCACTCGCCCGGGGGCGGGACCTCCTGGAAGAGCTGGATGGTGAACCGGACCGGCCCCTGGGCGACGAAGCGGGCGGCCTGGTCCAGGAAAAGCCCCAGCATCAACAGGAGGAGGGCCGGCCCCAGCTCCTGGCTCTTGGCCACCTCCCCCCGCTCCCGGGCCTCCCGGAGCCTCCGGGGGCTGGGCGGGATGGTCCGCTCCTCCGCGAACCTCTGGAGGTCGAAACGGAACCCGTCGGGGCGGACCGGGTCCCCCTGACCCTGGCGACTTCTTTCGTTCCGATTCGGGCTTTTCCTGTTCTTTCCCAGCTCAGGGACCGCCACGTCGCCTCGCTCCCGCCTTAGGGCGCCCTCAAGCTCAAGAGCAGCTCAGCCAGCACCTCCGGCAGCCGCCCGGCCGCCCCCACCAGCATGCCAACCGCCTCCACGTAGAAGGGCATGGCCACCAGCAAGACCACCAGCCCCAGTCCGATCTTGATGGGGAAGCCCTCGATGAAGACGTTGAACTGGGGCACCGCCCGGGCCAGGATCCCCAGGCTCACATCGGCCAGGAACCCCGCGGCCACCACGGGGAGGCTGAGCCGCAGGCCCGTGGCGAAGACGGCCGCCGACTCCCGCGCGATCAGCTGGGCCGCCGAGGGGGTGACGGCGGCGGCTCCGATGGGGATCCAGTTCAGGCTCTGCCGCAAGGCGGCCATCACCACCAGAGGCCCTCCCAGCGCGAAGAAGAGCAGGGCGGCCAGAATGCTGAAGAGCTGGGAGAGGACGGGCACCTGCTGGCCCGTCTGGGGGTCCAGGAGGTTGACCACGCCGAACCCCATCGGCATGTCCACCAGCTGGCCCGCAAGCTGCACCGCCCCCATCACCATCTGGATCACCAAGGCCATGCCCAGGCCGACCAGGGCCTCCCGCACAAGGGCCAGCGCGTACCCCGGCTGGGGCGCCAGCCAGTGCTCCGGCGGCACCGCCGGCCAGAGGGCGAAGGCGAGCCAGCCGGAGAGCCCCAGCCGGATGGGGATGGGTACCCGGGCAGCCCCCACGGGGAAGAGGAAGACCAGCACCCCCACCCGGATCAAGAGGGCGAAGAGGGTCCAGATCTCAGGTCCCAGGTCGACGGAGAGACTCATCCGATGAACCGGTCCAGGTTCCCGAGGAGCCGGACGGCGAAGTCGGTGATCCGCCCGAACATCCAGCTCCCCGCCAAGAAGACCACGGTCAGCACGGCCACGATCTTGGGCACGAACGCCAGGGTCTGCTCCTGGATCTGGGTGACCGCCTGGAGGAGGCTGACCACCACCCCCACCACCAGGGCGGCCAGCAGGATGGGACCGGCGGCCAAGAGGATGGTCTGCACCGCCTCCCGGGCCAGATCGGTGGCCACACCCGCGTTCACCTGGACCTTCGCCTCCTTCCCTCACCCACCTAGGGCCTCCCGGGAGCCTCCGGGCCTCGCCCAGGCCCTGCCCTTACCCATCCGCTACGTGTAGCTCGCGATCAGGGACCGGACGATCAGGCCCCAGCCGTCCACCAGCACAAAGAGCAAGAGCTTGAAAGGCAGGGAGATCATCACCGGGGGCAGCATGAACATCCCCATGGACATGAGGGTGCTGGCCACCACCATGTCGATGACCAAGAAGGGCAAGAAGAGCACGAAGCCCATCTGGAACGCGCTCTTCAGCTCGCTAAGCGCGAAGGCGGGGACCAGCACGTAGAAGGGGAGGCTCTCCCGGTCGGAGGGCTCGGGCGCCCCCGACGCCTCCAAAAGGAGGGCCAGATCTTCCTCCCGGGTGAAGCGGTACATGAAATCCCGCAAGGGGCCCTTCCCCCGCTCCACCGCCTCTTGAAAACTCACCTCGCCGGCGAGGTAGGGCTGGATCCCATCCACGTAGACGGCCTGCCACGTGGGCGCCATGACGAAAAAGGTGAGGAAGAGGGCCAGCCCGATGAGGAGCTGGGTGGGCGGCGTCTGGTTGGTGGCCAGGGCGTTCCGGACGAAGCTGAGGACCACCACGATCCGGGTGAAGGAGGTCATGAGGACCAGGATGGACGGGGCCAGGCTGAGCACCGTCAGGACCAGCAGGATCTCCAGCGCCGCGGCCAGACGCCCCGGCTCATCCCCCGGTGTCACCTGAATGGACACCCCCGGTGCGCTCTGGGCGGCCACACTGCCGCCCCCCAGCGACCAGAGCACCATCGCCACCACCAGCGCCACACCCAGCCGTCTCAACCCCGCTCTCCCTCCGCCTGCCGGGGGCTGGGACGCGGCTCCGGCCGGCTTGGCCGCCGGCCGAAGAGCCCCACCACCCGGGCCGCCTCCATCCAAGGGAGCCCCTTGCCTCCAGGGAGGCGCTCCACCGCCTCACCAAGCTCGACCACCGGCCCATCCACCTCGGCCAGGAGGGTGATCCCCCGCTCGCTCCCGCCCACCAGGAAGAAGCGCTCGCCCACCTGGACCAGGTGGAGCCCCCGCTGAGCTCCCAGGGGGAGGCTCTCCACCAGGGTCATGTACCGCCCCCGCCGGGGCCGGGCCCGACCGCCCAGGAAGCGGGTGACGACGTAGGCGGTGGGGACCACCACCACCAGCGCCGCCAGGACCCGCAGAAGCTCCACCCAGATGGTCTCGCCGCCCACGGCCCTCGCCTCACTCGCTCAACAGCGGCGCCCGCTCATCGGGCGCGAGGATCTGGGTGATCTTGATGGCAAAGTTGTCGTCCACCACCACCACCTCGCCCTTGCCCACCAGGCGCCCGTTGACCCGCAGATCCACCGGCTCGCCCGCCAGCCGGTCCAGCTCCACCACCGTCCCCACCTTCAGGTCCAAGATCTCCTTCACCTTCAGCTGGGTCCGGCCCAACTCCACCGTGACCTCCAAGGGCAAGTCGAGCACCCGGCTTAGATCCCGCTCGCCGGCCACGCCGATGGGCTGGCGCAGGGGCGAGAACCGGGCCGGCTCCACCCGCACGGGACCCTCCAGGGGCCGGGGAGGCCGCTCCCTGGGCGGTGCGAGCCCACCGCCCAGCTCGGCGGCCCGCTCCAGCCGCTCTTTCAGGTCGTGGGCCACATCGTCGGGCAGCCAGAAAACCAGGGGCGACCCCGCCGAACCCACCGCCAGGCGGGCCACCCAGACCTGCTCCTCCGGGCCGAAGGGGAGGAGCCCTTCGGGCAGGCCACCGCTCAGATCGACGTTGCGGACGCTCCCCTTCTCGATCTCGACCGGATGGCCCCAGAGGGCGGCCAGGCTCTGGCAGAAGACCTCAGCCCCCTCTTCCAGGAAGCGGTCCTCGCCGGGCGCCGTCTGGGGATACCAGAGGAGGAAGATCCCTTCGATCCCGTCGTGAAGCTCCACCGAAAGCTGCCGCTGGACCCCGCTCAGGCTTGCGGCCGCCTCCCCCACAGGCTGGGCCGCCAGCTCCACGAAGCGCGGGGTGAGGTCCGGGTGGAGCCGGTTGAGGCGCTGCACAATCAGCTGGAAAAGCTGCTGGAGCACCGGGGCCGGGTTAGCCGCCGGCGGGCGCCCGCCCCCGCCGGCCAGCCCAGGCTCCGACGGAAGCCGCCCCTCGGAGAGGAGCACCTCCAGCTCTTCACGGGTCAAGAGCTCACCAGCCATCCGCTTCCTCCTCCCTTCTCAAGGCCTCCTGGGCCAGAGGCTCCGCACCGGGCCAGGCGGCATCAAGCCGGACGGCCAGGCGCCCGGAGGCCTCCCCGGGGCTTCCCAGAAAGAACGGGCGGTCCCCCACGTGGACGGCAAGGGGCTGATCCACCCGCTGCTCCAGCTGGAGCACATCGCCCGGCTCCAAGGAGAGGAGCTCCCGTACCGTGAGCCGGGCTTCTCCCAGGACCACCCGCACCGTGACTGGGGTCTCTTCCAGGTGCCGCTGGAGCCTCTGGCGGATCCGGGCCAGATCCTGCAGCCCTTCCACCTCACCACCCAGGCCTTGGCGGGCGAAGCCCTCCAAGCCTGCCCGCACCTGGATGGCCCACTCGGGCGCGAGAAGCAAGAAAAGCCGCTGGGAACCGGGCCCCGTCGGGCCCCTCTGGGTGTCCCAGCCCACATCCAGCCCGATCAGGAACCACCGGCTCCGGGCCGCCACCTGGTCGGGCCCGATGGGGTGCACATCCAGCTCATGGGGCGGCACCGCCCGATCCAAGCGCTGGACTTCCAGGCGGAGCAGGCGGTAGGCGAGGCGGGCGCTGATCTGCCGGATCACCCGGGCCTCCAGCTCCGTCGTCGGCCGGGCGGGTCCTGCCGCCACCCCCAGCCCGCCCAAGAGGGCGTCGAGGGTTTGGACCATCAGGACCCGGGGCCAGATGAGGAGCACCGCGGCGCCGTCCACGGACCAGCGGTAGATGGCCCCGCCGGCCTGCTCCCAGAGGGCGCGGGCCCGCCGCACGGCGACAGGCGGCCCGGCCACCGTCACCCGCACCTCCCGCCGGAGCCAGCGGCTGAGGACCCGGGCCCACTCCTGGGCCAGCTCCTCCTGGAAGCGGAGGAGCCCCTTCCACTCCTGCTCGCCCAAAGGCCCGTACTGGCCCAAGGGAGAGGGACGGATCCCTTCCGGCCCGCCCCCGGCCGGGCCCGAGGGAGACTCCCTTGGAACGGCGCCCTGCACCCGCCGCACGAGGACCGCTCCTTCCCACCGGCCGCTACTACTGCATCACCAGGTCCACGAAGTACAGGTTGCGGACGGGCTGGCCGGGGAGGATGTCGTTCAGGGCCGTGACCAGGTCGCTCCGAAGCTGCATCAGGCCAGCCTCACCCTCCAAGTCCTCCATGGTCCGGCCGCGTACGATGGTGATGATCCGGTCCCGGACCTGCACCTTGCGCTGCTCCAGCAAGGAGAGGGCTTTCTCGTCCTGCACCTCCACGACCAGCTGGGCCCGCAGGTAGTGGACCATCCCCGAGGGGCTGGCCGCCAGGTTCATGGTCATCACGCCCAGGTCATGGGTGGGCCCCAGATCGGGGGTGCTTCGGTCGGGCCGGCGCTCGCCTGCGACCACACCTGCATCCACCAGAATGCGATAGTCCACCACCCGGTAGGTGACCAGCGCGGCGGCCGCCACCGCGAAGAGGACGATCGCAACGAGGATGGCAAAAGACTTGGCATCGAGCCGCAACCGCTCGTTCATTCATACCCCTCCTTCCGGCTCGATGGCCTCTGCTCCTGCTTGGGGATGGCCGCCTTCGATGGGCTCCGCCGCCGTCAGGCCGGCCCGCAGGAGCAGCACGTCCACCCGCCGGTTCCGCTGGCGGTTTTCAGCCGTGTCGTTGGGGAAGAGGGGGCGGTACTCCCCGTATCCCGCCGCCGACAGGCGCTGGGGATCGAAGCCCTCCTCCTCCACCAGGTACCGGATCACCCGGCTGGCCCGGGCGGTGGAGAGCTCCCAGTTGGACGGGAAGATTTCATTATTAATAGGCCAGTTGTCCGTGTGGCCCTCCACCCGGAAGTGGTAGGGCCACTCCCGCAGGACCGGCGCGAGGGCCTTGAGGATCTCGATGGCCTCCGGCTTCAAGTCGGCCTTGCCCAGGTCGAAGAGGACCTGGTCGGTGAAGCGGACGACCACTCCCCGCTCCTCCACCCGCACCTGCACCCGCTCGGCGAGCCCCATCTCCGCGAGCCGGGTCTGGATTTGCATGGCCATGCGACTCGCTTCCTGGAGCTCCCTCTGCAACTGGGCCTGGAGGGCGGCCGCGGCCATGGGCCCGCCTTCGATGACGTGCTGCGGTGCCAGGCTCCTGCCGCCGTCGAGGACCCCCAACGAGCCCTGGATGCCCCGCAAGATGGTCTCGAATTGCTGGATGTCCACCTGCGAGACGGCGAAAATCATGACGAAGAAGACGAGGATGAGCGTCATCATGTCAGCATAGGTGGTCATCCAGTGGGGGGCGCCCGGAGGCCCGCTGCTGTCTGGCCGGCGACGCCTACGACGCATCGCTGGTCACCGCCTCGCGCCCGGCCTGGGTCCGGCTGGCCAGCTCCCGGGCCCGTTCCTCAGGCGACAGGAAGGCGAGGAGCTTCTCCTCCACAATCCGCGGGTTCTCGCCCGCCTGAATGGAGAGAACCCCCTCGATGATCAGCTCCCGTTCCAGCCGCTCCTGCTGGCTGCGGACCCTGAGCTTGCCAGCCATGGGCAGGAAGACCAGGTTGGCCAGCATGACCCCGTAGAAGGTGGTGATCAAGGCCAGGGCCATGCCCGGCCCAATCGCCTCGGGGTTGTCCAGCTGGGCCAGCATCTGGATCAGCCCAATGACCGTCCCCAGCATCCCGAACGCCGGCGCGTAGGCGCCCATGGCCTGGAGGACCTCCTGGCCTAGGGCGTGGCGTTCCTCGTGCGCGGCCAGGTCGATCTCCATGATGCTCCGCACCAGCTCAGGCTCGGTCCCGTCCACCACCAGCTGGACGCCCTTCCGCAGGAACTCGTTGGGATGCTCGGCCACCTCCTGCTCCATGGCGAGCAGCCCCTCCCGCCGGGCCTTCTTGGCGAACTCGACCACCTCGTGGATGAGCTCCCGGGCCTGGCTCTCCCGTCCCCGGAAGGCGACCCCGATGAGGGGAATGATGGAGAAGACCTGCTTGGCCGGAAATTGGACCAGCACGGCCGCGAGGGTTCCGCCCAGCACGACGAGCATCGAGGGCACGTCGATGAAGGTGCTCAGGCTCGAACCGTCCAGGATGGACAGGGAGATGAGGACGAAGCCGAGCCCAATCCCCAAGACAGTTGTTAGATCCATGCTGCCGCCCCCCTGGCCCGGGCCGGTCAAGCCGGCCCGAGAAGGTTCGGCCCGGCCGGCCGTCGCCGGCCGGGCCGTACCCCGATCACGTGCCCAATGGCTCCGGATTTAGCGCTTCAGGTTCACCAGTTCCTGGAGCATCTCGTCTGACGTGGTGATCACCCGGGAGTTGGCCTGATACCCTCGCTGGGTGAGGATCATCTCGGTGAACTCCTGGGCCAGGTCCACGTTGGACATCTCCAGGGTGCTGGGGAGGATCCCCCCACGGCCACCGGTGTTGGCCGCGCCAATCTGGGCCGCGCCTGAGTTGGGCGTCTCGATGAAGAGGCTCTCGCCCAGCCGCTCCAAACCACCGGGGTTGGCGAAGAGCGCCAGGGCTACCTGACCCAGCACCTGCCGGAGCCCGTTGGAGTAGTAGCCCGTAATCACCCCGTTGCTATCGAACGCGAACCGCTCCAGGGTGCCCATGGGGAACCCGTCCTGCGAGGCGATCTTGGCTGTGGTTTCGCCGGCGAGCTGGGTGAGTCCGGAGAGGTCCACGGTGACGCTCAGAGGCGTGGTGGCTCCGCCTCCTACATTCAGGTT
>PIUA01000048.1 GCA_017577405.1 Bacillota bacterium
GTCTCCCGCCCCGAGCGACCCACCACCTGGCCCCGGAGGAACGACACCTTCCCCACGAAGTCAGCCACAAAGCGAGTCGCCGGCCGGCGGTAGATGGTCTCCGGAGTGCCCACCTGCTCGATCCGGCCCTTGTTCATCACCACGATCCGGTCCGAGAGGGCCATGGCCTCGGACTGGTCGTGGGTGACGTAGACCGCGGTGATGCCCAGCCGCTGCTGGATGGCCCGGATCTCGTTCCGCATGGACTCGCGCAGCTTGGCGTCCAGGTTGGAAAGGGGCTCGTCGAAGAGGAGCAGTTCCGGCTCCACCACCAAGGCCCGGGCCAGGGCCACCCGCTGCTGCTGCCCGCCCGAGAGCTGCCCCGGCATCCGCTTCTCAAAGCCAGCCAGGCCAACCAGCTCCATCATGCGGGCCACCCGCTTCTCGGCCTCGTCCTTGCTCACATTCCGGAAGCGGAGGCCGTAGCCGATGTTGTCGGCCACCGTCATGTGGGGGAAGAGGGCGTAGCTCTGGAAGACCATGGCCGTGTTCCGGGCATTGGGGGCCACGTTGGTCAGGTCTTGGCCGCCCAAGAGGATCTGGCCCGAGGTGGGCTGCTCAAACCCGGCCAGCATCCGCAGGATGGTGGTCTTGCCGCACCCTGAGGGGCCCAGCAAGGTCACCATCTCGCCCGGCTCAATGACGAGGCTGACCCCGTCCACCGCCCGGATCTCCTCGCCTCCAGGCCCTTGAAAGATCTTCACCAGATTCCGCAGTTCAACGGTTCGATCGTTCATGAGGCCACCTCGCCTAAACTCCAGAGATACGGGGACGTGCCCCCTCGCCCACCAGAACCCGCATGAGGGCGAAGGTGAGGAGCACGATGATGATCAGGAAGAGCGACAGCACGCTGGCCGGTCCCAACCGCATGATCTCCGTCTGGGCCAGGATCAGGACGGTCAGGTGGTTCCAGCGGGCCGACACCAGGAAGATGATCGCGCTCACCGCGGTCATGGCCCGGGTGAACGCGAAGGAAAGCCCGGCGATGAAAGCCGGCTTGATCAGCGGCATGGTCACGTGGGCGAAGGTGTAGGCGGTGGAAGCTCCCAGGTTGGTCGACGCCTCCTCGATGGAGCGGTCGATCTGGGTGAGGGAGGCCACCCCCGCCTCGATGCCCACGGGCATCTCCCGGAAGATGAAGCAGAGGACGATGATGGCCGCCGTTCCCGTCAGGAGCAGCGGGGGCTGGTTGAAGGCCAGGATGTACCCGATCCCCACCACCGTCCCCGGCACCGCGTAGGCCAGCATGGATGTGAAGCCCAAGGCCCGCTTTCCTGGGAAATCCTTCCGGACCAGCAAGAAGGCGATGATCATGCCCAGCACACCCGTGATGGGCGTCGCCCAGGCAGCCAGGTAGAGGGTTGCCTTGATGCTGTCCTTCCCCACGTCCCACGCGTAGCGGAAGTGCTCCAGGGTTGGGGTCCAGTTGACGCCCCAGGTCTTCACGAAGGCGCCGGCGATCACCGTCAGGTAGAAGAGCAGGATGATCGCCGAGACGGTGAAGCACCCCAAAAAGAGGCCCCAGCGCAGGGGTTTGGGCGTGGTAAGAATCCGAAGGGAGCTGGGTTTGCCCGTCACCGTCACGTAGGAGCGCTTGGAGATCCAGTAGCGCTCGATGGAGAAGGCCAGCATCGCCGGCACCAGGAGGATGATGGCCAGCGCCGTCCCCCGGGGCATGTTGAACATCCCTGTAAACTGAAGGTACGCCTGCACCGACAGCACCTCAAAATCGCCGCCCAAGACCATGGGGTTGGCAAAGTCGGCCAGGGAGCTGACGAAGACCAGAAGCCAAGCGCTGGCGATCCCCGGGGTGGAGAGGGGCAAGGTGATGGTCCGGAACACCTCCCACCGGCTCGCGCCCAAGTCCAGGGCGCCCTCCTCCAGGTCGGAGCTGATGCCCTGCAAGACCCCGTTCAGGGTCATGAAGGCGATGGGGAACATGCCGATGGTCTGGACCAGCACCAGCCCGGGCAGGCCGTAAATGTCAAAGTTCCGCAGCCCCAGCAGGGTTCGGGTGATCACACCGTTTCGGCCCAGCAGGAGGATCACCGAGATGGTAAACATGAAGGGCGGCGAGACCAGCGGCAGCTGGCCCATGGTGCGGAAGAAGCCCTTCCAGGGCATGTCCGTCCGGTTGAGGGCGTAGGCGAACATGAAGCCGATGATGGTGGAGACGGTTGCCGTCGAGACCCCCAGAACCAGTGTGTTGGTGATGGTCCCCCTGAGCCACCACTGGGAGAAGATGTACCGGTAGGTCTCCAGGGTGAAGGAGCCTCGGGGGAAGAAGCTCAGCCAGAAGACCTTGAGCAGTGGGTAGACCACAAAGATGATGAGCGACAGTGAAATGGCGATGAGCGTAACCAGCAGGATGGGATCCTGCCGGAGGACCGCCCACCGGTGATTCCGGGGACGGACGCCCAACTCCGCCGACGGAATGGCCATAGTGGACCTCCTCGAGTCAGGAACGAGGGGAGGGGATCACGGGATCCCCTCCCGCAGGGTCAGCCTCTTAGCGGGAGCGGTAGATCTCGTTCATCCACCGATCCACGAGGCGCTCGCGCTCAGCGGCCGCCCAGACGTCGTCCTGATCGATGACGTTGACCTCCGAGAGGCTGATGGCGCCCTCCACCAGCGGCACATCGATGATGGGCACCACGTTGGTGGACGCGTAGAGCTTGGCCGCCCGCTCGGTGAGAGCCCAGTCGTAGAGCTTCCGCGCCGCCTCAGGCTCGGGCCCGCCCTTCACCAGGGAGATGGAGGCGATCTCGTAGCCCGTGCCCTCTTCGGGCGCGGTGATGACCACCGGGTAGCCCTGGGTCAGGACGGTCAGCTGGTCGTGGGCGTACCCGATGCCGACGGCCACCTCGCCGATGGCCACCGCGGTGTTGGGCGCGTTCCCCGACCGGGTGTACTGCTGGATGTTCTGGTGGAGCTTCGCCAGGTACTCGAAGGCCTCATCCTCGCCCCAGAGCTGAACCAGGGTGGCGACCACGTTGTAGGCCGTGCCCGAGGTGCCCGGGTTGGCCATCTGGATCTCACCCTTCAGCTTGGGGTTGAGCAGGTCCGCCCAGCTGGTGGGTGGATCGATGCCCAGCTCCTTTAGCCGCTCGGTGTTGGAGATGAAGGTGAGCGGCCCCACGTAGATGCCGGTCCAATAGTGGTCAGGATCGCGGAATTGGGCCGGAATGTTCTCGATGTTGGGCGAGACGTAGGGCTCGGTCAGGCCCTTCTGCTTGGCCTCGATGTGGTTCAGGCCCACGCCGCCGAACCAGATGCTCGCTTGAGGATTGTTCCGCTCCGCATCCAGCCGCGCCACGGCCTCACCCGAGGAGAGCCGGACCCACTCGACCCGGATGCCCGTATCCTTCTCAAACTCGGCAAAGACGAGACGGGCCGTCGGCTCGAACAGGGTGGTGTAGACCGTCACCTTCTGTTGCGCCGCGGCCGGCAGGGTCAAGAGACCCAGGATGGCCAGCAGAACTACGGCTCGCTTCACAGGATCCTTCCTTTCCCTTTCCACAGTGTCCCTTGCCAGAATGCACCAGCGACAGAATTGAGGGCTTGCCCCCTCCCAGAGGTGCTATTCACCGATTTGGCAAGCGATCCTGCGCCTGCCAAAAGAATCCCAAGGAACGCAGGCCGTTCTCAGGTCTTGGGGGTGGTACGGGTCGGTTTCGCCTGAGACGGGGAAACAGAAGGAATCGTGCTCAGGAATGGTGACTTGCCTGGAGACGAATGGGGCCCTGCCTGCAGGCAAGTGGGGGCCTGCCCGCAGAAGAAGGAGGATCCCGTGGATACCCGGGGCTAGGCGATGGCGGCCGGAAAGGGACGGGCGCCCTTCCGGGCGAAGGCGACTTGTAGAAGACGACCTCAAACGACGATCGAGGCGACCCTGGGTCGCTCTCGCCAGGAGTGATGGCCGTGGCCGGATTCACCCTTCGGCAGACCTTTAACGCGGTCTCGCCCGCCATGATCGGACCCGCCTTGGTCTATCCCTTGCGGAAGGCGGTGGGGGTGGTCCGCTCCACCCAGCCGGAGCTGAAGGGGTTCGCCTACCTGCGGGCCGTCTGGAAGGAGCTGAAGGCCCCCCGGCCTAACCCGCCGCCCGTTGAGGCTTTCATCCCCTTCGGCGCCGTCCAGGGGCTGGAAGGGGTGGATGGGCGGACGGTGCGGGTGGTGATGGGGGAAGGCACCCTGCAGGTCCGGGCCCTCACGGAGAACCTCCTCCAGCTCCGCTACCGGCCTGATCGCCTCTTTGGGCCGCCGTTCTCCTACAGCGTGGAGCGTGGTGAGGACGCCTGGCCCTTCGAGTCCTTGGCGGCGGAAGAGTCGCCCGCCCAGGTGGAGATCCGGACCGGGGGTCTGGTCCTCACCATGGAGAAGGCGAGCGGCGCCCTGGCCCTGGGCGACGGCACGGGGCGGGTCTTCTTCAGCGCGGGCGTGGGGGCTCGCCACCGGGAAGGGCCCCAGGTCACCTGGCAAGCCCAGTTCCCCGGCGAGACCCCCTTCTACGGCCTGGGGGAGAAGGCAACGGGCCTCAACCTGGCAGGGAAGCGGTTCGAGCTCTGGAACAGCGACCCGTCTGTCTACGAGCGGGGCGACGATCCCATCTACCTGAGCGTGCCCTTCGTGCTGGGGCTGGTGGGCGGGCAGGCGGTGGGGCTCTTCTTCGATAACACCTACCGGGCTTGGGTCGATCTGGGAAGCCAAGAGCGGGGGGCGTTCCGGTACACGGCCGCGGGGGGCGAGCTCCGGCTCTACGTGATGACCGGCACCCCCGCCCAGGTGCTGGAACGGTACACCCAGCTCACGGGACGGATGCCGCTGCCGCCCCTGTGGACTTTCGGCCTCCACCAGTCCCGCTGGAGCTACTATCCCCAGGCGCGGGTGCTGGAGGTGGCCCGGGAGTTCCGGAAGCGGCGGATCCCCTGCGATGTGATCCACCTGGACATCCACTACCTCGACGGCTACCGGAGCTTCACCTGGGACCGGAAGCGCTTCCCCGACCTCAAGGGGATGACCGATGCCCTCCACGAGCAGGGCTTCAAGGCCCTGGCCATGATCGACCCGGGGATCAAGGTGGATCCGGGCTACCCCGTCTACGATGAAGGCATGAAGCAGGGCTACTTCCTGACCTATCCCGATGGCTCCCCCTTCATCGGGCCCGTCTGGCCGGGCAATGCGGTCTTCCCCGACTTCAGCAACCCCCGGGTCCGGGCCTGGTGGGGCGGCCTCTACCGGGAGCTGCTGGAGCAGGGCCTCGACGCCTTCTGGAACGACATGAACGAGCCGGCCCTCACCACCGCCTGGAAGGGGAAGGGGCACGCGCCCGAGGTGCTGGTCCACGACGGCGACGGCCGGGGCGCCGACCACGCCGAGCTCCACAACGTCTATGGCCTTCTCATGGCCCGGGCGTCGGTGGAGGGCCTGGCCAAGCTCCGCCCCGATCGCCGGCCCCTGATCCTCACCCGGTCGGGGTGGGCCGGGGTGCAGCGGTACGCCATCCACTGGACGGGGGATAACAAGAGCACCTGGGACCATCTGGCCCTTACCCTGCCCATGGTGATGAATCTTGGCCTCTCGGGCATCCCCATGACGGGCCCCGACACCGGTGGCTTCACGGGCGGGCCTTCGCCGGAGCTGTACGCCCGGTGGATCCAGCTGGGTGCCTTCACGCCCTTCTTCCGGATCCATTCCATGGCTGGCTCCCCCGACCAGGAGCCCTGGGCCTTCGGGGAGGAGGTGGAGCGGATCAGCCGCCGCTACATCGAGCTCCGCTACCAGCTCCTGCCCTACCTCTACACGGCCGCCTGGCAGGCGAGCCGCTCGGGCCTGCCCATCATGCGGGCCCTGGCCTTCGCCTACCCGGAGGATGAGGCTACCCACAGCCTGGACGATCAGTTCCTCTTCGGCGACGGGCTCCTGGTAGCCCCGGTCCTCGAGCCGGGGGCCACCCGGCGGAAGGTCTACCTGCCCGCAGGTGCCTGGTTCGACTTCTGGACGGGCGAGATGCACCTCGGGCCCCAGACCGTGGAGGTCCCCGCGCCCTTGGAGGTTTTGCCCCTCTTCGTCAAGGGTGGGGCGGCCATCCCCTTCTGGCCCGTCCAGCAGTACGTGGGCGAGCGGGTGATCGATGAGCTGGAGCTGCGGCTCTACTGGGCGGCGGGGGATCACACCAGCTTCCTCTACGAAGACGACGGCGAGCATCCCGATCCGGAGGCGCCCGGTGCGAGCCGCCTCTCCCGGTTCCGCCTGCGGGGAACCTCCGAGGGGCGGGGCCGGTTCATCCGGCGGACGGTCTTCGGCACCTACCCCTTGAGCTACGAGCGGGTGAGGCTGGTCATCATCGGCCTGAAGGCCCGCCCCAAGCGGGTCCGCCTCCACGGCGGCAGCCTGCTGGACGAGCTGTGGGACGAAGAGACCCGGCGGCTCACCTTGCGGTGCCGGGTGGGGAGTGAGTTTGCAGTGGAGCTGGGGTGAGGGGGGCGTCTCTGTGACAGAAGGACTTGCCTTTCCAGGGAGCTGGCCGGGGATCGGCTTCACCCCGGCCGAGCTGTGTCCTTGATCCATCTCCCATCCCCAGCCGTTGTTCCGGTGCTCTCCAGGACAGAACGCTCTCTGAGGTCCTTTCGGGGGGTTAGGCTTTCCAGAGCCGGTACGGAGCGTTCGCAGACGCGATGATCGAGGCTATCAACAGCGGCAACATCGACTACTTGCCGCATGTGAGCCAGTCCAACCAGATCATCGACTTGGTCGGTATTGCCGTCTCGTCTGTGCTGGCTGGTACCGCCACCGCTGAAGAAGCCATGCGGCATGCCAACCAACAGATCATCGAGCTGATGGGACTTTAATCTCGTCACGTGGAGCTGCTGGCCCGGCAGGCGCTCCGGGAACAGCACCTGCCGGATAGACACGACGGAGATCATCCGGCCGGGGGCTGCCTAGCCCCTGGCCGCCGGGTGGTGGTCCATCTATGGCAAGCTCTCGGGCGACTCCTCTTCGGCCCGTTCCACGGTTGGCAAGCCGGCGCCTGGAACCGTACGCGTTCGTCTTGCCTTCGGTGGCCTATCTGCTGTTCCTGACCCTCGTTCCGTTCCTCTACGCCATCGTCATCAGCTTGCGGCAGTACGACCTCTTGAACCCGATGGCGGGCCATCCTTTTGTGGGTCTCAACAACTATGTGGAAGCCCTAACGACTCGCCGTTTCTGGGATTCGGCCTGGACCACGTTGATCTACGTGGCCGTCGCCGTTGCGGTCGAGACAGTGCTGGGGCTCGCCATTGCCGTGCTTTTCACTCAAGATTTCCCGGGCCGGCGATTGGCCAGAGCGCTCATCCTGGTGCCGATGATGACGACGCCGGTAGTGATCGGCCTCACGTGGCGCATGATCTTGGATCCCGACGCCGGCCTGCTCAACTACCTGACGTCTCTCCTCGGGTTCAGGAGCCGTGCTTGGCTGGCCGATCCATCGACTTCGCTTCTGGCAGTGATCGGTGTGGATGTCTGGCAGTGGACGCCCTTCATGGTCCTTATGATGCTGGCTGGACTGGAGTCCCTTTCCCCCGATCACCTGGAAGCCGCCTCGATTGACGGAGCGTCACCGTGGCAGACGTTTTGGTGG
>PIUA01000049.1 GCA_017577405.1 Bacillota bacterium
ACCACCCCGAGTTGCGGAAGGCGGTCTGGTCCTTCCACGCGTCCAGGGAACGCGGAAGGCTCAACTATGGCCTTACCGACGAACTGTACCAGTATCTGAGGCAACTCATGGAGTGACGGGCTGACCGCGGAAGCCGCGGTCCTTGACGTAGACCAGCCCCTCCCGCAGGTTGGTGAAGTAGCTCACCTGGTTCTGCTCCTGCGCGCCCCGGTGCACCGGCACCCGGAGGAAAAGGAGAAGAATGGTCACGGCCAAGGCGGCCGTGAGCCGGCTGAACTACGGCCTTACCGGTGGGGAGAGGCATGAGGGCTGGGGGCACGGCCGCACTAGAACGTGGAAGGGTTGCCATGTCGAAGTCCTGCCACTGGGGCACAAGCAGGGTCACCCCGTTGGCCAGCTCGTAGGGCTTGGGGTTGCCCGAACTCCCGTAGGAAGGGGCACCCATCAGGGTCGCCCCCGTTTCGCGCATCATCCACAGGAAGCTCTCGGTGCTGCTCATCACCTGGGGACCCATGAGGACCACCACCCGGCCGGCGTACGCTGGGCACTCGGCGTTGGGTTCGAGGGTCCGGATGGAGCGCTGGGTGAACTGGCGCGTTTCCGGGTCGAGGGTGAGCGCCTGGGCGTAGTCCACCGGGTGGTCGGTGAAGCACCCCGCCACCTGCTGGGCGACCCGCTCGTCCCCGCCCGAGTTGGGCCGTACATCGATGATGAGCGCGGGCTTATAGCGCAGCTCGTTTACGGCCGCGACGGCTTGGGCGGCCTCCGCCGTCCAGCTGGAGATCAGGATGTAGCCGACGTCGCCCCGCTCGCCGCTCAAGACGACGTTGGACCAGAGCCGCTGGTTGGTCAGGGCCTGGACCACCGCCTGGAAGTTGTAATTGGCCGGTGGAGCCGCCGGGAAGGTGGGCAGCCGCTGGCCTTCCACGGTCACAGTGAGATGGGGATCCTGCGCGGGCCGCAAGAGGGCGACCAGCCGTGCCGCAAAGATGAAGTCGTTCGGGGACTGGAGGAGCCAGTCGCGCCGGGTGGCCAGCGTCCCCGCCCAGTCGATGTTGAGACGGTCCTTGTAGGAGTAGAAGGTGGTCATGATCTCAAGGACCTGCTGAAACGCCTGCTCACTTCGGGCCTGCTGCACAGGACTCGGCTGGCTGGCGCCCCCGCCCGGCTCGGCCGTCCGGAAGACCAGGAGGTAGGGAACGGCTGCCTCGCCCGCTTGACTCTGAAACCCCCCATACAGCGGGGAGTTGATCAGGAGCCAGTAGTCCCGGCCGGGCTCCAGGGTCACAGGGAGCACGGCGGTGAACTCATCGGCCCAATAGGGGTCGCCCGCAACCTCCGGGAACCGGCTGCCCAGGGTGACCCAGCTGTAACTGGAAGGGTCCATGGGCTGGTCGAAGGTGACCCGTATCTCGCTCGACTGGGGATCGACCGCGCCCGCCCCCAGTTCAGGAACGGTGGCGACCACCTGCGGGGCCGCCGCCCAACAGGTCACGGAGAGCGACAAGAGGCCGAGAAGTACGACGAGAAGGATCCGGGGCGCGGGCATGAGTGATCCCCCTTCGATGGATGAGGTCTGGTTTGCAGGCGCGCGGTTCCGATCCCTCATTGGCTTTGACCTTCCCGATCTCCTCCGTGCTGGCGCCCAGGGTCACAGGCTGGTCGAGCCGAAGGAGAATGGCAGGGAGTCGTCCTGGGTCTCGGGGCAGGGACCGGCCGGCTCCCGGCTGAAGGAGCCGGAGCCGCCGGAAGGAGGGGCCAGCATGCTGCGCCACCAGGACCTGATCGCGCGCATGACCCTGGAGGAGAAGATCAGGCTCTGCTCCGGGGCCAGCTACTGGACGACGGAGGCCATGCCCCGCCACGGCATCCGCTCCATCTTCCTGTCCGACGGTCCCCATGGGCTGCGGAAGCAGGTTACCGAGAGAGTGGATCACCTGGGGGCCAACGCCAGCCTCCCGGCCACCTGCTTTCCCACGGCCAGCGCCGTGGCCTCCACCTGGGACCTGGACCTGGTCCGCCAGATGGGGGAGGCCCTGGGGGCGGAGGCGGTGCTGCAGGATGTGAACGTCCTCCTGGGCCCCGGCGTCAACATGAAGCGGAACCCCTTGTGCGGGCGGAACTTCGAGTACTTCAGCGAGGACCCGTATCTTGCCGGCAAGATGGCCGCTGCCTGGATCCAGGGGCTCCAAAGCCAGGGGGTTGGGGCCTCCCTCAAGCACTTCGCGCTGAACAACCAGGAACTCTACCGGATGAGCACGGACGTGCTCGTGGACGAGCGGGCCTTGCGGGAGTATTACCTGCCTGCCTTCGAGATCGCCGTCAAAGAGGCCCGGCCCGCCACCGTCATGTGCGCCTACAACAAGGTGGAAGGGACCTACTGTAGCGACAACCGCCGCCTGCTCACGGAGATTCTCCGGGAGGAGTGGGGCTTCGACGGCGTGGTGGTCACCGACTGGGGGGCCATGAACGACCGGGTTGCCGCCTTCCAGGCGGGCACGGACCTCGAGATGCCCGGGAGCCAGGGCCGCTGGGACCGGGAAGTGCTGGAGGCGGTCCGGAGCGGCCGCCTGGATGAAGCCTTCATCGACGCCAGCGTCGACCGGCTCCTGACCCTCATCGAGCGGACCACCCGGGGCACCAAGGCCTCCCTGCCCCCGGACCTCTTCGACCGGCACCACGAGCTGGCCCGCCGGATCGCCGCAGCCGGGGCCGTCCTTCTGAAGAACGACGGCCCCGTCCTTCCCTTGAAAGCCGGCGAGTCACTGGCCGTCATCGGGGAGCTCGCGAGAACCCCCCGGTATCAGGGCGCCGGCTCCTCCCAGGTGGTCCCGACCCGCCTGGACAGCCTCCTGGACGGCCTCCGCCGGTATGTTCCCGGCGTTCCCTTCGCCGCCGGCTACACCCTGCGGGATCTGCCGGATCAGGCGCTCGTCGACGAGGCCGTCGCCCTGGCCCAGAAGGTCCACACCGTGATCCTCTGCATCGGCCTGCCGCCTGCCTACGAGGGCGAGGGCTTCGACCGGCCCCACATGCGCCTTCCCGAAAACCAGGTGGCCCTGGTGGAGGCGCTTGCCCGGGCCAACCCGCGGATCGTCGTGGTGCTCGCGGGCGGATCGGCCATCGAGATGCCCTGGGCCGATCGGGTCCAGGCCATTCTCCACATGCATCTCGCCGGCCAGGCCGGGGGTCTCGCCGCAGCCGATCTCCTCTTTGGCAAGGAGAACCCCAGCGGCAAGCTGGCCGAGACCTACCCCTTCCGCTACGAAGACGTGGTGAGCAGTAGCTACTACCTGAAGCCGCCCAAGCAGGCGGCGTACCTGGAGAGCTTCTACTGCGGGTACCGCTACTTCGCGACCGCCGGCGTCCCGGTGCGCTATCCTTTCGGCTTCGGCCTCTCCTACACCCGCTTCGAGTACTCAGACCTCCAGGTGCGGAGGACCGGCGAGTACGACGTCGAGGTGACCGCCTCCATCACCAATGCGGGCGAGTACGACGGCGCCGAGGTGGTCCAGCTCTACGTGGCCCCCAAGACCGGCGGGGCGTACCGCCCGGTGCGGGAGCTGAAAGGTTTTTCCAAGATCCACCTCAAGCGGGGCGAGACCGGGCAGGTCTCCTTCCGCCTGGACAGGAGGAGCTTTGCCATCTACGACCCGGCGCGCCGGGAGTGGGTGGTGGAGGCGGGGCGCTACGACCTGGAGGTGGGCGCGAGCTCGCAGGACATCCGCCTGAGCGCGACCATCCACCTGCAGGGCGTCGAACCCGCCCGCACGCCCTGCAGCGGCTGGTATTACACCTTGAACGGCGTACCGTCCAAGAAGGACTTCATCACCATCCACCCGGACTACCCCGAGTACGTCCCCCAGACCCGGGGAACCTACGACATGACCAGCTCGGTCCGGGAGATGCAGGAGACCAGCCTGCTTCTCCGGCTGGTCTACCGGGTGCTGAAGCGGGAGGCCGTCAAGCACCTGGGCGTCAGGGCAGACCCGGAGGACCCGGCCTTCAAGATGGCGGTGGAGTCGGCCGCCACCACCCCCTTGCGGGCTCTGGTCCTCTTCGATCCCAAGAGCCTACCGCTGGCCCTGGCCGAGTTCCTTGTCGAGTGGGCCAACGGCCGCCGGCTGCGAGCCCTGGGGATGTTGTTGCGGCGCCGGGCGAAAAGGGCTGGCTGACGCGGCTTGCGAAGTTATGAGGGTCGCACTTTTGCCGGTACCCCGAACGGGAGCGCTCGGGAGGCCGTCGCAAATCTTTGAGGAAAGAGGTCCTGTCTTGATCTACTGCTCGATCCATCAGGTTGCAGAACAGTTGCCGCAGTCGCCCCGGTTCATGCGGGCTCTCCAGTGGCTCCAGCGGGCGGTCGCGGGGAAGGACGACACGCTCCAGATGCTCTCGTCGCTGGAGCCCGGCTCGTCCAGGCGGGTCGAGATCGAGGGCGACGCCATCTTCGCCAATTTGATGTGCTACGAGACCACGCCGGAATGCGCCAAGCTTGAGTCCCACCGGAAGTACTGCGACATCCAGTACATCCACCGGGGAACGGAGGGGCTCGCCTGGGCGCACCTGGACGACCTGGAGGTCCTCGAGCCCTACGATGCGGCCCGGGACGTGGCCTTCTACCACGTCAACGACCGCGTGGTGGAGATCGCCCTCCCGGCGGGGAAGGTCGCCTGCCTGTTCCCCTCCGACGGGCACGGCCTCGGCTTCACGGCGGGCCATGAGAACCGCCGGGAGCGGGTGGAGAAGATCGTCATCAAGGTCGCTCTGTGACCGGCTCGGGGGCCGCCGGCCGGCGTCCCGGGCCCCCGGGCGCGGCCCCGCTTCCCTGCCGGTTGGGGCGGCTGGGACGAGCCGGTGGCTCCCGGAGCGGGGTCCCACATTTCCTCTTCTCCCTGAAACTTTTCCTGTCTTGGCGTGTAGTACCAGGTGAAAGGCCAAGCGGATCCACGCGCCGGCCGTCCCCGTGAGCGGAGTGGAGGCTTGGCGGAATGCATGGCCGGTGCCGAGCACCGGGGGCTGGGGATCCGCGTCCAGAGTTCCAGGCCTCCGGCACCAGAGCGCCGCGATCGGGGGAGCAGGCCGTGCACACGGACGACGAGATCATACGCCTGTGCCAGCAGGGGCGGTCGGAGGGGTTCGCCCTCCTTCTCGACCGGTATCAGGTGCGCGTCTACCGGCGTGCCTACACCTTCCTTCGCGACCGGGAGGACGCCCTCGACGCCGCCCAAGAGGTGTTCATGCGGGTTCTGCAGGCGATCCGCCACTTCGAGCGGGGGCGGGCCATCTGACCCTGGCTCCGCCAGGTGACGACCAACACCTGCCTCAACCGCATCCGGGCGGCCGGCAGCCGTCCCGCAACGGTGCCGCTGGACGGGGAATGGGAGCACCTGGAGGCCACGACGCTCGAGGGCGATCCGGAGCACCGGGCCATGGTGGCCTGGGACCGGGAGCGGCTGGAGCTGGCCCTTGGTGAGCTGCCGCCGGAATACCGCATGGTCATCGTCCTCCGCCATCAGGAGGAGATGAGCTACGAGGAGATCGCGCAGGCGATGAGGCTCCCCCTGGGCACGGTAAAGACCTACCTGTTCCGGGCTCGTCGGGCTTTGAGGGCGGCGATGGAAGGGGCCAGGGCGCCCTCCGGGCGGCATGCCGTCGCTCCCTCGCAGGCGGAGGAGGTCTGGCAATGAGCTGCGTGGACGATGCGCTCCTGCAGATGTATGTGGAAGGCGTTCTGGACGCCGCCGACGAGGAGATCCTCCGCGCCCACCTGGCCCGCTGCCCCCGGTGTCGCCAGCACGTGGCCGCGTACAAGGAGCTCATGTGGGACCTGGAGCACCTGCCCGAGCCTGCGGTTCCGAAGGAACTGGATCAGCTGCACGAGACCCTGCTCCGGGCCTGGAATGAGCAGCGGCGGGAGTCCAGCCGGTCCAGGCGGGCGCGGGGGTTGATCCCCGCCTGGGCGGGGTACAGCGTGGCCTGGGCGCGGTACGCCATGCCCCTGGACCTGGTGGGAGGCCTCCTTTCCCGGGCCGGCAAGCAGGTCCTGGCGTCCAGGCTGCCGCTGGCCCGGCGGTTCCTGAAGAAGGGGTGACGGCCGTTGGGGTAGCTCTGGCCATCCTGGTCGGGATGGGCTGGGCCCTGGCTGGCCTTGCGGCCCTGCTGCTTTTGGGGCTCTTGATCCCCCTCCGAGCCTCGGGGATGGTGAAGGATCTGGCCGTGAGCGAGTCGGGAGGGGCGAACCTGGAGCCCACAAGCTGGCGGGTCCAGGTGGACTGGGGCTTCGGGCTGGTCCGTTTCAGCAGCGCGAAGGAGCCTGGGAGCGAGATAGGGGCCGAGTGGCGGGTGCTCGGCTTCACCAGGCCGCTGGACAGAGGCGGCCGCAGGCGCACGAAGCGCCAGGCGAGGCAGGAAAGGGCCAAAGAAAGGCGGCCCCGGTGGATCTCGGCCCGGGAAGCCCTCTCCCTCCTCCCTGAACTGCGGCTTTGCACGGCCAGGCTCTGGCGGTCGCTGGGGCTTGAGGCCAAAGGTGATCTCGCCTACGGGCTCGAGGATCCGTACCTGACGGGCTTGTGCGAGGGCTTGCGAGCCATGGTGCCCTGTCCTGAGGATCTCCGCCTGACACCAGACTTCGGGGAGGCCAGGCTTGAAGGCTGGGCCCAGGTTCGGATGACCCTGATCCCCATCAAGCCGGCGGTGGTGCTGGTGGGAACGCTCTTCCGCCGGAGTGTGCGGCGCATCTGGTGGTCCCGGTTGAAGGCCCGATTCGCAGGCACGGCGTGAGGCGACGGGTCTGAGGACAGATGGTGCAGGATGGAGAGGTTTGGACAGGGACAGGAGGTTGAGCGATGAACGTCGAGGCCATCATCGACAAGGTCATTCAAAGCATGACCACCAAGACCGTCATTGGTGAGCCCATGGAGGTCGGGTCCCTCACCCTCATCCCCATTCTCAATGTGAGCTTCGGCTTCGGCGCCGGGGGCGGGGAGGCCAAAGCGGCTGTGGACGACGGCGGCAGCGGGACCGGTGCCGGCGGCGGCGCCCGGATGAAGGTAGCGGGCGTGCTGGTCATCAAGGGTGACGATGTGCAGTTCGTCCAGACCGGAGCCGGCGGCGCCCTGGACAAGCTGGTGGACGCGATTCCGGACCTCCTCGAGCGGGTCAAGGCGAGGGTTGAGACGAGGCCCGAATCCGAGGCGGCCCAGGCCTGAGCGGATGCCCTGCGAGCTCTCATGATGGGTTAAGCGGTCTCCGGGCCGGAGGTGCGGCGCGCACCTCCGGCCCGCTGTAATACTCCAGTGGTCCATCCCCGCGCGTGCGGGGGAGAGTACAACAAACCGCACAACTACGGGCTTTCTGAGGGTCCATCCCCGCGCGTGCGGGGGAGAGTAGCCATAAGGCGCATAGAACCGGCGCGGTCCGGGTCCATCCCCGCGCGTGCGGGGGAGAGTGCCTACC
>PIUA01000050.1 GCA_017577405.1 Bacillota bacterium
GGTGGTATGGGCCTGGGCCAGATCGCCCGGGCCCAAGATGACGGTGGGCACGCCCAGCTGGCGAATGAGGAAGCGGGCGTCGGTCCCGCCGGGAAAGCCGCCGGGCGCAACCGGTTCCAACCCGAGGGCCGCCCGGGCTGCCTGCACCACCTGCACCATGGGCGTCTCCGCCGGAATCTCCGACGGTTCCGCGGCTTCTAGGACCTCCAGCCGGGCATCCACCGCCGCCTCGTCTCTGAGCCGCGCCAGCACTCCCTCCAGTTCCTGCCGGGCGCCTTCCACCGTCTCGCCGGGCACCAGGCGCCGGTCCAGGGTGATTCGGCACCAGTCCGGCACCATGTTGGCCTTTTCGCCGCCCTGGATGGTGGCCACCGTCAGGGTGGGCGGGCCCAGAAGCGGGTGGTGGGCGGTGAAGGGGAGGGCTTCCAGAGCTTCAATCACCCTGGCCATTTTGGTGATGGCGTTGACGCCCAGATGGGGCGTGGAGGCGTGGGCGCTCCGGCCAACGGTGGTGATCTGGGCCCAGAGGAGGCCCCGGGCTGCGACCATGGGCCGCAGGCCCGTCGGCTCGCCGCAGATGGCCGCGTCAGCCCGCACGCCGGCGGGCTCCCCGAGGGCCTCCTCCACCAGGACCTTGGTGCCCAACATCCCGAGCATCTCCTCATCGGCGACGGCCTGCAGGTGGAGCCGGCCCCGGAGCCGGATGCCCGCCCGCTGGAGGGCGTCGATGGCGGCCAGCAGGCTGGCAAAGGCTCCCTTCATGTCCGCCGCGCCGCGGCCCCAGATCCGCCCCTCGTGGAGGTGGGCCGCGAACGGGGGAAAGCGCCAGGCGGTTGGGTCACCGGCGGGGACGACGTCAAGATGGCCGTTCCAGATGAGGGTCGGGCCGTCGGACCCGCCCCAGTCGCCGGTGAGGCTCACCCGGCGGGGGGCCGGTTCATGACGCCGGAGGTGGGTGAATCCCAGGGCCTCGAGACGCTCTTCCAGCCACGCCACCGCGGGCGCTTCGTTCCCCGGCGGGTTGGTGGTGTCGATCTGGATCAGCTCCTGGGCCCAGGCCACCAGCTGGGCCCGGTCCAGGTGGCGGGCCACCTGCCGGGTGACCTCCTGGAGATCGATCGCCATGGGCCTCCCTCCTCGTGGGTTTCACGATGGGTTCCCGACGGGGCCGCATCACGCCGCGGGTGGCCGGCAGACCGGCTTCCCGCCTTCACGTCGGTGTTCGCCCTCACGCTGGTCTCCCGCCTTCACGCCTGCAGGAAGGCCTCTCCCACCTCGGTCGATGCGGGCCGGGTCACCCAGCTGACCGCCACGAAGAGGGCCACGTTGGCCAGAAGACCCAGGATGCCGGGGTTGATGTCGAGGGGCGTCACGGGCTGGACCAGCTGGAAGTAGGAGTTGACCAGCACCCCCGCCACCAGGCCGCTCAGGGCGCCGGCCCGGGTGGCCCGGGGCCAGTAGAGCCCGCCGTAAATCAGGGGGGCGAACTGGACGATGGAGCCGTACGCGCCCAAGAGGAGCTGGACCAGGCCCGCCGCTCCGAAGATCGCCAGCCAGTACGCCGCCGCCCCGATCACCACCACCGCCGCCCGCATGATCCAGACCTGCTCCCGCTCCGTCAGGGCGGGGGCCAGGGGGAGGATGACGTCCCGGGTGAGCTCCACGGCGGCGCCGTGGGTGATGGCGTCCGCCGACGACATGGCGGCGGCCAGGGTCCCCGCGCCGATGAGCCCGAAGAGCCAGCCGCTCACGGGGAGCAGGTTGGTCAGCAGGTAAGGGAGGACTTGGTCCGGGTTCTCCAGGGCGTCGGCCGGCACGTTGAGGACCCCGGCGAAGCCGATGAAGAGGACGGGCACCAGGAAGATGGCGAAGAGGGGGTAGGCGAGGACCGTCTGCTTGATCCGCTGCTCGCTGGTGGTGAAGGACTTCATGAACAGGTGGGGCCACATGATGAAGCCCAGCACCGAGACCAGGATGGCGGTGGAGTAGGCCATGGGCGACATGGTGGAGCCGGGGCCGCCCAGGCGCAGGAAGCCGGGCCGGGCCGCGTCGATGGCTTGGAACATGGGCCCCGGCCCGCCGTGGAGGGAGAAGACCAGGTAGAGCCCCATGCCCCAGGCGACCAGCAGCATGAGGAGCCCCTGGAAGACGTCGCTCCAGGCCGCCCCCCGGACGCCGCTGGTGCTCACGTAGGCCACCACGATCCCATATGCCAGCAGCGCCCCCGCCCAGAAGGGGATGTGCCCTTCGGTGAGCACCTCGAAGACGTAGGCCATCCCCTTGATCTGGAGGGTGAGGTACTGGATGAAGGCCAGGACCGCCACCAGCCCAACGATCACGCCCAGGAGGGTGGAGCCGTACCGGTCCCGGAGGAAGTCGCCCATGGTGAAGTAGCCCCGCTGCCGGCCCAGCCGGGCCGCCTTGGGGCCGATCAGGTACCAGGGGAGCATCCCCAGGGCCGAGTAGGCCAAGATGTAGAAGGAGGCGGCGCCCCGGGAGTAGGCCCACCCCGGCCCACCCAGGAAGGCGAAGGCGCTGAAGACGGTCCCGCCCATGAGAAACCACATCAAGAGCAGGCCCAGCTCCCGGTTGGCCACCGCAAACTCCGAAACCGACCACGCCGACCGGCCCCGCCCGGCGAGCACCCCAAACAGAAAAGCGATCCCCAGGTAGACCAGCATGATGGCCAGCGCCAGCACCCAGCGGCTCATGCCTCCCGCCTCCTTCCGTACTCCGCCCAGTAGAAGAGGATCACCCCGACAAACTCAACCCCAACCCAGAAGACGATCCAGGCCAGGGCGAAGGGCAGGCCCAGGATCATGGGCTGCACCCGATTGGCCACGGCGAAGACCGGGAAGATGAGCAGCACCAAGAGCGCCAGGCTGAAGAAGGCGAAGCGCCGTTCCAGCCCGTGAGGCGCCTGCTCATCGGCCACCTTTGCATCCAACGCCTTCTCATCCAAAGGACATCCCTCCCTGGGGCTGAGGCCCCCTGGTCTCTCGAGCTCTCAGGTGATCTCCAAGGCGGGCGCGTGGCTGGGACGGTTCGGGTGGAGTGGGCTCCGATGGCGGTCGTTGGCAGGAGCGGCCGTGGGTGGACACGACGGTTCGGGTGAATTCCATGGAATCAGATTGACTTGCAGGAATTATACGGTACTCTACAAGAGAAGAGACGAAGCGTCAAAGCTTCTCAAGGAACAGGAGGTTCGGTGGATGGTACGCGATCGGTCCTGGATGGCAGCGTTGGCCGTGGCCCTCGTCTTTGCGCTGGCTGGCACCGCCCCGCTGGCCGCGAGCCCTGCGGAGCGGCAGACCAACGGCATCATCGCCTTCGCCGGACAACGGCCTCCTCACCTTGGTGATGCAGGAGTTCGGCGTGGCTTCCGTCCGTCACGTCACCAACCCTGCCTACTGGCGCCCCGGCCCCATCTCCTACTCCTTCCACGGGCGGGACATCTTCACCCCGACCGCTGCCCGGATCGCCTCGGGCTGGCCTGCGGCTGAGGTGGGGCCCGAGATCACCGACTACACCACCCTGGACATCACCCCGGCGCGCCGGGAGGGGTCCACCCTCCGGGGCGAGGTGGTCCTCATCGACTTCTATGGCAACCTGCAGGCCAATATTGATGCTGGCCTGGTGCGGGAGCTGGGGTTGAGCTATGGGGACCGGGTCCGGGTGACCGTGGGCGACAAGACCGTTGAGAGCGTCTTCGTGAACACCTACGGCGACGTGCCCGAGGGGGACCACCTGATCTTCCTGGCCAGCACCGACCTCCTGGAGGTCTCCATCAACATGGGCAGCGCCCAGGAGTTCTTCCAGGCGGACCTCGGCTCGCCGGTGGTGATCGAGCGGCTGCCGTAGGGCGGGCGGTTCGCCCACCCCAGCCGAGGGGCACCTCGGACAGGCCCGGCCTGAAGGCCGGGCCGTCTGCGCGTTGGCTGACCGGGGCGTCCATCTCCCACGTTCGGGGTCTCCCTGGCGGACCAACGTTCCCGTCCAAACGATCCTTGCCGGGGGAGCCGCCGGGACCGTCTGCACGGCCGACCCCCTGGCCCTGCGGGCCGCCATGGAACAAGCGGTGGAAGACGGCACCCCAGCCCTCATCGAGGCCACGTCCAATCAGGTCAACCAGGACGGCGGGTACACCGGCATGCAGCCAGAGGATTTCGTGGCGTTCGTGGAGGCGTTGGCCCGGGAGGTGGGCCTGCGTCGCGACCAGCTCATTCTCGGGGGCGACCATCTGGGGCCCAATCCCTGGCGGCACGAGAGGGTCGAGGTGGCCATGGCGCGAGGCTGCGAGCTGGTGGAAGGGTACGTGGCGGCCGGCTTCGTCAAGATCCACTTGGATGCGAGCATGCCCCTGGGTGACGATCCGGCCGGCAAGCCCTTGGCGCCGGAGGTGGTCGCCCAGCGGACCGCCCAGCTCTGCCTCGCGGCGGAGCGTGGGTACCAGGCCCGGCACGAAGCGGGGGAGGCGATCGCCCCCCTCTATGTCATCGGCTCCGATGTCCCCCCACCGGGTGGAGCCGCGACCGGGGAGGGTGGGCCCCAGGTGACCACGCCAGAGGAGTTTGAGACCACGGTGGCCCTGACCCGCCAGGCGTTCCTGGACCACGGCTTGGAGGAGGCCTGGAACCGGGTGATCGCCGTGGTGGTCCAGCCGGGCCGCCTGGCCCTGGACCCGGAAGCGCTGGTGATCGATCGCATCCGGGATGTCCTGCGGGGGTATGCCTTCGCGGTGGGGACGGGACGGGGCTGAACCGGTATCCGGGGCCGGCTTCCCGGAGGCCCAGCAGGACGCCTAGGCCAGCACCACCCGGATGCCCAGACTCTGGAAAGGTTTCACCAGCTCGGGTGGGGCGCCCGAGTCGGTGACGAGGATGGTGAGCTTATCGACGCCGGTAATGAGCGCCGGCGTCACCTTTCCCAACTTGCTGTGGTCGGCGACCACCATCACTTCCCGGGCGCATTCAATAAAGGTGCGGTTCACGTGGGCTTCCAGATGGTTGTACGTGGTGAGGCCGTGCTCGACGGAGAGCCCGTCCACGCCCAGAAGAGCCAGGTCGAAACGGAAGTCCCGGATGGTCTGGACGGCGATATGGCCAATCATCTCGTAAGACCGACTCCGGAGGGTCCCGCCCGTCACCACCACGTCCGTCTCGGGGGAGGCGGCCAGCTCCGCAGCGACCGTCACCGCGTTGGTCACCACCGTGAGTCGCTTCCCCCGGAGGGCCCGGATCACCTGAGCGATGGTGGTGCCGCCTGAACAGCCGATCACCCAGCCGGGTTCGATCAGCTCGGCGGCGGCCACACCGATTCGGCGCTTCTCAGCCAGATAGGCGGTCACTTTGAAGGGGTAGGGGAGCTCGTCCTGATCATCGGCCAGGGTGGCCCCGCCCCGAATGCGGCGGATCAGGCCCCGCTCCTCCAGCTCTCGCAAGTCCCGCCGGACCGTGGCTTCCGAGACACCGAGCAGGTTGACAATCTCCTCCACGGTGATGGAGCCACGCCGGCCGAGCTCGCTCAAGATCTGTTCATGCCGGGCAGGTTTGATCATTGTTGATCACGCCCCCATCATAACACGGCCCCATTTGGAGGGCAATCGTTCATTGTTCGGTCAGTAAAATATCAAGATCAATCATATATACGTTGACTCCTGATCGAACGGTGGGGTATTCTGGTGACAACCGAGCAGGTTCGGGGTCGGCTCAAGCCCCGGCCTGCCCATCCCGTTGGGCGGAGGGGGTAGCATGGCAGGCACCCAGCTGGTGGTGGGTGTCGATGTGGGAGGTACCAATGTGCGGGCGGCGGTCTTCGACGTCCACCACTGGCGGTGGCTGGCCCCGCCGCGCCGGCAGGCCGTGGCCGAGGGCGGGGACCGGCTGATGGACCTGGTGGCCGAGACGGTCCGCGCGGCACTGGACGACGCCGGTCTCGGGTTGGAAGCGATTGGCGCGGTTGGCGTGGGATTTCCTGGGATTGTGGATCCTGAGGCGGGAGCGTCCCGCCACGCGGTGAACCTTCCCCAGTGGAAGGGCGGTCCCGTCCGGGAGTGGCTGGAGGCCCGCCTGGGTCGTCCGGTGCGGGTGGAGAACGATGTCCGGGTGGCCGGCCTGGGCGAGTTCCTCCTGGGAGCGGGGCAGGGCCGCCGGAGCCTGGTCTACATCAGCGCTGGCACAGGCCTTGGCGGCGCCCTCTTTGCGGAAGGCCGGCCGTGGCGCGGGGCCACCTTTCAGGCCGGCGAGATGGGCCACATGATCCTCGACCCCTCGGAGAACGCGCCCCTCTGCCGGTGCGGGCGGCGGGGCGATGCGGAGAGCTACCTGTCGGGCCGGGCCATCGAAGAGGCCGCCCGGTCGTCCCTCCGTCGAGACCTGTCCGCGAGCGAGGCTTTGGAGGCTGGGCAGGCGGGAGATCACCCGGCTCATCGTCTGCGGGCCCAGGTGACGAGGTACCTCGCCCTCCTTCTATCCAACCTGCAGATGCTCCTCGACCCCGAGGTCCTGGTGGTCGGCGGGGGTCTGGGGGCTCACCCCGCTTACCCGGTGGAGGAGGCGGGCCGGGCGGCCTGGGGGCAGGACGCCCGGGGGGGGGAGGGCGGGCCCGCCCTCGGCCCCGCCCCCCCGCCCCAGCGTGTTGTGGTGGTTCGGGGCGCTGACGAACCGCTCGAGGCCCCGGGTGCGGGCGATCCAGTCGGCGTCGGTGATCTGCCAGGCCGCCAGGTTGGACGAGCCGATGTAGCGCACCTTGCCCTGGCGGATCAGGTCGTCGAGCGCGCGCAGCGTCTCGTCGATCGGAATGTCGGACTGCGGCCGGTGCACCTGATAGAGATCGATCCAGTCCGTCTGGAGACGCTTCAGCGACGCCTCGCACGCTTCGATCAGGTGCCGGCGGCTCAGGCCCCGCGCGTTCGGATCGTTCTGATCCTGCGGAAAGAACGCCTTCGTCGCGAGGACGACGGATGCACGGCGCCCGCCTTGCAGAGCCGCGCCGACGAAGTGCTCGCTGGCGCCGGCCGAGTACACGTTCGCCGTGTCGATGAAGTTCACGCCGCGCTCGAGCGC
>PIUA01000002.1 GCA_017577405.1 Bacillota bacterium
CTCCGAGGCGGCGGCGGCCACGTCGGCGATCAGCCGGCTCAGCCGACCCGCGGCGGTGTTGAAGGAGCGGGCCAGCTCGCCCACCTCGTTCCGCCCCCGCTCCTGGACCCGGTAGGTGAGGTCACCGACCACGAAGTGCTGCATGGCCCGGGTCACTTCCACCACGCCTCGCGCCTGGACCCGGCCGAGGATGAAGGCCAGGACCGAGACCACCACCACGCCCAGCAGCGTGTTCCGGATGGCTGCGTTGCGCAGGGGGAGGAGGCGATCGGTGAGGATCCGCTGGGGGATCTGGGTGAGGAGGCGCCAGTCGGTCCCGTCGATGGGCACCACCGTCATCAGGTAGGTCTCCTCCTGGGTTTCCACCAAGCGGCTGGTCGCCTCGGTGGCGGCCAGGAGCTCTTGGTACTGGCGCTGGAGCTCTGCCGGCGTCTCCTCATCCCAGAGAGGACGGGGTTCGGCGTCGTCCCAACCGGCCCCCAAGAGAACGGTCCCATCGGCCCGAACCAGCAGGTTGGCACCCTCGTGGGCCAGGCTGAAGTTGGCCAACCGCTCGGGAAAGCGCTCCGCTGAGACCAAGACCGAAATGACGCCCACGATGGTCCCTTCTGGATCTCGGGCGGGGAGGGCCACCTCGAGGGTCCAGAGGGTTTCTTCGTCCAACTCATAGCGCTCGAAGCGGCCCAGGGCGGGATGGCCGGCCAGCGCCACCCAGAAGGTGGGGGAGCCGGCCAGGCTCGCCTCCCCGAAGGTCCGCCCCCGGCTGATCACCTGGGCGGCGCCGTCCGGGTTGGCGATGCGGACCTCGATGTACTCCCGATTGCTCATCATGTCGCTGTAGAGGGCGTAGACGTAGGTGGTCACGTCGTCCACGGAGGCCGCGCCGATGCGCTGGGTGAGGCGGCTGTTCAGATGGCTCACCGCGTCGAGCTTCTCAGCCACCTCCTGGGCCAGCGTCTGGGCGTGGAGGTGTTGCTCGATCAAGAGGGCCTCTTGAGCCTGGGCGAGCAACTCACCGGATGAATCTGAAAACAACAAGGAGACTGAGACTCCCGCGGCCGCCAGAGCCATGAGCGCCATGGCCAGGGCCAGTTGGAAGCTGAGGCTCTGCAGGCCCCTGCCCGCCAGACCTCGCATCTTGACTCCCGTTCGAGCCACGGAACACTCGCCTCCTCCAGCGGACGGCTCAGGTCCTGCCAAAGTTGTTTCCTCATTTACATTATCGGCTGGGAAAGGCAGCCATGGACAGATCTGCCAGGCAGCGCCACCCCCGCGCGGGCCCAAACCAGGCAGCACCAGGAACAGGCAGGCCACGCCGAGACGCGCAGGCGCCTGGCCCCGAGGGAAGCCCGGACCAGGCGCCTGCTGGTGGGATGCTTGCTGGAGCGCAGACCGCGCCTCAGGAGGCCCGCTCGGCGGGCCGCGTCTCAAGGTCGATGCGGAAGTGGGCGACAGCTTCGGCCAGGTGCCGGGCCAGCTCCGCCAGCCGGGCCGCCGACGCCGAAATCTCCTGCACCGCCTTCGACTGCTCCTCCGTGCTCGACGACACCTCCTCCGTCCCCGCCG
>PIUA01000051.1 GCA_017577405.1 Bacillota bacterium
CGGGCAGGTTTGATCATTGTTGATCACGCCCCCATCATAACACGGCCCCATTTGGAGGGCAATCGTTCATTGTTCGGTCAGTAAAATATCAAGATCAATCATATATACGTTGACTCCTGATCGAACGCTGGGGTATTCTGGTGACAACCGAGCAGGTTCGGGGTCGGCTCAAGCCCCGGCCTGCCCATCCCGTTGGGCGGAGGGGGTAGCCTGGTCTCCTTTGCCCGGTCTGGGGAGAGCCCCGAAGGGAACGCGGCGTTCGAGCTGGCCGATCGCCTCCGGGAAGGCCTGGTCCGCCAGGTGGCCGTCACCTGCAACCCGGAGGGTACTCTGGCCCGCCTGGCCCAGGAGACGCCGAGCCCCGCAGCCTGCTGCCTCTTGCCGCCGGCCACCCACGACCGGGGCCTGGCCATGACCAGCTCCTTCACCAGCATGTTCGTAGCCTGCCTCTTCTTGGGCTGGACGGATGACCCGGAGGGCTACCTGCGACTGGTGGAGCGCCTCGCCCAGGCGGGCCAGAGGATCCTGGACGAGTACGATGAGCCAATCAGCCAGCTGGCCAGGAAGCCCCTGGAGCGGGTCTTCTTCGTCGGTTCGGGGGCGCTGTTCGGCGCGGCTTTGGAGGCCCACCTGAAGGTGCAGGAACTGAGTGATGGCGTGGTCCTGGGGAAGGCTGAGGATACCTTAGGGCTCCGCCACGGCCCCATGGCGGCCATCAACGAGAAGACCCTCTTCGGCCTCTTCGCCTCGGCCCATCCCTACCGGCGCCGGTACGAGACGGACCTCCTGCGGGAGGTGGACCAGAAGGGCCTCGGCCTGGCCCGGCTGGTCGTCTGCCCGCACCCAGAGCCCGAGTGGGAGGCGCTGGCCGATGTGGTGGTCGCCTTCGACCGGGAGCAAAAGCTGCGCTTGCCCGATGCCGTCACCCCGCCCCTGGCTGTGGTGGTGGGCCAGTTGCTCGCCCTGCACAAGTCCTTGGCCCTTGGCCTCACCCCGGACCGGCCCAGCCGGAAGGGCGTGATCAACCGGGTGGTCCAGGGGGTTCACATTTACCCGTACCCGGCGGGGGCTTCGGTGGGGGGGTGAGGGGCGAGCGGCCAGGTGTGGGCTTTCGCCCCAGGCATGGCGCTGTCGAACGAGGATCTCGGGGGCCGTCCCGGGATCCTCTTCTTGTGTCGAAGACGCTGGCGCCGAGGGCCCCCATGGGCCCGTCCGCGCCGGCCGGTCCCACCTGAAAAAAACGGACCCCTCGGGAGGAGCTCCCGGCTTGGTGGGGAAACCTGGGAGGACCCAGACCCTACAGGAGGACGGTGATGGCGTGGGGCGGATCTTCCGGGAGCCGGTGAACGGGCTCACCCATGCGGTCGGGGCCCTCTTCTCTGCTGCGGCCCTCGTCGTTCTGGTGCGGGAAGCGGTGGCCCAAGGCCCCGTGGGGGCGGTGGTGGGGGCAGGGATCTTCGGCACGAGCCTTGTCCTGCTCTACAGTGCCAGCGCCCTGTACCATTTGCTGCCGCTGTCGGAGCGGGGGATCGCCATCCTCCGCCGGCTGGACCACGCCATGATCTACGTCCTCATCGCCGGCACCTACAGCCCTGTCCTCCTTGGGGCCCTGGGCGGTCCCTGGGGATGGACCCTTTTCGGGCTGGTCTGGGGGCTGGCCCTGGTGGGGATCCTCCTGAAGATCGTCTGGTTTGGAACGCCCCGCTGGCTGACGGTCCTCTTCTACGTGGGCTTGGGGTTGCTCGTGATCCCCATGCTCCCCTTCCTCCTGGAGGGGCTGCCGGCCCGCTCGCTCCTTTGGATCGGTGTGGGCGGGGCCTTCTATCTGGTGGGCGCCGCCATCTACGGGTTCCGCTGGCCGAACCTCTCTCCCGGGCGGTTCGGCTTCCACGAGCTTTGGCATCTCTTCGTGATGGCGGGGAGCGCCAGCCACGTGTGGGCCGTCTGGATCCTGATGCGGGCGTCAGCCGGTGCTCCCTGACGCCCTTCCGATAAGAGCCTAAGAGCCGACACCTTCCCGCTCCTCATTGAAGCCCACCGTGGTGCGAGCTAGACTGATTCCATGCACCACGACGCGTCCAAACCCCTAGCTTCGTCCGTTAGTCCTTCAGAAGGCCTGGGGCCTCGGGCCTGGGCCGCGGCTCGCCAGTACGGGCTACCCATTGCGGTAGGGTACTTCCCCGTGGCGGCAGCCTTTGGGCTTTTGGCCCGGCAGAGCGGCCTCTCCGTGGCCGAGGCGGTCTTCCTCTCCACGTGGGTCTACGCCGGGGCGAGCCAGTTCCTGGTGGTGGGGATGGTGGCGGCAGGGGTGCCCTGGACCGGATGGTTCCTGGCCGGGGCCTTCATGAACCTCCGCCACGTGCTCTTCGCGGTCGCCATGACCCCCCATTGGAAGAGCTGGTCCCGGTGGCAGAAGGCCGTGGCCGGCTTCGGCTTGACCGACGAGGTTTACGCCGTTGTGGCGACGGGGGGGCGCCGGTTCTCCCGCTTCCCCGAGGTGGTGGGCCCCGCCGCCACCGCTTACGTGAGCTGGATCGCCGGCACCGTGGTGGGCGCCTGGGGGAGCCTGGCCTTCCCCCAGGCGCTGGCCAAGCCACTGGAGTTCGCCCTGCCGGCGCTCTTTCTCGCCCTCTTGGTGCCCAGCCTCACCACCAGGCCCACAGCCTTGGCGGCTCTGGTGGGAGGAAGCGTCTCTTTGGCCGTGAGCCTCATGGGCCAGGGTTCGTGGGGGATCGTCCTGGGCGGGGTACTGGGGGCGCTGGTTGGCGGTCTCGCGGCCACCAGCCGGAGGCGGGGCGAGGCCCGTGGGCGTGAGGAGGGTGAGGCTGGGTGATTCCTGAGGTTTGGCTGGGCGGGCTGCTCTTGGGCTTGGTCACCTACGCCTCGCGCAGCCTGCCGCTCTTGGTCAACCTGCGCCCGTCAGAGCGGTTTCGGCCCTTCCTCGATGCCGTGGCACCAGCGGTGGTGGCCGCCTTGCTCGCGCCCGCCCTTCTCCTGGCCGATGGTGGATGGGTCGCGCCTTGGCAGAACCCCGCGCTCTTGGCGGCCTTGCCGGCGGCGTGGGTCGCCTTCCGTACCCGCAGCCTCGGCTGGACCACCCTGGCGGGCGTGGCCGCGTACGCGGTGGTGAGCGCCTGGGTGGGGTAGGGGAGGGCAAGGTGAGCGTGGTCATTGGGCCCTCCTCAGGACCGCCGCCGAACCTTTCCTCATCTTTGTCCAGGATTGACATGAGGTTTCCTCGAAGGAGAAGAAGGGGGCTGGGGAACGGACGGGCGAGGTGGGTCTCTGTGCAGAGTCGGCGCTGGGACGAGCGGATCCACGGGTGGAGGGCGCATTTGGCGAGCATAAAGCGGCGCTTGGGCCTGGCCCGCTCCCAGCCGTTGCCCAAAGCTGCCAACCGGGCCCAGCCCCTCAACTACCTGAGGGTCCACCGGGCCATCTCGGACGCCACCCACACCCTGGACCGGGAAGAGCTCTTGGATCGGACGGTGGACGGCCTCCAAGCCCTCTTCCCCGACGACTTCGTCTGGATCTTCCTCCTGGAGGGCGACCGCCTCCGGGTTCACCGTTTCCTGGCCCAAGCTCCGCCGGCTGGCTGCCTGGACGATAGCATGCCCTGCCCCACCGAGCCCGGGGACGAGCTGCCCCTGGATGGCCCCGGGGTGGTGGCCCAGGCGGCTCGTACGGGCCAAAGCATCCGCCTGGATGATGTGCGGCAAGAACCGGGGTACCTTCCCTTCGCCCGGGAGGTGCCCATCCGCTCGGAGCTGGCGGTTCCGATCCAATCGGGGGGCGAGGTGCTCGGTGTGGTTAATCTGGAGAGTACACGCCCCTTCCGCTATACCGCCCAGGACCAGCGGGAGCTGGCCCACGTCTGCCGCCACCTGGGCACGGCCCTGGCCAACCTCCGCTACCGGGTGCGGGAGCGGCAGACCCTCCTTGAGACCATCACCGCCTTGTCCTCCCTGGTGGAACAGAAAGACGACTACACCGAGGGCCACAGCCAGCGGATCGCGGAGATGGCCGTCGCCGTGGGCATCCGCATGGGCTTGAGCCGGGAGCGGCTGGACCACCTCACCTACGCCGGCATCCTCCACGACATCGGCAAGATCGCCATCCCCGACGCGGTGCTCTGCAAGCAGGGCCCCCTGAATGAGGAGGAGCGGCGGATCATGGAGGAGCACCCCCGGGTGGGCGCCCAGGTCCTGCGGCGAATCCAGGCCCTCCAGCCCGTGGCTGACATCGTGGAGCAGCACCACGAGTGGTGGGACGGCTCCGGGTATCCCAAGGGCCTGGCGGGCGAGGCGATCCTCCTGGAAGCCCGGATCCTCACCGTGGTGGACGCCTTCGACGCCATGACCAGCACCCGCTCCTACCGGCGGGCCCTGCCCCGGGCCGAAGCGATCCGCCGGCTTCAGGCGGGTGCGGGAACTCAGTTTGATCCGAAAGTGGTCGATGTGTTTGTTAGATACATCGCCGCCGATGCCGGGCTCGGGGCCGAGGTGGCTGCCGCCACTGGGGTGCCGGCAGGGGAGAGGGGCGCTCCCTAACGGGATCTCCTTGAGGTGGGCCCGGCCGGCAAGGAGGGCTGGGGATGGCCGCATCGACGGGCTGGGACGAGGCGGTGTACCGAGGGCTAGGTGAGCTGCTGAACCTTCTCGACCAGGCCGAGCCAGATCCAGGGGGCCTCCCCTCCTGGGCCCAGGCCTACCCGGCGGAGCTCTGGCTGGTCCTCCGCCGGGCCGTGGAAAGCCGGAACCTGGATACCTTTTTCACCTGGGTGCGTGAAGCCGTCAACCGCCTTTTCGATCAGAAGGTGTCTTTCCCCCAGGTCCTCGCCCGCCTCACGCCCGCCTGCGAACTGATCAACGTGGTCGTCGAAGCCTACCAAGACGACACCCAGCGAGCCCTCACCGCCGTGCTGGCGCTCAGCCGGATGCACAGCGCCGTGGCCAGCCTCGCGGGCGAGGTGTACGCCGCCCGGCGGGCGGAAGAGGTCCAAGAGGAACAGCGCCGGATCATCCGGGAGCTCTCCACCCCCGTCATCGAGGTGTGGGACGGGGTGCTGGCCATGCCCTTGGTGGGCATGGTGGACAGTGCCCGGGCCAAGCAGATGATGGAGCAGCTCCTTAACCGGATCGTCGAGAGGCAGAGCCGCATCGTGATCCTGGATGTGACGGGCGTCCCCTCCATCGACTCCGGCGTCGCCGACCACCTGATCCGCACCACCCGGGCGGCCCGGCTGGTGGGGGCCCGGAGCATTCTGGCCGGCATCAGCCCCCAGGTGGCCGTTACCCTGGTCCGGATGGGCATCTCCTTTGGGGATCTGGAGACGGTGAGCGACCTCCGCTCGGCGCTCGTCCTGGCCCTGGAGATGCTGGGCTACAAGGTGGTGGGGCCGGCATCATGAGCGTCCCCATCCTGCACATGGAAGGCTTCCTCATCGTCCAGCTCCAGGGCGAGCTGCAGGATGAGGAGATCGTCGAGGTCCAGCGAGCCCTCCTGGAAGAGGTCCACGCCACGCGGGCCCGGGGGGTGCTCATCGACGTGAGCGGCCTGGATCTGGTCGATTCGTACACGGGGCGGGTGCTGCGGGATACGGCCGCCATGGTGCGGCTGATGGGGGCCCGCACGGTGGTGACCGGGATCCAGCCCGCGGTGGCCATCACCCTGGTGGAGATGGGGCTGGAGCTCTCTGGGATCCACGTTGACCTCAATCTTGAGCGGGGATTGGAATGGCTTCGCGGGAGCTGAAGGACGAGCCCAAACGGGTGCTCGAAATGAGGCTGGAAGGCCGCGACCAGACCATCATCGTCACCGCCCGGGGCGCGGTCCGGGAGCTGGCCCGGGAGCTGGGCTTCGGTGTGGTGGACCAGACCCGGCTGGCCACCGCCGTCTCCGAGATCGCGCGCAACGCCGTGCAGTATGCGGGGAAGGGCCTGGTTGAGTTCCGCGTTCTGGAAGGAGAGCGGGTGGGTCTCGAAGTAGTGGTGTCGGACGAAGGCCCCGGCATCCCCGACATCTCCCGGGTGCTGGCCGGGGGCTATTCCACCGCCCAGGGCTTCGGCCGGGGCATCAGCGGCGCCCGGGCCCTGGTGGACGAATTCACCCTGGAGAGCACCCCGGGGAAGGGAACCCGGGTGCGGATGCGCAAGTGGCTGCCCTAAAGAAGATCCCGCCGGGCGTCATCCTGACCGAGAGCCGTCTGGTCCCCATCCGCAGCGAAGCCGACCCCTACATTGCCGTCGCCCAAGCCCGCCAGATGGCGCAGGAGATGGGCTTCGATACCTACGCTACCACCGAGATCGAAACGGCTGTTTCGGAGCTCACTACCAACGTTCTCCGCCATGGCATCGAGGGGATTGCCTGGCTCCGGCGCCTGGGGAACCGGTTTGAGATCACCTGCCTGGACCGGGGCCCAGGCTTTGGCGCGACCGCCGGGCGTCCGCCTGCTGGCTTAGGCGTGGGCTTGGCGGGGGTCGAGCGGTTGATGGATGGGCTGGAAATTGAAGACCGCCCTGAGGGTGGGGCGCGGGTGAGCGCGTGGAGGGACCTGCCGCGGGAGGGGGAAGAGGGCCATCAGGGTTCACAAGGCTCAGATCTAGAGCCGCTTTCCTATCCAGCTCCCATCTACGTGGCCGTGGCGATGCGCGCCGCGGAAGGCGAGTCTGTCTGCGGCGATGCCTACGCGCTGATCCCCACGGGGAACGGCATCGTGCTGGCCGTGGTCGATGGGGTGGGGCACGGGCCAGGTGCGGCTGAAGCCGCGGCCGTAGCGCTGGGGGCGATGGAGCAGAAGGCGACCGCCAGCCCCTTCGCTTCCCTCCCTGAGCTGCTCGAAGCGGCCCATGAAGCCTCCCATCGGGGCAGAGGAGCGGTGGCGGGGCTCGCCCGGATCACTCCAGACG
>PIUA01000052.1 GCA_017577405.1 Bacillota bacterium
CCGTACTTGAGGTAGAGGTAGAGACCCACGACCGGGTAGTAGCCCTGCAGGTACGGGGTCTGGTCGATGGTGAAGTGGGTGTAGCCGTCAATGATGTTCTGCAGCGTCGCGGGCGCCAGGTCCCAACCGCCGGACACGATCTGGCCCTTGAGGCCCAGGTTGCGGATGGCCGTCCCCTGCGCCGACGTGCCCGTCTGGTCGACGCTGAAGATGCCCTTGGCGTCCGGATTGGCCAGGAGCCAGCTCTCGAAGGTCGACACCGCCACGGTCAGGTCCGCCGTGGTGTGGAGGATGTCGTACTGGATGTCGGTCTGGTCCAGGATGTCCCTGACACCCTTCAGCCGGTCCTGCAGGGACAGGTGGCCCAGGTCCTCCATGCCGATGGCGATCTTGCCGGAGGTGCCGACGAGCTCCACAATCTTCCGCCCCAGCACTTGCCCGGCCTCAAAGTCCCGCTGGCCCACGTACGCCAACCGCGCGTTGTCGCCGGAGGTGTCATCCACGTTGGTGGCGATGACGGGAATCCCCTGGCGAATGGCGTTGGCCACGGGCGCGTCGAACGCGTTCAGGTCAGGCAGGGTGGCGATGATGCCGTCCACACCCGACTGGATCGCGTTCTCCATGATGCTCACCTGTTCCTCAACGTTGAACAGGTGGGGACCCATGTGCCGGACGCGGATCTCCACACCCTCGGCCAGGGAGATGGCGCGAGCCGCATCCTGGGCCCCTTTCACCAGCGGAACCCAGAAGGGGATGGTCGCGCTGTGGGTGATGATGACGAAGTCGTAGGTCGTCTTCTCCTGGGCGGAAACTCCAGGCGTCCAGCCAGCGAAGAGGAGCGTGGCGGCCAGCACGGTCGTCAGCACGCCATAGAGAGCACGCTTCCGCACCATGGTAACCTCCCTACTCACGTTGAGTTCCCTTTCCAGCCCAACGCCCGGGCAGCCAGCTCAAGCGTCGGGCGTACCAACTCCCCGAGGGCATCGCTGCCCTTGCGGCCAACCGACGTCATGTGCCGTTCCAACATCCACGTGCGGTCTCCAGCGGAGAGCAAGCCTCCCCCTCCGCCTCACCGTCGAGCCGGAAAGGGCGAGGCATCCCGCTCTCTCCGCGGCCCTCAACGTTACCGACACGCCGCATTCCATCTGTTCGGTATTGCCCCACCTTTGTCCTGCTCGGGGAACTATTGTATTCAAAGATGCATGTCTCTCGCGATAAGGCCCCTCGCCAGACCGGTGGGTTCAGCCCATCCTTTGGGGCCAATAAGAAGCATGGAAACGGGATTGTGCGGGATTTCCCGGAGCGCGCTGAGCGCCTCCCGGAATCACGACTCCCTGCGGTCCTTCTCCCCCGGTGAGCCGGCACGAGCTTCTTCTTCGACGCCCGGACGGGCTCTTGACGCTTCCAGACGTCCGCGATCCCCGCAACGTTACCGATCCCCGGCGCGCCACCGGGGCGTCTCGGGCGAGTTCCCGCCCCGAGGCGCCCCGGTGTTGACCCTTGGATCACCCGCCACCAGGGAGGCTGGCACCGGCGAGGTGGCACCGCCTCGCGGCGGGCCTGGCCCGAGGTGACCGGGCCCGGCTCACCCCCTGGCATCCAGGGCGATTTGACGGATCGCCCCCAAGTGGTACCCCGTGTGGGCAAGATGGCCCAGCATCCCGGTGAGGGTCACGTCGTCGTCCAGCCAGGTGTCGTCGGCGGCGAGCACCTCCCGGACGGCTTCGTAGGCCCGCCTCAAGCCCGCCTTGATCTCGTTCCACCGCGCCTCGTCCACCGAGCGGATAGTCCAGCTCTGGGTCCAGTCAGCGGTGGTGTACGCCTCCTGGTCCCCCCGAAGCGCCCGGTTGGCCAGCTCCAGGCAGTACCGCAGGTGATCCGCGTGGGCCGCGAGGGTCGCCCGTCCAGGCTTTGGAGGCGTCGAGGCCATCTCCGCCGAGATGCTGTCCAACAGGGGAAGCACCCCCGACTGGGGGCCCCTGTCGAGGAACCACGCGTACTCTCCCTGGGGGCCAAGCAGAGCCTCATCGAGCACCGTCAGCACCGCCTGCCGCAGGCGATCCACCGCCCTGGTCTGCGCCATACCCGCACCACTCCCTCCGCGTCCTGGTTTTCTGGCGGGGCCAGCCGCCGGACGGGCGCGACTCGCGGCCCGCCTGTCGTTATTGGACATTCTGGACCCTGACAACAGTCTGTCAAGGTGCCATGAACTTGGTCGCCGCGGGGCGCCCAGGGCGGCAGGTGCCCTGGAGCGCCATGGGCGCGGGGTGGCGTCAAGGCGAGATCGTTGGCTCACACGGGAAGCGGCTCTGCAGATGGGCTCAGGAGGACTCGCGGATCACCAGCTGGGGCGGGAGCACGGTTAAGCCCACCTGGGGCTGGTCTGTCGAGGAGCTGCCGATCATGCCCAGCAACATGTGGGCCGCGACCTGACCGAGCCGGGTCTTGGCAATGTGGACCGTGGTGAGGGCAGGCTCCACAATAGCAGCCAGGTCGATATCGTCATAGCCGATCACGGCCACGTCCTCAGGGATCCGGAGCTTGGCTTGCCGCAAGGCCCGGATGGCGCCAAAGCTCACGTAGTCACTGAAGCAGGCGACGGCGGTGAAGCGGACCCCGGACGCCAGGGCCTGCTGGATCGCCGCGTAGCCCCCCGACGAGCGGGCATCGGTATTGATCACCAGGGACGGGCGGAAGGGGATGCCCGCCGCTTCCAGGGCGTCCTGGTACCCCCGCAGGCGGAGCTTGGCACTGGAGTTGTAGGGCGGGCCGTTCAGGAAGAGGATCTCCCGGTGCCCCTGGGTGATCAGGTGCTCCACCCCCAGACGGGCGCCTTCCCGGTCATCGTTGACCACCGCCGGCACATCCAGCCCCTCGAAGTAGCGGGCCACCAGCACGAAGGGCACGTGTCGTTGCATCAGGTAGCGGACGGTCGCCTCCGACTGCTGGGTGGGGGTGATGAGGATCCCGTCCACCTGGCGCTCCACCAGGGTCCGGACGGCCTGCTCCTCCCGGTGCTGGTTCTCCTCAGAGTTGGCCAGAATGATGCTGTACCCCTCCGTCGCGGCCGTCCGTTCAATGCCTTCCGCGACCTCCGCGAAAAAGGGGTTGGCCAGATCGGCCACCACCACCCCTAAGGTGGCGGTCTTCTGCTGGCGAAGCCCCCGGGCCACCTGGTTGGGCCGGTAGTCGAGCTGGGCCGCCACCGCTTGCACCCGGGCCCGAGTCGCCTCGCTCACGTCGGGCTTCCCATTGAGCGCCCGGGACGCCGTGTTGATCGAAACTCCCGCCGCCCGAGCGACATCGCGCAGGGTCACCCGGCGGGTACGCGCCTTCGAGGGCTGCACCGGCCAGCCTCCAGTCCTTGCTGTGATAACGTTCCCGGCACGGAGTCGAGCGTCAAAAGGGCTTGCACCCGGCTTCCCCTTGCCGCCTCTAGTATAGGGTCTCCCCCAGGTCCCGGCAACTCAAGGGGGCTGGCCCCGTCTGTCCCCGGTTGGTCCCAGCTCGCCGGGGAGCATCGCTCGCTGGCCGGTTCGGTAACGATCCCGGTCCGAGACGGCCCAGAGAGGCGGCGAGGGCCCCTGGTGCTCCACCACCCCGGGTGCGCCTGCTGACCGCCTGCTCCTGGTCCAGACTCCGCAGGGGCGGCGCGCTCACCCTTCCGCCCCCACCACCGCCGCCACCAGCCGGTCCACGTGCTCCCGGGTCAAGAGCCCTGATCCCAAGGCGGGCGCGGCCGCGGCCAGGGCATAGCTGGAGAGGCGCTCCGGCGCCAAGGGCTCCCGCTCATCCAGGTAGCCCTCGTCCCGGAGGAAGCTCCGGAGCTGCTCCAGCTTGTCCTGCCGGAAGTGGCGGAGCTCGCCGGCGGCCAACGCCTCCACCAGCCGCCGGGCGTCGCCTCCCACCCGCTGGGCCAGTCGACTCGCCCCGTCCAGGAACCGTTCGCTCACCGCTCCGGAAGCCGCCAAGACCCCCCGGTCCACGGGCCGGCCCCGGCCGACCCGCCAGGCCTCCACCACCGCGGCAAGCACCCGGGCCGCGGCCTGGGCCTTCTGGTGCAGCCGCCGGCCCCGGCCGGGCAGCATCGCCTCCAGCCCAGCCTCCCCCAGGGCTTGAAGCTGGCCCCAGCGCTCCAGGCCCAGGCTCAGGAGACGGTACAGATCCTCCCCGTCATCCAGGAGGTGCCAGAGGTGGACCTGGCCCGGAGCATCGTGATGGGGCGAAAGGCCCGGGACCCGGAGCCGCCGGCCGTACTCGGCGTAACTCAGCCCTTCTGGAGGCGGCGGCTCGGGGCGGCTGGGCCCCGGCGCCGGCAGCGGCCGCAAGGTGGCCGCCTCCTCCCGCTTGAGGCCCTCCAGATCGAGCAGGCGGAAGGGAACCCCCGCCCCCTCCAGCACCGCCTGCCACTTGGCCACCTCATCCAACTGCGCGGTGAAGTAGAAAATCTGCCGCCCCTGGCGGGCGAGGGCGACCACCGCCTCCATCACCGCCTGGGCCCGCTCGTCATCGCTGTTGGCCAGCACCTCATCGAAGATGAGCGGGAGCCGGGCGCCCTGCTCCTGGGTCTCCACAAAGGCCACCCGCACCGCCAGGAGGAGCTGCACCCGGGTGCCGCTGGAGAGCTCATCCAGCGCGCGGCCCTCGCCCGTGGCCGTCTCCAAGGCCCGAAAAGCGGGCGGGTCCCCCTCCTCCAGCTCCAAAGTGTATCGGCCCTTGGTCACCGTGTGGAGGAGCTCCCTGGCCCGGTGGAAGACCTGGGGCCGCTCGCTCTCCCGGCTGTGGGCCTGCACCAGCCCGGCCAGCCACGCCCCCAGGGTCGTGGCCGCCTCCTTCCGGAAGAGGTCGAGCACCTGCTCCCGGGCCGCATCCTCCTCGGCCAAGGCCTCTTCCAGGTCGTGGGCCGCCTTGGCCTGCCGGATCCGCTCCTGGATGCGGACCATCTCCTCCCGGAGGTGCTGCTCCTCATCGGCCTGGCGTCGGGCCACCTGCTGCGCCAGGCGGAGTTCCTCCAAGCTCCGCTCGGGGAGGCTGTCCGGATCGAGGCCCAGGGCGGCCAGCTCTTCTCGTGCCCGCTCCAGCCGCCACGAAGCTTCCTCCCACGCCTTCTGCAGCGCCCGGTACCGCTCCAGGTCGGCCACCGCCTGCCGCAGAGCCGCCTCGGCCGCCGGATCGTCCCCGTCCAAACCCAGGCGCTGGAAGAGCTCCTGCCGTTCCTGGCGGAGGCGGCGCACCTCCGCCTCCTTGGCCCGGGCCTGCTGGAGGGCCTCCCGCTCGGCCTGCCGGGCCTTTTCCCAGCGCTCCCGCCGGGCCTCCAGCCCGGCCAAGGCCCCGGCCAGGGCCTCCCGGGTTTCCAAGGCCGCGTACCCGTAGGGGGCCAGCGCCGCCGCCTGCTGGGCCATCACCCGGTCCCGTTCGGCCTCCGCGTCCAGGAGGGCCGCCCGCACCTCCTCCACCCGGCCCTGGGCCGACTGCCAGGCCGCGATCCGCTCGGCCAGCCAGACACCGTCGGCGGCCGGCAGGCTGGTGGCCAGCCCCAGCTCGGCCAGGAGAGCCTCCCACCCCTGCCGCCAGCCCTCCAGACGGGACTCCACCTCAGCCAGCTGGCGGGAGAGCTCCTGGTGCCGGGCCTGCCGGTAGGCCTCTTCCTTGGCCCGGGCCAGGTCCTCCAGGAGGTCCGCGAGGAGCCCGGCCACCCCGTCCGGGCTCCAGCCGGCGGGCTCAGGCAGGCCCAGCGCCCGGTACTGAGCCACCAACGTCCCCCGGAGATCCTCCGGGGCGGCGAAGAGCCAGCGGGCCACACCCCAGGCCAGGGCCAGCCCCGCCCCGGCCGCCACCAACCCAACAAGCAGGGCGCCACCGCCCAAGACCAGCCCCGCCAGGGTCGCCGCAACCCCGACCAGGGCCACCCCGAGGGCTTGCCGCCGGTGCTGGGCGTGCTGGGTGGTGTCGGGCGTCCGGAGCCAGCGGCTCAGGAGGTCCATCCCCTGCCAGAGGCGGCGTTCGTCGGGCCCTTCGTCGCCGGGCCCCTCGCCGGCCCTCGCGAACCGGGCCCGTTGGGCCTCCAGGCTCCGCCGCTCCTCTTCCAGAGCCTGGCCTTCCGCCGCCGCCTGGTGCAGGGTTTGGAGGGCTTCCCGGTTCAGCGTGGCCAGCCGCCCCACCTCCACCTCGCCCCCCAGCCGGCGGCTTTCCGTCTCTAGGGCCTCCTCGGCCTGAGCCAGCTGCCGCTGGAGCTCCCGGCACTCCCGCTCCCGCTCCTCCAGGCTCTGGTGGCGCTCCCGGAGCTGGTGCAGTTCCTCCAGGGAGAGCCCCCCTTCGGGCAACCCCTGGGCCTCCCGGAGTTCCACCGCCTGCTGCCGGGCCCGCTCCGCCGCCTGCCGGTCAGCCTCGGCCTCCCGCTGGGCCGCCTCCAGGCGGGCGAGGCGATGGATCTCATCGCCCGTTAGGGCCTCCATCCACGGGGGGAAGGCGTCTAGCGCCCGGCGCCGTTCGGCCTCCACGGCCCGGCTTTCGGCCAGCTCGATCCAGCGGTCCAGCCGGTGGGCCTCCTCAGCGGCGGCCGCCGCCTCGGCCGCGCCCGCCTCCAAGGCGGCCAGGCGCTGCTCCGCCTGCTGGAGCTGCTCCTGCTCTCGCTGGGCCCGCTCCACTTTCTGGCGGGCGGCTTCCAGCGCCTTGCCCGCCTTCTGGTGGCCCCCGGGACGCTGCCCAAAGCCCAGCCGCTGGGCGGCTTCGGCCACGTCGTACCCGCCCGCCGACTCCCGCCCGATCTGCCCCGCCGACGCAGCGGCCTCCACCTGGCGGAGGCCGGTCCGGGAGAGGCGGTGCCCCGGCGCGCGCCGCCCCCCCGCGGGA
>PIUA01000001.1 GCA_017577405.1 Bacillota bacterium
CGGAAAAAGCGGTCCGGGAGGCGGAGATCCGCGCCCAGCAGCGCCGCTTCATCCTGGCGGCCGCGCTGAGCCTGCCCCTCCTGCTCGCGATGGCTGGGCACACGGGCCACCTCCACCATCCTGTCCTCGACTTTCTCAACAACGGCTGGGTGCAGCTGCTCTTTGCGACACCGGTGCAGTTCATCGCCGGCTGGCCCTTCTACGTCGACTCGTATCACAACCTGAAGAGCCGCTCGGCCAACATGTCGGTCCTGGTGGCGACGGGCACCACCGCCGCGTACGGCTACAGCGTGGCCAGCCTCTTGGCCGGCCCGCGGCTGGGGATTGAAGGATACTACTTCGAGACCAGCGCGGTGCTGATCACCCTGATCATCCTGGGGAAGCTCCTGGAAGCCCGGGCCAAGGGCCACACCTCCGAAGCCATCAAGCGCCTGATGGGCCTGCAGCCCAAGACGGCCCGGGTGATCCGGGACGGAAGGCCCGTCGACGTCCCCGTCGAGCAGGTGGCGGTGGGCGATCTGATCCTGGTGCGGCCCGGCGAGCGGATCCCGGTGGACGGCCGGATCGTCGAGGGCAGCTCCGCGGTGGACGAGTCGATGCTGACCGGCGAGAGCCTCCCCGTGGAAAAGCAGGTGGGCGATGAAGTGATCGGGGCCACCCTCAACACCCACGGCTCGTTTACCTTCGTCGCGACCAAGGTGGGCCGGGAGACCGCTCTGGCCCAGATCATCCGGGTGGTGGAGGAGGCCCAGGGGTCCAAAGCGCCCATCCAGCGCCTGGCCGACGTGGTCTCCGGCTACTTCGTGCCGGCGGTGGTCGCCGTGGCCCTGGTCACCTTCTTCGCCTGGCTGGCCTACGCCGGCGACGTCACCCGGGCGCTGGTCAACATGACCGCGGTCCTGGTCATCGCGTGCCCGTGCGCGCTGGGGCTGGCCACGCCCACTGCGGTGATGGTGGGAACAGGGCTCGCGGCGGAGCACGGCATCCTCTTCAAGGGGGGCGAACACCTGGAGAAGGCTCGCTCACTGACGGCGCTGGTCCTGGACAAGACCGGGACCATCACCCGCGGCAAGCCGCAGCTCACCGACGTGCGGCCCACGCCAGGGATGGATGGTGACGGTCTTTTGGCCCTGGTGGCCACCGCCGAAAGCCGCTCCGAGCACCCGCTGGCGGCGGCCGTCGTCGAAGGCGCCAAGGCCCGCGGGCTCTCCCCGGAGTCCCTCGGGGAACCGGAAGCCTTTGCCGCGATCCCCGGCAAGGGCGTCCGGGCCCGGGTGGGCGGCCGCACGGTGCTGGTGGGTACCAAGCGGCTGCTCCAGGAAGAAGGAGTGGACGTCTCGCCGCTCGAAGCCGACCTCGAGGCCCTCGAACGCCAGGGCAAGACGGCCGTGGCCGCGGCGGTGGGCGGCCGGGCCGCCGGCGCCCTCGGGGTGGCGGGCCACGGTAACCCCCCTGCCGGCGCGCGCATTCGGCTGGCGGATGCTGCGGGGCCCCCCCAGGACCTTGCGATGCGCGCCGACCAGTGAGCGCGCAAGCCGCCTCCC
>PIUA01000022.1 GCA_017577405.1 Bacillota bacterium
GCCCGGGAGTACCGGGTGCCGGTAGAGGGTGAGGGAGCCGATCGTGGTCGGTGCCTCGCGGGGGCCGTCGATCAGCTCGAGCTGGGCGGACAGGCTGAAGTGGCGGTTTGCCAGGAAGGTGACTCCCCCCGACCAGCCGAACGTCATGGGCCTGCCTGGGAGGGCCCGCGCGGATCCAGCCACCTCCAAAGCCAGGGGGTCATGGAGCCAGACAGCCCTGGCCTCAGCCCGATAACCCAGCCGGCCGGGCATCGGGTCAAGCGGGAGAAAGGTTTCGAGGCTGAATACCTGATGATCGCCAAAAGCTGGGGCGTCTGTTACCCGGGTCAGGCCGAGGGCCACGTGGTTTAGGACCAGGCTGTCCTGCTCATCGGCACCATCCACCCGCAATACCAAGTGCGAGCCAGCCAGGGCCATGTTCAAGGCCAGACCTGGGCGCAGAGGATGCTCGACGGTAACCTGAAGCGTCAACTCCCGGCTTTCCAGGAGGCTGCCGTCAGGCAGGAAAGCGCCGTCCGGCGCGACGGTGACGCTGCCAGTCACCCGGGGTTCGGGAGCTACGGCAGCGTAGACGAGAGGGTCGATCTGGGCCAAGGCTGTGGCTGGGTAGAAGAGATGAACTCCCAGCACCAGCGTGACCCGTAGCGCCCACGGCCACCGGCTTCTGCCTCGCCAAGAAGGCTTGACCCGCACCGCCATCCACCATCCGTCTGGAAGATTCAGGAAGTGCAGGCACACCATACCAAAGGCGCAGGGCAGGGCCAACGAACGAGAAGCCGGGATAAGTGAACAGCCCCTCTCAAGCGCCGAGTACCTCGTTGCAGGCTCCTCTCGGGGCACGATGCGCCGGACTTGCTCACTGGAAAAGGGTCAAGTGTGGACCCTGCTGTTGCCACCGCACTCTACCGGCAGAAAGGCCCGCTGGCGCGCGAGTGGGCTTTTCGAGGGACTCGGCGGCCTCGGGTCAAAAAGGCCACAGCGAAGGCCTGCGTGCCTCTGTCACTCGGTGGAGTCGCATAACCGCCGGCAGGGACCGGGGCGTGTCAGGCCTCGTGCCGTCGGCGAGGGACCTGTTCGCCGAGCAGGTGCGGCGCGGTACGACGCAACCTGGGCCTACCTCTTGACGAATCAATGAACGTTGATATGATGTGGGCAGGGAGGCCCGAAAGGTGAAGCAAGCGGTGCCAGCGGGGTCTGATGTCGAGAGGAAGCGGGATGTGGTCCGGGCAGCCAAGGCCCTGAGCGATCCGGTACGGGTGGAGATGCTCAGCCTCATCGGCCAGGGGCGCGCCTGCTGCAACCTTCCTTGCGAGGACGGCATGCCTGATGGGATCTGCGTGTGCGAGCTCCAGGACCAGCTGCAGCTCGGCCAGTCCCTGGTTTCCTACCACCTTCGCGTCTTGAAGGAGGCCGGGCTCGTTGCCGAGGTGCCGCGGGGCCGGTGGACCTACTACGTTCTCAACCCCAGTGGCCTGGAAGCCCTGCATCACTTTACCCGAGCCCTGCTTTCGGGAGTCCTGCTGCCTGAGGCGGGTGCCGGGCCCGAAGGCTCGTAAGCTCGCACCCTTGGGGATGAACCCGCTGCGCCGCGGGCTCTTTTTCTGGCCAAAACATCAAGATTCATTGATATGTCGTGGAGGTGGCCTCGGGATGGGACCTCTTGGTGACCCACTGCTCTGGTACGCCAAGTACCGCCTGGAAGAACTACGCCAGGAAGCGGCGAGGGAGCGGGAACGCCGTCGATACCTCACGGGCCGGAAACAGACCGCGGAAGAAGCTGGTCTGGTCCGGCTAATTCGGGGGCTCCTGGGCCTTGCACGTACCGGGGCGCGGCATAGGAACGCGGCGCCATCGGGACAGGCGGGCGGGGGCCTGTCCGGGGCATGCTGCCCTGTGGCCTGCTGCGAGGGGCAGGCTGCGGCCCGATGACCCGGTGGACCGTGTACACTCAGACGAGCGTGGGGCGTGGGCTTTGGCGCCGTCCGGTCGGGTTGCTCTTGCCCACGCATGGTGGGTCTACACAGGCTGGGTGTAGCGTGGGTCTGCAGGCGTCGGTGCAAGGATGACGAGCACGGAGAGCGGTTCGTCCCCGCGACAGGCGAGCGACATGACCGCATCCCCATCCACCCGGGCGATCTGACCGGGGCCGATGGTCTCTGCCTTGTCGCCCACGGTCAGCACGCCCGAGCCGCGAAGAGGCTGGAGGATCAGCAGGGACCCGGCATGGGCATGGGGCGGCAGGGCCTGCCCCGGCTGGAAGTTGAGGACGAAGGCGGTCGCCTGGGGCTCCTTGAAAAGGATCCGCTTGGTGATACTTCCGTCACGGTAGACCACGGCCTCATCAACGGACACGACCTCGTACAGACCATCCACGGGGAATCCCTCCTTGGTGCCGACGCACGTTGTATAGCCACGCCAGGCGGGGGCGACCTTTTCCCGGGAAATCCGTTTCCGTCCGGCAGGATCCTGTGCCTGGGCACTTCGGATCTTCAGGATATTGAGCCGACCTGCCCATCAGGGAGGGCTTACAAGCTCGCTCAGCGAAGACTGGGGCAGCCTAGAACGACGGAGGTGAGGTGATGGCGCAGGCTTCGCTGCCTCTCTTGGAAGGGTTGAAGCAGAACCTGGCGCCGGTGGCGAGCAGGCTCCCGGCCTACACCCGCCTCCTGGCCAGCCTCTATCGGGACCCGGCCACGTCCCGCCGCCACCGCCTCTGGCTGGCCGCGGGGCTGGGGTACTCCCTCTCACCCATTGATCTCATCCCGGGCCTGATCCCCGGTCTGGGGCAGCTCGACGACCTCTACGCCGTCTTGCGCGCCCTCCACCGGGTCCTGGCCCAGCTCCCCGAGGAACGCCGCGAGGCGCACCTCAAAGCCGTAGGGTTGGAACCTGGCACGCTCGAGGAAGACCTGAGCCGGGTCCGGGCTGCCATGGGCCTGCTGGTGCGGGCCGGTCTCCGGGGAGCGGTCCGGGCCGTGCGGTGGACGGCGCGGCAGGCAGGGAGGGTGGGGGTCGCCGCACTCCGGCTGGGATGGCGTGCGGCCCGAAGCCTTCGATCCCGCAAGACGCGCACCAGTCCCGCCCAGGCTTGAATTCTGGCCCAGCGCCGACCATACTGGAACCTTGCCCGACATGCCTTGCCTCCCCACGATTCCCGGCCCCCGCCTGCCCTGAAGGACCCTCCAGCCAGGTTAGGAAGGAATTGCCAGGCGAAAAGCGGAAAGCTCCGTCCGGAGAGGTCAGACCAGTTCATTGGACAGATCAGACCAGCGGAGGCGAGGGCGGTGACGGCACCCCACCGGTCGCCGGCGGCAGAGGTCGAAGGGCGCCTCATCGAGGCCATTCTGGCAGGCCAGTACGCTCCAGGCGATTCGCTCCCGGCCGAGCGGGAGCTGGCCCAGAGCCTGGGTGTGGCCCGGCCCACCCTGCGGGAGGCCCTCCATCGGCTGGCCGCCCAAGGGTGGATCACCATCCAACAGGGCCGACCCACCCGGGTGAACGACTACTGGACCAGCGGCACCTCCCACATGCTGGCCGCCCTGGCGGAGCACCCGGAGCGGCTGCCCGCGCCCTTGGTGGGCTGGTTGCTGGAAGCCCGCCGGGCCTTGGCGCCCGCCTACGCTCGAGCGGCCGTGCGGGCCGCGCCCGAGCAGGTGGTCGCCCGGCTGGCCCGGGCGGCCGAGCTCCCGCCAGAGGCCCACGCCTTCGCCCGCTTCGACTGGGAGCTGCACCGCACCCTCGCCCGGCTCTCGGGGAACCCGGTCTACACGTGGATCCTCAACGGCTACGAGGCCCTCTACCAGCGCCTCGCGCCCCGCTACTTCCAGCAGCCCAAAGGCCGGGCCTTCTCCCGGCGCTTCTACCGGCGGCTTCTGGACGCGGCCATGGCCCGGGATCCAGGCCGGGCTGAGCGGGTGACCCGCTCCGCCATGGCGGCCAGCCTGCGCCTTTGGCAGCGGTTGGAGGGAGGGGCGGGGAACCGGGGGAGACCGGGAGACTGATCCTTCCAGGAGGTGGCAGCCGTGCGTCGTTGGAATGGCTGGGGCGATGAGGCGGAGCACTACCCGCTGGAGGAGGGCGCTCGTGCCTACCTGGTGGAGCGGGTGGGGGCGGGCCAACCGCCCCGGGACGCCACCCTGGAGGAGGTGGTGCGGCGAGTGCCGCCCTCCCGGCTGCCCGACCACCCGCTGGTCACCTCCGATCCCGAGACCCGCCTGCGCCGGGCCCGGGGCCAGAGCCTGCCCGACTGGATCGCCATGCGGAGCGGCCGGGTGGGGGCGGTGCCCGACGGGGTGGCCTTCCCCGAGAACGATGCCCAGGTCCGGGAGCTTCTGCGCTTCGCCCAGGAGGCCAAGGCCGCGGTCATCCCCTACGGGGGCGGGACCAGCGTGGTGGGCCACCTCACCGTGGATCCCGACGGGCCCCCCGTCCTCTCCGTCGATCTGAGCCGTCTCTGGAAGCTCCACTACCTGGATGAGGTCAGCCGGCTGGCCACCTTCGGCGCCGGGGTACGGGGCCCTGACCTGGAGGCCCAGCTCCGGGCCGCAGGCTACACCCTCGGCCATTACCCCCAGTCCTTTGAGTACTCCACCTTGGGCGGTTGGGTGGTCACCCGCTCCTCGGGCCAGCAGTCCCTGGGGTACGGGCGGATCGAGGAGCTCTTCGCCGGCGGCCGCCTGCAGGCCCCGGCCGGCACCCTCCACCTGCCACCCTCCCCGGCCAGCGCCGCGGGGCCCGATCTGCGGCAGCTCGTCTTGGGCTCCGAGGGGCGGCTGGGCATCCTCACCGAGGCGGTGGTCCGGGTGAGGCCCGTACCGGAGCGGGAGGTCTTCCTCGGCTTTTTCTTCCCCGATTTCGACGGGGCCCTCGCGGCGGCCCGCACCTTGGTCCAGGAGCGACTCCCCCTGGTGATGGTCCGGCTGAGCACCGCCCGGGAGACGGAGACCACCCTCCGCCTGGCGGGCCGGGAGCGGCTCATCGGTCTCTTGGAGCGGTACCTGGCGATCCGGGGGGCGGGGGCGGGCAAGTGCATGCTCCTGGTGGGGGCGGCCGGGCGACGCCGGCGGGTGCGGGAGGCCTTAGGGGCGGCCAAGGCCATCATCCGCCGCCACGGGGGCGTCTTGGTGGGGAGCCTCTTCGGGCGGGAGTGGGAGAAGAGCCGTTTTCGGACGCCCTACCTGCGGAACACCCTGTGGGAGAACGGTTACGCCGTCGACACCTTGGAGACGGCCACGCCCTGGCGGGCGGTGCCCGAGACCCTCAGGGCCATCGAGGCCGCCTTGGAACAAGCCCTGAAGCCCGAGGGGGAGCGGGTCCACGTCTTCAGCCACCTCTCCCACCTCTACCCCGATGGGAGCAACATCTACGTCACCTACGTCTTCCGCCTGTCGGGTGATCCGGAGCGGGATCTGGAGCGCTGGCGGGCCCTGAAGGGCGCGGCCAGCCTGGCCATTGTGGAGCAAGGTGGGACCATCAGCCACCAGCACGGGGTGGGATTGGACCACAAGCCGTATCTGGAGGCGGAGAAGGGGACCCTGGGCCTGGAGGTGCTCCGCCAGGCCGCGGCGGCCCTCGATCCCCAGGGGATCATGAACCCCGGCAAGCTGGTGGACCGGTGAAGGGAGGAGGTTCCAAGGTGGCGGCCGCCGCGCGTGCCCAGGTGTGGGCGGAGCTGGATGGGTCTTCCTGGGATCTGGTGATCATCGGCGGGGGGGTCGGGGGGGGGGGGGGGGTCCGGGGGGCGGGCCGCTTGGGCCCCCGGGGCCGGCTTCCGGGCTGGGGTTTTTATACAACTTCCGGCCCAACGCAGCGCAGCCCCTACGAGGTTGCGGCTTATGGCTTGTAAGAAAAAAAACACGGCAAGC